>JAZHVT010000005.1:0-97529 GCA_036453145.1 Eubacteriales bacterium
TTACCAGAAATCGAGCTCTTTTTTATGTTCACTTTTCAGATGAAGGCAATAAAACCGGCAATCAAAGTAACTATGCGGCTTTCAGCCGCTGGCACCGCAACGCGGTGAATAATTCAGGATAATTACAAATTTTTCATAAAATCAAAGCTACGATGGGTATTATATGGCCCGTCCGCCCAAAAGTCCATATCGCTGGCCGGTACACATACCGCGGATTGTAGCCCGTTACATGAAAACGGCCGCCCGAAGGCGGCCGTTCCCATAGGAATGTATAGCGGAATTAATCGTTAAATGTCTTGGCAAATGACTGCTCCAGATCGGCAATGATATCATCGATGTGCTCGATGCCGATGGACAGACGGATCGTGTTCGGACGGATGCCCTGCTCAAGCAGCTCCTCCGCATTGTCCTCGCTGTGTGTCGTGGACGCCGGATGGATTGCGAGCGACTTGACATCTGCAACATTGGCAAGCAGGGAGAAGAGCTGCAGATTGTCGATGAAGTCCTTCGCCTTTCTCTCATCGCCGTCGATATCAAATGTAAAGATCGAGCCGCCGCCGTTCGGATAATACTTCTTGTAGAGCGCCTGCTGCTTCGGATCCTTGGAGACAGCCGGATGGCTTACGGACAGAACATGCGGGTTCTTCTCGAGGTAATCGACAACCTTGAGCGCGTTCTCGACATGTCTCTCGACGCGGAGTGACAGCGTCTCTGTTCCCTGAAGAAGAAGCCATGCGCTGAACGGGCTGAGCGTCGCACCTGTATCGCGAAGAAGGATTGCACGAATGTATGTGACAAATGCAGCCGGAGCTGTGTCCTTCGCGAAGCTTACGCCGTGATAGGACGGGTTCGGCTCTGTGAGCCACGGCCACTTGTCTGACTGTGTCCAGTCGAAGTTGCCATCGACGATGACGCCGCCGAGTGTCGTGCCGTGTCCGCCGATGAACTTTGTTGCGGAATGTACGACGATGTCCGCGCCGTGCTCGATCGGACGAAGAAGATACGGTGTCGCGAATGTATTATCGACAATGAGCGGAAGGCCATGCTTGTGTGCAAGAGCTGCCCACGCCTCGATGTCGACGACCTCGCCGTTCGGGTTTCCAAGGCTCTCGACGTACAGTGCTTTTGTGTTGTCCTGGATAGCTGCCTCCGCCTCGCTCAGATCAAACGGATCAACGAATGTAGCTGTGACGCCGTAATCCGGGAATGTGTGCTTCAGGTAGTTATATGTGCCGCCATAGATGTTCTTTGCGGAGACGATGTGATCACCCGCATGAGCGACAGCCTGGAACGCATAGGTGACAGCCGCAGCACCTGAACCGACTGCAAGAGCACCCGTGCCGTTCTCAAGGGCAGCGATTCTCGCCTCGAACACACCCTCTGTCGGGTTTGTCAGTCTGCCGTAGATATTGCCTGCGTCCTTGAGACCGAATCTCGCCTCGCCGTGATCGCTGTTGCGGAACACATAGGATGTTGTCTGATAGATCGGAACGGCTCTTGCGTCCGTAGCCGGATCCGGCTCCTCCTGTCCGACGTGTCCCTGCTTTGTCTCAAAATGCCATGTCTTCTCGTATTCTTCCGTGATCTTTGCCATGCTCGTATCCTCCTTTGGATGATTCAGTGATCCGATTTCCTACATTCCTATTATTGTTATCGGATTTGTTCTGTTTGTGTTTCTGATCTTAATCCATTCTTCGGTTCTTGTCTAATACCTCATTTTTATATCGGGTTATAAATTATTTTTATAGCATCAGAACCCGCGTCAACTGACACGGGTTCTGTCCTGTTCTGCCGGAAAATCTGTCCGGAGACAGCCTTCCGGTTAAGCTCCGAGGATCCGGTCGATCTGTGGCCACAGCTCCTCCTCACGCTCATACGGCAGGATATGGAATCTTCATGCAATCCTCCCTGTAAATGCCGCAGCCATCCGCGTCTCACCGCGTCGACTTGTCGTACGGAATGCCCTCCGCCTTCGGCGCTCTCGAATTCTTTGACGTGAATGCGAGGACAACCAGCGAAATAATGTACGGCAGCATGACATAGATCGTGCTCGGAATCTTCAGTGCAGCGAGCCAGTCAATACCGGAGTAGACGCTGGACAGTGCCCGGAAGAAGCCGAACAGAAGTGCCGCAAGTCCGATATTGAGCGGCTTCCACTGACCGAAGATCATGACGGCCAGAGCCAGGAAGCCCCAGCCGGCCACGCCCGTCTCAAATTTCCACTGGGACACGCCGGCCGTGATATAGGCGATGCCGCCGATGCCGCCGAGCACGCCGGAAATGAGGACCCCGCACCAGCGCATCCGGAACACATTGATGCCGACCGAATCGGCCGCCTGCGGATTTTCACCGCACGCCATAAGGCGGAGTCCGAATCTTGTCTTGTAGAGAATGACATACGCAAGAATCAGCGCGATGATCGCGACAGCCACAAACCAGTTGAAGCTGAAGCCACCGATCTTCGTCGTGAGCGCGTGGTTTGCCTTCGTGTAGACGACCGTCGACGAGACATTCGACGAATCCTCCGACATGTTGATCGCCTTGACAATAACGGTCGCCGCCGCTGTCGCCAGGATATTGAGGGCCGTGCCGACGAGCGTCTGATCCGCCTTCAGATTGATGCAGGCAAATGCAAGCAGCAGTGTGTACGCAAGGCCCGAGAGAGCCGCGACAAGGATCGTCACGAGAACAACCTCTGCCGACGGCGCGCTGCCGAGGCTCTTCATCGTCAGAGCGCCGCCGAGGGCTCCCATGACCATGACGCCTTCAAGTCCAAGGTTGATGACGCCGGAGTGCTCACTGAAGCAGCCGCCGAGGGCAACCAGCGACAGGATCGCCGCGAAAATCAGCGTGTACTGAATAAGCAGGATCATGCCTTTTCGCCTCCCTTCTTACTCTCTGCCGTCTTCCGGCGGAGCTTCTTCTCATTTCCCGAAGAGGCCATGCGGTTCATGACCGTCTTCATAAACAGCACGAAGCCGCAGAGATAAATAATGATAGCTGTGATCAGGTCCGCAATCTGGGACGGATAGATATTCTTGTCGAGATACGAGCCGCCGCTCATGATATGCTGCAGGAAATACGAGGCGAATATCGTTCCGATCGGATTGAGGCCGCCGAGGAACGTCGCCGCGATTCCGTTAAAGCCCATGCCCGGAACAGAGGATGTCGTGACCTCCCACTGCTCGTAGCCGGACAGATAATAGAATGCAGCTCCGAGGCCCGCCAGCGCGCCGCCGATCACGAGCGTCATGATCAGGTTTCTCTTCTCGTTCATGCCTGCATACCGCGCCGCCTCCTTATTAAAGCCGGTCGCACGCAGCTCATAGCCGATCTTCGTTTTCGTCAGAAGAATGTCGATCAGGACCGCAATAATAATCGAGAGCGGAATCGCGATCGTGACATACCCGTTATTTGAAAATACAGCCGGAAGACCGCCGCCGGGAAGTATCGCGGCCTTGTTAGTCTTGCCGAGAGCGTACGTATACGGGCTCGTCGATTCCTTGACATTAGAGAGCAGCGTATTGACCAGATAGAGACCGATCCAGTTCAGCATGATGCCGGAGATAACCTCATTGACATTCCGATACGCCTTCAGCAGGCCGACAATAAGGCCCCAGACAGCTCCTGCAACGAGCGCAAGAAGCATGCACGGGAGCCATGACCACTTCAGAGCAAGTGCGCCGTACAGGCAGGCTCCTACACCGACCACATACTGACCGGCCGCACCAATGTTGAAGAGGCCGACCTTGTAGCAGAAATTGATCGACAGAGCGCACATAAGAAGAGGCGCTGTCTTGACGAGCGTATTGCCGAGATACTTCATCTGGGCCATTTTCGTTGGATAATTCAGATAATTCTTGACAATTGCCTGGATTGCCTTGCCGGCCCCGGCCGGATTAATCGCAAGCAGTACCAGATAGCCGACAAGAAGTCCGAGAAGAATGCAGATGACGGCCGAGATAATCGACTGGAACAGCCCGTTTGTCAGAATACTCTTTTTCTCTTTCATCGTCCTGCCTCCTGTCTCTTCGCGCCGGCCATGTAGAGGCCAAGCTCCTCTGTTGTCGTCTTCTTCGGGTCAAGCTCTCCCACGATCTCACCCTCATACATGACAAGGATCCGGTCCGACACGTTCATGACCTCTTCGAGCTCGAGGGAAATGAGAAGCACCGCTGTACCTGCATCGCGCTCCGCGATCAGCTGCTTGTGAATAAACTCGATGGCGCCGACATCAAGACCGCGGGTCGGCTGCACCGCCACAAGAAGCTTGTGCTCCCGGTCGAGCTCCCTCGCAATAATTGCCTTCTGCTGGTTGCCGCCGGACATACTGCGCACAATCGTTGCCGGCCCCTGACCGGAGCGGATGTCGTACTCTTTAATCAGCCGGTTTGCATACGAACGGATCGCAGACCTTCTCAGGAACCCGCCCTTCGTAAATTCCGGCTGCCAGTACCGCTGAAGCACAAGATTGTCCTCCAGAGAATAATCGAGCACGAGGCCGTGCTTCTGGCGGTCCTCCGGGATATGGCTCATTTCTGCGGAGCGCTTCCGGATCGGCGCATGCGTGATGTCATTGCCGCAGAGCGTAATGCTTCCGTCCGTCACAGGAGCAAGACCCGTGAGACCATAGACGAGCTCTGTCTGACCGTTGCCGTCGATACCTGCGACGCAGACAATCTCGCCCGCATGCACCTCAAATGACACGTGCTTCACGGCATTGTTCTTGTGCTGGTTTGATGCGACCGTCATGCCGCGCACATCGAGAATCGTCTTTCCCGGCTTCGCCGGCGTCTTCTGCGCAACGAGCTGAACGTCGCGGCCGACCATCATGCGGGAGAGCTCCTGCTCATTCGTGTCAGCGATATTGACAGTTCCCACGCACTTTCCGCGGCGGAGGACCGTACAGCGGTCAGCTACCTCCATGATCTCATTCAGCTTGTGGGAAATGAACAGAATCGACTTTCCCTCCTTCTTGAGGTTTTTCATGATCTGCATGAGCTCCTCAATCTCCTGCGGCGTGAGGACCGCAGTCGGCTCATCGAAAATGAGAATATCATTGTCGCGGTACAGCATCTTCAGAATCTCTGTTCTCTGCTGCATACCGACCGTGATGTCCTCGATCTTCGCGTCCGGATCGACCTTGAGGCCGTACTTCTCCGACAGGGCCATGACCTTCTTCCTCGCCTCATCCTTCTGCAGGATGCCGTGCTTTGTCGTCTCGACACCGAGGATAATATTGTCGAGCACCGTGAAGCACTGGACGAGCTTGAAGTGCTGGTGCACCATGCCGATCCCGAGGTCATTCG
The DNA here is from genome assembly GCA_036453145.1 of Eubacteriales bacterium. Lineage (GTDB taxonomy): Bacteria > Bacillota > Clostridia > Lachnospirales > Lachnospiraceae > Chordicoccus. The sequence continues at coordinate 5,310 of JAZHVT010000005.1, forward strand.
CATCATTCGGATTATTGATCGTGACCTTCTTCCCGTCCTTCCGGATTTCTCCCTCCTCGGCCTGATAGAGACCGAAGAGAACACTCATGAGCGTGGACTTGCCAGCTCCATTCTCGCCAAGCAGTGCGTGGATCTCGCCGTGCCTGAGCTGCAATGTGACATCATCATTGGCGATGATGCCCGGGAACCTCTTTGTGATATGGACCATTTCGATCGCATACGGAATTCCCACGATACCGCCTCCCTTCATTTTTTAAGTGACAGCCCGCTGTCACCCTCCGGGTTTACCTGTTTTCCCGGAATCACAGGAATGCTGTTAAAAAACGGACCGGCAGACGGAACATCTGCCGATCCTTCCTTGAATCCATTATAACCTGCCGCGCGGAATTCCGATATGGTAATTATTCAGTACCCCATCAGAAGTTTTCCTGGCTGCTGAACAGTACCCATCAGAAACCTGATCAGTGCCGCATTGGCGCAGAAGCTTGTCATGAACCAGAGAGCGTGCCCTGATCGTCGACCTTGATCACTGTTGCAAAGTCAGATGCGCTCTTTGTCGTGTCATCGCTGACCTTCAGCGTGCCGTCATACAGCTGGCCGACAAGCGTCTTGTAGTTGTCATCCGTAAATCCGTCTGTCCAGATTGTGGAGTCCTCCGCAAGGCCAACGTAGTTCTGGGACATATCCGTACCGGACACAAGACCGAGGTTCTGGATCTGGCCCTTGTACTGATCCCATTTGCCGTCCTTGACTGCCTCAAGCAGCGTATTAACCGTTGCCGCAAGACCCTTCATCGCGGATGTGATAGTCATGCCGTCGCCGTACTGGCCATCAATGATGCCCTTCTGATCGACATCGACACCGATGATCTTGCCGCTGTACTTCGCAGCTGCCTCAGCCGCTGATGTCCAGATACCGCCGCCGCAGGCGAACACAACCTGTGTGCCTGTTGAGTACCAGGTGTCCATTGTCGCCGTGATGGATGCATTGCCCTGGAACGCATTGCCATAGACGTACTTGACCTCGACGTCTGTCTCATTCAGCTCCTTGGCTGCCTCATCAGCGCCCTGTACGAAGCCGTAGCCATATCTCTGAACAGCCGGAACAGCCATGCCGCCGAGGAAACCGAGCTTCTTGTAGCCCATCTTGACTGCCGCGTAGCCTGCCATGTAGCCCGGGATCTGCTCCTGATAAATCGCGCAGTAGACATTGTCGCCCGTGTAGCTGCTTGCATTTTCCGCGCCGTCAATATCGTCCTGTGACACATCGAGAGCGATGAACTTCACGTCCGGATACATCGGGGACTCATCGACGAGGCACTGCGCGAACGCATAGCCCGGCATCACGATGACGTTGTAGCCATCGGACACGGCCTTATCGACCATGGCCTCGCGGTCGGAGTCGTTGTTGCCGTCCGGCTTGTAGTACGTGAATTCAAGGGAGTTGTCCTTGCAGAACGCCTTGCACGCCTCATAGGTCGTCTGGTTGAAGGACTGGTCTGTGATGTCGCCGTAATCCGTGATCATCGCAACCTTCATGTCGGAATTTGATGCCGCCGCAGCTCCTGATGTCGCAGCCGTCGCGCCGCTTCCCGTCTCCGTAACAACGGATGACGTTGTCGTTGTCTTTGAGGATGAGCTTCCGCATCCCGCCAGAGATGCCACTGCCATTGACGCAGTCAGTACCATTGCAATTGCTTTTTTCATATTTCCTCCTTTGAACCTCTGACACTTGTAAAGTTGCACCAAAGCGCAACCTGTGTAACCATGATTATACACAATCTGCACAGTAAAGACAAGAACATTGCATCGGTGTCTGTGCAGTCTCATGTTGTTCGCTGCTGTTCACACGCACCCAAAGCCGCATGCGGCCGCGAATATCAGAAGCCCGAGGTTTTCCTATAATCGAGAAGGCACAGACCGCAAAGTATGGTACAATAATTCGGATTAATCCGGCCCGGAGGCAGCCGCGGATTCTGTCACACGGTGCCTCACGCGGAATTTCCGGTTCATCGGAGGATGCTTGTTATGGATAAAATTATCGTCATCGGAATTGCCGGCGGTACCGGCAGCGGAAAGACAACGATCACGCGTCAGCTCGTCCGTCATTTCGGTCAGGACGTGAGCGTCATCTATCACGACAACTACTACAAGGCCCATCACGATCTCTCCTACGAGGAGCGCTCGAAGCTGAACTACGATCACCCCGACGCCTACGACACGGACCTCATGGTTCACGACCTGAAGGAACTGAAGAAGGGCCACTCCGTCGAGTGTCCTGTCTATGACTTCACGATTCACGACCGCTCCAGCAGTACACTGACAATCCAGCCGTCGCGCGTCATCATTGTCGAGGGGATTCTCATTTTCGCGTCGGAGGAGCTGAGAAATCTGATGGACATCCGGATCTTCGTTGACACGGACGCCGATGTGCGCATTCTGCGAAGAATCCGCCGCGATGTCAGAGAGAGAGGCAGATCGCTCGAGAGCGTCATCAACCAGTATCTTGACACAGTCAAGCCGATGCACGAGGCCTTTGTCGAGCCGTCCAAGCGCTACGCGGACATCATCATTCCTGAAGGCGGGCAGAACCAGGTGGCCGTCGATATGGTCATCGGGCGCGTGCAGGCGCATCTCGACCAGTAAATGACGTACCTGCGGCAGCGGTCATTGCAGCAGGCAGAGGAAAGACAGACAAATGGCAAAATTATATTTCAAGTACGGCGCGATGGGCTCCTCGAAGTCTGCCCAGGCGCTCATCACAAAATTCAATTATGAAGAGAGAGATATGACGGTCTGGCTCATCAAGCCCGCGACTGACACGCGGGACGGACAGGATATCATTCGCAGCCGGATCGGGCTCAGCGCGAGGGCCGAGGCAATCACGCCCGACGAGGATATTATTGAGGCGTGGCACCGCGCAGGAAAGCACGATGTCATCATCGCCGACGAGAGCCAGTTCTTCACACCCGCACAGATCGACGGGCTCCGGACACTCGTCGACGAGGAGGATATTCCTGTCCTCTGCTTCGGCCTCCGGACCGACTTTCAGACGCATTTCTTCCCCGGCTCAAGACGCCTCATGGAGCTGGCAGACTCGATCGCAGAGATCAAAACAATCTGTGCGTGCGGAAGCAAGGCGACCGTAAATGCACGGATAGACGGAAACGGACGGATCATCACGGCCGGCGAGCAGGTCCTGCTCGGCGGCAACGACTCCTACATAGCAATGTGCCACCGGTGCTGGGCGCGGAAAATCCGCGCGCAGCAGGCCGGCGGCACAAAAGACAGCTGCTCATAATTACTCATACGTCTGCTTTCGCGCAGGAAGTTCTACTCCTTCACGCCGCCGGCCGTCACACCGCCGACGATGTAGCGCGAAAGGAACAGATACACGATAATGACCGGGAAGATCGAAAACGCGATCATCGCGTACACCTGGCCCATATCAAACTTCATGAAGTCCGCGCCGCGAAGCTCTGCGAGCAGGATCGGGAGCGTCTTCTTCGCCTTGTCCTTCAGGATCAGGGCCGGAGTGAAGTAATTATTCCAGCTGCTGACAAATGTAAACACCATCTGGACTGCGATCGCCGGCTTCATCAGCGGAAGCGCAATAGTATTAAATGTCCGGAACTCTCCCGCTCCGTCGATACGCGCCGCCTCAAGCAGTGACGGGGACAGAACGGAATCCATATACTGCTTCATATAGAAAAATGTCACCGGTGCCGCGATGGTCGGAATGATCAGCGGTGCAAAGTTGTTCATCAGATGCAGCTTCGTCATCCACTTGATAAAGCCGAGTGCCGTGACCTGTGTCGGAATCATCATGACCGCGAGAATAAATGTGTAGATCGCTTTTCTTCCCTTGAACCGGTACGCGTGGATGGCGTAGGCCGTCATCGTCGAGAAGTATGTCGAGAGCACCGCGCTGAGACCCGCAATGATAAAGCTGTTGATCATGCCGCGGATCGGGTCCTGCGCGCCGTGGAACAGCACGTTGTTCAGGTTCTTTAAAAGATGCGTGCTCGGAATCGCCGTGAAGCCCTTCGCCAGCTCGCCGTTTGAACGGGTTGCATTTATGAACAGCACATAGAACCAGAACAGGCACAGAAATGAGAGCAGGACCAGGACTATGTAGGCGATGACGCGCCGCGCGTGGACTGAAACTGCGCGCTTTTTCTTTAAACTCATATCAGCCATATCAGTGCTCTCCCTTCTCGACCGCATCTGCATTTGTCAGGCGGAAGACCAGAATACTCAGCACCGCCGTGATCAGGAACAAAAGGACGGACAGAGCGCCGGCCATACCGTAGTTCTTGCTGTAGAGATGCTTGTTCAGGTACATGATCAGCGTCATCGCGCTCCGGTTCGGGTTGCCCGAGCCATTAGTCAGGATCTGCGGGACATCGAACATCTGCAGGCCGCCGATCAGCGATGTGATCATGACATAGACGAGAATCGGCTTCAGAAGCGGCAGCGTGATCTTCCAGAAAATCTGGGTCGATGTCGCGCCGTCGACCTCGGCAGCCTCAAAGAGATTCGTGTCGATTCCCATCATGCCTGCCATAAGAAGAATCGTCGTATTGCCAAACCACATGAGGAAGTTCATGAACGCGACCAGCCCGCGCACCGATCCGACATGACTCATGAATTTATACGGCTTTGAAAAAACACCGAGCTGGATCAGCAGGGAGTTGATCGGTCCCTTGTCCGCAAACAGCGTGAAGAACAGCATGGCGAACGCAGCCGCCATGATCAGGTTCGGCAGATAAATGACGGTCTTGAAGAACCGCTGCCCCCTGAGGCGGAGCGACGGGTCCGTAAACCACGCGCTGAGAAGAAGCGAGAAGAAAATCTGCGGCACAAAGCCGAGGATCCACATGATCATCGTATTCTTTGTGTATACCCACAGATCGCCGCTCACGATCAGCTTCTTATAGTTCGCCCACCCGATGAAATTCGGTCCTATCTGTCGGAGACCCGACATATAGTTCTCAAAGAAGCTGTAGTAAAATGTCTGGACCAGCGGAATCAGCTGGAAGATGACAAATACTGTAAAAAACGGAATGAGGAAAATGTATCCCCATCTGTTGTGCCTGTTTACCCTGTGACTGCCGCGCACCGCAGCCGTCCCGCTGCCTTTCATACAAGATCCCTCCCGATAAAAATACATGCCGTAATCTTCCGGAACCGCCGTGTCCTCTGCGAATAAAAGAGCCTGCCCGACCTAGCGGGCAGGCTCTCATTCTCCGTTTAGAACTGATATGCCCTTTCCTGCCGGCTATCAGTCAACTGTGATATCCGGATACTTCTCCTGCATCGCCTTCTTGAACGAAGCGAGTGCCTCATCCTTCGATGCGTTGCCGTCGAAGTAATCCTTCATGGCCTTCTGGATCTCCTCTGTGAAGCCCTGATCATAGATGGACAGGTTGCTCATATCGATGGTCTCAGCGCCGGCTGCAAGCTCCGCGTACGGATTCTGTCCGCCGAGACATGCGATATTGCCTTCGTCACTGGATGAAAGCTCCTTGAGGACTGACTGGCTGTTGACGCAGTCGCTGTCCTTGACCGCGATGTCCTTCAGAACGGTCTTGTCTGTTGTCATTTCCAGAATGATGTTCTTTACAAGTGTCGGGTTGTCTGTTCCTGTAGCTGCGCAGATCCATGTGCCGCCCCAGAAGTAACCCTGCGGTCCCTTGCAGAAGCCCCAGCCGCCATCCTTGCCGACAGCGCCGTCTTCATCATTGTGCATTGAGAAGTTGAAGAACCATGCCGGTCCAAAGTAGCAGAACTGCGGTGTTGCCGTGAAGAAGCCCTTCGACCAGTCATCGCCCCAGAGCTCATTGGATGTCTCCTCGCCTGCATCGACAAGCTTCTTGGAGTCATCGATCCATGCGTTGATGTTGTCATCGATCACAAGCTTGTTGTCGACGACGCACGGGCTCTTGACGTTGTTCGAATATGTGCGGTATGTGTCCATCGCGGAGCACATCTGATATCCCGCTGCCTTGACCTTCTCTGCCGTCGCATTGAAGCTGCTCCAGTCAGCGACAGCCTTCTGGACCTCTGTCGGATCATCCGTGCCGAGAACCTGCTTTGCGATCGCGCGGTTGTAAATGAGACCCGCTGAGCATGCCTGCCAGGAGGATCCGCGGATATCGCCGTTCGCGTCTGTGACGACGTCCTTCGTGTACTGATACTGATCTGCCAGATCATCGTCCGTAATGCCGAGATCGGAAAGCTTCATTGCGACATTTGCGTCCGCGTCGACATACTTCTTTGCGTAATCCGCCTCGACCAGGAAGATATCAACCTTGTCATCGTCCGATGCGGATGAGTTGTTCGGAAGCACCTCGTCGAGATTGTTCTGGTATGCGTTGTCATCTGTCGGTGTGACTGTGAACTTGACTGTCACATCGCCGATCTTGCCGCCGGCTGTCGGATCATCGGGATCCTTTGCCGTATAGCCCGGAAGATGATCGGCCATTCTCTGTGCGAACTCCGTATTCCATACCTGGATATTCAGCACCTTGCCCTCTCCGGACCCGGTATCTGTCGTTCCCGGATTCGCTGTGCCTGCTGTCGAGGATGTGGACTCCGTCGATGTGACGACCGATCCTGCCGCCGATGAAGCTGTACTGCCTGTAGACGATGTCGTCGATGCTGAACTTCCACAGCCTGCCAGGGCTGCTGCCATCGCTGCGCTGAGCATTACGCTGACAATTTCCTTCTTCATAGTGATTCCTCCTTTTTGTGGTGTAAAACACGCTCTATCAGAACCGCTCCCTTGCGGACTGATACCTGAATAAATAAGCCATCCGGATCAGCTCAGTTTCCCGACTGATCCTCCCTTGAGAAGCTTTCCGTCCACGATAACCTTCTCGATCAGCGTCGTCTTCGGATGCTCAATCATCCCGATCAGCTTGGCCGCCGCTGTTTTCCCGATCGTCACCGTGTCCTGCTCAATCGTTGTGAGCTGCGGCTCCATGATCTTCGCGAGATTGATACCGTCATAGCCGGCCAGCGATATGTCGCCCGGAATAGACAGGTGACGTTCTCTGACGGCATTGTATCCTCCGACGGCCGACAGGTCGTCCGGATACAGAATGCAGGTCGGCGGCTCCTTCAGTGCAAGAAGTCCTGCCGTGCACTCTCTGCACAGATCCGGACTTCTGTAGTCTCCCCTCACGACATATTCATCAGGAACCTCGAGACCGGCCTCGCTCATGGTCCGGTAAAAGCTTCCGATTCTGTTTCTTGTAACGACTGATTCATCACCTCCGCAAATATAGGCGATCCTTCTGTGCCCCATAGAGATCACATAGCTGACCAGGTCCTGCATACCCTTGATATTATTCGATACGACCGACGGCTTCGAATCAGCGCTGTAATCGATCGTCACGACAGGCAGATCGCTCCGGACGAGCTCCATGACCTCGTCTCTGTCGAAGTCGACATTTGCGATGACGACACCGTCAACCCCGCGATACCTGCTGTGCTCAAGGAAGGTCATCTTCCGGCTGGTGCGGTTCGTATTGATGAATGTCAGATCATACCCCCGCGCCTCGGCAGCCACCTTGAAGCTGTCAAGCACATGTCCGAAGTAATCGTGTGTCAGTCCGTTGCCGGCCCTGTCTGTGAAAAGCACTCCGATGTTGAACGAGCGGTTCGTCTTGAGGGCCCGCGCGGAGGAATTCGGGAAGTACCCCATCTCCCGTGCCTTCTCTCTGACTGCCAGTCTCGTCGCCTCGCTGATGTCGCTGTGGCCGTTCAGGGCCTTGCTGACTGTCGCAACAGAGACGCCGCACCGCTTCGCAATGTCCTTCATCGATACCATCGGCGCGCCTCCTTCTTTCTGTCACAACGTCTGCCTGCCCTTCACTGCCGGGCATCCGGGATTCTCGTCCCTCTGCATTTCTCATAATCCTTAAACGTTTTCGTAGCTTTAATATACCGTGATTTTCATCGATTTGCAATGGATTTTAGATATTTTATCGTCATTTCGACTATTTTTGTTGATTATGTTCCGTTTTATATGGGCATATTTATCGGTTTTGCGTGAAACATACCATTCATGCTGCTTTCATCCCGCAAAACCGTTTCATTTCCTCTCCGGACAGCTGCTTTTCATCGCCTTCATTCACTATTTTATCCTGCTCAAAATATCCTTAATTTTCCTTGATTTGCAAGGAATCTGACCATATAATCAAGTCATGGACGGGTTGTCCCGAAAGCATTCTTAAACGTTTTCGAAAATAAAGACCGTTCCGGGCAGGCGGAACGGTTTCCTGTTCCACAAAAACAGAAACAGTGACATGACGGTAAGGAGAGCACATATGAAATTCGGTTATTTTGATGACGAAAACAGAGAATATGTCATCACAACGCCTGAGACGCCGCTGCCGTGGATCAATTATCTCGGCACGAAGGACTTCTTCTCGCTCATCAGCAATACATCCGGCGGATATTCCTTCTACAAAGACGCAAAGCTGATGCGCATCACGCGGTACCGCTACAACAATGTCCCTTATGACAGCAACGGACATTATTTCTATATCAAGGATGGAGACACCGTCTGGAATCCGGCCTGGCAGCCGACTCGCACAAGGCTTGACCGCTACGAGTGCCGTCACGGACTCGGCTACACGAAATTCTCCTCCGAGAAGGACGATGTCGCGGCAAATGTCCTTGCATTTGTCCCGATGAATGATACCTGCGAGGTCCAGCAGCTGAAGGTGACCAATACATCAGACAAGCCGAAGGACCTCCGGATTTTTTCTTATGTGGAGTGGTGCCTCTGGAACGCAATGGACGACATGACGAATTTCCAGCGGAACCTGAGCACAGGCGAGGTCGAGATCGTCGGCTCCACAATCTATCACAAGACGGAATACAGAGAGAGACGCAATCACTACGCGCTCTACTCTGTCAATGCGGATATCGCCGCATTTGACACAAGCCGCGATGATTTTATCGGCACATATAATGGAGCGGACGCGCCGAAGGCCGTCATGGGAAATGGCTGCACAAACTCTGTCGCGAGCGGCTGGTATCCGATCGCTGCCCACGAGCTTCATGTGCCGCTCATGCCGGGCGAGACGAAGTCCTTCGTGTTTGTTCTCGGCTACTGTGAGAATCCCGAGGACCAGAAGTGGGAGGCGCCGGGCGTCATCAACAAGGCTCCTTCAAAGAAGCTTCTTGCGAAATATCAGACAGATGAAGATGTCGAGCGTGCATTTTCCGAGCTTCGCGCATACTGGTCTCAGCTCCTCGAGACCTTCCATGTCGAGACAAAGGATGACAGAGTCAACCGCATGGTCAATATCTGGAACCAGTACCAGTGCATGGTTACATTTAACATGTCGAGGTCCGCGTCCTACTTCGAGTCAGGCATCGGCCGCGGCATGGGCTTCCGGGACAGCTGCCAGGATCTGCTCGGCTTCGTCCATCTGATCCCGGATCGGGCGCGCCAGCGTATCATCGACATCGCGTCCACACAGTTTAAGGACGGCTCAGCGTACCATCAGTATCAGACGCTCACAAAGAAGGGAAATGCAGACATCGGCTCCGGCTTCAACGACGATCCGCTGTGGCTCATCGCCGGAACCTCCGCATATCTTCGCGAGACCGGTGACACATCGATTCTTGACGAGATGGTCCCGTACGACAACGATATGTCGGCCGCGACAACGCTGTTCGAGCATCTGACGCGCTCATTCCGCTTCACGGCCGGGCACAAAGGACCGCACGGACTGCCGCTCATCGGCCGCGCAGACTGGAATGACTGCCTGAACCTCAACTGCTTCTCCGAGCATCCGGGCGAATCGTTCCAGACATTCGGACCGTCAGAGGGACCTGTGGCCGAATCAGTCTTCATCGGCGGCATGTTCGTCAAGTACGGCAATGAATATGCGGACATCTGTGATCTCATCGGAAAGAAGAAGGAGGCGGAGGCTGCGCGCGCAGAGGTCAAAGCCATGACGAAGGCTCTCCTTACGGCCGGCTGGGACGGCAAATGGTTCGTCCGCGCATATGACGCCTTCGGCCACAAGGTCGGCTCCGACGAGTGCGAGGAGGGCAAGATCTACATCGAGCCGCAGGGTTTCTGCGTGCTCGCAGGCGTCGGCGTCGAGACCGGCGAGGCGAAGACAGCCCTCGATTCCGTGAAGGAGCGTCTCGACAGCAAGTACGGCATCATGATCCTGCAGCCGGCCTACACGCGCTATCACGTTGAGCTCGGGGAAATCTCCTCCTATCCGCCGGGATACAAGGAAAATGCAGGCATCTTCTGCCACAACAACCCCTGGATCTCCATCGCGGAGACGGTCATCGGTCGCGGCGACCGCGCCTTCGAGGTCTACCGGAAGACATGCCCCGCGTTCCTGCAGGACGTGAGCGACATCCACAAGACGGAGCCATACGTCTATTCACAGATGGTCGCCGGGAAGGACGCGAAGTTCTTCGGCCAGGGCAAGAACAGCTGGCTCACCGGCACAGCCGCGTGGACATTTGCTGATATATCCCAGTATATTCTCGGCATCTACCCGACGCTTCATGGGCTCCGGATTGATCCCTGCGTCCCGCATGACTTCGGCGATTTTAAGGTACACAGAGTCTACCGCGGTGTTGCTTACGACATCGAGGTAAAGCAGAACGGGACGGAGAAGGGCGTCGCGCGCATGACCGTCGACGGAACGCCTGTAGAAGGCAATGTCATTCCGTTCGATCCGTCAAAGCCGCATCAGACCGTCGTCGTAGAAATGGGCTGAGCATCACATGATAAAGCCAAAAGCAGGTGCTGCCGCCAGAAGGCAGACCCCTGCTCCATATACCTCCTGCATAAAAAGAACTTCCGGACCGCAATTGGTCCGGAAGTTCTTTTATATGCAGCGCTATTCAGTACCCGTACTCGGAACGCTACGCGTTCCTCGTTTTTACGATTCAACGCTATTCAGCACCCCAGACTCGGAACGCTGCGCGTTCCTCGTTGTGGGCAGACAGAGCGGCTGCGCCGCTTGTCCGCCCCGCAGCAAGCTCCTGAAATCGTCTGGCGAGCAAGCTCTCCATCCGGATTTCAGAAGCTTGCTGCGGGGTGCTGAATGATTACACATATGGGATAAAGATTCCTCCGAGGTCGATGCCGTCCTCCTTCAGGCACGCGCTGTAGTCCGTGATTCTGCGAACAGTCTTCTCCTCTTCCTCCGGATGCACGCCGGGATTTACCGCATACCACACGGCTGGGATCCCTGCATTTTCAGCACCCGCGTAGTCGCGCTTCGCGTTGTCACCGATATAGACGCACTCCTCAGGAGCCCTTCCTATCTTCGCGAGAAGAAACAGGAAATACTTCAGGCCCGGCTTCTCCGCCCCGGCCTCCTCACTTGTACAGACCGTATCGATATACTGCCCGATCCCGAGCTTTGTTATCTTCCGGTACTGGACATAGGAGGTCATATTGGTGCCGACCACCGTCTGTATGCCGCGGAGCCGCAGCACCCGGAGAAGCTCTGTGATGCCCGGCTCCGGGGTCATGTGGTCAAGAAATGTATTCCAGTACAGGTCCGTCATATTGAGCGCATGCGGAAAGACCGGCTTCTTCAGCTCCTCGAGAAGCTTCTCGAACCGGACGATGCGGCTGTGAATGCCCGCATTGTCCTCCCCGAGCTCACGCTTCTGGCGCGCAAAGCACCGGTCGTGCAGCTCTCTCGTCTTCTCCGGCTCAAGCCCGAAGCGCTTCTTCGCATAATCTGCGACGGCGGCGAAGGCCACCTCGTCTGCCGCTCTGTAGCTGTACAGTGTATCATCCAGATCAAAAATGACCGCTCTGACTGTATCCAATTCTTTCTTCCTTTCTGGCTGTCCCTGCATTTGATGCGCTGTGGACCATAGAATCTCTGCCTGCTCCCTGCAGTCCTCGTTTCGTCTGTCCCTGTGCTTTAGCGGAACGTCGTCTTTCCGTTTCGCACGCGGTCCATGACCTGGTCGAGCGACTTCACGCCGCCGGACGCGCCCGGAACCTCAACCGTGAAGCTCGCCGCCGCGGACGCGAATGTCGCGGCCTCACGCATGGACATCCCCTCCGCAAGTCCCGTCATGAAGCCGGCGACATAGGTATCTCCCGCGCCGGTCGTGCTCACGACCTTGTCCGGGACATAGGCCGGAATCATGAAATCATTGGCAAAATCCGTGACAAAGCTGCCCTGTGTCCCCAGCTTGATGCCGAGGATCTTTATGCCGAAGCGGGACAGAATGATCTTGATCTTCTGCAGGTCGCGCGTCCCCGTGATCTGCGCCGCCTCGTCAATACTCGGCAGGAAAATATCCGTCACATTGAGGACCGGTGCAATCTGCTGCAGCGGAAATGCCGTTCTGCATGGCATCGTGTCCACAACGGTTGTGCAGCCGCACTCATGCGCCCTGCGAAACAGCGGGACAACGCCTGCCGAGTCCAGCTGCCGCATGCGGTAAAAGCTGTTGAGGCTTAAGAACTTGCTGCTTCTCAGCATCTGGTCCGTCACCTGCTTCGGTCCGATCGTATCGAAGATATCCGTGCTCGACAGGAAGTGACGCTCTCCGGACGGCTCAACCATGACAAGACTGACAGCCGTCTCATAGATCTTTTTCTCTCCGGAAAGAACCGGATCTGAAGCCGGCGGCTCGACAATATCTGAAAATGAACGTTCCCCGGCCTCCTCCATCGCGACGAACCGGCTCTCGTCCTCCGGCTCCTCCGTGGTTTTCTTCTCCTCTCCGGACGGCTTGTCCGCAGCTGTGCCGGCGTCCTCCCCATCTGCATACGTTCCGGCCATAATGGCGCGCACATCCTCAGCAAGGCTTCCCGTATCCATCCAGGAATTGTCATCCTCTGTCTGAACAGGTGCGTCCGCGTCGATCCCGTCAACACAGACCTTGAGCGCGGATGTATTCACATAGTGGTCCCGCAGAAAATTCTGCAGGTAGATCCCGTTCGGATCGTCGCCGATCGAAGAGACCAGAGCCGTTCCCCTTCCGAGCGCCGCAGCGTTGACCGCGACATTCAGCGCGTCTCCGCCCGGAACAGATGTGATCTTCACCGGTGTGGAATCGCGCTCAAAGAGCTCCGGTGTGACATTCTGCACGATCAGGTCCATAACCGTCATGCCAAGTGCAATGATATCCATGAGCCGTGTCCTCCTCATAAGTCTGTCAAAATAGCATACCATATCCTGCGCATATCGCACAATCGAAAGGTGCCCGTGCAGCAGGTTTTCACTCCTCATACAGGTCGATGATCCTGATCCGGACAGTGCGGGCCGATTCACGCGCGCCTGATCAGCTCCCAGATTCCCATCATGGCCTCCGCAGGAATGAATTTTGCAAATATGCGGTGCGCCGTGCAGACAGGACCGGGTGTAGAAACCGGAAGGCCCATATATGTATCCCGAAGCGCCCACGCAACGACGCTCTTCTTCCCCGATGCAAGCGGGAAGCTTCTGATTTTACCGCTGCCCTTCGTCTCCTTCGCGCCGGGGATAAACTCCGTGTCCTTCACCCAGTACGGGCAGACAGCCGTAACACTGATTCCTGTTCCGAGCAGCTCAAACCGCAGCGCGCGGCTGTACCTGTAGAGAAAGGCCTTGGACGCCGCATACACATTCAGCTGCGGGAACGGCTGAAAGCCGGCTGTCGAGCAGATATTCATGATGTGACTGCCCTTTCCCATGTACGGAATCGCCAGCGTACACAGATCGACGGCTGCCCTGCAGTTGAGATCAATCATCCTGTCGCTGTCACGGCGCGGCACTTCTGCGTAATTCCCGATCTTTCCGAAGCCGGCCGCATTGACAAGCAGGCTGATCCGCGGCTTCTCCTCGTCAAGCAGCCTCTCAAGTCCGCTGATGGATGACTCCTCCGTGAGATCAAGAGGAATGGCGCGGACAGGGATGTCCGTGAGCTCCTGAAGCGCCAGGAGCCGCTCCTTCCTCCGGGCAATCGCCCAGATCTCCTCATATTTATTTTTATGAAGCTGACGCACGATCTCCTGCCCGAGTCCCGACGACGCTCCCGTGATCAAAGCAATCCCTGCCATATCTGCTCCTTTCAGGCCATCTGCCGTCTCCGCCGCGATGACCCCTCCAAAACGTTATGTTCTTATTATACGCCGATCCGGCCTGAACCGCACGGGCGTATCTATAATAAACAATTGCTAAACTCAGCCCCGGCTTTCTTGACGCACATTGACACAGAGAGTATCGTCAGTTTTCAGGGAGAGTTTGCTCTGAGATATGGCTTATTCCCGTAAAGTGCATTGAACTATTTTGATAATTCAATATGGAGTGTATGAAAATGAACAGCACAAAACAGACGTTTTCTCCGACTCCCATCGCCGAGCCGCAGAAGATCTCGTCGTACTTTCGCGCCGAATGGCGCAGCCTCGCTGTCGTCACAGTTACGGGGCTCATTTACAATATCGGCCTCATCGCAGGGCCGTGGTTTGAGGGACAGATGGCCCAGTGTCTCGAGAATATTTTCAAGGGAAGAGCAGGCTTCCCGGACATGGCGCGCCTCGTCGCGCTGTATGTGGCAGTGATTGCGGCCGTTCAGCTCGCCCGCAGCCTGAAGCGCCTCTATGTGCGCCGGTTCGCCAACGCGACGGGCAGGCGCATGAAGGAGATTCTGTACGCGAACCTGGTTCATAAAAGAAGCGCCGAGCTTAAGAGGGCAGATGTCGGCTCCGTCATGACAAAGGCCGTATCCGATGTAGACGCCTGTGCGGAGGGCATGCGCAAATTCACGACTGAAATCTTTGACACAGGCGTCGCGCTCATCGCATACTGCGTCATGCTCTTCATGTATGACTGGCGGCTCTCTCTGCTCTGCCTTCTGTTCCCGCCTGTCTCCTATGTAATCGCCGGGAAAATGAAATCCCTCGTGCAGCGGACCGGCGCGGCGGCGCGCGAATCCGCCGGACGGCTCAACGCGGCAACGCTTGACCGCTCGCAAAATGCAGTCACATACCGGATATTCGGCTGTGAGGCCGGCCGGGACGCGGATTACGAGAAGCATCTGAACGATTACGAGAAAACCTCCGTGCGTTCGGAGATCTGGGTCTCGGCGATGCCGCCGCTCTACCAGGTCGTCTCTATGGCGAGCGGTCTCTTCATCCTGTACTTCGGATCAAGGAATGTCCTCCACACCGGATGGACCGCCTGGAATCTCGCTGCATTCACGACATTCCTGTCCTGCTACACGAAGCTCGCCGTCAAATCCTCCCATGCCGCAAAGCTCTTCAACGCGGTCCAGAAGGCACAGGTGTCCTGGAAGCGGATCAAGGGGCTCATGCAGCCCGTCCAGACAGAGCCCGGCTCCGTGGTACAGGACCCGGCAGAGCTTGTCGTCTCAGGCCTCACAGACTCCCGTTTCGGAAACGTCTCATTTACGGCGGAGCCGGGACAGATCATCGGAGTCACAGGCCCTGTCGCGAGCGGGAAGTCCTCGTTCGGACGTGCATTTCTCTGCGAGGAGCCGTATAACGGATCGATCACATTCGCGGGGACGGAGCTCCGGAGCATGCCGCCGCAGGTACTGTCCGGCATCATCGGATACCTCGGGCATGACACAGAGCTCATGAGCGACACAATCCGGAATAACGTTCTCATGGGCGATGAATCCGTAGCCGCAGACGGCACGGATATTCACTCCTCCTTCCTGACAGACGACGGGACCGGCCTTCAGCAGATGCTGGCCGCGGTCTGTCTCGACCGGGAGGTTGCGGAGATGCCGGCTGTCACAGAGACCCGCGTCGGCACAGGAGGTGTGCTCCTCTCCGGCGGCCAGCAGCAGAGGCTCGCCCTCGCGCGCACGCTGGCGCACAGGAGGCCGGTGCTCATTCTCGATGATCCGTTCTCAGCCCTCGACCGGGACACAGAACGGACTGTCTTCCGCAATTTGAGGGAAATTGCAAAGGATTCCGTTGTGATTCTCATTTCCCACAGGCTGTACCTCTTCCCGGAGACGGACCAGGTCATCTGGATGGAGGACGGCCGGGCTGTCGTGGGGACACACGAGCGCATGCTGAAGGACATTCCGCACTACAGGGAGCTCTTCGAGCTTCAGGAGGATGGTGATACAGATGAGCAGAAACAGTAAACAGCAGACAGAAAAAGGCAATCCGTCTCTTTCGATCATCCTCCGGGCAACACGCAGCCATTTTCTTCTGTCGCTCGGGATCGTTGTGACGGTCATCGGTGCCGTCATCGCGTCGCTCCTTCCGCCGCTCGTCCTCGCTGATATCATTGACCGGCTGACCGCGCAGAAGGCTGTCTCCCTCCCGCTGGTTCTCGCATGGTTCGGGCTTATTGCCCTCACAGGCGTCCTTGAGGCCGCCCGTGAGAGCCTCCTGTGCATCTACGGGCAAAAGATCACACATGCGCTCCGAAGCGGCCTGTGCAGGAAGCTCACGAGTCTTCCGGCAGGCACGCTCACCGGCATGGACCCGGGAGCTTTAGCCTCGCGCTTCGTGCTCGACGCCGACACGGTCGAGGAGCTGTTCACATCGGGCATCATCAGCATGTTCGCGGACGCGTGCCAGATCATCAGCATCTTTGCGGTCCTCTTCATACGGAACCGCGGACTTGCCCTCCTGCTTCTCGCCGTGCTGCCTCTCATTTTCCTGTACACGAGGCATGTGCAGAGACGGACACTCGCCGCGCAGCTCGACAACCGGAAGGCACTCGCGCGCGTCACGAATTTTGTTCCGGAGACGATCCACAATATCCGGACCATCCACGCGCTCGGCAGGGAGCGCTACATGAGAAGGCGCTACAACGGCGCCATCCTCGACAGCTTCCGTGCCATCGAGCGGACAAACTTCTACGACGCAGTCTACTCGCCGGTCGTCCTCGTGACGCAGGCAGCCGTCGTCGCCGTCGTCATGCTGCTTGCCGCCTCGGGAAATGCAGGAATCCGCTCATTTTTCGGCATGTCGGTCGGTACCTCCGTGGCCGTGATCACCTATATCTCACAGGTCTTCTCTCCGATCGAGAGCATCGGCATGGAGATCCAGACCATCCAGGAGGCGGTTGCCGGCGTGCGGAGAATCAATGAATTTCTGCGCCTTGATGAGAGACCGGCAGCGCTCATGGACACCTCCATGGCGGCGGGCAGAGCCGCATCAAAGACTGGTCCCGGAGAAGCCGATGGGCAGGACACAGCCATCGAGTTCCGGGACGTCTCATTCGGATATGAAGACGGAGACACCGTTCTTGCGCATCTTAGCTTCTCCGTCCCCCGCGGCGGCCATTACACACTCGCCGGCCGCACGGGCGTCGGCAAGAGCACAATCTTCAAGCTCCTTCTCGGCCTGTACAGCCCGGACTCAGGGCGAGTCCTCATTTTCGGAGAAAATGCATGTGACATTCCCGACAGCCGGCGCAGAGTGGTGTTCGGCTGTGTCGAGCAGACATTCCGGCCTGTTCCGGGAACCGTTCTCGACCAGATCACGCTGCGCGACGCGCGCATTTCCGAGGAGCAGGCGGAGCTTGCTGCGGAGACAGTCGGCCTCGCAGAGACGATCCGGAGCCTGCCGCAGGGCTTTCATACGGAATGCACGGAGGCCCTGTTCTCCCACGGACAGTGGCAGCTGCTCTCCATCGCGAGGGCCATCGCATCGGACCCGGATATTCTGCTTCTCGATGAGATCACGGCGAACCTCGACGCGGACACAGAGAAGACGGTGCTCGCCGCGCTCGGCCGCGCGTCCCGCGGAAGGACGGTCCTTGCCATTTCGCACAGACTGTACGGAAATGAAGGAAAACCGGTCCAGGAATCCGGCGGCGTGAAGCTCTTCAGGTCACCGCTGTGACACGGTGCAGGTTACGCTTGTATTCTCTCTGATTTGATGGTAAGGTTCTTGCAGCGGACAAATGTGCTGCCAATTGCCGGCACATGTCAGACAGGGAGATATTAAATGATTAAAGCACATGTACTCGAGCTTGACTCAGCCAAGCTTATGATCATCGAGGGGCCGGACATGCTCGCGTGGATCGATGTCACACAGGACACGTATCTGTTGTCTGTGCAGGACTACTGCGCGACGGCCGGAAAGAAGAACGGAGCCTCCGAGGAGGCGCTCTACAACTACTGCCACGCGGAGGGAATTCCCTGCGGAATCATCCGGAATGACGGCGATAAATCAGACGCACTGGTCAATGAAGATACCGGCCGCGTCGTTGTCAACGTACCGCTTTTAAACAGGCTGCAGCCGGTGCTCGTCTGACCGGCCCGCAGACCGCTGATCTGAAAGGAGACATACTATGGCACAGAATCCGATTGTTACAATCACGATGAATGACGGAGGCGTCATCCGGGCGGAGCTCTACCCGGAAATCGCTCCGAATACAGTCAATAACTTCATTTCCCTGATCCGTCACAACTTTTACGACGGCGTCATCTTCCACCGCGTCATTCCGGGCTTTATGATCCAGGGCGGCGATCCGGACGGCACGGGCATGGGCGGCCCGGGCTATTCCATCCGCGGCGAATTCTCCGGCAACGGCTTCCGGAATGACCTGCGCCACACAAAGGGTGTTCTCTCCATGGCGCGCACGATGTTCCCGGATTCCGCCGGCTCTCAGTTCTTCATCATGCACGCGGACGCACCGCATCTCGACGGCCAGTACGCGGCATTCGGCAAGGTCATCGAGGGTCTCGATGTTGTCGACCGGATCGCGGAGACACCGACAGATCCGATGGACAAGCCGCTCACAGAGCAGAAAATGAAGACAGTCACGGTCGAGACATTCGGCGTTGATTATCCGGAGCCGGAGACCTGCTGAAATTAAATACTCGTTTCATGTAAAGAACGTCCGGAGGATGAAGCATTCCTCCGGACGTTCTTTTCCCCTATGCTGATCTCACATCACTCGTTCACAGGCTCCTCGTACATTTCCATGCCCTCCGTCTCACACACGGCCGCCGCGTTCGTCGCCTCACGGACCAGCTTCCGCGTCTCTTCCTCGCGTCCGGCCGGTATCACAATCCGGAACACGACCTTGTCCGTATATTCCGTTCCTGCGACCGTAATCCCGTTCTTCTCAAAGAGATACTGCATTTTTCCGATCAGATCATAGCCAATGGTCACCGTCATGCGCAGGCCCGCGCGCACAGTGACAAGACCGGCATTCTCCGCTGCCGCCTTCGCCGCGGATGAATAGGCGCGCACAAGCCCGCCCGTTCCGAGAAGTGTACCGCCGAAATAGCGCGTGACAACAATCAGGACGTGATGAAGCGCTCGGCCGGTCAGAATCTCGAGAATCGGACGGCCTGCCGTGCCGGAAGGCTCACCGTCGTCTCCTGCCCGCGTCACCTCATCCGGCGTTCCCGGCTCGCCGACGATATACGCAAAACAGTGGTGTCTCGCATCATAATACCGCTTCCTCACGGAGGCAATATACGCCTCGGCCTCCTCCTGCGTCGCAACCTTGACTGCTTCTCCGAGAAACCGGGACTTTCTGTCCGTATATTCCGAGAAGCCCTCATGCATGAACGTTCTGTAATCGATTGCCATGGCTTTCCTCTCCTGTTCTTTCTGAGCCTTTCTCAGTATAGCATATGCGGCATGCAAACCCCCACAGGAATCTTGGATTCGCATTTTCTTTTTGATATAATGAGCTCATGGATTACACACAGTTAGGTATCGAAAAAAAAGAGGAGCAGCTCTCATCGTCCCAACCGTCGATTGAGAGACGCGTCGGAGCCGTCACGCTCCGCGTACTGTTTGCCGCTCTGATCTGTCTGGTCGTCGTTCTCATCTGCGGAACGGTCGGAATGGTTCACGGAATCATCGCGAACGCGCCCGATGTCGACAGCATCAACATCGCGCCGAGCGGATACGCGACGTTCATTTACGATGCAGAGGGCAATCAGCTTCAGAAGCTCACATCCTCCGACTCAAACCGAACCGCTGTATCGCTCGACGATGTCCCGGTTTCCCTGCAGCATGCAGTCGTCGCGATCGAGGATGAGCGCTTCTATCAGCACAACGGCATCGACCCGAAGGGTATTCTCCGCGCAGTCATCACCGGCATCAAAAACGGAGGCCGGTTCACGGAGGGTGCTTCGACGATCACCCAGCAGCTCCTCAAGAACAACGTATTCACAACGTGGACATCGGAAAAGACACTGATTGACCGTGTCAAGCGCAAGTTCCAGGAGCAGTATCTCGCAGTGAAGCTCGAGGAGAAGCTTAAAAACAAGGACCTGATTCTGGAAAACTACCTGAACACCATCAATCTCGGGGCCGGAACCTATGGCGTACAGGCCGCATCGAAGAAGTACTTCAACAAGGACGTCAAGGACCTGACGCTGTCCGAATCGGCCGTCCTCGCCGGCATCACGCAGAACCCGGCGAAATACAATCCGATCACGCATCCGGAGCAGAACGCAGAGCGCCGCAAGCGCGTTCTCAGCAAGATGCTCGAGCTCGGCTACATCACAGAGGACCAGATGAACGAGGCCCTCGCCGACGACGTGTACACGCGAATTCAGCAGGCGCAGGACGTCGAGGCGACGCAGAATACTGTGTACAGCTACTTCATCGACGAGCTGACCCAGCAGGTCATCAGTGATCTTGAGGCGCAGAAGGGATACACGGAGAATCAGGCGTACCAGCTTCTTTACTCCGGCGGGCTCCGCATTTACACGACGCAGGATCCGGCTCTTCAGCAAATCTGCGACGAGGAGATTGCCGACGAGTCAAATTACCCGGACGGCACCCAGTACTCGCTTGAGTGGGCGCTGACCGTCCGCCACTCTGACGGCACGACAGAGAACTTCAGCGATGAAAAGCTCGTCACTTATTTTCAGCAGAAAATGAGTGACACTTCGTTCAGCGACCTGTTCTCCTCCGAGGAGGAGGGACAGGCATATATCGATGAGTACAAGGCAGACATCCTCGGCGCGGGCGACACGATTGTCGCGGAATCGACGACCTGGACGCCGGAGCCGCAGATCTCGCTCGTCCTCATGGACCAGACAACAGGCTATGTCAAGGCTATCGAGGGCGGCCGCGGCGAGAAGACAGCATCGCTCACGCTGAACCGCGCGACGAATGTCACACGGCAGCCGGGCTCGACATTCAAGATTGTCTCCACATACGCCCCTGCCCTTGAGAACGGTCTCGTAAACCTCGGCACCTATATCAAGGATGAGGAGTATTCCTACAGCAACGGAACGCCCGTCCATAACTCCGACGGACAGTACCGCGGATGGATCACGGTCCGTCAGGCGATCACGAATTCCATCAACGTCGCCGCGGTCAAGACCATCACGGCCCTCACCCCGCAGGTGGCATACAACCAGCTCCTCAAGTTCGGCTTCACAACACTTGATCCCGCAAAGGACGTCGTACAGCCGCTCGCTCTCGGCGGTATCACAAACGGTGTCACGAACCTTGAGCTGACATCCGCATATGCGGCGATCGCAAACGGCGGCACCTACACGAAGCCGGTCTTCTACACGAAGATTCTCGATCAGGACGGAAACACAGTCATAGACAATACGGCGGAGACGAGCCGCGCGGTCAGCGAGGACACGGCATGGCTCCTGACAAGTGCGATGCAGGACGTCGTCAAGTCCGGAACCGCGACCGAGTGCCAGCTCGACACGAACATGCCTGTCGCCGGTAAGACCGGTACGACAAATGATTACCGTAACGTCTGGTTCGTCGGCTACACACCGTACTATACGATGGGTGTCTGGGCCGGCTATGACGACAACACATCTCTTCCGGATTCAGGGATCTACAGGACATATCACAAGCTGATCTGGCAGAAGATCATGTCGCGCATCACTGAAAATGAGGAGATCAAGAACTTCGTCAAGCCCGATGATATCAAGAAAATGACCGTCTGCGGTTATTCAGGCATGCTTCCGTCATCGTCCTGCCCGTTTGATTCCGAGGATTATGTCGCCGGGGACCAGATCCCGACAAAGAAATGCAATGTCTGCAAATACACGGATTTCGACGCAAGCCCGATCGAGCTCTACGTGCCATCAGCGGACAGCAAATCTTCAGACGAAAGCATCGCGGAAAATAACGAACAGACCGCAGCGCCGACCACAGCCGCCTATCAGAACGACAATACAGGCAACGGCGGAAACACCGCTAATACAGGCGATAATACGGACTACACGGCCGGAGGGAATACAAATAACACAGCCGGCGGAGACACAGACTACACAGCCGGCGGAGGCGATGGCACAGACAATACAGCGCTCGCCGGAACGCAGGGAGATACGGACGCCGGAGATGCCGGCGGTGATGAGACGGACGGCGATGAGGCCGGCGATGGGACCGGAGACGGCGGGGATACCGGAGGCGATAACGCAGACGCCGATCACACAGCTGCCGATCAGAATGAATAAAACAACGCTCTGAGCCTTGAAAACGTCAAAAAGAGTCCCTGAACTGATCCGGGACTCTTTTTATATTATAAGCGATATAAATCCTGATATATTGAAACCAGTTGCTCCGGTCTCCTGCCGTCACGCATTCAGAACCAGCTTTGCAGATCCGTAGATGCCTGCATCGTTGCCGAGTCTCGCAAGTACGATCGGCGTATTCTTGCACGCTGAGAACGCGTACTCCTTGTAGTAACGAGTCACAATATCGATCAGCGGCTCACCTGCCTTGGAGACGCCGCCGCCGATAACGATGATTTCCGGATCCGTCACGCACGCATAGGCTCCGAGCATCGAACCGAGATACTTGGCAAAGCGGTTCACAATGATTTCGGCAAGGTCATCCCCTGTCTTATAAGCATCAAAGACAGCCTTCGCGCTCAGACCTCCGTCATCCTTCAGCGCCGTCTTTACATCCGGATGCTTTGTAATCTCATCCTTCGCGACGCGGACAATGCCGGTTGCAGACGCGACCTGCTCAAGGCAGCCTGTATTCCCACAGTTGCACGGCTCTGTCAGCTCGTCCGTCACATGACCATGGCCGATCTCTCCTCCGGCTCCATGCGCGCCTTCGACCAGCTTCCCGTCGACAATAATGCCTCCGCCGACACCCGTGCCGAGTGTGACAACGATGACATCACTGCAGCCTTCCGCGCCGCCCTTCCACATCTCACCGAGAGCCGCGACATTCGCATCATTGCCCGCGCACACGCGAAGTCCTGTGAGACCGCCGAGAATTCCGACAATGTCTGTCTCTCCCCAGTGGAGGTTGACGGCAACCGGAACCTTTCCGTGACGGACAGGCCCCGGAACGCCGACACCGATGCCCTCGACATCATCTGCCGTCAGGCTCTTCTCACTCATCTTTGCTTTGACCGCAGCCGCAATGTCCGGAAGAATGTTCTTGCCGGCCTCCTCGGTCCTTGTCGGAATCTCCCACTTGTCGACGAGGTCTCCGTTCGTCCTGAAAAGTCCGCATTTGACAGTTGTGCCTCCGATATCGATTCCGAAGCAATAGTCTTTCATTTGTCTTTTTCCTCCCTGTGTACTGCCATATTTTGCTGAACACGGCGGTAAAGCTCCTGTGCCGCGTTATAACCCATCTTCTTCTGTCTGTGGTTGACAGCAGCCGTCTCAACAATAACGGCCAGATTACGACCCGGACGGATCGGCAGCGAGTGGCAGACGACCTTGTTGCCGAGGAATTCCGTGTATTCCTCCGCAAGACCGAGCCGGTCATACTCTCTGTCTCTGTTCCAGTCCTCCAGCTTGATCACCAGATCAATCTGCTGCGTATTCTTGACGTGCTCGACGCCGTAGAGCGTCTTGACATCAATAATACCGATGCCCCGGAGTTCTATAAAATGTCTCGTGAGATCAGGTGCCGATCCCACAAGCGTCGCGTCCGAGACCTTCCGGATAATGACAACATCATCGCTGACGAGACGATGTCCGCGCCGGACAAGCTCAAGAGCCGCCTCGGACTTGCCGATTCCGCTCTCACCCATGATCAGAACGCCCTCGCCGTAGACATCGACGAGAACGCCGTGGACGGAAATGCTCGGCGCGAGCTCAACGCCCAGCCATCGGATAATCTCTGCCATGAAGCCGCTCGTCGTGCGTTCTGTGACGAGCGTCGGCACACCGTATTTCCGGGATATATTCAGCATCTCCTCGGACGGCTCTGTCAGCGTCGTGAAAATAACGCACGGAATTCCGCTGGAAATAAACCGCTCATACATGCGCGTGCGCTCAAGATCCGGCATCTGCATGATGTAGGTGTACTCAACGTATCCGATGATCTGCACACGCTCCTTGACAAAGTGCTCATAATATCCCGTCAGCTGCAGTGCCGGCCTGTTGATATCCGGAGTCGTAAGCTCTATCTTTGTCATATCAATATCAGGCGTCAGATTCTTAAGCTTCAGAGCCTCCGCCAGCTTCGCCAGACTAACGACAGTTTTCATATGCCCGTTCCTTCTTTCTGGTACTTACCGGTCAATCCATATCCGTTTCGGATGCAGTTGCTTCCGAAAATCCGCTGTAATTTTTGTACAGACCGGACAATTTTATGAAATTATCTTTGTATATTTTATCACGCCAATTTCACGAAAACAACTGCTCTGCTATTCAATTTGACCATTCCATGGCCCACTTCTGCAGCTCACTCATCCTCTTCCACGACAGCCGGAGCCTCCGGCGCGTTCTGTCCGTGGAAGAAGTTCCACACGGTCTCTGCTGCCGGTCTGTTCATGGACGGCGCGTGTGTGAGCTCATCGAGTGAGGCGTCACGAATCCCCTCGACAGAACCGAAGCTCCTTAGCAGTGCCTTTCTTCTCGTCTCCCCGATTCCCTCGATGTCATCAAGCACGGAATGGACCTGTCCCTTACTCCGAAGCTGTCTGTGATACGTGATCGCAAACCGGTGCGCCTCGTCCTGAATCCTCGTGATCAGCCTGAAGCCCTCCGAATTCTTTTCAATCGGGATCTCGCGGTCCCTGAACCAGATTCCGCGGGTCCTGTGATAATCGTCCTTCACCATGCCCGCGACCGGTATAAATGAAAATCCCGTGTCACGCAGCACCTGCTCCGCGATATGCACCTGACCTCTGCCGCCGTCCATAAGAAGAAGATCCGGCAGCTTTGTAAAGCCCGGCGACTGCTCCGCTGCTCTCCGGAAGCGCCTCGTCAGTACCTCCTCCATAGACGCGTAATCATTCGGGCCCTGTACCGTGCGGATTTTGAATTTTCTGTAATCCGTCCGCTTCGGCTTTCCCTTCTCATAGACAATCATGGAGCCGACAGACTCAAAGCCGCTGATATTCGATATATCGAATGCTTCCATGCGGTCCGCCCTCTCTATGCCGAGCAGGTCCGCGATCTCCTTCACGGCGCCTGTCGTCCGCATTTCCTCTCTCTGCAGCCGCTCTCTGTCACGTGCAAGCGTATTCTCCGCATTTTCGAGGGCGAGCTCCACCAGCTTTTCCTTGAGACCCCGCTGCGGCACGCGGATCGTCACCTTGCTGCCCCGTCTCTTCGTCAGCATTTCCTCGAGGAGCTCTCTGTCCGGTATATCAGTCCCGATCATCAGCTCCTTCGGGACAAACGGTGTTCCCGCATAGTACTGGGAAATGAAATCCCTGAGAATCTGCGGCTTGTCGTCCGCGTCATCGGTCGTGAGAAAGAAATGCTCCCGCCCGACCAACCTTCCGCCGCGCACGAAGAACACCTGCGCCACGGCCTCTGTGCAGTCCATATGGCTGTTATTCTCCTTCGCCTGGTCAGTAGCGATCGCAATGACGTCGCGGTCCTCTCCGTCGCCCGACGTGATCTTCTGGTGCTCGCCGATGATACGGATGCTCTCGATCAGGTCCCGGTATTCCGCAGCGTCCTCATACCGCATCTCCTCAGAGGCTTTCTGCATTTTCTTCGTCAGCATGTCGATCTCCTGCCCGACATGGCCGTTCAGGAAGGAAATGACATGATCGACGTTCTTTCTGTAGTCCTCCGGCCGGATGCTGTCCTTCATGCACGGCGCCGGGCACTGGCCGATGTAATAATAGAGGCACGGCCTGTCCTTTCCCTGATTTTCAGGCAGCTTCATGCTGCAGGTCCGGATGTGGCAGAGCTTTCTGAGAAGCTCAATCGTGTCGCGGACCGCACCGGCCGTCGGATACGGCCCATAGTACCTGGACGAATCCTTCTTCATGCTGCGGGAGACCATAATCCGCGGGTACATTTCCCCTACCGTGACCTTGATATACGGATAGGTCTTGTCGTCCTTCAGCATGGTGTTGTACTTCGGGCGGTTCTGCTTGATCAGATTTGACTCGAGGACAAGCGCCTCGAGCTCGCTGTCTGTCACAATATACTCAAAATGGTCTATGTGCTGCACCATCTGGATGACCTTCGCGGTCTTGTTCTTCGTACTCTGAAAATACTGCCGCACCCGGTTGCGCAGACTGACCGCCTTGCCGACGTAAATGATCTCATCATTTGCGTCATGCATAATATAGACGCCGGGCTGCTTCGGAAGCTTCTTCAGCTCATCCTCGATAATGAAGTTCTGTCCCATAAATCCGGCCTCTCTTTCCTTCATCTCCCGGCTGCCGGACAGTGCCTGCAGCCATTTCCGGAAAATGCACGGCCGCCGGCTATACAGATCGTACAGTCCGGCGGCCGTCACCTTCATTCCTCCGTCACTATGTCTGTGCCTTCACACAGAAAGCAGCATCAGTCCCGTCACTCCGGACACATCGATACTGCGTAATCGGCACTCTATCTGCTCATCAGTCAGAGGACTTCGTGTCATTCTCCTGATCATTCCGGATGTAGGTCCTGAACGCATCGTCAAATGACATTTCGTCTTTGTCATCGGAGCTCTTCTGAGCGTTTTCGCCCGCCGCAGAGCCATCACTTGCAGAGACGCCGTCAGCGCCTGTCTGCGGCTGCTGTGCACTGCTCTCTGCAGAAAAGACGCCGTCAGCGTTCTTCATTTTCACGGAGGCATCGTCAGCGCCTGTCTGCGGCTGCTGTGCACTACTCTCTGCGGAAGAGGCATCTGTCTGCGGCCTCTGTGCGCCGTCAGCCGCTGTGCTGCCCTTCTGCCCCGCGAAAGGCCCGGCAGCACCGGGCTGTGCAGACCCGGCCGCAGAAGCGTCGGAGCTGTCTGCATTTTCCGGAATATTCTCACACTCCCGGAAAATCTTCATGAACTCCTTGCCGGTGATCGTCTCTCTTGTAATCAGGTACTCAGCGATTCGATCGAGTGTCGCGCGATGCGCACGAAGAAGCGATTTTGCCTCCTCATACGCATTCTTCAGCATCAGCATGACCTCGTGATCAACTTCCGTCGCCGTCTCATCGCCGCAGTTCATGACCGGTCTGCCGTCGAGGTACTGGTTCTCCGTCGTGGCAAGCCCCATAAGTCCGAACTTCTCGGACATGCCGTACTGCGTGATCATGGCTCTCGCGATACCAGTTGCCTGCTCGATATCATTGGCGGCACCCGTAGTCACCGTGTCAAAGACAATCTCCTCCGCGGCGCGCCCTCCGAGAGCGACGACAAGCCGCGCCTCGAGCTCCTTCTTCGTGTTCAGGTACTTCTCTTCCTCAGGCACCTGCATGACATAGCCGAGCGCACCCATTGTGCGCGGAATAATCGTGATCTTCTGAACGGGCTCCGTATTCTTCTGCAGCGCCGTGAGAAGCGCGTGGCCGACCTCATGGTACGACACAATGCGCCGCTCCTCCGGGCTGAGGATTCGATCCTTCTTCTCCTTGCCCACAAGGACAACCTCAACAGCCTCCTGCAGGTCCTTCTGGCTCACCGCCTTGCGCCCGTTCTTGACTGCGAGAATCGCTGCCTCGTTGATCATATTCGCGAGGTCCGAGCCGACGGCACCGCTGGTCGCCAGCGCGATTGCGTCGAGATCGACCGTATCGTCCATCGCGACATCCTTCGCGTGGACCTTGAGGATCGCCACTCTGCCCTTGAGATCCGGTCTGTCAACAATGACCCGGCGGTCGAAGCGTCCCGGGCGGAGAAGCGCCGGATCAAGCACCTCAGGGCGGTTTGTCGCCGCGAGGATCAACAGACCCTTGCCGGAATCAAAGCCGTCCATCTCCGCAAGCAGCTGGTTCAGCGTCTGCTCGCGCTCATCGTTGCCTCCGTACTGTCCGCTGTCACGCTTCTTGCCGATTGCATCAATCTCATCGATGAAAATGATGCAGGGTGCATTTTTCTTCGCCTCGTCGAACAGATCGCGGACACGGCTCGCACCGACACCGACGAACATCTCGACAAATTCAGAGCCCGAGAGAGAGAAGAACGGAACATCCGCC
The DNA here is from genome assembly GCA_036453145.1 of Eubacteriales bacterium. Taxonomy (GTDB): domain Bacteria; phylum Bacillota; class Clostridia; order Lachnospirales; family Lachnospiraceae; genus Chordicoccus. The sequence continues at coordinate 33,593 of JAZHVT010000005.1, forward strand.
TCGCCCGCGACAGCCTTCGCGAGGAGGGTCTTGCCCGTTCCCGGAGGACCCACGAGAAGGCAGCCCTTCGGGAGCTTTGCCCCGATCTCTGCGTATTTTCCGGGATTGTGCAGAAACTCAACGACCTCCTGCAGGCTCTCCTTCGCCTCGTCCTCGCCGGCGACATCCCGGAACGTCACGCCCGTGCTCTTCTGCACATAAGCCTTCGCCTTGCTCTTTCCGACGCCCATCACACCGCCGCCGCGGCCCATCCGGTTCATAAAGATACTCAGTATAATCATGAACACGATAAACGGGATCAGGAATTCAAGGATCGAAGCGACAACCTCGCCCGCCATGCCGGTCTTCTTTCTGCTGAAGCTGACACCGGCCTTATTCAGTCTGTCCGTGAGTGCCGTGAGGTCCTCAGTCCTCGTCGTATAGTATTTGACAGAGGGCTGGGATGTAATACTGCTCTTGCTGTCGTCATCCGACGACTTCGGCGTGATTTCAAGCGTGTCCGAATTAATCGTGACAGAGGACACCTCGTCCTTATCCAGCATTTTCAGAAATGTGCTGTAGCTGATCTCCTGCGTTGTTGAATTTCCCGTGAACGCGCCGGAAAATATACTCATGCACATGAGCGATACCAGCGCGCAGATCAGAAGAATCAGCAGGGACTGCCGGTTCTTGTTATTGTTGTTATCTGAATTGTTGTTCTGATTTTCGTCCATTAATCCCTCCGGCTTCTGTTCAGTCCGTCAGCAGGTCCGGATACTTATTGAGCGCATCTGTGTAGAACTGCTGCAGAGCAGCCGCCTTATCCTCTTCTCCCGCAATATAGGAAATGAAATCCTCTCTGAATATCTGCTTCAGGGCCGCGTCATACGCTCCCTGTCCGCTGAGACTCAGCCCCGACGCAGCCGTGTCCAGAACACTGAACCAGTTCTGTCCGCCCATCAGCGGGTCGCTCCATGAAGAATCAGATGCAAGCGCCCGGACTGCCGTCCGGCTGTTGACCATCATATCACGATCCGAGGCTATTTTCTTCATAATTTCACTGTCACACGTCAGCTTTTTTACCAGCTTTGCCGCCGTCTTCGGATTGTCACTTCCGCTGCTGACGCAGATCCAGTCGCCATCCGCCGCATAAGCGGACGGTCCGCGGCAGATCGCATAGTCATTCGCGGCATTTGTGCTCCGGAGCCACTTTCTGATTTCATTTTGAGTCAGAAAAGCGCCGAAGACAGATGATGTTCCGGAAAGTCCTCCTACCCACTCATCAGAGCCGCGCTCGCACTCCGCAATGCAGCCCTCATCGCACAGCTTCCGGGAATATTCAGCCCAGTCAAGAGCCGTCCTGTCTACTGTGATGGTGTTGTTCTCATCTGTCCAGGTGCTCTCCGAGCCGTTCATGTATGCGTCAAATGAAGCATCTGTGCCTGAGTAAATCTGATATCCGCTGTTTTTTAATGTCACGGCGGTATTCGCAAATGTGTCCCAGTCATTTAAGTATGACTCAACGCGCGTCGGATTGTCCGTCCCGAAGACTGCCTGCGCAGCCGTTCGTCTGTAGACAAACACACCGCAGGGCACCTCCCATGTAAATGCTCGGACCGCGCCCTTTGCATCGCTGCCAAGCTCATGCGTGAATTCATACTGATCATCCAGATCTGAGGAGCGAATCCCCAGCTCTGAGGCGGTCATCGTGATATCCGTCTCCGGGTCCAGATACATAGAGAGATCATTGCCGTCGACAAGAAAGAGATCTACATTTGTGTCAGGATTGCCGCCACTCTCCTCAAAGAGAGCCGAATCGAGCATGGTCTCATATGCGTCCTTCGACTCCGCTATAATCCAGTTGACTCGTATACTCCCGTAATGACCGGTCATGACGGATGCGTGATATATCCCGCTTACCTTTCCGAGCCATTCATCCACTGTCATGGCAGGCACAGAGGCTGTTTTTGTGCTGTCATTTTCCGAGACTTCCGGGGAAGCACTCTGAGCCGTCCAGGCTCCCTCGTCTGTATAATCAGAATCATACGTCTTCACAAGCGTATAAAAGTCATCGTCAGGGCACATGATATTAAAGACATTGCCCTCAGTAGAAAAAAGATCGGCAAATGTCTTCGACGAATCCGTCGTCTCTACAATATCCGATGATGCAGTGCTCTCCGCAGCCGACACAGTCAGGCTCTCTGTCTCCGACAGATCCGACTCGTTCCCCGCTGCGCCATGCCCGGTTCCCCCGCAGGCAGTGAGAGACAGCATCATGATACAGCTGACCATGGTCAGTACATTTCTTCTGCAATTCATAATCTGCCGGCACTCCGCATAAATGTCATGTAAACCGAACCAGAATATACAATACCGGAGCCAGGAGCATCCATGTGCATATCATATAAAAAGAATCAGCACTTTGACCCCGATATCCTTATATTATATGACAAAATCCTGATACAGAAAAGCAGAAACCGGCATATACTGCCGGCATAAAAAATACCGCCGCAGCGGGCAGGAAACCTTGTCGTTCCCCGCCTGACTGCAGCGGTATAATTACGTGCATTCAGCATTCAGATTATACAAGCTCGAGAAGAACCTTCATAGCTGCATCGCCCGGTCTCTGCTCGATCTTGACGATACGAGTATAACCGCCGTTGCGGCCGACATACTTCGGAGCGATCTCATCGAACATCTTCGCAACCATGTCGACATTCTTTGTATTCTTCTTGCGGCCCTTGCCTGCCTGCGGAACTTCCTTGACAGGATAGAAGACCTTGAGCATCTGTCTTCTTGCGTGAAGTCTGCTCGGCTTGTCCTTCTTGATCTCCTTCTGCTGCTCGATGAAAACGGAGACCTTCTTGCCGTCCTTGACTTCCTTGACGCGCTTGCCGTCAGCATCCTTCTTCGGAACCTTGGCTGTGACTGTAACAGTCTCATAGTTGTCCTTCTCCTTGACTGCGAGAGCAATCAGACCCTCAGCGATCTTGGAGACTTCCTTTGCCTTAGCCTCTGTCGTGATGATTCTGCCGTGGTAAAGAAGCTGTGTAACCTGGTTTCTGAGTAATGCTTTTCTCTGTGCAGATGTTCTGCTCAGTTTTCTGTAACCTGACATGTGTATTATCCTTCCTATTCGGTGCGTACACCGCAGCGCACTTCGGTCTTACCTGCGGGACGTGAAAAACCGTGGTATGTACTGTCTTACTCTTCGCTCGGCTTCAGTGAAAGGCCGAGCTCCTTGAGCTTGGCAAGAACTTCTTCAAGCGACTTGCGTCCAAGATTACGAACCTTCATCATATCCTCAGACGTCTTGTTGCAAAGTTCCTCAACCGTATTGATGCCCGCACGCTTCAGGCAGTTGTAGGAACGAACGGAAAGCTCCAGTTCATCGATGTTCATCTCGAGAACCTTCTCCTTCTCGTTATCTTCGTGCTCGATCATGACTTCCGCGGTCTTGGCCGTCTCTGTCAGATCCACAAAAAGCTTCAGATGCTCGACAAGGACCTTAGCCGCGAGGCTGACAGCCTCCTGCGGCGTCAGTGTTCCTCTCGTCCAGACATCCAGTGTCAGCTTATCGAAGTCTGTCTGCTGGCCGACACGTGTATTCTCAACATTCATGTTGACACGGTCGATCGGCGTATAGATGGAATCGACAGCGATCACGCCGATCGGCTGATCCGGGGACTTGCCCTTCTCAGCACTGACATAACCGCGGCCCTTTGTGATCGTCATTTCCATATTGAGCTTGCAGTCCGGGCCGCCGTCCAGTGTTGCGATGACCTGGTCCGGGTTCATGATTTCGATATCGGAATCAACCTGGATATCAGACGCGTGAACAACGCCTTCGCCTTCGTACTCAATATATGCTGTCTTAGGCTCATCAGTCTCAGAGTTGTTGCGGATTGCAAGGCTCTTGAGATTCATGATGATATCGGATACATCCTCCTTGACACCCGGAATCGGGCTGAATTCATGGAGAACGCCTTCAATCTTGACCTGACTCACAGCTGCGCCCGGAAGAGAAGAAAGCATGATTCTTCTCAGAGAGTTGCCGAGCGTTATGCCATAGCCTCTCTCAAGCGGTTCAACGACAAAGCGTCCAAACTTCTTATCCGGAGAAAGCTCTTCGATCGTGATCTTCGGTTTGTTAAAATCAAACACCTAAGTCCCTCCTTGACGTTTGTAAAATGAATTGAGGGTAATGATCCAAATAATCCGACTGGCGAATTACTTGGAATAGAGCTCGATGATCTGCATTTCGTCAACCGGAACATCGATAGCTGCTCTTGCCGGAACTTCCTTGACTGTGCCTTCAAGCTTCTCAGCATCAGCCTCAAGCCATTCCGGAACAACGCGTCCGCTTGTTGCAGCAAGGATGCCGTTCTCAGCCTTGAATCTCGGAGAAGACTTCTTGCTCTCCTTGATCTCAATCTTGTCGCCGGCCTTGACTTCATAGGACGGGATGTTGACTCTCTTGCCGTTTACAAGAACAAACTTGTGATCGACAATCTGACGTGCCTCACGTCTCGTTCTTGCAAAGCCAAGTCTGAAGATGACATTGTCAAGACGAAGCTCGAGCAGCTGCATCAGGTTCTCACCTGTCATGCCCGGCATTCTGTCTGCCTTCTCATAGTAGTTGCGGAACGGCTTCTCAAGGATACCGTAAATGAACTTTGCCTTCTGCTTCTCACGGAGCTGCAGGCCGTACTCGGAAACCTTGCGGCTTGATCTCTTCAGCTCTCTCGTGGACTTCTTATCGATGCCAAGGTATGTCGGCTCAAGGCCAAGAGATCTGCATCTCTTAAGGACCGGAACTCTGTTTACTGCCATGTTATTTAAATCCTCCTGAATATATGGAAGTGGCTGTTAATGTAATAAATGCAAAAATCGATCAGACGCGTCTGCGCTTCGGCGGGCGGCAGCCGTTGTGCGGAACCGGTGTGCAGTCCTCAATGGAAAGAACCTGAAGGCCTGCTGCCTGAAGTGCACGGATAGCTGCTTCTCTTCCTGAACCCGGACCCTTTACGAAAACATCAACTGTCTTAAGGCCGTGTACAAGAGCTGCCTTTGTTGCTGTTTCTGCTGCGACCTGTGCAGCATAGGGAGTAGATTTCCTTGAACCGCGGAATCCCAGGCCACCTGCGGATGCCCATGAAAGAGCATTGCCCTGTGCATCTGTCAGTGTAACGATTGTGTTATTGAAAGATGACTGAATGTGTGCCTGTCCATGTTCAACGTTTTTTCTGACGCGGCGCTTTGAAGCCACTTTTGTAGTTTTCTTATTTGCTGCCATAAAAACTAACCTACTATTCCTTTCGTGTGCGATAAATTACTTCTTCTTATTTGCGACAGTACGTCTCGGTCCCTTGCGGGTTCTTGCATTGTTCTTCGTGTTCTGGCCACGAACCGGGAGTCCCTTTCTGTGACGGATTCCTCTGTAGCAGCCAATCTCCTGCAGACGCTTGATATCCATGGCAGTCTGACGGCGAAGATCACCTTCTACGGTGCAGCTTGCATCCATAGCATCCTTGATGCGTGATACTTCATCGTCTGTAAGATCGCGGACACGTGTGTCCGGATTAACCTTTGCTTCTGCAAGAAGGCGTGTTGCTGTGCTTCTGCCGATACCATAGATATAGGTAAGACCAATTTCAACACGCTTGTCTCTCGGTAAATCAACACCAGCTAAACGAGCCATTGTGTGTTTCCTCCTGATTGATATTCTTGTTTGTAGTGATACCCCGCTCTCTGACGGGTTTCCTAATTGGGATTCCCGGGATAAGGAATCCAGCCGCGGCCCTTGCTGTCACTTTGCGGCCATCGGCCTTTCCGGTGAAATGACACACCGGTATTAAGCACTGCTATATATGAAGAAACCGGCTCGGCCAGCTGCAAAATATATAGTAAACAGTCTGTGCAGCCGCGCGTCCAGACTGTAATCGGCTTAACGTAATACGCATGCTTCAGGGATCAGCCCTGTCTCTGCTTGTGCTTCGGGTTAGAGCAGATAATACGAATAGAGCCTTTTCTCTTGATTACCTTGCACTTCTCGCACATCGGTTTTACCGAAGATCTGACTTTCATTTCTTTCTCCTTTCATTTTGTATACGTATGAGCTGTCTCTCTCTGCGTTTGCGCGCAAAGAAAAGGGCACACTCGTGCCTGTGAACAGCAACATTTATATTATCACGCAGGATCAGAAAATGCAAGCACTTTATTTGTCTCTCCAGACAATTCTGCCCTTGTCGAGATCATACGGAGAAAGCTCAATCGTGACCTTGTCACCCGGAAGAATGCGGATGAAATTCATTCTGAGCTTGCCGCTGATATGCGCGAGCACGACATGCTTGTTCTCAAGCTCCACCTTGAACATCGCGTTCGGAAGCTTCTCAAGAACCTTACCCTGTACCTCAATTGCGTCTGCCTTAGACATGCAGATCTTCCTCCTTCTTCATTGGTAATTATTCAGCAGCCCTTGGAAACTGCTGAATAGCTACCTTCATTGAAACAACTTACATCTCAGGCCTTCACAGCCTTGAGAATATCGCTGAAGACTTTATCCATGGACTGCGTGCCGTCGACTGTGACAAGAATATTCTTCTTCTCATAGTAATCAATCAGCGGCTGCGTCTGCTCGTGGTAAACATTCAGTCTTGTCTGAACTGTCTCCGGCTTGTCATCGTCACGAAGAACAAGCGGATGTCCACATGTATCACAGATGCCTTCCTTCTTCGGCGGATTGTACTGCACATGGTATGTCGCGCCGCAATTAAGGCAGGCACGTCTTCCACCCATGCGGGTGATAATCGCCTCATCAGGAACATCGATATTCACTGCGTAATCGATCTTTGTGCCAAGGGCAAGGACCGCCTTGTCAAGAGCTTCTGCCTGCGGGATCGTTCTCGGGAAGCCATCCAGAATATATCCCTCTTTGCAGTCATCCTTTGCGATTCTGTCAGCAACCAGATCACATACAAGCTCATCCGGAACCAGCTTGCCGGCATCCATATAGGATTTTGCCTTCTTACCGAGTTCTGTGCCGTTCTTGATGTTCGCGCGGAAAATATCTCCTGTGGAGATGTGCGGAATATTCAGTTCTTTTGCAAGATTTGCTGCCTGCGTGCCTTTCCCTGCACCAGGAGCTCCGAGCATGATAAGTCTCATTTGTTTTACCTCTCTCAGCCATTTCTTTTTAAGATGACGCTAGGGAACGCCCGGAATACAGCTTCTGTATTTCAGACCTTCCCCAGCGCGGCTCGCCTCACTCCCTGCCCGGGAACCAGGCGAACACAAGATTATTCACTTAAGAATCCCTTGTAATTGCGGACAACCATCATGGACTCGATCTGTCTGACGGTCTCAAGAATGACACCGACGACGATGATGATCGAGGTTCCACCAAAGGATACGTTTGCATTGAACATGCCATTGAAGAAAATCGGAATGACCGCCACAATGATGAGTCCGATCGCACCGATGAAAATGACATAATTCAGAATCTTCTGCAGGTAATCCGATGTCGGCTTGCCCGGACGAATGCCCGGAATGAAGCCGCCCTGCTTCTTCATATTATCCGCAACCTCAAGCGGATTGAACGTGATGGATGTATAAAAATACGCGAAGAACAGGACAAGAACAATGTAGATAGCAAGCCCGATATTATAAATCGGATGCGAAAAATTAAACCAGTTGTTCTGGCTCAATATATTCAGCAATGTGCCAAACCAGCCGCCTGCGTTGCTCTTTCCTGCGAATGATGCGATAATACCCGGGAACGACATGATCGAAATCGCAAAAATAACCGGAATAACGCCCGCTGTGTTGATCTTCAGCGGAATATGCGTGGACTGCCCGCCAATCTGTCTGCGTCCGACTGTCTTCTTCGAATACTGCACCGGGATATGTCTCTGCGCGCCGTCAAGGATGACAACGAGCACAACCATACCGACAATAATAGCTGCGATGATAACAAACGCCAACGCTCCCCTGGCAATTGTCTTGCCCTTGACAAACTGTTCATACAGACTTGTCATATCCTGCGGAAGCCTTGAAAGGATGTTAATCAGAAGTACAATTGAAATACCGTTTCCGATACCCTTCTCTGTGATCTGCTCGCCGACCCACATCAGATAGCAGGAGCCAGCTGTCAGGCAGACAACTACCGTAAATGCTTTAGCAAAATCCATATCCGGGATCAGACCCTGATTGCCGAAACCGACGGTCATTGCGATGGATTCAAAAAGCGAAAGGCCCACCGTCAGATAACGAGTAATCGCGACCATTTTCTTTCTGCCGTCTTCACCGTCGCGCTGCATCTCCTCGAGAGCAGGGATAGCGATTGTCAGCAGCTCGATAATAATCGAGGCTGTGATGTACGGCGTGATAGAAAGCGCAAGAATGGAAAAGTTCTCAAAGGAACCGCCGGTGAACGCGTTGAAGAAATTAAACGCGTCACCGGAGTTCTGAGAGAACCATTCCTTAAAGTATTCGTTATTTACACCAGGTACGGGAATCTGTGATCCGATTCGGATGATGACCAGACAAAGAAGAACATAGAGCATCCTGTGACGAATGTCTTTCACTTTGAATGCGTCAATCACCTTTTTAAACATCAGATCACCTCAACCGTTCCGCCTGCTGCTTCGATCTTTGCCTTTGCGCTCGCGCTGACTGCATTAACCTTAACTGTGAGCTTCTTTGTAAGCTCGCCGTCGCCAAGGATCTTGACACCGTCAACAATCTTTGAAACTGCGCCGCTCTGAAGAAGAAGCTCCGGAGTGACCTCTGTGCCATCCTCAAATCTGTTCAGAGCATCGACATTAATCGCTGTGATGACCGCCGAGTTGCGGTTTGTGAAGCCTCTCTTCGGAAGACGTCTGTAAAGAGGCATCTGGCCGCCTTCGAAGCCCGGTCTCGGAGCTCCGGAACGTGCCTTCTGGCCCTTATGGCCCTTGCCGGCTGTCTTGCCGTTGCCTGATGCATGACCACGGCCTCTGCGGAAGTTGTTGCTCTGTCTGGAGCCCTCAGCCGGTGATAAATTAGATAAATCCATTGTCATACCTCCTGATTATTCCTCGACTTCTTCAACCTTTACAAGATAGCCGATTTTAGCAAGCTGTCCGCGAGTAGCTGCGTTATCCGGAAGAATGACATAGGAGTTAAGCTTATGGAAGCCCATGGACTCTACGATCTTCTTATTCTTCGGAACTGCACCGATCGTGGATTTAACCAGAGTGATCTTTAATTTCTTATCTGCCATTGCGCTCTCCTCCTTATGCCAGAATATCTTCGACAGACTTACCGCGAAGACGTGCGACTTCCTCAGGAGTTTTGATCTGCTTCAGACCTGCAAGCGTAGCGAACACGACGTTCTGCTTGTTGTTTGATCCCAGGGACTTTGTACGGATGTTCGTGATTCCGGCAAGTTCGATGACCGCACGGGCCGGGCCGCCGGCGATAACACCGGTACCTTCGGAAGCTCTCTTAAGGAGAACTCTCGCGCCGCCGTAAGAGCCGTAGTTATCATGAGAGATGCTGCCGAACTCTGTTCTTGCGACAGTGATCATATGCTTCATAGCATCTTCCTTGCCCTTGCGGATAGCTTCCGGAATTTCAGCAGACTTGCCGATTCCGGCGCCTACATGACCATTGCCGTCACCGACAACAACCAGAGCGGAAAAGCGCATTGTACGACCGCCCTTGACGACCTTTGTTACTCGCTTGATCGCAACGACACGGTCTTCCATGCCATTATCGTTTTCGTCTTTTCTTTTATTCTCGTTTGTTCTCATGTGTATGCCCTTTCCTCTTTAGAACTCAAGGCCAGCTTCTCTTGCTGCATCAGCAAGTGCCTGGATCTTGCCGTGATAGAGAAAACCGCCGCGGTCGAAGACGACATTCTTGATGCCTGCGGCAACTGCCTTCTCACCGATGACCTTGCCTACCTTTGCAGCTGCTTCGACGTTGTCTGTGTACTGAAGACCGTCTCTGACATCAGTCTGGAGAGTAGATGCGGAAACAAGTGTCTTGCCCGCCACATCGTCGATAATCTGTGCATACATATGCTTATTGCTGCGGAAAACCGCAAGTCTCGGGCACTCTGCTGTGCCGGAGAGATGTCCGCGCAGTCTGTAATGCTTCTTTTCACGAATGGCACTTCTTGAAGGTTTCGTAATCATTTATTATGCTCTCCTTTCTTTACTTTTTGCCGGTCTTACCAACCTTGCGGATAATAACCTCATCGATGTACTTGATGCCCTTGCCCTTATACGGCTCCGGAGCTCTCTTGCTTCTGATCTCAGCAGCGTACTGTCCGACAGCTTCCTTGCTGATACCGGAAACGATGATCTTATTACCATCAACCTTGGACTCAAGACCTTCCGGATCTTCCATTTCAACCGGATGGCTGTAGCCAAGTGAAAGGACGAGCTTTTTGCCCTGCTTCTGTGCCTTGTAGCCGACACCATTGACCTCAAGGGTCTTTGTGTATCCCTCTGTTACGCCGACGACCATGTTGTGGATCAGCGCACGAGTAAGGCCGTGAAGAGCCTTGTTTCTCTTGATGTCATTCGGTCTCGTTACGATAACCTCAGAACCCTCAAGCTTGATTGTCATTGCCGGATCAAAGGTTCTTGTAAGAGTTCCCTTCGGTCCCTTGACGGTCACTTCGTTGCCGTCTTTGATGTCAACTGTGACACCGGCCGGAACTGCGACCGGAAGTCTTCCGATTCGTGACATAAATACTTCCTCCTGACTTAGATTGTCGGACGGGAATCGCACCCGTCTGTTTTCAGCCTCGGATCCCGGCACCGTTTCCGGCACCCGGATCTTCTTCTGTTCCCGTTCGCATATTCGCCGTCCTCATGACGGTCGGAGCATATGCGAACGCGTCCGTAATGCCGCATGCACGGCATTGTGGGACCGTATATGTAAAAGCCCTGGGGCATTTTACCAGATATAAGCGAGCACTTCTCCGCCGATCTTTCTCTTTCTTGCTTCCTTGTCCGTCATAACGCCCTGGGAAGTGGAGATGATCGCAATGCCGAGACCACCGAGGACTCTCGGGAGATTCTCAGCGTCAGCGTAGATACGAAGACCCGGCTTGGAGATTCTCTTCAGACCGGAGATGATCTTCTCGTTCTTGTCTGCGCCATACTTAAGTGTTACATGAATATTCTTGTTTACGCCCTCTCCCGTGAGGTCATACTTCGCAATATAGCCCTCATCGACCAGAATATCCGCGATGGAAAGCTTCATCTTGGACGCCGGGATATCGACTGTATCGTGCTTTGAAGTATTTGCATTACGAATTCTCGTAAGCATATCTGCGATAGGATCGTTCGTCGTAGTCATGTCAATGACTCTCCTTTCTTCTAATTACCAGGATGCCTTCTTAACGCCCGGGATCTCTCCCTTGTAAGCCAGTTCGCGGAAGCAGATACGGCAGATGCCATACTTCTTCAGAACGGAATGCGGACGTCCGCAGATTCTGCAGCGTGTATACTCTCTGGTAGAGAACTTCGGCTTTTTGGCCTGCTTTAACTTCATTGACTTCTTAGCCATAAATTAATCTCCTTCTCACTTTGCAAACGGCATGTTGAACAGGCGGAGAAGCTCACGTGCCTCTTCATCCGTCTTCGCTGTCGTAACGAAGATGATATCCATTCCACGGACCTTGTCGACCTTGTCGTACTCAATTTCCGGGAAGATCAGCTGCTCTTTGATTGCAAGCGCGTAATTTCCTCTTCCATCAAAGGAATTCGGATTTACGCCGTGGAAGTCGCGGACACGCGGCAGTGCAAGATTGATCAGACGATCAGCGAACTCATACATTCTCTCGCCTCTGAGTGTAACCTTGCATCCGATCGGCATACCCTCACGGATCTTGAAGTTAGCGATGGACTTCTTTGCCTTCGTGCGGATTGCGTGCTGACCTGTGATGGTCTCCATATCCTGAACAGCAGCGTCCAGGAGCTTTGCATTTTCCTTTGCCTCGCCAACGCCCATGTTAACAACGATCTTGACGAGCTTCGGGATTTCCATCGGATTCTTGTATTCGAATTTCTTCTGCATTGCAGCTGCGATTTCGTTATCGTACTGCTCTTTAAGTCTACTCAAATCTAATTACCTCCTCTCTCATTCGATCGTTTCGCCGGTCTTCTTGGCTACGCGCACTTTTTTATCTCCCTCGAACTTGAAGCCGATTCTTGTCGGCTGGCCCTTGTGAAGATACATGACGTTGGAAATCTGGATCGGAGCTTCCTTATTGATGATACCGCCGTCCTGATTTGCCGCTGTCGGCTTCTGATGCTTTGTGACCATGTTGACGCCTTCAACTACGACGGTGTTCTTCTTAACGTTGACAGAAAGAACCTTGCCTTCCTTGTCCTTATCCTTGCCGGCGATAACCTTTACGGTATCACCCTTCTTGATTTTTAAAGATGCCATATCCTAAAGGTTCCTCCTTACAGTACTTCCGGTGCGAGGGAGACGATCTTCATGAACTGCTTCTCACGAAGCTCACGGGCAACCGGTCCAAAGATACGTGTTCCTCTCGGTGTATTGTCATCCTTGATGATGACAGCTGCGTTCTCATCGAATTTGATGTAGGAACCGTCTTTTCTGCGTGCGCCCTTCTTTGTGCGGACAACAACGGCTCTGACAACATCACCCTTCTTTACAACGCCGCCGGGTGTTGCTTCTTTGACCGCAGCAACAATCACGTCGCCGATGTTGGCATATCTATGTGTGGAACCACCGCTGACACGGATGCACAGGAGTTCTCTTGCACCGGTATTGTCGGCGACTCTAAGTCTTGTTTCCTGCTGAACCATTCCATTATCCTCCTACTTACTTAACCTTCTCGACAATTTCGACGAGTCTCCATCTCTTGTCCTTGGAGAGCGGTCTGGTTTCCATTACGCGGACTGTATCGCCGATGTTGCACTCGTTGTTCTCATCATGAGCCTTGAGCTTGTAAGTCTTCTTGACGATCTTCTTGTAGAGCGGATGCTGAACATGGTCTTCAATAGCGACGACAATCGTCTTGTCCATCTTGTTGCTGATGACCTTGCCGACACGTGTTTTTCTGAGGTTTCTTTCTTCCATCGATTAGGCCTCCTTCTCAGCAGCCGCCTGAGCGATGACTGTCTGAATTCTGGCGATGTTCCTGCGGACATCCTTGATTCTTGATGTATTGTCAAGCTGGTTTGTCGCGTTCTGGAATCTGAGGTTGAACAGCTCCTTCTTTGCTGCAACCAGCTCTTCGTTTAATTCTGCTGCGGACTTGGATCTTAAGTCCTCTACATACTTTGCGTTCTTTGTCATGCCTGTTCACCGCCCTCTTCAGACTGGCCATTCAGCTGTTCCCTGGATACGATCTTGCATGTGCAGGGAAGCTTGTGCATAGCAAGACGAAGCGCCTCTCTCGCGTCAGCTTCCGGTACACCGCCGATCTCAAACAGCACACGGCCCGGTTTTACTACAGCTACCCAATAATCAACGGAGCCCTTGCCGGATCCCATTCGTGTCTCAGCCGGCTGCGCTGTAACAGGCTTATCCGGGAAAACATCGATCCATACCTTGCCGCCACGCTTGTTGTAACGAGTCATAGCGACACGGGCCGCCTCAATCTGATTGGACTTGAGCCAGCACGGCTCTGTGGCAACGAGACCATACTCACCATAGGTGATCTTTGTGCCTCTCGACAGCTTGCCTCTCATTGAACCACGCATCTGCTTTCTATGTTTAACTCTCTTCGGCATTAACATGATTATCTGTCACCGCCTTCCTTTTTCTTCTGTGTCGGAAGTACCTCTCCGTTGTAGACCCACGCCTTGACGCCGACCTTGCCGTACTGTGTATCAGCCTCTGCAAAGCCATAATCGATATCTGCGCGCAGTGTCTGAAGCGGAATTGTGCCCTCACTGTAGGTTTCCTTGCGAGCCATATCAGCACCGCCGAGACGTCCGGAGCAGGATGTCTTTACGCCCTTGGCGCCTGCACGTAACGTTCTCTGCATTGTTGACTTCATAGCACGACGGAAGGAGATACGGTTCTCCAGCTGAAGTGCGATATTCTCAGCGACGAGCTGTGCATCGCGGTCCGGACGCTTGACTTCCTTGATCTCAACAAGAATCTTCTTGCCGACCTTCTTCTGAAGATCAGCCTTGAGCTTCTCGATCTCGGAACCGCCCTTGCCGATGACAAGACCCGGCTTTGCTGTGTAGATGGTCACCTTGATGCGATCAGAGGCACGCTCGATCTCAATCTTGGATACGCCTGTGCTGTATAATCTCTTCTTCAGATACTCTCTGATCTTGTGGTCTTCAACGAGGTAGTCTGCGAAATCCTTCTCAGCGTACCACTTGGAGCTCCAATCCTTGATAACACCGACTCTGAGGCCGTGCGGATTAACTTTCTGACCCATTGTGTCCTCCCTTATTATTTCTCATCCAGAACAATCGTGATGTGGCAGTTGCGCTTTAAAATGCGGTACGCACGGCCCTGAGCTCTCGGCTGAATTCTCTTCATCGTTGTAGCTCTGCCTGCATAGCACTCGACAATGTAAAGGTTGCCGCGGCTCATGCCATTGTTGTTCTCTGCGTTTGCGACTGCAGACTCGAGAAGTTTCTTAATAACAGAGGAGGCATATCTCGGGTTGTATGTCAGAATACCGATAGCTGTCTCAACATCCTTGCCACGGATCGCGTCCAGTACGAAGCAGGCCTTCTGAACTGACATTCTTGCGTTGGAAAGGCGGGCAGACGGTCTGGTCTCTCTCTGTGTTTCGTTTCTCTCCCGCTTGTACTGGGATCTATGTCCTTTTGCCATTATAAATCTCCTTTCAAACAGGCTTATCTCGCCGACGTCTTAGCTTCTGCCTTTACATGGCCTCTGTAAGTACGCGTGGCTACGAACTCACCCAGCTTATGTCCGACCATATCTTCTGTAACGTATACCGGTACATGCTTTCTTCCGTCATGTACTGCAAATGTATGTCCCACAAAGCTCGGGAAGATCGTGGAACGGCGGGACCATGTCTTGATGACTGCCTTCTCTCCGGCAGCATTAAGCGCATCGACCTTCTTCATCAGGCTTGCGTCTGCGAACGGTCCTTTCTTTAATGAACGTGCCATACCTTACCTCCTTAATTTGCGGAAGAACCCTTACCGTTTCTTCTTCTGACAATGAATTTATTGGACTGTTTCTTATGCTTTCTTGTCTTATAACCAAGAGCAGGCTTGCCCCACGGTGTGCACGGACCCGGACGACCGACCGGAGCCTTGCCTTCGCCGCCGCCGTGCGGATGGTCATTCGGGTTCATGACAGAACCACGGACATGCGGACGAATACCCATATGTCTCTTGCGTCCTGCCTTACCGACGTTAACCAGGTTGTGCTCGCCGTTGCCGACGACACCGATTGTAGCACGGCAGATGATCGGGACCATTCTCATCTCACCAGACGGGAGACGAAGGGTTGCATATTTGCCTTCCTTAGCCATCAGCTGAGCGGAGTTGCCGGCAGCTCTGACCATCTGGCCGCCGCGGCCCGGCTGAAGCTCGACATTGTGAACAAGAGAACCGACCGGGATCATTGTGAACGGCAGGCAGTTGCCGACACGGACTTCTGCTTCCTCACCGCTCATGACCTTCTGGCCAACCTTGAGGCCTTCCGGAGCAAGGATATATGCCTTCTCACCGTCCTCATAGCAGATCAGCGCGATGTTTGCTGTTCTGTTCGGATCGTACTCAACGGAGACAACCTTTGCAGCAACGCCATCCTTGCTGTTTCTCTTGAAGTCGATGATTCTGTACTTTCTGCGGTTTCCGCCGCCGCGATGACGGCTTGTGATCTTACCCTGGTTATTGCGGCCAGCGTTCTTCTTGAGGCTTTCCGTCAGAGATTTCTCCGGCTTTCTCGCTGTGATCTCGGAGAAGTCAGAGCCTGTCATGTTTCTTCTCGACGGTGTATAAGGCTTGTATGTCTTAATACCCATGATATTTTATCCTTTCATTTGTTATCGCGCTTATCTTGCGCATATTCAGGTCTTGTCAGAATCAAAGTCCATTAAAGATCTCAATGTCCTTGCTGTCCTCTGTCAGGAACACGACAGCCTTCTTCTTCTTTGCTGTCTCGCCGATTGTATAACCTCTGCGGCGCTGCTTGCCGTTCAGGTTCATTGTCTTGACAGAAGCGACCTTAGCTCCGTCGAACATCTTCTCGACGGCTTCCTTGATCTGAGCCTTATTTGCATCCGGATTCACAAGGAATGTATATTTCTTGTCGGACATCATGTCCATGCTCTTCTCTGTAACGACCGGCTTAAGAATGACGTCGTAATACTTCAGATCTGCCATTATGCAAATACCTCCTCGATCGTCTTGACTGCGTCCTGCGTGAGGACAAGCTTCTTGTATTTCAGGATGTCGTACACGCTGAGAGCGCCTGCTGTTGTCAGTCTGACATCCGGAAGATTTCTTGTTGAAAGGAATACGTTCTTGTCAGCGCCCTGAAGAACAACATATGCATTCTCTGCGTCCAGAGCCTTTGTAACCTTGACCATGTTCTTTGTCTTGACATCGTCAAATGTGAGCTTGTCAACAACGATCAGGTTGTTCTCTGCAAGCTTGGATGTCAGAGCGGACTTAAGAGCTGCTCTTCTCTCCTTCTTGTTCATCTTGAATGTGTAGGATCTCGGAACCGGAGCGAAGACAACGCCGCCGTGTCTCCACTGCGGAGATCTCGTTGATCCCTGTCTTGCATGGCCTGTGCCCTTCTGTCTCCACGGCTTGATTCCACCACCGGAAACTTCGGAGCGTGTCTTGGCCTTCTGTGTGCCCTGTCTCATATTTGCGAGATGAAGCACGACCGCCTGATGTACCAGGTTCTCTTTAACCTCGACACCGAAGATCTCATCGCTGAGCTCCATCGTGCCGACTTCCTGGCCATCCATATTATATACAGATACGTTAGCCATCTTGTTTCGTCCTCCTTAATTACTGATTCGACTTGACTGTCTCCTTGATTGTAACAAGGGATTTCTTTGCGCCCGGAACGGCACCCTTGACAAGGAGAAGGTTGTTATCTGCGTCTACGCGCACAACTTCAAGATTCTGAATTGTGATGCGCTCGCTGCCCATATGTCCCGGCATTCCCTTGCCCGGATATACACGGCTCGGATCAGAAGAAGTACCGTTGGAACCCTGATGTCTGTGGAACTTTGAGCCGTGGCCCATAGGTCCTCTGGACTGGCCCAGACGATGGATGGCACCCTGATAGCCCTTGCCCTTTGAAATTGCAGTAGCATCGACATGATCGCCGGCAGCGAAGATGTCCGCCTTGATGACATCGCCCAGCTTGTAATCAGCGGCGTTGTCAAACTTGAACTCGCGGAGATAGCGCTTTGTTGTCGTGCCGGCCTTCTCGAAGATGCCTCTCTGCGGCTTGTTTACGATTGTCTCTCTCTTCTCATCGAAGCCGACCTGAACAGCCTCATAGCCGTCATTCTCATTTGTCTTGACCTGTGTGACAACGCACGGGCCCGCTTCGAGGACGGTTACCGGTGTCAGAGTTCCGTCTTCTGCGAAGATCTGTGTCATACCGACCTTCTTGCAGAGAATCGCTTTTTTCATTCCTGTTTTCCTCCTTACAGCGGATTGCGGATCATGCCGCAATCATTCTAAAGTGATGCATTACTTGTTCTTCATTTTGATGTCGATGTAGACACCAGCCGGCATTTCCAGATGAGACAGTGCATCAACCGTCTTCTGGTTCGGCGTAATGATATCGATAAGTCTCTTGTGTGTTCTCTGCTCGAACTGCTCACGAGAGTCCTTATACTTATGAACCGCACGAAGGATTGTCACAACCTCCTTCTTTGTCGGAAGCGGTACCGGTCCGCTCACCGTCGCTCCGCTCTTCTTTACAGTGTCGATGATCTTCTGAGCAGAAGCATCTACCAGAGTGTGATCATAAGCCTTAAGTGTGATTCTCATTACCTGACTTGCCATAAAAAAAGTCGCCTCCTCTTCGCACTTTTACGAGTACGACAAGCGGTGACTGTACACATGCCCGGGTGTGTCGTTATTTTCTAAGACCACGGTCGGGCTCCTCCGTCATTCCTGACGGTTATTCCTGCACAGTGACTTGTCGCCAGTATCATTACATGACATTCGCTCCACGGAGAACCTGCAACGAAGTGCAGCAACTTCACGCTTCATAGCTATCATGTCACAGCAAAATCCAGTATACAAAAATCCCCCTGCCTGTGCAAGGGGATTTTTGCAATTGATGAATTATTTTATGTTCTTTTTTCGATACAAAACCTTTCATCCACTGGCAAGCAGGCTTGCCGTGGGCTCAGACTTTTGACACTGTAATCATTAAATTACTTTCGAGTAATCAACTGTCGTGATACCAGTCGCCTCGTCCTCGCGAACCTCCGGCTCATCGCCGTTGTTCTCGGCCTGTTCAAGCAGCTCGTCCAGCGTCAGACGGCTGACCGGAACGAAGTGATCCGGGTCATATGGTCTCTCAACCGGCATATCCTTGAATTCAACCTTTTCCGGGCGCTTATTGCTCTGATCCGGCCGCTTCTCAGCTGTCTCTGCTGCAGCATGCTCTGAAGCATCTTTATTATAGGAAGAATCTGCCTCCGATCCCTGCTCGGAATCATCGCTCTTCAGGGCAGCACCGAGATTTGCAATGAACTCCTGCGTATCATCAGACACCGCAGAGCCCTGCTCAGAGGAACCACTTGCAGAGCTGTCAGCAGCTGCCGCCGCTTCACTCTTCTGCGGAGCCTCCTGGCCGCCATTCTTTTTGCGCGCCTTCTTCTGTGCCCTGCGCTCCTTCCAGCTCAGCTTCTTCTTCCCGCCATCCTGCTCATCCTCATTCGGAATAGACGGGTCTGTCTCATTGTCGCGGGAGCTTCCATCCTCAAGAATCATTCTGCGGACATCATCTGAGGATATATCTCCGGAGACTGTGTCTGCGTTCTGCTCCGCATTCGAAGCTTCAGGAGCCACGACTCCGCTCTCATGGTCTTCTGCAGCGGCTGCACCTTCATTATCCGCCTGAACATCGGAGCGTTCTGTTTCCGTTTCTGCCTGTGCAACCGGCTCTGGCTCTGAAGAAGCAGCATCAGCCGTCTTATCAAACGACGCTGCGATCAGCTCATCCGGAGATGGATTTGCATATTCGCTGTTGTTCTCATTGACAGCCTGACGGATCACATCTGTGTCAATTCCGTTGTGGTCATCCTCCGTAACGACAGACGCCGCCGGCTCCTCAGGTTCTTCCGCCTTCTGCTCCGGCTCAGCTTCTGTTCTGGGTCTCCAGAGAACAGACAGGATGAACAGAATGATATTGAGAATCACAATAAGAATCAGAATAAGGATTCCCTCTGTGCTCTGAAGGGCCACCATGACATAGCCGATGTAGGGAACGACGGCGGCCACCTTCTGAACAGATCCGCTGAGCGTGATCTTCTGTGTGCTTCCATTCTGGTCCGTCGCACTCACGACCTTGAATGAACCAGTAGACGCATTTCCGGACTTAATCACATACGCATATGTGGAATCCGACTCTTCTTTCAGTACCTCGTCCCCTTCCTTCAGCGTGGAGACATCTACGCCTCTCGAGTACGTAATTGACCCGAACGGAAGGTTCGTATTCATGGACGCCGAGTCTACATATGTCGTACTGATGCCAGCCAGCGGCGGGATCAGCATCGCGGCTGCGATCAGGATTGCGGCTGCCAGAAATACATTGACAAGAAATCTGAAAAATTTCGACATAGCTTTCTCCTTATATATAATCCATCTTATTTTATCATCTCCTTCCGTTTCTGTACACCGCCTTTTTCCGATTCGGACCAGGGACGGCTGAAGGTTACTGTTCACACGCCATCCAAAGTCGCATGCGGTCGCGAATATCAGGGCGGTATCGGGCAGACTCCGTCCTCCTCAGCTTCCCTTCGCCGCTGACGCAGCGGCTCAGGGTGATCTTCGGACTCCTCCGTATAACGCCCTCACCGCTCCTGATATCGCTGACCGTTCACCGAGGTCTGGTGGCGTGTGAACTGTAACGGCTGAAGACTCCATTCTTGCCATACACGGCAAAAGCAGGTATAATGCTTTTTATGAAAGAGAATATCAAGCAGATTGAAGATCTCTCACTGAACGCATGGCCTTCCTGGCAGATGCAGGTTTACGACGGATGGATTCTGCGCTATTCCTGCTTCTACACACATCGGACGAACTGTGTTGAGCAGATCGGCTTTTCAAGCCTTCCTCTCTGTGAGAAGATTCCCTATTGTGAAAACATTTACAGACGCTGGCAGACACCATGCATATTCAAGATCAGCCCGATTGGCGATCCCGCACTGGATGATCTGCTGGAACAACGCGGATATGAGATCCAGCACCACACAACCGTTATGACGCGGGATCTTTCGGATATTGAACTGAATTACGAAACAATTGACGGAATTCCTGTCTTTCTTGAAAACAGGGTGAGTTATGCCTGGATGGAAGGTCTGTTCAGTCTGAAACGGATGACAGACATTACATTCCGTCATATTGTTCCGTCTATGTACGACGCCATCCCAAAGGATGAAATCGCTGTCTCAATTCGAATGGACGGCCGTATTGTCGCGACAGGTCTCGGTATTCTTGATCGTGACTACATCGGTGTATACGCTATTCATGTCGATGAGAGCTATCGCAGGCGCGGCTTTGCTTCCGCCATCGTAAAGACGATTCTCCGAGAGGGGAAACGTCAGGGCGCCAGCCGTGCCTATCTGCAGGTTGTGACTGACAACGCTCCGGCGAAAGCTGTCTACCGCGGGCTTGGGTTCCGTGCATTTTATCAATATTACTTCCGCGTGAAGGAGGTATAAGTTGAACATTCTTCGCCTGCTGGCAGGCATCAGAAATCCATTTCTGAATATTCTGATGCTGTGTTTCAGCTATATCAGTGAGCAGTTTTTTATTCTGGTCATGCTGGACTGGATTTATCTGAATACAGACAAGCGGAAGGCTCGCGGAATCGGAATCGCCTTTTTCCTTTCCGGACTGCTCTGTCAGGGCATTCGCATCATCATCCGGGACCCTCGTCCATGGAATATTGATACGACATTTCGTCCTTTGATTACATCGGATATGCCTTCAGCCGGTTATTCATTCCCGAGCATGCATATGCAGGCCATCACTTCGTTCTGTCTGTCCATTTTTTTCTTATACAAGAACAAAGTACTGCGTACCTTCATGATTATCCTGATCGCCACGGTGGCGCTGTCAAGGCTTTATCTCGGACTTCACCTTCCTTCTGCTGTGATCGCCGGATTTCTGTTTGCCGCTGTCCTGACATCTTATCTGTGGTTTCACTGGACTCATCAGAAGAAGAAAACGGCAAAGGCAGAATATGGAATCCATAATTTCTTTATGATCGGTTTTGCCGTGATCCTTCTTATTCTGTCACTGGCCCTCTATGAAAATGCGGCTATTGACTTCGTCGATGCAAGGGACAGCTTCAGTATCGGCGGAATGACGCTCGGTTTTGCGCTCAGCTCCATGTTCGAGCACTCCTGCGTGCATTTTTCCTCAAAAGGCTCGCTGATCCAGAAAATCGGCCGTTATTTTATCTCGCTGGGCATCACACTCCTGATCGAATACGTGCTCGTTCTGAAACAGACAACCTTCCTCGGAACCGCACTGCTGTGGATGCTCATGACATTCTGGATGTTTGGCCTCGCGCCGTGGCTCTTCACGAAAATTCATCTCTGTTCAAAAGAATAAAGTCAAAAAAATGCAGGAAGCTCCGAATCGGAACTCCCTGCATTTTTCTTTAAGGTCAGATATCCGTATGATCAGATCGCCTGTTTTGTCAGATAGGCCTCGATCTGATCCATGGCCTCCTTCTCATCGCTGCCGTTTGTGGAGATTGTCACCTCCGTGCCCGGATCCAGTCCAAGCGTCATCATGCCCATGATGCTCTTCGCATTGACACGTCTGTTCTCTGATTCAATATAGACCTCGCTCTCAAACTGACTGGCCATCTGTACCAGCAGTGCCACCGGTCTCGTCTCAAGACCGCTGTCCAGTCTGACTACTACATCCCGCTTTGTCATAATAATCTTCCTCCTTTAATCGCTCCAACTCACGGATATGCTCCGCTATCTCGCTCAGCTTTCGCAGCCTGTGATTGACACCTGATTTTCCGATCTTCGGATCCAGGAGATTCCCCAGTTCGCCGAGCGGCATATCCGGATTCTCAAGTCTGACCTCCGCCATCTCTCGCAGTGCCGGAGTAAGCCCCGAAAATCCAACCTTTTCCTGTATCAGCCGGATATCCTCACACTGACGGACCGATGATTTCACAGTCTTATTCAGGTTGGCCGTCTCGCAGTTAACCTTCCTGTTGACCGTTTCCTTCATTTCCTTGATGACACGCGCATTCTCAAATGCAAGATAGGACCTGGCCGCACCCATTTCACCAAGCATGGTTACGATCTGATCGCCCTCCTTGAGATATACGACATAGTCATTCTTGCGAAGGACCGTTTTCGCCGTGAATCCCAGAGAATTGCAGACATTCTGCACTTCTCTTGCAGCCCCTTCGCCCGAACAGCTGATTTCCAGATGATAGGATTTTTCCGGCGCACTGACCGAACCAGCCGCCAGAAATGCGCCTCGAAGGAATGCCCGTCTGCAGCAGGGCAGATTCAGCACTGTTACATGCCGGATCGCCTTGAGCATAGAGTCGGCACCCGGACCGCCCGCACGTATTTCATATACGTCGCGATGACCTCCCGGTCTTCCTCCTGTCCTTTGGACAACAACATCCATATTAAATGTTTTTTTCATTAAAGTAAAGAGCTTTCGTCCTGCCGTCCCGCTCTCGGTACGGAAGACCAGGGTTCTTCTCCCGTCCGGCTCCGTGATGCTCCTTGAGCCAAGAACATCGACAATCGCACGCAGCTCGGCGATTCTGCAGTGACGTGCCTCCGGTATGATTTCCGCGAGCTCTCCTCTGACATCTCCGGAAAATGACATGCCGGCTCCTTACGCCTTCGTGACCGGGTCCATACCGATGTCCCTGTGCTCGATACGAACGCCATATTCCGTGTTCTTAGCAAGAATACGGTAAATTTCATTTGCAAGAACAACCGACCTGTGGCGTCCTCCCGTACAGCCGACCGAGATCACAAGCTGATTCTTCCCCTCCGCGATATAGTTCGGGATAAGAAATGAAAGCAGCTCGGTATATCTCCGCAGGAATTCCCCCGTCTGCTTCTGGGACAGAACAAAATCGATAATCGGTTTGTCATTTCCCGTAAGAGGCTTCAGCTCCGGCACATAGTACGGATTTGGCAGAAAGCGGACATCCACGACGAGGTCGGAATCCGCCGGAATACCGTACTTAAAGCCGAATGACTGGACCGTGATATAGAGGCTCTTGTAATTCTTGTCCTCCACGAAAATGCGGACAACCTCTTTCTTCAGCTCACGGGTCAGAAGCTTTGATGTGTCAATGATATAATTCGCATGCTCCCGCATAAACCGGATCTGCTTCCGCTCGAGACAGATGCCCTCATCGATGCTTCCTGTCCTCCCGGCAAGCGGGTGCGTCCGTCTCGTCTCCTTGTAGCGCCTGATAATAACATTGTCTGCCGCATCAAGGAACAGAATTTCATAGCGGATGCCGGCCTGATCAAGGAAAGCGAGCGCGCCCTCCATCTCGTCATCCGTAAGCCCGCTCCGGATATCAATCCCGAGCGAAATCTTTGAATATATGTCCGGCGACCCGGCCGACGCGATCCGGATAAACGGGACCATCAGCTGTATCGGCAGATTGTCAACACAGTAATAATCCGCATCCTCCAGGTAATGGAGCACTGTTGTCTTTCCCGCGCCGGACATCCCGGTCACTATGACTAATCGCATCTCTTTCATCACTCCGTTTTCTCTGGGATGTCGCCAAGAAACCGCACCTCCGGTTCAAGCCTGACGCCCGACTGCGCGTAAACACGTGCCTGTACATCGCGAATCAGCTGAAGCACATCAGCGGCAGTCGCACCGCCCCGGTTCACAACAAAGCCGCAGTGCTTCTCCGATACCTGCGCGCCGCCGACTCTGTAGCCTCTGAGCCCCGCATCCATAATCAGCTTACCGGCAAAATGTCCCTCCGGACGCTTGAACGTGCTCCCCGCGCTCGGCATCTCAAGCGGCTGCTTTGACCTTCTCCGCTGCATAAGATCATCCATCCTTGCCCGGATTTCAGAGCGAATGCCCGGTCTGAGCGAAATATCCGCAGAGAGAACAATCTCTCCTCTCTCACTGAAGCGGCTGTGTCTGTAGCCGAAATCCAGTTCTTCCGCCGGAATCTTATGAATGTCGCCGTCAGCCGTCAGGCAGGTGACAGAGCTGACGACCTGCTTCATTTCTCCTCCGTAGGCTCCGGCATTCATGATGCATGCGCCGCCGAGTGTTCCCGGAATTCCTCCTGCGAATTCAAAGCCGGTCAGGGATGCATCTGCTGCTGCAGCCGCAATCCTTGAAAGAAGAGCTCCCGACTCCGCATGGACCATGGTTCCGTCAACTGTCACTGCGCTCATGCCGCGTCCGAACTGAATCACCACGCCTCTGAAGCCTGCATCGGACACCAGAAGATCGCTTCCATTTCCCATGACAAAGAAGGGAATTCCATCCCTCCGAAGCGAACGAATCAGCGCAGATGCCTCATCGATTGTCTTGGGCGTAATGAACCAGTCTGCCGGTCCTCCGATCCGGAATGTCGTGTGATTTGCCATCGGCTCGCTGCGCATGACACAGTCATTTCCGACAATATTTTCAAAATAGGTTCTGTCAAGCTCCGCCATCATCAGTCTCCCGTCGCGGCTGTGGCCGTTTTTTCCGTATTGGCGGTCGTATCCGCCTCTGTTGTCTTTGTGGTGTCCGCAGTTGTGCCTTCAG
The DNA here is from genome assembly GCA_036453145.1 of Eubacteriales bacterium. Taxonomy (GTDB): domain Bacteria; phylum Bacillota; class Clostridia; order Lachnospirales; family Lachnospiraceae; genus Chordicoccus. The sequence continues at coordinate 58,555 of JAZHVT010000005.1, forward strand.
ACGAGGTTGTGTCCGACGACTTACTGCCGGTCGTGTCGTACGACAGACGGTCAGCGAGATCCGTATAGACCCCCTTCGCGTCCGCTCCGAGAAGAGACGCGTCAACCTGGGCAATAATTGTTTTCGCCGTAGCCGTATCGCCATTCTCGTAGTAATTCAGTGCGGCGAGCAGTGTCGTGATGGCTCCAACCTTATTATTGGCATCCGTCGCTGTCGAATTCGCAGCTGCCGCCTCAGACTGGGCAGCTGTGGTCTGCGCCGTCAGCGACGCAATCTGCGCGCTGTAGTCCGCAGCGCTCGATGAATACTCAGTGACCTTTTTATTTGCCTCCTGATTGATCGCACGCGTGCGTGCCGGTATAAAGATAAACCAGACTGCCGCAGCTCCGATCAGCAATCCTGCGATCAGGTTCATGACAGACAGATGATGTGCTCCCTGCCGATAGGCTGCCGCCTGTGCGCGTTTTCTCTGTTCCTCCGTCTCACTGGCCGTGTCACCTGACGCGCGGCGGCCTCCGAGCAGCGTCCAGTGCGGCTCAAATGTCGTTGTTGTGCCTGTCTGCTCATCCACCTCATGCAGAAAGCGGAGCGTCGTCGTATTTGTCTTGTCGATCCGGATTGCCTTCTTCAGAAGGCGCCGTGCCTTCTCATACTCTCCCTGATGGATATAGAGAAGCGACAGAAGATGATAGCCCTTGATAAGCTTCGGATTCTGGGCAAGCACCTTCTTCAGCTGGATCGCAGCGACATCCTCATTGCCGTCAAGACAGCTCTGCAGTGCAAAGTTATACTTCTTGATCGTCTGATTGATCACATCCAGTCTGTTGGAGTCCTGCTGCAGGTTGCGGATATAATCGGCCGCAATATTGTTCTCCGGCTGGATATTCTTGGAAATGACCCACTCGGAGAGCGCCGCCACGACCTCACCTGTCTCAAAGTAGACAAGTCCCAGCAGATTTCTCGCGTCTACATTCAGCTTATTGAATTTCAGACTCCGCTTAAGCTGGTCCGTAGCACCGGAGAGATCTCTCACCTGCGCCTTCTCAAGTCCCTGATTATAGTATAAGCCGGACAGGACGATCGCCTGCTTCTGTACTGATACGTCACACCCGCAGTTCGGGCAGTACGCAGAATCAGTCAGCTCGGCTCCGCAGTTCATGCATTTCATTGCTTCACCTGTCCTTTTCTTTCTCTGATGTTTCCTTCAGCATCTCCTTCAGAATGTCAATGACATCCGTAAGGTCCCTCGAGTAGATGGCTCCCTCAGCCTCATCGACATCAAGGGATGGCTTGAATTTCTTCAGTTCTTCCTCATAATTAATCATGTATAATCTCCTCAATTTCACCGGCCAGATAAAGACTGCCGCAAATGAACAGATACCCGCTGCCCTGAAGAGTCCTTCCTCTTCTGTACGCGTCCCCGACATCCGGAACGACCTCCATGCCGGATGTGCCGTCCGCCGTGAACAGAGCCGCGAGCGCGTCCGGATCGGTCTGCCGGCTCCCGCTGATCCGGGTGATAATGATATGGCTGAAAATCCCTGACCGGGCGATTTTTCCAATCATGTCCCCGTAGTCCTTGTCGCTCACAACAGCAAATACAAGCACCGCGGACTGTCCCGCAGCGATATGACCGGCAGCCTCAAGGAACCGCGCAATTCCGTCCTCATTGTGAGCGCCGTCCAGATATACCTTCGGGCGGATCTGCTCCATTCTCGCCGGCCAGTATGTCTCCATCAGAGCCTCCCGGACAAGATCCGCTGTCAGATCATCATATCTTCCCGGATATAGATCCCGCATGGCCTTCAGTGCAAGCACACTCAGCGCCGCATTCTGGGCCTGGTAGGGAGCTTCTGAACGAACTGTAAAATGGTCAGCTCCATCATAACGAAATGAGGTGCAAAAATCAATGCTTCCGGGCCTGTACGCGAGGATCCGGTAATCGTCCGGGCGGAGCGCATATGCGTGCGACTTCATCTCACGCGCACGCGCACTGATGACCCGCGCTGCCTCCGCATCCGCCGCGTCATAGACGCACGGCACGCCCTCACCGATAATTCCCGCCTTTTCACCCGCGATTGCCGTGATTGTATTTCCGAGATACTGCATATGATCAAAGCTGATCGATGTGATCACAGCGAGAATCGGATCCTCAAGCGCATTCGTCGCGTCAAGCCGTCCTCCGAGTCCGGTCTCAATAACAGCAATATCCACCTGCTTTCTCGCGAAAAAGACCATGGCCATCAGAAACAGAAATTCAAAATATGACGGGTGAGGGAGGTTCTCCTCTTCCTTCATCCGCCGGCAGGCCCGCTCCGTCTCCTCATAGACGGAGACAAACTCCTCATCGCTGATGTTCTCGCCGTCCACACTCATCCGCTCATTAATCCGGACGAGATGCGGAGAAATAAAAAGACCAGTGCGCCGTCCGCTCTTCCTCATGCACATGGAAAGATATGAGCAGACACTCCCCTTGCCATTTGTGCCGGCGACATGAATGGATGGAAAATTCCTGTCCGGGCGGCCCAGATACGCAAGCGCCTGTCTCGTGTGTTCATTTGAATTCTTAACTGAAAACCTGCCGATTCTCTCGATCGCATCACAAGCTTCCTGATATGTCATGTATCTCCCTGCCTTCGCATTATAAGCAAAACCTTCAACCGTCAGCTGCAGATGCTGTTGTATAAGTCTCTCATCTGACAGAGAGGCTTATACAACAACATACAGACATATGGATCCCATATGTCTGTATGCCTTGATTCCATGTATCACGCGGCAGGTGTTGGCGATGCGCCTTCTGCCGCAGATGACGATGTATCTGACTCACTCGCTGACTCAGTCGAAGAATCCGTGCTGTCCGTATTCATGTCCGTCAGCTTTCCGACACCATACACCAGCGTGTTCGACGTACTGAAGATTGACTTCGACGACGAATTGCTCTGCACGGCGACATTGACCCAGTCGCCCTTCGAGAGCGTCACATTCTTCACAAGAAGTGTATTGCCGTCGATAAACGTCGTATCCTGAAGCTCTCCATTCACCTCAAATACGCATGACTGCGTAAAATTATCTCCGTAAATGTAATACGAGCCGTCCGGCGATACCTTCTGGATGCTGCTGATCGTGACCGGCTCGACGCCCATCGAGAGCACCGACTTCGAGAACGGATTCGATCCGCCGTACACATAGCGGTCACCATAGAGAATATCGTACTGCAGGACCTGCATATCATAGAGATAGTCCTCCTTGTTCTGCATGGTCTGCTGGAAGCGGAACATCGTTCCCGTATGAATATTCAATCGGTTCGTCAGATTAGCGAGCGCCTGGTAGGCGGTCATGGTCCCTGTCTCCCGCTTGAGTCCGATATTGTCCCAGATCAGATAGTTCGTCTCATAAATCGAGCCCTCATTCAGATCCGAATCCTGCAGGCCCATGGTCGGCAGATGGTCACCATAAAACAGAACAACAGTAGGCTCTCCGCGTTTGTTCAGCGTATCAATCAGATCTGATACAAACTGGTCCTCTTCATGAAGCTGATTGACATAATACTCCCATGCTGCATTCGCACCGTCCGTAGAGGTACCGCTGACCGTAATCGTCGGGTTGTCGATCACATGCTCAGTCGGATACGAACCGTGCGGCTGGACCGTAACTGTCATGACAAAATCCTGGTTGTCATCCGAATCAAGGGCCTGTGTGATGTACTTGATCAGGTTCTCATCGCGCATCCAGCCATTCTCATTGACGTCATTCTGCGTGTCCATATACTCACCGGATGTAAATGAATCAAATCCGAGGTTCGCATACACCTTTCGCCGGCCGTAAAAATTTGCCTCGTTATCGTGGATCGCATGCGTGCTGTATCCGAGCTCCGCGAGATCATATGCGATACTCTCGCATGTATTCTTGCGCAGAATCGATTCCTTGTACGGATATTCGCCCGGTCCGAAGAACCGGAGGCTCATACCCGTCAGCGTCTCAAACTCCGTGTTGACAGTTCCTGCTCCGACAACCGGCACCGTATAAAGTCCGGAGGAATACTCCTCGCAGAGCTTGTGCCAGTTCGGAACCGGATCCTCATTGAATTTAAGCCATCTCACACGTGTCGGATCAAAAAATGTCTCGAGCTGTACAACGAGAATATTCGGCTTCTGCACATCATCAGCCGTCTCCGGAAGATTACCCTCCTCGGCAATCACGCTGTTTACCAGATTCTCCGAGTAATTGTTCGGCTCATTGATTCCCGTATTAAAGACCGTCACACCGAGACAGTACGCATACCCGTAATCCAGATAAGAATTCGCGATGTTGCTGAAATAGGACGACAGCTGCTTCGCGTCCAGCATCCAGTTTGTCAGCCCGACAAATGCAAATATCGCCGCAACAAAGCCGACAAGGTTTCTCCAGAAATGAAGCTTTCCCTTGTGCTTCGGTGATTTGAAGAAGTAGCGGATCAGGCACAGAATGCCGAATGCCGCCGCAACGACAATGACAGTCGTAAACCACGCAGGAAAATATTTATTCGACACGCGGATCGCATCGTCAATATTCTTCAGGTCCGGTCCCGTAAACGGCGTGACCCGGTTCGCGAGCAGCACACCATTCACTGCACCGAGCACCAGCCAGAGCACGCCGATCAGGGTAAACCAGAATTTCCGTCTGCGCATGAGGAATCCCGGCAGCGTCATCAGGAAAATGATGAGCGTATTGTAGAGGTATACCTTCGTTCTGGTATGAAGATAGCTGAATGCCGCGATCGCCGAATGCCTGGACATTGTCTCAACAATAAAGTAGAGAATAAAGCACAGAATGAAATCAACCAGAAGCGGGAACTTGTCCGCAATCCTCTTGATCTTCTTCTGTCTCTCCGTCAGCGGCTTTTCGGGTGCCGGCACAAGCAGCCATGTCAGGAACCTTCGCGGCAGCGACGGCTTCCTGTTCGGGTCTCTCGCCGCCTCCGCCTCTTTTCTCGCCTCTTCCTTCGCCTCGCGCTTCATTTCTCTTGCGCGCGCCTTCGCCTCTTTAACCTTGCTCTTTGCCTCGCGGACTGCCTGCTTTGCCTCGCGGGCCTCCTCTTTCACTGTGCCTGCCAGCTTTTCGTCATTTACCTGCTTTTTCGTATCTTTCAAGCTGTTCCTCGATCTGCTGTTTCATCGCCTTGTACTTGGCGAGCTTGGTCCGCTCTTCCTCGACCTTTGCCTCAGGTGCCTTGCTGACGAACTTAGGATTATTCAGCATGCCGTTCGAGCGGGCAATTTCCTTGTCCATCTTTGCATTTTCGGCCTTCAGACGGGCAATTTCCTTCTCCTTGTCCACGAGCTCCTCGAGCGGGATATATGCGGTCGCGCGGCTCGTCACAACAGATACGGCGTCTTCACCGATTCCGGTCTTGTTATCCTGAACATGGATAACCGTTGCAAATACCATTCGGTTCATATCGCCGAGAGTCTTCTGCAGAGTCCGGAAATCCTCCGTTCCCGCAGCATCCTTGCCGACGATAAAGAGCTCTGTCCGCTTCTTGTTCGGAATGTTCATCTCTGTGCGGACATTGCGGATTCCCTTCACCAGCTCCATATACTCATTCATGAGTCTCACATCATCCGGGAAGTCCAGCTCATCCTTTCTGACCGGCCATGCGGCTGTCATGATTGTGTCTGTCTCCGGATAGAGTGTGCAGTAAATCTCCTCTGTGATGAACGGCATGAACGGATGAAGGAGCTTCATGGACTGGCCGAGTACGGTCTTCAGCGTCCACAGGGCCGCATTCTTTGACTTCGGATCCGCATCCTCGCCGAATCTCAGCTTTGCGAGCTCAATGTACCAGTCGCAGAACTCGTCCCAGAGGAAATCGTGGATCTTCTGGACAGCGATTCCGAGCTCATAGTGGTCCATGTTCTCCGTGACTTCACCGGTCACCGTATTGATTCTCGAGAGAATCCAGCGGTCTGCCGGCGTGAGATCCGCCTTGTCCGGCTTCTCCACATCCTCATCCGGAAGGTTCATCATGACGAACCGGCTCGCGTTCCAGATCTTGTTCGCGAAGTTCCGGCTCGCCTCGACCTGCTCCCAGTAGAAGCGCATGTCATTTCCCGGGGCGTTGCCTGTCACAAGTGTGAGACGCAGCGCATCCGCGCCGTATTTATCGATGACCTCAAGCGGATCAATGCCGTTGCCGAGTGACTTCGACATCTTCCGTCCCTGACTGTCACGGACAAGTCCGTGGATCAGCACATGATGGAACGGCACCTTGCCTGTCTGCTCGATTCCCGAGAAGACCATGCGGATGACCCAGAAGAAAATGATATCATAGCCGGTGACCAGCACGTCCGTCGGATAGAAGTACTTGTACTCCGGTGTCTCCTTCGGCCAGCCGAGCGTGGAGAACGGCCACAGCGCGGAGCTGAACCAGGTATCGAGTGTCTCCGGATCCTGCTCAAATTCCGTTCCGCCGCAGTCCGGGCACGTATGCGGCATCTCCTTCGCGACGATCATCTTCCCGCAGTGCTTGCAGTAGTAAGCCGGAATTCTGTGGCCCCACCACAGCTGACGGGAAATGCACCAGTCATGGATATTCTCGAGCCAGTGCAGATAGATCTTGTTGAAGCGCTCCGGAACAAATGTCAGCGATCCGTTCTTTACTGCCTCGATCGCCGGCTTTGCCATCTCATCCATGCGGACGAACCACTGCTGCTTGATCATCGGCTCAACCGTCGTGCCGCAGCGGTCATGCGTTCCGACTGCATGGCGGATCGGCTCAACGCGGACGAGAAGTCCCTGCTCCTTCAGCTCCTCAACCATGAGCTTTCTCGCCTCATAGCGGTCCATGCCGGCGTACTTGCCGCACTTGTCGTTCATCGTCGCATCGTCATTCAGGATATTAATCTCCTCGAGATGATGGCGCTTGCCGACTTCAAAGTCGTTCGGATCGTGGGCAGGCGTAATCTTGACGCAGCCGGTTCCGAATTCCATATCGACGTAGTCATCAGCGATGACCGGGATCTCGCGGTCTGTGAGCGGAAGCTTCAGCATCTTGCCGACAATGCCTTTATATCGCTCATCCTTCGGGTTGACCGCGACAGCCGTATCGCCGAGCAGTGTCTCCGGTCTTGTCGTCGCGATCTCAACGAACTTTCCTTCCTCCCCGACGATCGGATAGAGAATATGCCAGAAGTGGCCGTCCTGATCGACATGCTCAACCTCCGCATCGGAGATGGTCGTCTGGCATTTCGGGCACCAGTTGACGATCTTCGAGCCCTTGTAGATGTATCCCTTCTTATAAAGATTCATGAAGGTCTCGAGGACTGCGTCCGAGCATCCCTCATCCATTGTGAAGCGCTCTCTGTCCCAGTCGGCGGAGGAGCCCATCTTATGGAGCTGATTGATGATCCTTGTGCCGTATTCCTTTCTCCAGTCCCAGCAGTACTCAAGGAATTTCTCCCGGCCGATCTTGTTCTTGTCGATGCCCTTCTCCCGAAGCGCATTTGTGACCTTGACCTCTGTCGCAATCGCTGCGTGGTCCGTTCCCGGCTGCCACAGCGCCTCATAGCCCTGCATTCTCTTCCAGCGGATCAGGATATCCTGCAGCGTGTTGTCGAGCGCGTGTCCCATATGCAGCTGCCCTGTGATATTTGGCGGCGGCATGATGATCGTAAATGGTTTTTTATTCTTATTTACCTCTGCATGGAAGTATCCGCCGTCCATCCATTTCTGATAGAGGCGGTCCTCCAGGCCCTTCGGATCGTATGTCTTCGCAAGTTCTTTTTTCATAATCCTCCGACTACTCCTGTAAACGTTTTTTGCAATGTCATGCTCTGTGTTTTACTGCTGATAGGACGGCTTGTCAAGAGCTCCGGACTGCATTGACAGCAATTTTGCCTTCATCTGATTCTCCATCTGCTGAAGCTCTGCCTCCGCCTCTGCGCGCTTCTGTCTGCCTTCGCTCTGAATCTTTGCGACCTCATCGAGTGTGGAAATGAGGGACTGGTTCGTCTCCTTCAGTGTCTCGATATCGACGATGCCTCTCTCCGATGCCTTCGCGGTCTCGATTGTCGTCTGCTTCAGCTTCGCCGCATTCTGACGCAGCAGCTGGTTCGTCATGTCGTTGACCTCATTTTCCGCATGGGCAGCGACAAGAGAGTCATTCAGACCGAGGGCAAGGACCATCTGGTTCTTCCAGAGCGGAATCGTATTGACAATCGTGGACTGGATCTTCTCCACCATCATCGTATCGTTGTTCTGAATCATCCGGATCTGAGGAGCCGTCTGCAGCGCAACTGCGCGTGTGAGCTCGAGATCATAGACCTTCTTCTCGAAGCGCGTGAGCTGGTCCTCGAGGTCCTTTGCAGCCTGTGCGTCCTCAGCGAGACCGGAGTCCTCCGCCTTTGCCTTCGCAGCCGGCAGATCATTCATTTTCACATCATTGATCTTCTGCTTTCCGGCCGCAATGTACATCGTCAGCTGCTTGTAATACTCAAGATTCGACGCGTACATCTTGTCGAGCATATCGACGTCCTTGAGAAGCCTGACCTCATGCTGCTGAAGCGCATTTGAGACCTTGTCGACGTTGACGGATGCGCGGTCATAGCCGGCCTTCAGCTCCTCGATCTTCCGGCTCTGCTTCCGGAAGAGGCCGAGAAAGCCTCCCTTCTTTTCCTCCTCGTCCGGATTAAAGCTCTTCAGATCAATCATGACCGACGACAGCATACCGCCGACCTCGCCGAGGTCCTTCGTTCTCACACTCTGGAGAACCGACTCGGAGAAATCCGCCATCTTTTTCTGCACGCCGCTGCCGTACCCGATCACCCCCTGGGTGTTCCGGATATCAATCTGCTTTGAAAAATCCGCGATCTGCTTTTTCTCTTCATCCGTGAACGGAGTTCCGTCCAGGTTCAGGAGCTGCTCCTGCTGCGACTGCTCTGCTGCCACAGGGGCGGGTGCCGGCTGGGCTGCTGCCGGTTCCGGCTCCGCTCCGAATACTAATTCTGCCATAATCTGTTCCTCCTTGATGAACGCCAGTCTTGTTCTTCCCTTATATGAAGAACGCCGTGGTACCCTTTCTGCACTGCCTCCGCCGCTCTGTCAGGCCTTCTCAGTGCGCTGTCATCTGCTGCTCTGCCGCATCCTTTCCGGCCCGTCCGACAGCGCTCAGGTCATCCTCTGTCAGTCCCTGCTGCTTCATCATTGTCTTCATGACGCTGATATCGCTCGCGACATCAACCGCCGTGTTCGCGAAGAAGCTGTCAAGCAGATTCTCGTATGCGTCATTGATCGTGCCGAGTGAATTCGCAATCTCCTTCTGGGATCTGACAATATTGTCGCCGCGGACAGGCTGATTCTCCATGTCCGCGTACGCCTTCACGAGCTTCACGCTCGTCGGCAGGTAATATGTCATAAACATCGCAAGCTTCGGGGCAAGCTCCGGTCTTTTCTGCACTTCCTCGAGAATTTTCCGGATAACCTCCTCCATGCGAAGCACATTGCCGCGCACATTCTCATCGCTGATCCGGTCGTCCGCACTGTCAAGCTCCGCAAGGAACGCCTGTCCCTTGTCCAGCATGTCCCGGACCTCCGGCGCAATGGCATTTTCTGCCTGTTCCCGCGCGTACTGCTTTTTCTTCTCCTCCGACTCCTGCCGGGCGAGCGTCTGATACTGCGCGTAGAGCTCATCGGAAGCGATAATACAGGTCCTTTTCTCATCAAAATGTCCCTGCCGGATGGAGCCGTCCGCGATCCAGTTTCCAAGTTCACGGACAGTCTCTTCATCGCTGATTCCGACATTCTTCGCAAGATCCGAGACATTCATATAGAGCCTCGGAAAGAGCATCCGCCGATACGCATTGTACCGGTCGGTCCGCTTCGCCTTCCGGAATCCCCAGAGGACCGCCATGACATTGCAGGCTGTAATCACACCGGTCGCAACTGCCCCCGCCGCCATCATGGATACTCCTTGAAATGCTCCAATCACCGCAACAATCGTCGTCAGTCCGAAAAGGAACGCGCCCGCCGCCCCGATGACGGCGGCGATCTTCGGCCCGATCGCGCTTTTTTCGGGAGCGAAATAATCATTGATATTGAGGACCGGCTTCTGCTCATCCTGCCGCCCCTCATTTCCCGCAAAGCCCTCGGCGAAGCCGCGCACAGCTCCCTTCGCCCCGTCTGTCGCCGATTTCACAGCCCGGCCGACAGACTCGCCAAGGTCCTGAAAATTTCTGCTGTTTAACGCATCATCGACAAGGTCCGAGACCTTGTCGAGTGCAGAGGACAAATAATCCTTATCAGACATACACACCACTCCTGTCACGCAAGATTGAAAATGATAATCCCGCCAATGATGAGAATGTTGCCGAGCACCTTTTTCTTCGTGATCGGTTCCCTGAAAAAGAGCCAGCTCAAAATGACAACCCAGACATTTCCGAGCGTTTCCATCATGGACCCGCTCTTCACCTCGACACCATGGCCGTAGCCGATGACACCGAGCAGCATGCCGGCAAACATCATCCCGTATCCGATAATTACTTTCCAGTTAAGGTACTGGGCGAGAACATTTTTGTGTTCCTCCATTGCGCTCTTCTTCAGAAGCATCTGCGCGAACGCTGCGATCGTGCAGGAAATGAGGAACATGAAAACCCATGGATTAAAACTACTTTGCATCAGCATTCACCAGCATAATTCCTACGAGAACAATCAGCACACCGACGATATTGAGCGGCTTTATATGCTCTCCGAAGAGAAGCACGCTCCAGAGCATGGTCCAGCAGACCGCAAACGCCCTGTTTGCATACGCGACAGACAGATCAAAGTGCTTGATAATCTGCTGCCACAGAATCGCATAGAGACCAAGACAGCACAGCTCAAGAAAGAGCCAGCCGAGGCCGACCCATGTGAGCCCGTGCAGCGTGTGTCCGAAGAGCTCAATCGTCCCCTTGTGCCCTGACGCAATCTTCGAGCAGACGCTCGAGCCCGTATAGACAATAACCGCAGCCTGGATCACAAGAATCGACAGAAATGTCAGCTTCTTTTTTCCGGGCTTTGCAGATTCCGGTTCCGTGTTCAATACACATTCCTTTCCTCCGTCAGAGCAGACGGATCTTCTTCGCATACTACGTTAGAATATACCATACTTTTATAAAAAAGAAAATTCCCTGCTCTCACGTTTGGAAAATATGATACACTTAGAGAAACGCCGGAGTTGCCGCGGATTCTTCGGACGCACACTTGTGTCACGGGACACGCTTCCGGTGCAATAAGGAGGGAAACCACATATAATGGCAGAAGAAAATGAAGTAAAAACAGAAACCATGGATGATTTCGCCAAGGAAATCGATCATTCCATGCGCGAAATCCACGTCGGCGACATCATTGACGGAACCGTCACAGGCGTCACAGACAGTGAGGTCATGGTCGACCTTCAGTATTACGCGCCGGGCATCATCCGCGCGCAGGATTACTCCGCGGATCCTCATTTTTCACTGAAAGAAGACGTTCATCCGGGTGATGCAGTCAAGGCAACCGTTCTCCGCATGGACGACGGCAAGGGCAACCTGCTGCTCTCCCGCCGCGAGGCAATTGCGGATCTCGTCTGGGATGAGTTCAAGAAGATGATGGATGAGAAGACAGAGACGGAGCTCAAGGTCACAGAGGCGGTCAAGGCCGGTGTCGTCGGCTATCTGAACGGCGTCCGCGCGTTCGTTCCGGCATCTCAGCTGTCCCTGTCTTATGTCGAGAACCTTGAGGACTTCGTCGGAAAGACGATTCCGGTCCGCGTCATCACAGCTGACAAGGAGCATGACCGTCTGGTCGTCGGCTCCCGCGATCTGCTCCGTGAGAAGCGCGACGCAGAGAAGGCGGAGCGCATCTCCAACATCAAGCCGGGCCTCGTCACAGAGGGCACAGTCCAGTCTCTGCAGAGCTACGGCGCATTTGTCTCTCTCGGCGACGGTGTGGACGGTCTCGTTCATATCTCCCGGATCACAAACAAGAAGCGCCTGAAGCATCCGAAGGAGGTTCTCTCCGTCGGCGACAAGGTAAAGGTCAAGGTCATCGCTGTCAAGGATGGCAAGATTTCGCTCTCCATGAAGGATCTGGAAGAGGATGACGCAAAGCCGGTCGAGGAAGAGAAGGTCACACTTCCGAAGAGCGAGGAGCTCACGACAAATCTCGGCTCTCTGCTGAAGAACATCAAGCTGTAATAACAGTTACATAAAAAACCGCCCGGCGGGCATTGTCTCGCAGGGCGGTTTTTAATATCCTCAGTTATAAAGCAGGTCTCCCCGGAGCACACGGCTTCGGAGAGACCTGCTTTATATTATTTGTCCTGAAATTTCTTCAGTCGTCTTCATATCCCGGAAGCGGGGCAGAGCCCGGTCTTCCGTGGCAGTTCTTGTATTTCTTGCCGCTTCCGCACGGGCACGGATCATTCGGATAGATCTTCTTGTGTTTCTTCTTAATCGTCTTCGGAACGCTCTCTTCCTCGTCACGGTTTGTGCTCATCTGTCTCGCGGCAGGCTCACGCTCAACCTTCTCCTGCAGTCTCACATGATAGAGAACGCGAAGCGTCTCCTCCTGGATCGCGTCCGTCATTTCCTCAAACATCTGGAAGCCGAGCATGCGGTACTGGACCTTCGGATCCTGCTGTGCGAAGCCGACAAGACCGATGCCCTGGCGGAGCTGCTCCATATCGTCGATCTGGTTCATCCAGCGCGCGTCGATGACCTTCAGAAGAACGACACGCTCAAGCTCACGCATACGGTCCTCACCCGGGAAGACCTCCTCGAACTCGGCCTCCTTCGCCTCATAGAGCTTGCCGGCCTCCTCCTTCAGCGCCTGCTTCAGCGCATCGCGGTTCTTCATGCCGGCAACCGCTTCCTTCGTGACCTTCTTAATCGGGATGATCGGCTGCAGTGCCTGATTCAGCGAATCGAGATCGAACTCCTCTGCCGACTGGTCCTCGCCAATTGTCGTGTCAACCTTCCGGTCAACGACAGCTGCCATCATGCCGAAGATATAATCGCGCATGTTCTCGCCGTCGAGTACCTTCCGTCTCTGCGCGTAGATGATCTCTCTCTGGTCATTATTGACCTGGTCATACTCGAGAAGGTTCTTTCTGATACCGAAGTTGTTGCTCTCAATCTTCTTCTGTGCCTTCTCAATTGCAGAGCTCAGCATCTTGTGCTCGATCTGCTCGCCCTCCGGAACGCCGAGCGCCTCAAATGTCTTGATCAGCTTCTCAGAGCCGAACAGACGCATGAGATCGTCCTCCAGGGAAATATAGAACCTGGATTCACCCGGATCGCCCTGACGACCTGCACGGCCGCGCAGCTGATTGTCGATACGTCTCGACTCGTGACGCTCCGTGCCGATGATCTTGAGACCGCCGGCCGCTCTCGCCTCGTCGTCGAGCTTGATATCAGTACCACGGCCGGCCATGTTTGTCGCGATGGTGACAGCACCCGCGCGGCCTGCCTGCGCGATGATCTCCGCTTCCTTCTCGTGGAACTTCGCGTTGAGGACGTTGTGCTCAATGCCCTCGCGGCTCAGCATTCTTGAAATATGCTCTGAGACATCGATCGTGATTGTGCCGACAAGGACCGGCTGCCGCTTTGCGTGCGCCTCTTTGACAGCCTCAACGACTGCGTGGTACTTCTCCTTCTTTGTCTTGAAGACGGCGTCATTGTAATCGATACGGGCGATCGGCTTGTTCGTCGGAATCGTGACGACATCCATGCCGTAGATATCGCGGAACTCCTGCTCCTCTGTCGCTGCCGTACCGGTCATACCGCATTTCTTGTCAAATTTATTGAAGAAGTTCTGGAATGTGATTGTCGCGAGTGTCTTCGACTCCTGCTTGACCTTGACATGCTCCTTCGCCTCAATGGCCTGGTGCAGACCATCCGAGTAGCGGCGGCCCGGCATGATACGGCCCGTGAAATCATCGACGATAAGGACCTGATCGTCCTTGACGACGTAATCCTGGTCCTTGTGCATCAGATAGTTTGCGCGAAGCGCAAGGTCGATGCCGTGCTGGATCTCCAGGTTATTCGCATCTGACAGGTTGTCGATGTGGAAAAACTCCTCCGCCTTCTTGACGCCCTGCTCTGTCAGCGTGACGATCTTATCCTTCTCATTGACGATGAAATCGCCGGTCTCCTTGATCTCCTCGCCCATGATGGCGGTCATCTTCGTCATCTCGCCTGACGCCTCGCCCTGCTGCAGCTGCTTCGCGAGGATATCGCAGACCTCGTAGATCTTCGTGGACTTTCCGCTCTGTCCGGAAATGATAAGCGGCGTGCGCGCCTCATCGATCAGGACCGAGTCGACCTCATCGATGATGCAGTAATGCAGGCCGCGCTGTACGAGCTGCTCCTTGTAGATAACCATGTTGTCGCGGAGGTAGTCAAAACCGAGCTCGTTGTTCGTGATATATGTGATGTCGCAGTTATACGCCGCGCGGCGCTCATCCGGCTTCATGCCCTGCAGGACACAGCCAACCGTGAGACCGAGGAAGCGGTGGACGCCGCCCATCCACTCGGCATCACGGTGTGCCAGATAATCGTTGACAGTGACGACACAGACGCCCTTGCCTTCCAGCGCGTTCAGATACGCCGGAAGCGTACAGACGAGCGTCTTGCCTTCGCCTGTTCTCATCTCTGCAATACGGCCCTGATGAAGAATCACTCCGCCGAGCAGCTGCACATGGAAGTGCTCCATGCCGAGCACTCGCCTCGCCGCCTCTCTGACAACGGCGTAGGCCTCCGGAAGGAGATCATCGAGCGTCTCGCCCTCCGCGAGGCGCTTCTTGAATTCCGGAGTCTTTGCCTTCAGCTCATCGTCACTCAGAGCTACCATCTCGTCGCGGTAGGACTCTATCTTCTTTACAATCGGCAGGATCCGCTTCAGCTCGTGATCGCTGTGCGTGCCGAATACTTTCGAAAATACGCTCATTAAAATTCTCCCAACTGCACCTTTTCTGAATTAAAGCTAAACATGGCTATCATAACACGCGTGAAATGACAAAACAAGAGCCGGGACCCCCGTCCCGGCCCTTAAAATTTTATAAAACCTTTCTCAGTCTTCCGGCTCAATCAGTCCGTATGTGCCACCCTTTCTTCTGTAGACGACATTCGTCTCGCCTGTCTCCGCATTGCGGAAGACGAAGAAATTATGTCCGAGCAGCTCCATCTGCACGCATGCGTCCTCCGGATACATCGGCTTGATATCGAACTTCTTCGTGCGGATGATCTTGATCTCATTTTCCTCCTGCTCGAAGTCGCGATCGATGAATTCCTGCTGGAAATTAGCTGCCTCCTGCTGCTTATCGATCAGCTTCTTCTTGTATCTGCGGAGCTGTCTCTCGATAACCTCCTCGACAAGGTCGATCGACACGTACATATCGTTGCTGACCTGCTCAGAGCGAATGATGCTTCCCTTGACGGGTATTGTGACCTCGATCTTCTGGCGGTCCTTTTCGACCGACAGAGTCGCAATAATTTTAGTGTCCGGTGTAAAGTAACGCTCCAGCTTTCCCAGTTTTTCCTCGACAGCGTTTCTGAGTCCGTCTGTGATCTCAATGTTCTTGCCGCTGATCATAAAATTCATACGCGTCACATCCTTTGCTGTTTTTTTGAACAGGCCGGGCCGTTTGTTCCATCGATCCCCGGTCCGTTTCATATCTCGATTATACTGAAATGAGAGACGCATTTCAAGCTGACAGAGGCCTCGGGACGCACTTCATAAAAGTTTCATTTCTTCCCGAAATCCCGCGCGAGCTCCGCATAGGAGAGATGCCCGCCGTAAATATCAAGTGCCGATCCGACCGTGAAATCGATCCGGCCGCCGCCAATCCGGTCAAGAAGCGCGATGTCGTCTGCGCTGCGGATACCGCCCGCGTATGTCACCGGAAAATCCGCCTCGCCGGCCAGAAGCCGGACAAGTCTCTCATCAATGCCCTGTCCCTTGCCCTCGACGTCGACGGCGTGGACCAGAAATTCATCGCAGTATGTCTTCAGATACTCCATCAGTTCCCGCGTGAGCGGCGTTCTCGTCCGCTTCTGCCAGCGGTCTGTCATGATGTAGTAATGGCCTTCCTCCGGATAATACCGGCAGGAGAGGTCGAGCACAACATGCTCTCTGCCGACCGCGTGCACAAGTCTCTCAAGGTTTTCCCCGACGATCTCGCCGTTCCGGAACACAAATGAGGTGACGATCACATGGCTCGCTCCGGCTTCTATATAGCGCCCTGCATTTTCATCGGTGATACCGCCGCCGATCTGCATGCCTCCCGGAAATGCGCGCAGCGCTCCCAGCGCCTGCGCGCGCGTCGCCTCAAAATGCGGGGAATCCTTCTTATTGAGAAGAATGATATGCCCGCCGGTGAGACCGTCTCTCCGGAACATAGACGCAAATTCAGCGCCTGATTTCTGTGCGACGAAATTCTCAACGGCCTGATCGCCGCTGTCGCGGAGCGAGCTTCCGATGATCTGCTTGACCGCCCCGTTGTGAATATCGATACATGGTCTGAACTTCATATCATTTTGCCATTGCGTCAATGACGTCAGACATATCATAGAGTCCCGGCTTCGCTCCGACAAGGAACTTTGCCGCGGAGACAGCTCCCTTCGCAAAGATCGCGCGCGAATACGCTGTGTGCTTGATCTCGATGACCTCGTCCTGTCCTGCAAAGATCACATCGTGGACGCCGACAATCGTGCCGCCGCGGACAGATGAGATGCCGATTTCCTTCTGCGGCCGCTGCTCTCTGCGATCACTTCTCCCGTACACATAGGTATAATCACCGCCGCCGGCCTCATTGATGCTGTCAGCCAGCATGACGGCTGTGCCGCTCGGGGCATCGAGCTTTCTTCTGTGATGCTCCTCCACAATTTCCGGATCAAAGCCGTTCGGAAGAAGCGTCTGAGACGCTGTCTTCAGAAGCTTGAGCAGCAGATTGATGCCTAGTGACATATTGCCCGAGCGCAGGACGGCGACATGCGCAGACGTCTTTTTGATCTCCTCAACCTGCTCGTCCGAAAGACCCGTTGTGCAGATCACCATCGGGATGTTCTTCTCCCCGCCGTAGCGCACGACAGCGTCAACTGCCTTCGCCGTCGAAAAATCAATGATGACATCCGCCGGTACCGTGCACTCATCAATCGAGTGGAACAGCGGAAAATCGCTGTACGCCTCTCCGAATGCGTCAACTCCGGCAACGATCTTCACGTCCGGATCCTGTGACGCGATCTCACTGACGACACGGCCCATGTGGCCGCAGGCTCCATTCAGTATAACCTTTACCTCTGACATCTCTTGTCCTCCTTACGCCGTAATATCGGCAACAATCGCTCCTGTGACGCGGATCAGGTCCGCCGTCTTCAGCCGCACCGTCGACCCGATGCGTCCGCCTGACACATAGATTCTCTCATACTGTTCCGCTTCCCTTGCAAGAACCGTCGGGAATTCCTTCTTCATGCCGATCGGGCTGCAGCCGCCGCGCACATAGCCGGTCACAGCCGTAATGTCCTTCACATGGATCATTTCGACCGATTTCTCATGGACACAGGCGGCCGCGGCCTTGAGGTCGACCTCCTTCTCGATCGGCAGGACATAGACGTAATACTGGCCGCTCTTTCCTCTCATGACGAGTGTCTTGAACGACTCATCGTGAGAGACTCCCTCTATGTCCGCAACCTGCGAGCCGTCCTCGAATTCCGGGACCTCGTATGTCAACACCTCATAGTCGACCTTCTGTCTGTCAAGAATGCGCATGACATTCGTCTTGACATCCTTTTCCTTCTTTTTGCTCATGCATATCCCTTCCGGACACTCTGAAAATGAGCATCCTGCGAAAAAACCGGCCGACGCACACATGCGCCGACCGGCAATACATCATTTATTTCTTGAAGCCCGCGCGCTTTCTCATTCTCGAGTCAAGGATCTTCTTGCGGATCCGGAGTGACTTCGGTGTGACCTCAAGGAGCTCATCCGTATCGATGAAATCCATCGCCTGCTCAAGAGACATGATCTTCGGCGGTGTCAGAGTCAGTGCCTCATCGGAGCTCGACGTACGCGTATTGGTCAGATGCTTCGTCTTGCACACATTGATCTCGACATCCTCCGGCTTCGGGCTCTCACCGATGACCATGCCCGCATAAACCTTCGTGCCGGGTCCGATGAACAGAGCGCCGCGCTCCTGCGCTGCAAACAGGCCGTATGTGACAGCCTCGCCGTCTTCAAATGCAATGAGCGAGCCATTCTTGCGGTAGCTGAAATCTCCCTTGTACGGGCCGTAGCCGTCAAACTGCGTGTTGATAACGCCGGTTCCCTTTGTGGCCGTGAGGAACGGTCCGTGGAATCCGATCAGTCCGCGGGACGGAATCTTAAATTCCAGACGCTGTGTTCCGTCGGAAAGCGTATCCATGCCCTGCAACTCACCCTTGCGCTCGGACAGCATGCTGATGACCGTTCCGGAGAACTCCTGCGGAACATCGACATAGGCCGTCTCCATCGGCTCAAGCTTCTTGCCGTTCTCGTCCTTCTTCATGATGACCTCAGCCTTTGAGACTGCGAACTCAAAGCCCTCGCGTCTCATTTTCTCAATGAGAACGGACAGATGCAGCTCGCCGCGGCCTGCGACGCGGAATGTGTCCGTGCTGTCTGTGTCATGGACGCGGAGCGAGACATCCGTGTTCAGCTCGCGCATCAGTCTGTCGCGGATCTGACGGGATGTGCAGTACTTGCCCTCGCGGCCTGCAAGCGGACTGTCATTGACGATGAAATTCATGGCAATTGTCGGCTCTGTGATCTTCTGGAACGGAATCGGCTCATCATCACCCGGCGTGCAGATCGTATCACCAATCTGCAGGTCAGCGATACCGGAAATGGCGACGATCGCGCCGATGTCCGCTCTCTGGACATCAACCTTGTTGAGGCCGTCAAACTCATAGAGCTTCGTGACCTTCGTCTGCTCGTGGATATCCGGATTGTGGTAGTTCACGCGCATGATCGTCTGACCGACGGAGATCGATCCGTTATCGACCTTGCCGATACCGATTCTTCCGACATACTCATTGTAATCGATCGTGGAAATGAGGACCTGCGTGCCCTTCTCCGGATCGCCTGTCGGAGCCGGGATATAGTCAAGAATTGTATCAAACAGCGGCTTCAGGTCCTTCTTCTCATCATTCAGGTCCTTGACGGCATATCCGTCTCTCGCGGACGCATAGAGGAACGGGCACTCGAGCTGCTCGTCCGTAGCATCGAGGTCCATGAGAAGCTCCAGTGTCTCATCGACGACCTCCGTCGGTCTGGCCTCCGGGCGGTCAATCTTGTTGATGCAGCAGATGACCGGAAGATTGAGGGCAAGTGCCTTCTTCAGAACGAACTTCGTCTGCGGCATTGTTCCCTCGAAGGCGTCGACAAGAAGAATGACGCCGTTGACCATCTTGAGGACTCGCTCGACCTCGCCGCCGAAATCCGCATGCCCCGGCGTGTCGATGATATTGATCTTGACTCCTTTATACGTAATAGCTGTGTTCTTGCTGAGGATTGTGATTCCTCTCTCACGCTCGATATCGCCGGAGTCCATGACACGGTCCTGAACCTCCTGATTCGCACGGAACGCGCCGCTCTGACGGAGCATCGCATCGACCAGCGTCGTCTTGCCGTGATCGACGTGAGCAATGATAGCTATGTTTCTGATATCCTCTCTCGTAATTACACTCATTTTTTCTTCCTCTGAAATCTTGTCACGTTAACCAGCCTACTATAGCACGAAATGCCCGCGATAACAAGAAAAATGCCATTTCATGAGCCTCCCAGCGTTCCTCCGCCGGCCAGAGCGGCCTCCGCCGCGGCCTTCGTGTAGTTCGCCGAGCTCTTGCCCGGGTAGAAGCTGTAATAGATGCCGCCGTTCTCCAGGCTGTAGCCGTACGCGGCGGCAAGCTTGCTCACAGTCACAACCTTGTAGCCCTTGTTCCGGAGATCAGGCAGCAAAGTCTTCAGCGCCTCCGGCGTGTCTGAGTACGTGTCGTGCATCAGAACGACGGAGCCGTCCTGAATGGTATTCTCGACATGCTGCATAATCGTCTGTGCCTCGGCCTCCCCGTCGCCATCTCCCGCGTCCACATCCCACAGAATAATCGGCGTATCGGATGTGTCCACCATGGTGAGATCGACGAGTCCGTCCGTCGGCCGCATGAGCTTCGGCGTCGCACTGACATATTCCGAAATTGTCTTCACATTCTTGTCGAGGACCTCGAGAAGGTCCGACGCCGAGAGCCCGACCATCGTCGTGTGCGCATATGAGTGGCTCGCAATCTCCATGCCGTCGTCATACTCGCGCTGCAGCTGTGCCGTGTAATATTCCGCCTGCTGTCCGACGACGAAGAACGTCGCCGTATCATTGTACGCCTCAAGCTGGTCGAGAACGCTGTCTGTATTTGCCGACGGACCGTCATCAAATGTGAGCGCGATGAGCTTCTGCTCCACCGACGGCTGATAGATGCCGTCTGTCCCGAAGTACTGGTCCTTCAGCCCCGTGCCGGTATTGTACCAGCCGGTCGCCATGTACCCGTCATCCTTGAAATAGTACCGCTGCCCGTCGATCGTCTTCCAACCGGACGCGTACATATAGCCGTCGTTCGTCATGAACCACCAGCCGCTGCTGTCGGTATTCCAGCCGGCGTGTCCGGCCATATTTTCTCCCGGCGCGATTTTCTTCGCCGTATCTGAAGCGACAGCCGCGTCCTCATCATCCGCGGCCGCCTCCGCAGCTGCCGTGCTCTCCGCGTCAGAGGCAGCTGCTCCGGTACCTCCGGCCGTTTTCGCTCGCGGAATAATGATACACAGAGCAAGAACAAGAGCTGCGGCCACTCCTCCGGCCGCAAGCATCCGCCTCCTCTTCTTCTGTCTTCTCCACTCGATCAACTGATTTCTGGTCATAAAATGAAACCTCTGTACATTTTCTACCAGTTATCATACCGTTAACAGTCCGCAGAATCAAGCGTCACTCCTGCCAGGCACGCCGCGTCCTGTGAACTGCGACCGGGACTTTGCCAGTTGTATAAGTCCCGTCGGATTGCTCCGCTGCTTCGCAGCTCCCTATACAGAAAAGAACCGCCACCTCGCGGTGACGGTCCTCATAGATCTTTTTTCTGAAATTATACGAAACGTCTGATTGCGACGATCGGAGCGTGATCTGCGGAACGGTCATGTGTGATGCCGTATGCAGAACCCTTCGCCTCGACGATTCCGCCGTTGCCGTCATAGATCGCGACATGGCCGGAGTAGACGATGATATCGCCCGCCTGTGCCTGAGAAAGGGAGGCAACTGCTGTTCCGCGGCTTGCCCAGTTGCCGGATGTTGTGTATCCGCCTGAGTAACCGATTGTATCTCTCAGAACAAGCCATACGAAGTGTGAGCAGTCAACACCGTTCGTCAGAGAAGAACCGCCCCAGACGTACGGGTTGCCGACGAACTGCTCTGCATAAGATACGATCGCCGAGCCGCTTCCGGAATTTGAAGAAGTGGAAGCCGCCGCCTGCTGTGCCTGCCTTGCTGCCGCCTCAGACTGTGCCTGCGCTGCCGCTGCCTGCTGTGCTGCCGCCTCAGCTGCTGCCTGCTGTGCTGCCGCCTCAGCTGCTGCCTGCTGTGCTGCCTGTGCTGCCGCCTGCTGTGCTGCTGCCTGCTGTGCCGCTTCCTGGGCCTGCTGCTGTGCCGCCTGAGCTGCCGCTTCAGCCTGCGCCTGTGCCTGTGCCTGTGCATCTGCCTCAGCCTTTGCCTGAGCCGCCTGCTCAGCTGCTGCCTGCGCCGCTGCCTGAGCCTGTGCCTGTGCCTCGGCATCTGCCTGAGCCTGTGCCTGCGCTGCCGCTTCCTCAGCTGCCTGCTGTGCTGCCGCTGCCTGCTGAGCCGCCTGTGCCGCTGCCTGAGCCGCCTGCGCCTGTGCCTGTGCCGCCGCTGTCTGTGTCTGCTCAGCCGTCTCCTGTGCCTGCTGTGCTGCCTGCTGTGCTGTATCAGCTGCCGCCTGTGCGTCAGATGCAGTCGTTGCTGTCTGCGCCTGCGCTGCTGCCTGATCAGCTGCCGCCCGTGCCGCTGCCGCCTGCTTCTCATTCTCGATCTCAGCAAGTCTCTGATCTAACTGATTGATGGTATCATTCAGCTGATCTGCAAGACTCTGTGCGTCTGCGATCTTCTGCTGATAATCTGCATCCTGTGCCTGCAGAGCATCCTTTTCAGCCTGCAGCTGATTCTGCTGATCCGTAAGACCCGCCTGTGTTGTCTCAAGCTGATTCTTCGAATCCTCGAGAGAAGCCTGCTGATTCTCGAGCTGGGACTTCAGCGTGGAAATCTCAGTAACAGTATCTTCCAGCTTCTGCTGCATCTCCTGATCGGTCTCCGTGAGGTCCATCGCATAGCTGACCTTGTTCAGGAATGAAGAAAGATCAGATGTCGTAAGGAGCTGACGGAGAACTCCGCCGGACTGCTGATCCTCGTAATTCTTCTGGATGCGGAGCTTCAGCTGCTTATACTGCTCATCGCGATCGGACTCAGCCTGTGCGAGCTTTGCCTGTGTATCTGCAATCTGGGACTTCGTCGTATCGATCTGAGACTGTACATCATTGATCTGACTCTTCGTCTGATCAATCTGCATCATCAGATCAACCAGATTTGCATTTGCGTCAGTGATCTGTGCCTGCAGCTGGCCTCTCTTCTCACCAAGAGTCTCGACCTGAGACTGCGCATCATTAAGCTGGCTTTCAGCCGCCGCCTTCTGTGACTCCACGTCGCTCTGCTCATCAGCAGCAACCGGCATGGCTGTTCCGACGATCATAACGGATGCAAGAAGTAAACTGAGGATTCTTTTCTTCATATCGCAATAATTCTCCCTTAAATGTTTCGCGTAATGTTTCACGTTTCAGGTTGAAATGATGTTCGAACAAACTACTTAACGCTTGCAAGTATATCATCGACCTTTCAAGAAATCAAGTTTTTTTTACGAATTATTACATTTCTGTTAATTTCTCCAGTGAGGCCGCTCCTTTTTCCGCTCCCGCATCCGGATGAACTGTGATATAATCTCCATACAAAGCAAGGAGTTGTATGGAAACCAAGAAAGATTTAACGAAGGAGCTTCTGGCAGACTGCTTTCACTCACTGATGATGAAAATGCCATTCGACAAGATCACGATCAAGATGATCACCGACAGCGCCGGTCTGATCCGACCGACGTTCTACAAGCATTTTCAGGATAAATATGAAGTTCTCGAGTGGATTTTTAAAAATGAAGTCACCGACAGTGTGGATCTGATGCTGAGCAACCACATGGAGCTCGACGCGATCGTGATGTTCTGCCGCTGTCTCGAAAAGGACAAAAAATTTTATAAGCGAGCCTACCAGATGGACCCGGGACCGAATTCATTCGACCAGGTTCTGACTTCCTATGTCTATCATACGTTTCTGAAGCTCGCGGACAAGTTTTCCCTGAAGGCAGATTCAGAGCACAAATTCCTGACAAGGGAGACCATCGCCACCTACTACACGTACGGCCTCGTCAACACAATCCGGGACTGGCTCATGAATGACAAGGACAACATCTCGGCTGACGATGTGGCGGAGGGATACAAATATCTGCTCTCCCATTCCGTGCTCGATCTGATCACGCTGAATGGCGAATAAGCGCCTGTGATGCTTTGTAACATTTTCTTAACTTTTTGAAATTGTTTTTTAATCAGTGCAATTCATGTCATAAAAAGGGGCGGGGGATTCATTTTCCGGAAATGAAAGCCTCCGCCCTGCTTCGTTCTTTCTTAATCAGAAGATTCCTGTGATGCAGTTCACAAGAAGGTCCACCGCACCGACAAGGACCATACAGCCGCCGATTGCCACCAGCCGGTTCATCGGCCCGCAGCCGAGCCGGTAGCCGCACACAAGTCCGACAATTGCGCTCGCAGCTGTGATAACCGCCATGAGCAGCGCCATGCCGATCAGCCGGAGCCCGAGGAAGCCGAAGCCGATGCCTGCAAGCAGTGCATCAATCGATGTCAGAAATGCCCAGAACACGATGACCTTGAAATTATATGTGTCCTGCTTTTTTTCTTCGATCTTTTTCTTCTGCTTTGTGAATGACTTCACAATCATAATGATGCCGATCAGGAAGAACAGACACACGGCAAGGAGAGCCCAGAATCTTCCGAATGGCCCGCTGTGACGGACCAGGGCCGGAATTCTCGTGATGCCGCAGCCAATGACCATCATGCCGGCCTGAAAACCGGTGAAAATTGCCGTCATTTTCGTCAGGTTCGGTATATCAATCGTCGAGATCATCGCACCCTTGTAGAGACAGTACGCGAATACGTCAAGTGAGAGACCGATGGAAATCAGCAGGATCTGCCAAAGCGCCATTATCATTCATTTACCACCTTTCACAAGTGACTATTATAATGAAAAGCGGCATACTTTGTGAAGCAGAAAATACCGGGAAATGTACCATATAAAGATACATTTCCCGGTATTTGTAGCCTTCCCATGACTGCCCTCTGAAGAGCCCTGACCTGTCAGGATTCCCAGTCCCGGGCAGGGCGCCTCAGGCCTTCCCGTAGTCCTTTTCGATCTGATTGATCATATCGACACGCTTCTGATGCCGTCCGCCGAGAAATTCCTGTCCGAAGAATGTATCGACGATCATCTTTGCCTCCTCACGTCCGACGACACGGGCCCCCATCGCAATGATCTGGCAGTTGTTGTGAGCTGCCGCCATCTTCGCGCTGTACGGCTCGCTGCAGACAGCCGCGCGGATTCCGGGGACCTTATTGGCCGCAAGAGAGATGCCGATGCCTGTTCCGCAGACAAGAACTCCCTTCTCGACCTCACCGTTTCTGATCGCCTCCGCGACCTTTCTGCCCGGGACCGGATAATCGTCACCGCGGTCATTCGGGTCATAGTTTCCGTAATCCACACACTCATAGCCCTTTTCCTTCAGGAACTCCATCAGAGTGAGCTTGAGTTCAATTCCCGCGTGATCGCTGCCAAATCCTACCTTCATGTCTGTCCTCCTTGAAAAATGAGCTTCCCGCGGGCAATCGGTCCGCGCTGAAAATAAAATGTTGCACCATTTATCCCGCAGTGCTATAATGCTTCTCGGACGGTTAGCTCAACGGGAGAGCACTCGCTTCACGTGTGAGGGGTTGCAGGTTCGAACCCTGTACCGTCCATTTTTTTATGTCTGAAACCGCCAGCCGGCGGTTTTTTCATTTTCCTGTCGAAACGTCAGCGCACGCTCCGGCAGAAAAAGCAAATGGGGACTGCGGTCAGGCAGTCCCCATTTCGCGCTCTATCAGTATAGCGCTTTCTCTCTCTTTTTAGGAGATGTTTTTTTTACAGTTCCGTCCGCATTCTCTTCAACAAACCATCCCGATTTTCTGAGAACGACGAATTCCTTGTAGCTCTTCAGCCAGAACACGCGGCCGAAGCCGTACGTATAGATGAAGCAGCACAGAGCAAGCAGCGCGCCGCCGATTACGTCGACGACAGAATGCTGCTTGACGAATACCGTCGAGAGAATGATCATGCCTGCCCAGATAATAATTCCCGCGCTCAGCCACACAGGCTTCTTCTTTCTGCAGTTGCTGCGCGTAAGGCCCATGGCGACGCTGATTGAGTTAAAGACGTGGATGCTCGGCCAGACATTGGTCGGCGTGTCCGTGCTCCAGACGAACTCAACCAGGCGGCAGAAGATATTGTCCCGCGGCATTTTCGCGAGCCGCAGGTTCAGCCTGTTCGGGAAGAGTGTGCTCACCACGAGAAAGAACGTCATGCCGATGACGAGAACCGTCATCAGTTTGTCATACTCCTCTCTGTCGCGGATATACAGATAGATGCCGCCGATCGCGACAAATGCAAACCACGACAGGTACAGCACGATAAAATACTCGCAGAACGGAATCATCCGGTCAATCTTCAGACCAATCTCGATGTAGTGACGCCGCGGAACGATCTCCAGGATATGAAACCAGATGAGATAAGCCACAAGAAACATAAGCATCGGGAAGCAGTGCACAAAATCGTGCCGGAAGGCCCACGCCTTGAACCGTTCCCACTTCGATCCCTTATTCGTCTCCATACGTATCAGTACCTGACCTTAAATTCATACTCGTGAGGATCCACCGGAATGATCTCCTCGTCAATATTATCAATCTCAATGAAGCGCTGCTCGCCGAGTGTCTTCATCATCAGCTCGAGCCGCTCACGCGGTCCCTGAATCTCCATTTCCACGCGCCCGTCGTCCATATTCCGCACCCAGCCCGTGACGCCGAGATCCTGTGCGATGAAGGTCGCTCTGTACCGGAATCCCACGGCCTGCACCATGCCGCTGACGATCAGGTGCTTTCTGATATAGGTCTCCATTTTTTTCTTCTCCCGCAGGACATCCGCCGCCCGCTTCGGCGCCGCATCCGCCTTCTGTGCCGGCTCAAAGCCCTCGAAAATGAACATATCAAAGTCCTGCTTCGCCCTGTCGAGCTCCTCCTGACTGCGGATTGTCCACCCTGCCGTCGTCGCATGGTACAGGTCCCGGAGGAGTCTGAACCGGATGAGCGATGTGCATTTGCAATTATAGGCGATAAAATCCGGCTTCGTAAGGAAATTCAGGCAACAGGAGCTCAAAAAGAACGATCCGAATGACGCCTTTTTTGTCTTAAGCCCTGTAAAGCGGTCAGAGAGCTGTCCTCTGAGCATCTGCGGCCGGTTCTTCCGGAACCAGCGGAGAACACCCGGATCAAAGGACTCTATGCAGAGCCTCCCCTGATAGGAATCCAGATAGAACGCGACTGCCTCGCAGATTCTTGCTATGTTCTTTCTATCCTTGATACGGATCTTGATCTCAAGAACAACGGGGACGCGTCCGCCGATCGCCTCAAGCGCGTCACCGAGTCGGGGAATCCTCTCATTTGTCCCGAACAGGTGAAGCCTGCTCACTTCTACAAATGAAAGGTCCTCGACGTCACGGTCGAGCCCTGCCACACGCTTCAGGCAGCTGTCGTGGACAACCACCAGCGCCTCATCATTTGTCTCATGAACGTCAAGCTCGACGCCGTAGCCCTTCTCTGCGGCGAGTTTGAATGCCGCGAGAGAATTCTCGGGCGCTGAGCTCTTGTTGTCATGAAAGCCGCGATGGGCTATATACACTGTCTCGAAATCCCGCATCCGCTCCAGTCTTCCCCTGCCGGGCCAGATCAGGAACAGCCACAGGAATATGAGAATGAATACTAAGTATACGATAATCATCAAGGATACTATATCACAGAATGCCGAAAAAGCAATTTCCTCCGTCCGTTTCTGTTCACTCGGCCGGGAAATGAAAGGAACAGCTATCCAGCACCCCCAGACTCGGAACGCTTCGCGTTCCTCGTTGTGGGGGTGCTGAGTAATTACAAAAAGAGGCCCTGCTCCTGCAGGACCTCTTTTTCAAGTGGACGGTACAGGACTCGAACCTGTGACCTTTCACACGTCAAGCGAATGCTCTCCCAGCTGAGCTAACCGTCCATATCTCTTGTTTTCGGCGCATCGCCGTCAACAAAAAGGAGTATATCACGGGTTAAGCGGTCTGTCTACACCTTTTTTCAAAAATTTGTAAATATTCAGCACACCTCAGAAAACTGATGAAATCCGGACAGGGAACTTGCTCACCTCTTCCAATATGGAGTATGATAGGTTTTGCTTTTAATATAGTTCAACAGGTCTGCCAATGTTCTTATTTCTATACATATGTAAGACATATCACAGCAGACTCCCGAGAACACACAATAAGGAGGGTAAACGCATGGAGCTGATTCTCCCGGACAATTACGATCCGCACATGACCGTCCGTGAGACGGAACAGGCGATCAAATTCATCCGCGATCTGTTTCAGAATGAATTCGGCCGGGAAATGAACCTCGACCGCATCTCTGCCCCGCTGTTCGTGTCCCAGTCATCCGGTCTCAACGACAACCTGAACGGTGTCGAGCGGCCGGTCGCCTTCGACATCAAGGCGGTGCCTGGTGAGACGTTCGAGGTCGTCCAGTCTCTCGCCAAATGGAAGCGCTGGGCGCTCGGACATTACAGCTTTAAGCCCGGTGAAGGACTGTACACGAATATGAACGCGATCCGCCGGGACGAGGACCTCGATAATCTTCACTCCTGCTATGTCGACCAGTGGGACTGGGAGCGCGTGATCACGCGCGAGCAGCGCACCCGTGAGTATCTTCACGAGGTCGTCCGCAGAATCTTCAAGGTCATCAAGCACATGGAGCACGAGGTCTGGTACAAATATCCGGAGGCAGTCTATCATCTGCCCGATGATATTTCATTTGTCACGACAGAGGAGCTCGAGGCGAGATGGCCGGACAAGACGCGCAAGGAGCGCGAGAACCTGATCACGAAGGAGCACGGCGCCGTCTTCATCGAGAAGATCGGCTGGAATCTCGCGGATGGCAAGCCGCACGACGGACGCGCACCGGACTACGACGACTGGAGCTTAAACGGCGACATCATTTTCTGGTTTGCGCCGCTGAATATGGCTCTTGAGATCTCGAGTATGGGCATCCGCGTCGATGCGGAGTCAATGGCAAAGCAGCTGGCTGCCGCAAACTGTGAGTACCGCACGGCGCTGCCGTACCACAAGGCCGTCCTCAACAACGAGCTTCCGCTCACAATCGGCGGCGGCATCGGACAGTCCCGCCTGTGCATGCTCCTTCTCGGGCGCGTGCATGTCGGCGAGGTGCAGGCCTCTGTGTGGCCGGACGATGTCCGGAGCGCATGCCTTGCGCACAATATTCATCTGCTCTGAGGCAGAGCGCACTCTTGTCACAGAGCGGTGAGTCCGTACAATAACGTCTAAAGAAGGCAGGCGCCGTCCTCGCTCTCTTTTCGGAGAGCGCAGACAGCGCCTGCCTGAATGCATGTATCACGACTTCTCCGTCTCGTACGAGACGATCAGGTCGACGACCCGGCTGTAGGACTCCGTCCCGTCGGAGACACCCGCCTGCTTCAGATAGGAGTTATTGGCCTTCTGTGCCGTCTTTGCCACGGTTCCCTTGTATTGGTTC
This sequence comes from Eubacteriales bacterium, assembly GCA_036453145.1. Classification (GTDB taxonomy): domain Bacteria; phylum Bacillota; class Clostridia; order Lachnospirales; family Lachnospiraceae; genus Chordicoccus. Next base: position 87,631 of record JAZHVT010000005.1, read on the forward strand.
CAGAATGCCGTGTTCTCCTCGATATCCCTGTCAACAGACGGCGCAAGCGTCGACGCGACCGCCTTCCAGCGCCCGTAATCTCTCTTGTAGAGCTCATTTCCGCAGTAGATCCAGCCAGAGACCGCACCGCCGTAGCGGATGTCCGCGTCGTCCGACTGCATACACGCAAGATACGCCACGAAGTTGGCTTCATTTTCCAGAAGAACGCCCTTCAGATGGGCAAGCTCGTGGCTCATCGTGAACGGCTTGTTGTAATCGGGCATGTCGCGGTTATAATTCGCCTCCATCGTCGGCGCCGTAAACATACCGGAAAAATCCATTTTTGACATAAACCAGGAAATGAAAACCGGCTTCGCCTCCGGATACCAGCCGCTGAGCATCGGATACGTCTTTCCGAGCTCCGTCATATTCTCCGACACGCGCTCCCTGAGATCAGCCGACGCAATCATGTATCCGTCCGAATTCCGCTCCACCTGGTCCGCGTACTCGTTGCACAGATTTGCAAGCTTTATGCAGACCTTCTCAAGGTCATCCGTCGAATATGAGCCCGTCCCGAAGCCATATGTCTCCGCAAATGTCGTCCGGAAGAAATACGAGTCCTCACCGGCCTCATAGAGAAAGAAGATCAGGCAGGCGAGCGTCACCGCAAAGAGCACGCCGCGCCCTGCGTAACGCGCTGTCCCATTTTTTCTCTTAACAAGCTTCACGATAAGGACCGCAAAAAATGCAGCCACCGCGAGAATCATTGCGTAGATGGCCATCTCGGCAAATGAAAACGGAAAGAGATTAAAAAGCCTTCCGAGTGTATTCACCCAGAAGGCATTCATGTGCGAGGCGTACGCATCCGCGAACCCCCGCACATGTCTCGATCCGAACCTGAGTACCAGTCCCAGAGCCGCACACACAGCGGGAAATATCAGCTTCTTCACGTATATTCCTTTCATTCAGTCAGCAGGCTTATCTGCGATGCTTCTTCTTTTTCCTTCTGCTGCCTGCCGCCTTTCCTGATACATCGACGGTGTATCCCGCATCCCGCGCCTCACGGACGGCCGCATCTATCGCCGCATTCTTCGCCTCGCGCTCCCTGCGTTCATTTCCGGTGTCATGGACCGCTAGGTCATCTCTGAAGTCCGTAGTCTGCGCATGCCTGTGCGCGGAATGATTCCGCTTCATCATGAATTCCGGAATGTCCGGTCCGGCAGACGTCCTTCTCGGCTCATCAGACAGAGAACTGCCGGTATGGCTTCCTGTCAGCTCCGACATATCGTGAGACATGTAGTAACTGCCAGTTGCAGAGCTTTCCTGCTTTGCAGAACCGTCCTCCTCATACGCCGGGACCTGTGCAGCATCTTTTTCCGGGGCTGTCTCTTCCTCTGTCTGCGCCGCATCGCTGTCTGTCTCGTCGACAACATCCGCCGGCGCCGCATCGCTGTCCGGCTCATCGACGATCTCTTTCTCCGGCTGTACTGTGCCGCTGTCCGGCTCATCGACGACGTCTTCCTCTGCCTGCGCTGTGCTGTCGATGACGTCTTCCGCCGGCTCCGCGGTTTCCTCATCCGGATATGGATCGGAATCCAGGTCCTCCTCATACGGCTCGTCATCCACGCTGAAATCAAAGACGACCTCGCCGCGCTTCAGCGCCGCATCGTCTCCGTCCGGAGCGTCCGTCCCGTCAGCGTCATCCGCAGCGTCCTCTTCGTCATCGGACTCGTCTGCGTCATCCACGACCTCCTCTTCGTCAGCCGTGATATGCTCCGCAGGCTCTCCGCCTTCTGTTCCGGCGCTCTGAGCAGACGCATCCTCCGGGGCAGGCTCCTCATGTACCGGTTCATCTGGCTCAGCAGACTCCTCATGCATCGGTTCATCTGTCTCAGCGGACTCCTCATGTACCTGTCCATCTGACTCAGCGGATTCCTCTTCCTTCTCCTTCTCGGCTGCGATGCGCTCCTCAGCCTTTTTTCCCATATGTCTCAGAAATGAAGGGAGCGCGGACTCACCGTGCTTTTTCTCTTTCTTCCCGTGGTCGAGCATTTTCGCATAGCGCGCATCCACATCGTCAGATTCAAGGGCCGCCTCGTCGTCTCTCACGCCCGGACCGCTCTTCCGACTGATTTCCTCCTCGAATTCCTCATCCTCTTCGTCGCCGAAGTCGTCATCGTCATCGTACAGGTCATCGTCATCCAGGTCATCATCATCCGATTCCGTCTTATGATGGGTCATGCCCTGAAACGGTCTGTGCTTCTTTTCAGGCTTCTTCTCAGGCTTCTTCTCTGTGCCTGTCAGCTTCTTTTCGGAATCCGCCTTGTCTTCTTCAGGTGCCTCGACCATCTCCGCATGGGTATCACGTGCCCTGCGCGTCACGCCCTCATCGTCGTCATGCTCCTTCCGAAGAGAAAGATCATCCTCGTCATCATCGTCATCCTCGTCATCATCCTCCGATGTATCCTCCTCATCGACGCTGAGGAACGTCCCGATCGTATGACCGAGTCTGCTCAGGAAGCTTCCGCTCTTTGACTTCTGCTCCTGCCTCGAAGATTTCCGGGTCGAACCGGTTTCCGCGCGCTTTTCATCGCTCTCGCGTGAAGCAGCTGCCCTGTCTGCCATGTCCGCACTGTCCGCTTCCTCAGTTTCAGGAGTTTCAGAAGTCTTCTCAGCAGAGGCCTGATCGGCCGGATTCTGCTCTGCTCCGGAAGGCGATTCATAATCCGGGGTGCCTGCCTCCGGCTCTTCTCCCTCAGACGCTTCGTCCTCATCCTTCTCATAGAAGCTGTAGGTTCTGCGTTCCTCGGAATTCTCCTGCTTCGGCTTCTCCTCCGTATCCTCGTCATCGTCTTCATCGTCATCGTCGAAGTCCTCCAGCCAGGACTTGATTCTGCTGCCTACGGACTCTCCGGACTTCTTCTTTCTGTCCTTCTTTTTTTCGCGGCGCTCCTCTCTCTCCTCGTCGAGGCTGCGCTTCTGACTGATCCGCGAAAGCAAGCTCTTCTTCGCATTCAGATCATCCTCGTCATACTCAGAGGAATCCGTTCCGTCCTCCTCAGACTTTTCTGCACCGGGGACAAGTCCGTCAATGACACTCATATCAATGACAGGCAGACCGTCCGTATCGGTCTTTTTCTCTTCCTCGCTCTTATCCTTCAGATCAGAGCCATCCTCCGCCGCAGCAGTCTCTCTGTGAATCGCCTCCTCTGCGTCAGAGGCCTGCCGCGTGACATCGCCGGCCGCCTCAAGGAACGCGTCGCTGTCTGCATTCTCGTCATAATCCGGAGCAGCAGCTGCCGCTTCTGTCTCTTCATTTTCTGAAGAAGCTGTCTTCGCGCTCTGTGCCTCATGAGCTTCACCGGAGGGCTCTGCCGGCTGTTCCGTCTCCCGGAAATTCTGCCACGTATCGGCATCCTTATCAGCGCCAGACAGGCTCTCCGCCTCCTCCGAGGTTCCCTGCCCGACAGGCTGATTCTGATCCTGAGAAGAGCTGTCTGTTCCGAAAGCTGCGCCATATTCATCTGCCTCTTCAGGAGCAGTGCCAGCTGCCGCATTTCCTGCGGATGCCGTGTGCTCGGCATAGAGCGCGCCTGCCTCCCAGTTCTCACGCAGGAACTCCGTGTCCATGATCTGCTTTGCGTCATATCCGTCGCGGACAAATGCAGAGTCCGTAAATTCATAGCTGTACGGCGTGATCCGGACGACAAAGAGCTTCACCGGCATGGCCGCCAGAGAGTCGGCCGTGACCTCCTTCTGCTCGAGGACCGTAAAATATTCGACAGAATCGTCCGCGACAAGCTCTGCATTTCCCATGATCTGCAGACCTCTCACGTCCTCCGTCGATACATACGGATCAAAGATCGCCGCCGAAATCTGCCCGTTGCCGAGAATACCGCGGAACTTGTTTCCGCCCTCTGTGATGATATAAAGCCGGTGCTCAAGGAAGATATACTCGAGCGGCGTGCAGCGCACATAGCCCTCATCTGCCGTTGCGAGGCAGAGCGTATTGTGCTCAATGATGAAATCGTCAATCGCCCGCTCCAGCTTTACGTCCGGCATGACATGTACAGGGGCGCGCATCATCTTTCCGATCTCATAGCCCGTCCGCGGCGTATCTCTCTCCGAGGAAATGAAATACCCCGCAATGCCGGAGATACCGGCCGCTGTCTCCGTGTCCGACACGTATTTCGCATAGCCGATGTCCGAAAAGCCGATTCCGACAAATGCAATCCGCTTCTCGGCGAGCACGTCCCTGTGCTCTATGAGAAACGACCTCGTTCTGCCTGCGGTGACCGCTCCGTAAAAATTGAAGACAAAGCAGTATCCGTCATAATCTGCAAAGTTCTGCGGAGCACTGGAGATCTCCGCGGCGTTGCCGTTGCCGATCAGGCAGCACAGCGTCTGCGCAATTCTCTCCGCAGAGCTCATTTTTCCATCATACAGCAAAAGCGTTCTGCTCATATCATAACCCCTTTAGTGAATAATCTGTGTCATCCCTGTTCCGGGCGCCGCCATTCCCGGAACTCCTTATTTCTTTTTATTCCTTCTTAGCGACCGCGCACTCACGGTCTCCGCTTACTTCCACTGTCACGTTGCAGAAACCGGCCTCCAGCAGCTTTCTGCGGAGCTCCTCTCCGTCAGGGACACGGCCTGCGGCAGAGCCGTTGCGGACCTCCCCCTTGTCCGCTCCTGTCCCGAGCGCAATCAGCACAGTTCCTCCATACTGCAGGACCCGGCGGATCTCCATGAGTCCCCGCTCCGGGTGATGCCAGTACTGGTAGGTATCGATCGCGATGACCGTGTGCAGACACTGATCATCAAATGGAAGATGCGACACCGACGCCTTGTAGAATTTCATTTTTCCGGATTTCACGGCCACGATGTTCTTCCTGCGGGAAGCGGCAAGTGCTGTCTCCGATATGTCGACTCCATAGCACCTGCCTCCGGGGTTCTCCCGGCTGACGACGGAGAGCGCGTCTCCCTCGCCGCAGCCGACGTCCAGAATATGGTCGTCCGGCTCAATGACGAGCTGACCGAGGGCCCATTCCGTCAGTCTCCGGGAGCGCAGTCTGTCCCTGAGCTCCTTCAAGCGTCCGCTGTCTCCCCTGCCTGGTCCGAAATCGAACAACCGTGTACCTGCCTTTCTCTTCTAAGGTGTCAGTCCGAGGTTATTATAGCATTATCAAAGATTTAAGAAAAGAAGCGGTGGGGATAAGCTGATGATGCGAAATGAGCAGTCATTTTTCAGGGTTCACCTCTTCATAATTGCCGAGAAATGTGAATCCGGCGCACTCCTCTCTGAGTTTTTCCAGAATCTGCCTCACATGAGCGTCTCTCACCGATGCCTCGATATCGATATAAAATGAAAACTCAAAGTCACGGCCCGGGATCGGTGCACTTTCAATCTTCAGCATATTGATGCCGGACTCCGCGAAGAGATCGAGGACATGCGCGAGCGCTCCCGGCTTATGCTGCAGGTTCAGAATCATGGAAATGCGGTTCGCGCCCGGATAGACGTCCGGCTCCCGCGCGACGACGAGGAACCGCGTATAGTTTCTGTCGCTGTCCGCGATATTCCGCTTCACAATATCAAGGCCATAGAGCTCCGCGCACTCCGGCGCGGATATACACGCAATGCCCGGATCGTCAGACTCCGCGACAAGGCGAGCGGCAACGGCCGTATTGAGGCAGGCCTCCTCCTCAACCTTGTCACCGAGCGAATGAAGAAATTCCGAGCACTGCCCGAGAGCCTGCTCATGGGAAATGACCTTCCTGATCATGCCCGGCTTTCCGCCCTTCTTCATCAGAAGCACATGCGTGATTTTCTGCGGCATGGAGCGGACAATGGATACCTCGCGTCTCCCGAGAATCCGGTAGACATTCTTGACTGACCCGTAGGTATTGTTCTCAATCGGCAGAACGCCGAACCGGCACATTCCCTCCGACACGGCCCTTGCGACCGCGCCGAAATTCTTGAAATACAGAATCTTTCCATTCGGAAACAGCGTGTCCGCCGCAAGCTGGGAATTCGCGCCGCGAACGCCCTGGCAGGCAATCATCCCTCCGTCCGGGAATACGGTGCCCTGCGGCAGGATGCGATAGCCGTCCGTGAGTATCATATCTGACGGCTTTTCCGGCTCCTCATTTTCTGTGTGTCTGATCGTATCTCCTGTTATCATTTCTTCCTCCGCAGATATCTCACCGGATCACAACCGGCTTCCGATCATCATCAACAACAGCCTTGATCTGGAACAGGTTCTTCGCGAGCCTGTCGAAAACCGCCGGCGTCAGCGACTGCGCGCCGTCGCACTTCGCGTGCGGCGGATCATTGTGGACCTCGATGATGAGACCATCCGCTCCTGCCGCGACCGCCGCGCGGGCCATGGACGGAACGAGCGCGGATTTTCCTGTCGCATGAGACGGGTCAATAATAACAGGGAGATGCGTCAGTGTCTTTAAGGACGGGATGCACGCCAGATCAAGCGTGTTCCGCGTATAGGTCTCAAATGTGCGGATGCCACGCTCGCAGAGAATGACGTTCGGATTGCCGCCGGCCAGAATGTACTCGGCGCTCATCAGGAGGTCCTGATAGCTCGCCGCCATGCCGCGCTTTAAGAGAATCGGCTTTCTTGTCTTGCCGAGTGCCTTGAGAAGAGAAAAATTCTGCATGTTGCGCGCGCCCACCTGAAGGATATCGATGTCCTCAAACAGTGGGAGCTGGGACGCGTCCATAATCTCCGTGCAGATCGGAAGGCCGGTCGCCTCCTTCGCCTTCAGCAACAGACGGATGCCGTCGATCTGCATGCCCTGGAATGAATACGGCGATGTGCGCGGCTTGAATGCGCCGCCGCGAAGGACAGTCGCTCCGGAGGCCTTGACTGCCTTCGCAATACCGACGATCTGCTCCTCAGACTCGACGGAGCAGGGGCCTGCGATCAGCGTCAGATTGCCTCCGCCGATCGTGACATCACCAACCTTCACAACCGTGTCATCGGGATGGAATTTGCGGTTTGCGTTCTTGTATGGCTCCTGCACGCGCTTGACGTCCTCGACGATATCGAGCGACGCGATCAGGTCCATGTCGAGCGACGATGTGTCACCGATCAGACCCAGAATCGTCTGTCTCGAGCCGACCGTCGGGTGCACGTCGATGTTCTGTTCCTTGAGCCACTTCATCAGGCCGTCTAACTGTTCCTTGTCCGGATTGTCCTTCAATATTACAATCATATTTCTTCTCCTCTCCATTATCTGGCGGTCCTGACCCGAAAAAAAGCCCTGCAGTCGATGGACTGCAGGGCTTGCTTCTATCTCCTCTTCCCCTTTTTCAGTCACACCGACAAGACCTTACCGTGCAAAAGGTAAAGCCTGTAAATGTGAAAAAGAAAAAGTTGAAGAAACGATTCTGTGTCAATGGATTGTCTCCCGCTTTCAATAATATCTAAAACTTATCACCGTCATACTGCAATGTCAAGACACTCCGCACAACAAAGGGTTGAAATGAAGTTTCTCAAAGTGTACAATCTGTCTTGTACTAGAACTACTGGAAAGATATTAGTACGCATATGGAGGAAGCTATGAACAAAGGAGTTAAAATCAGCGTTATCGGTGCAGGAAGAGTCGGATCTGCTGTTGCCCATACAATTGCAGTCCAGTCTCTGGCATCAAAGATTGTCATTGTTGATATCTTCAAGGAGAAGGCGCAGGGCGAGGCGCTTGATATCCGCCAGGGTACATCCGTCCTTGAATTCGCAACAGAGTGCGTCTCCGGCGAATACGCGGACACAGCGGATTCTGACATCATCATCTTCACACTCGGTGCTGCCCGCAAGCCCGGCCAGTCCCGTCTTGATCTCGCAAAAGGCAATGTCAGCATCATCGAGAGTGTCATCCCGCAGATCGCTTCTCTGTCCCCGAACGCAAAATATGTCATCGTATCGAACCCGGTCGATATCGTCACATACACAATCATGAAGCTGTCCGGCATTCCGGAGAATCAGATCATCGGCACAGGCTGCCTGCTTGACACGGCACGTCTCAGAGACGAGGTCTCCACATACGCAGGTGTCAGCCCGAAGAACATTCATATGAACGTCTTCGGTGAGCACGGTGCGACAGCGATGATTCCGTGGTCACTCTGCTCGATCTACGGTGAGAACTTCGACAAGTATATCGCAGCTCGTCCGGAGCTTCATATGCCGTCTCACGAAGAGCTTCTCTCCGACGTTCATGGCGCCGGAGGCAGAGTCATCAAGCTGAAGGGCGCGACATTCTACGCCGTATCCATCGTGACAGCTTATGTCTGCAGCTGCATTCTTCATGACGCGAAGGCGGTTCTTCCGCTCTCAACCATGATGCATGGCCAGTTCGGACTCGAGGACGTCTGTCTGTCTCTTCCGTGCGTACTTGGCGCAAACGGTATCGAGCGCGTCAACCAGCCGGCAATGACCGACGAGGAAATCGCAGAATTCGTCAAGAGCGGCAACTCCCTCAAGGAGATCACAGCCGGTCTTGATATCTGATCATCAGATCATCAGTAAAAGCCGGAGCGGGCCGGAAACCGATCAGTCGGTTTCCGGCCCGCTCCTTTTTACTGCATAAGTCCCGGTCGTTGCAAATCAGCGAAGCAATCCGTCGGGACTTATGCACCTAACAAAGTCCCGGTCGCATTGCCTGGTCCGCTCCCTCAATCACACGCCGCATGTCCTCCGGCAGCGGCGCGGTTAGCTCAATTCTTTCTCCCGAAAACGGCTGACGAAAGACGGCCTGATATGCGTGAAGAGCCGCGCGGCACATGCCGGACCCGTCCGCTCCGGGTTCCTCCGGAGTATCCCCTTCAGTTCCCGCAGCCTGACGTCCGTAAATCGGGTCTCCGAGAAGCGGATGGCCGATCCAGCCCATGTGCACGCGGATCTGGTGCGTGCGGCCCGTCGCGATCGTGACACGGACAAGCGCAAATGTATCAAACTGCCTGAGGACCCGATAGTGCGTCAGCGCAAAGTCGCCGTCCGACCGGACAACACGCCTGATTTTCTCGATATATTCGCGCGAGATCGGAGCACAGATCTCGCCGCACACATGACCGTCCGTATCCTCCGCTGCCCTGTGATACGCCTCGCAGGAACCCGGCGTCAACAGGACATGCTTCTCCTCTGCGCGGAAGGTGCCTGAGGCAAGTGCCAGATAATACTTCTCTCTTCTCCCATCCTCCGCCTGCTCTGTGAGATGCGCACACGCAGTCCGGCTCTTTCCGAAGAGAATTACGCCAGACGTATCCTTATCGAGCCGTCCGACGCTCCGCACCTCGTGTGGCTCTCCCCTTTTGATATAGTAGTCCGCAAGAAAATTTGAGAGCGTGTCCGCAAAATGCCCGTGCGACGGATGAACGACAAGGCCCGCCGGCTTATTTAAGGCGATCACGTCCTCATCCTCGTAGAGAACAGAAAGCCCACCCGGGACCGGCACAATCTTTCCCGGCTCTCCGTCCACCAGCTTCACCCGGACGACGTCACCGTCCTTCAGCACGCGGTTCACGAGCGCATCCTCTCCATTCACGGTAATGCCATGCTCCGTCCTGTACTTCGCCGCGGCGATGTCATGCGCAACCATGCGGAAATCATGCCTGATCACGTCACGCACAGCCCGTCCCGCGTCCGCCTGTCCCGCTGTATACGTAAGAATCCTGCTCAAATGTCTGCCGTTCCCTTCTCTGCCGAGTTTTTTGCATTTTCATTTAAATTGCCGTAAGATAATAGTAATCTTTCTGACCATGTATTGTAAACATGCAGGTGTATAACGAACATGGAAATTTCACAAAGACATGCTAGGGTATAGGCAGATTAGTAAAGGGTTTTTTACAGTAAGAAGGGGATTATGAATGAGACTGAAGAACTGGACAATTCAGGATGACACGATCAGCG
>JAZHVT010000006.1:0-89125 GCA_036453145.1 Eubacteriales bacterium
CTAATAGTTCCCCTCTCACCGTCCGCAGCCGCCCCGGCCGCTGTCAGATCGCGGCCGGCCGCAGCATGGCATACACAGCCTTCATGTCCATGTTTGCGCGGACCATGTCCGCGAGGCGGTTGTACTGCGACTCCTTGAATTCCTGGTAGCTCTCGGCCGGATTCGCGAGTGTGACACCCTTCCTCTCAGCGAGCGCGTCCGCAAGCCGGCCCGCGATATCGCCCTCGTCGAAAATACCGTGCACATAGGTGCCGCAGACATTTCCGTGCCGCGCGCCGTCGGGCTTTCCCTGCTGCCCCGTCCCGATGTGGCTGAACGCATTTTCCGGCTCTGTCTCGGTCTCTCCCATGTGGATCTCATATCCACGGATGCGCCGGCCCGCAAGGCAGTGAAATACGCCGCTTATGCCGCTGTCGATCGTTCCCGTGACCTGCGTGCGCGTCTTCGTCTTTCGAAGAACCGTCTCCTCAGGCAGAAGCCCCATGCCGCGTATATCGCCGCCCTCCTCGACATTGTCGGGATCGTGAATTGCGCGCCCGAGCATCTGATAACCGCCGCAGATTCCGAATACCGGGCCCGTCTCCGCAAAGCGAATGATCGCCGCCTCAAGCCCGCTCTCGCGGAGCCATTTCAGGTCGCCGATCGTATTCTTGCTTCCCGGAAGAATGACGATGTCAGCGCCCCGGAGCTCATCCGGTCGGGAAATGTAATCAACCTCTGTCCCCGGAATGTGCTCGAATACAGTAAAATCCGAAAAATTCGAAATGTGCGGGAGGCGCGCGACGCAGATTCTCACGGCCGCGCCATCCGGCAGGTGCCGCTCAAGCCGCCCGCTCAGACTGTCCTCATCGTCAATCGAGAGATGCGTGTACGGCAGCACACCCGTCACAGGCACGCCGCATTTCTCCTCGAGCATGCGGATCCCGGGATCAAGAATCGTCCGGTCGCCGCGGAACTTATTAATGATCAGACCCTTCACGCGCTTCCGCTCCTCATCGTCAAGAAGCATCAGCGTCCCGAGAAGCTGGGCAAATACGCCGCCCCGGTCGATGTCGCCGACCAGAAGGACGGGCGCACCGACGAGAGCAGCAAGACCCATATTGACGATGTCGTTATCCTTCAGGTTAATCTCCGCCGGACTGCCCGCACCCTCGATCACAATGATGTCCGCTTTTTTTTCAAGCTCCCGGAAGGCATGCGCGATATCAGGAAGCAGACTTCTCTTGTATTTGAAATAGGCCCGCGCGTCCATATTGCCGCGCACCTCGCCGTTCACGATGACCTGCGAGCCCGTGTCGCTCGTCGGCTTCAGCAGAATCGGATTCATGAGGACCGATGGCTTCACGCCGGCCGCCTCCGCCTGCATCACCTGCGCGCGGCCCATCTCAAGCCCCTCGTCCGTGATAAATGAATTCAGCGCCATGTTCTGCGATTTAAACGGCATGACGCGGAAGCCATCCTGCCGGAAGACGCGGCAGAGCCCCGCTGCCACAAGGCTCTTCCCTGCGTTCGACATCGTTCCCTGAATCATGATCACCTTCGACATCATCTGTCCTCCTCTCAGTCGTTCTCTCGTCATGCGCGGAAGGCTTACAGCTTCTGCTGATGCATACGCCCGTCCCTGTACGCCCTGCATTTGCCGGCAAAATCCGTGACAAATGAAGGCGCAGACGGATAGTAGAGATGCGGAAAGCCCGCAAGTCCGCCGTTTATGCGATGCATGCACGGCCAGCTTCGCTCCGTCACCGGCTTCACTGCAAGGCACGCGTCCCCGTTGTCGTCCGTATCAAAATAGTGAAACTCGTGGCCGCGGATTTCAAGACCGGATGTCCGGTCACGGACTGTCACATAGCCGAACCGCGTGAGATGGCCCGTCCACCGGGCCGTTCCCGGAAAAATGCCGGCCATCGGCCATTCCCGTCCGTTCTCCATCACAAGGCTGCGGCACAGATACATAAAGCCGCCGCACTCGGCGAGAACCGGCATGCCGCCGCGGATTGCGGAGCGCACGGACTGAAGCATAGGTTCATTTTGCGAGAGGGCCTCCGCGCAGAGCTCCGGATAGCCGCCGCCGAGAAGAAGCCCGTCAAGCCCCTCCGGAAGCGCCGCATCGTCAATCGGCGAAAACGGAACGAGCGAAAAGCCGGCCTGCCTGAGCATCTCGAGGTTCTCTCTGTAATAAAAGCAGAAGGCGCGATCGCGCGCAATACCAAGACGGAGAGGCGCAAAATCATGCGCAAGCGCAGGACCTTCTGCACCACGGGCCGGGCCCTCATGACTTTCCACAGGCCTCAGGCCGGTACCAGCACTCAGGGCAGGTGTCTCCTGCCTTCCGACAAAGTCCTCTGTCCTCAGGTCGGCACTCAGTGAGGAGGTCTCCTGTATCTCTGCGAGCTTCAGGATTCCGTCTATGTCGCAGCTCTTCTCCAGGCAATCCGCCGCCTCGCCGAGCCGCCGCCGTATGTCCGCGATCTCAGACGGCATCGCAAGTCCCAGGTGGCGGCTCCCGACCTCCATGTCCTTCCGCATGGGAAATGAACCCAGCACGCGCACATGGCACGTCTCCTCAATGAGCGGCGCGAGCATGCCCGCAAATGACGGCGTCGTCCGGTTTAAAATCACGCCCCGGATGAGTCCCGCCCTGTCAAATGAGAGAAACCCGCTGCTTTCGGCGAGCAGCGACCGGCCCGCGCCGCGCGCGTCGACGACAAGAATAACAGGCAGGCCGAGCGTCTCCGCCAGCGCGTACGTCGAGGCCTCCTCGCGGATCCCTCCGAGCCCGTCGTAGAGGCCCATCACGCCCTCGATCACGGAGATGCCGCCGCTGCTCTCCGCAAGATATAAACGGCGCGTCTCCTCCGCGTCCGTAAAAAACCGGTCGAGATTGCCGGACGGGATACCGATGACCGTCCGATGAAACATCGGATCGATATAGTCGGGCCCGCATTTGAAGGCGCACGGAGAGAGTCCCCGCCGCTTCAGCACCTCAAGAAGCGCGCATGTAATTGTTGTTTTTCCGCTGCCGCTCTTCGGCGCGGCGATGATAAGTCCAGGTTTCTTCATGTAATTCCTTAGTCCGCAAAATAAAATGACACAAGATAGACAGGGTTCTGCGCCTTCATCAGGTGATAGCGGCCGAGCTTCTCCGCGCGGCTCACCTCGATGAGGCTGACCTCCTCGTCCCTCACCGGCACGTCCCGGAATATGCCCTGAATCTCCGCGATGGTCTCAAGGCTCACCGCATTCATCACGACCCGGACGGACGGATTCATGCCGCGGAGTCCTGCAAGAATCTCCCGAAGCCGTCCGCCGGAGCCTCCGATAAACGCGTGCGTCGGCGCGGGAAGATCCGCCAGCGCCTCCGGTGCCTCTCCCTGAATGACAGTGACATTGCCCGCTCCGAAGCGCTCCGCATTTTTCCGGATGAGGTCCACGCCCTCCGGATTCCGCTCGATGGCAAAGACCCTGATTCCCGGTGACAGCGCGGCCGCCTCGACCGCAATCGAGCCCGTGCCGCTGCCGATATCAAAGAAGACGGACGATTCCGTCAGCGAAAGCCGGCAGAGCGTGAGGGCGCGCACATCCTCCTTCGTCATCGGGACCTTTCCCCGCAGAAACGCCGCATCGCTCCGCCCCGGCGTCAGAATTTTCTCCTCCGGCTCCGCGTTCCTGATAAGGACCGTGCACAGCCCCGGAATATCCGCATGTTCCGCTTCTTTCGCGGAAAATGAAATAATTCTCTCATTTTCCGAGCCCATGGAGAACCCGGCCTGGATGCGCACGCTCTGATACACCGCAAGGACGCGCCCGAGCTCCCGGAGGTCCTTTGCGCCCGACGTGATACAGAAGGTCTTCGCGTGGTGCGCCGCCGCATCCCTTACCTTCGGGATCCACTTCTCCGCGGGGACACCGTGCGTGCTCAGGATGACCGCGTCCTGCCAGCTCACGCCCGTTCTCGCCGCGAGCGCCGAGACAGATGAAATGCCGGGCAGAATTCTGACGCGCACGCCGGGAAGTGCCGCGAGCGCTTTCTTCATGTTCTCAGCGCCGCTGAAGAAGCCCGTGTCCCCCGAAAAGAGGATGACGGCGCATGCTCCGTCCGGAAGGGTCTCAAGGACAGGCAGAATGTCCCGCGCAAGATAATACGGATAGCATCTCACTTTCGAGGCGTAGGGGCGGATCATCCGCTCCGCGCCGAAGAGGCAGTCCGCATGCCTGATGGCCTCCAGCACCTCCGCCGTCATCGAGCCCGGGTCGCCCATGCCGACGCCCGCGAGTGTGACCGTGAGGGAAGACGCATAGCAGCTCTTCGAATCGCGCAAGTCAGACGGATCATCTGTCCGTCTGTCCGTATTGACTGCGGCATCTCCCTCTCCGCAAAGACTGAGCAGTGCCTCCAGCACCTCGTCAAATGAGTGGCCCTCCGCATGTTCCGCCGGTCTGTCGATCACAAAGCACAGGGCCCCGGCCCGCGCCGCCGCCCGGATCTTGCTGCCGCTGCCGCCGGCCCGGCCGCTGTCCTTCATGACAAGAACAGACGCGCCGATATCGCGCAGCGTAACAAAGTCCATGTCCTCCGAGAACGGCCCCTGCATCGCGATGATCTGCCGCCTCTCAAGGCCGGCGCCCACGCAGGCCCGGACCGCCTCCTCGCTCGGAAGCACGCGTGCCGTGATGCGCTCCCGCACCTGCGGATTTTCGCAGAAGACAGGCAGGTTCTTGCTCCCGGTTGTAAGGAGGATCCGCCCCTTTGTCTCTGCGAGCGCCCGGGCGCACTCCTCCACGGACCGGAAATGGCGGCAGTTTTCATTTTCCCCCTCTGTCTCTGCCCGAAGAAGCCGGAAATACGGAAGATTCCCGAAATCCCGGAGGCTCTCCCTGATCGTCTCCGTCACAACATCTGCGTACGGATGTGTCGCGTCGACGACCGCCAGAGGGTGCGCCTCTCTGTACAAATTTCTCATTTCCTCCGATGTCAGCCGGCCGATCCGCACCTCGATAAGCGGAGACTCCGGCATCACCTCGCTCCCGTATGCCGTCGCGACGGACACAAGCGATGGAATGCCCCGCTCCGCGAGACGCTCCGCAAGGACCCGGCCCTCCGTTGTTCCGCCGAAAATCAGAATTCTGTTCATGTCTTCTCCTCAGTCCATACGCTTTCTCTGCGCGAAGCCTCTGCCGCGCGCAGCGCCTGTCAGCTTGTCTCGCGGTCCGGCTGCTCTCTGTGCGGATTAATCACATAGCCGCGCGGCGTGACAAGTCTGCCTCCGATCACCCTTGTCTGTGAATTCCCGATGAAGACCGTTGTGAACATGTTGACGTCCGCCTTCCAGAGCTCCTCAAGCGTGCAGCATACCTTCGCTGTGCCCTCGCGGCCGATATTTTCCACATATCCGCAGGCTCTTCCGGGCTCAGCGCCCGCATTCATGAGAATTGTGCACGCGCGCTTCAGATAATCCTTCCGCTTGTGACTCGACGGATTATAAATGGCGATCGCGAAGTCGCCGAGCACAGCCGCGCGCAGCCGCTTCTCTATGACCGGCCATGGTGTCAGCAGATCACTCAGTGAGATCACGCAGTAATCGTGGCAGAGCGGTGCCCCTAGTACGGCAGCGCCGCTGTTTGCCGCCGTGATGCCCGGAACAACCGCAATATCGATGTCCGGGTAATCCGCGGCCATCTCGAGCATCGGAGCCGCAAGCCCGTACACGCCGGCATCGCCGCTGCAGATGAGCGCGACGCGGCGGCCCTCCTCAGCCAGCTCAAAGCACCGGCGGCACCGCTCGATCTCATGCCGCATCGGCGTCGAGACAAATTCCTTCCCGGGAACAATCTTCGCCATCAGCTCCGTATACACCGTATAGCCGACAATGACGTCCGCCGCCGAGACCGCCTCGTACGCGTCTCTTGTCATCATGCCTCGGTTTCCCGGGCCCATTCCGACGATATAAATCATGCCTTCCATGGCTCATTTCCTTTCTACTCGTTTCAGCAGGGCACCCCTGCACAGATTGCTCAGGCCTTCATGCGGAGCGGGCCGTCGTCCGTCCACCGCAGACCTCTCACAGTCCGTCTCGCGACTGCCGCTGTCATTCCATCGCCTGCCGTCTTCCTTAGCATAAGCTCTCCTCCGCCTGCGGCCGCCACAGCCGCCCGCTCACAGACATTGTCCACACCGACCGTCTTCCTGACAAATGAAGAGCCCGTAAAATCGCCCTGTATGTTCTGCAGCGTCTCCGCGGAATATGTGAGAAACGGCACGCCGAGCAAGGCCGCAAGATCAACCAGTCCCTGCTCGTCCTCCTTCCGGTCAATGGACGCGACCGCGAAGACATGCGCGCGGAGAACATCCCACGGCGCCACATGCGCCTCGAGAAAGGCCCTGAGTTCTCCGGATGTCTTTCCTCTGCGGCAGCCCATCCCGAGACACCACGTCTTCGGGATAATGACAAGCGGGGCATCAGCTCTCTGCCGGGCGGTGCTTTGGGCCGCTCCGCCATGACCTTCCGAAGCGTCTGCCTCTTCGTCTCCCGGACGTGCGCCGCCCGGGCCTTCCGGGCCGCGCGGCGTGCCGTCTCCTGTCAGTACGATGAGGTCGGCCTCCTCCCGCCTGCACGGAATCAGCTCGTCCGGCATACCATCCCGCAGCGCCTCATTTCCCTCGACAAAGACGCGCAGCCTGCCATCCCGAAGAAGCCTTGCGGAGACCCGACGGATTCCGTCACGGTCCGTAATGTGGAGGCCGTTCATTTTCGCGAAGACATCGACCGCAAAGAGATGATTCACATCGGTCGCCGTCGTGATGACCGGATCCGCGCCGACAAGCCGCGCAATTCTCACCGCAAGCGCATTCGCTCCGCCGACATGACCGGAGAGGATCGGAATCACATGACGGCCCCGCTCGTCCATGACGAGGACCGGACTGTCACTCAGCTTGTCGCGCACAAACGGGGCAATCGCGCGGACTGCAATTCCGCACGCGCCGATGAAGAGAAGCGGCCTTCTCTCCGCAAATGAACGGCCCGTCCACGCTTCAAGCGGCTCGCTCTTCTCCCTGTACTCAGGAGCTGCGTCCGGCCACGCGCGAAACAGCTGCTCCGCGAGCGCCCGGCCTCTGTCCGTAAAATACGCGGTGCGGATGATCCGGGCCGGTCTTTCGGCTGCCGCCGGACCGCCGGACTCCTCAGGCCTGTACTCGTCTGTTTTTTCCGGCTGTTTCGCCGGCCCGTCCGTGAGGTACTCACTGCCCTTCGTCATGGCAGCCTCCGCATTTCTCATCCGTCTTTGCTCTCCGGAATTCCGTCGAGAAATCCGCCGCGTAGAGTCTCGAGTCGGCAAAGCCGCACCGCGCGATGGCATCGCCCACAAGGATCACGGCAAATTTGTGAATGTCATTTGCCGCCGCAACCTCCGGCAGCTGCCCGACCGTCGTGATGAATTTCCTCTCGTCCGGCCACGTCGCCTTATAGACAATTGCCGCCGGCGTATCCGCGCTGTACCCGCCGTCGATCAGACGTCCCGCAAGCTCGCCGATCATGCCTGAGCTTAAGTAAATGGCCATGCTCGCGTGATGCGCCGCAAAGCTCTCGATGCTCTCCCTCTCCGGGACTGCCGTTCTTCCCGCCATCCGCGTGATAATAAGCGACTGCGAGACATCCGGCAGTGTGAATTCCATATTGAGGGACGCCGCGGCGCCGAAGCAGGCGCTGACGCCCGGACAGCTCTCGTAGGCAATCCCGAGCTCGTCAAGCCGCCGCATCTGCTCACAGATTGCCCCGTAGAGACTCGGCTCCCCGGTATGCAGCCTGACGGTCATCAGCCCCTTCGCCTCGGCCCTCGCACATACATCCACCGTCTCATCAAGCGTCATGCGCGAGCTGTCGAAGATTTCTGCATTTTTCTTGGCAAATGAAAGGAGCTCCGGGTTCACAAGTGATCCCGCGTAAATCACGACATCGGCCCGCTCGATGAGCCGCATGCCGCGGACTGTGATCAGGTCGGCCGCCCCGCAGCCCGCTCCGACAAAATATACCATAGGAATCCTCCTTATTTCACGCATCCGCTCCCGGGCAGGCAGCCGACTGACCACCCGGAGACTGCTGTCACTGCCATCTGAAGTCTGATGATCACGCCTGCGCGATTCCCGTCAGCTCGCGCAGGAAATCCTCCGCGCCGCTGCTCTCCGCAAGAAGTCCGTAATCATTCGAGTACATCATACACTCAATATGCAATTCCGAGCCGGCGCGTTTTTCGAGATAAAACTGAATTTTCTCCATGGCGTGCCGCATTGATTTCTCAAGAATGCCTGCCTCCGCAAGCAGCCGCACGCCCTCCTCCGTCGTCACAGCGTCCATGACGGACCTCGCCAGATCTCCGTCTGCGCCTGCCCGGAGCGCCGCTGCCGCGAGCAGCTCCATCCGCGCATCCGCCTCGTGGGAGTGCGTATTCATGATGCCGCCCGAGACCTTGATCAGCTTTCCGATGTGGCCCGTGAGGAGCATGCGATGGAAGCCCTCCTCCCGCGCGATATCGATCGTATCGCCGATGAAGTTGCTGCAGGCGACACTTCTTTCGAGGTCGTAGCCGTACGTCCGCTTCATGAACTCCTTCCCGTAATTTCCCGGAGCCACTGCGAGGACAGGCTCACCGAGCGTCTTCTTCTGATGAATTTCCACGCGGATCGTATCGAGGAGCGCCTTCGTGCTCATCGGCTCGACAATCCCGGTCGTCCCCAGAATCGAGATGCCGCCCTCAATGCCGAGCCGCGGATTAAATGTATGCGCCGCAAGCTCCTTTCCCTCCGGAACAGAAATGAGCACCCTGAGTGTTCCCTGAAAGTCCATGACGCGGCAGACCTCGGCCACCTCCCGCCGGATCATGTCCCGCGGCACATGGTTGATCGCCGCCTGCCCGACCGGCTGGTCGAGTCCCGGCTTCGTCACACGCCCGACGCCCTCGCCGCCGTCGATCAGAATCTCGGCGCCATCTGTCTGCCGCGCGCCCGGGCCTCCGTCAGACAGCTCCCGTCCGATCATGCATGCACCTGTCTCCCGCGCATGCATGATCGCACCGCCCTCCGGATTTTCTTCAAGAACAGAAACATTCGCGAAAATATGCGCTCCTGTTGTCACGTCCGGGTCATCACCGCCATCCTTGATGACCGCGCACGACACCGCGCCGTCGCTCCGCCGGATATCGACAATATCCGCATCGAACCGGATTCCCTTCGGCGTCAGGATGCTGATCTTTCTCTTCTCCCTGCCCGTCAGAAGCATGTATGCGGCCGCCTTGGCCGCTGCCGCCGCGCAGCTTCCCGTCGTAAAGCCCTTTCTCATCCATGCGCCTCCGGCTCCGTCAGCATATACATCAGCGCGTTGCAGATCGCGGCGGCGACATTGCTGCCGCCCTTTCTTCCTCGGTTCACAATATACGGAACGCCGTCCGTCATAATCAGCTCCTTCGCCGCGACGACGTTCACGAAGCCGACAGGAACGCCGATCACAAAATCAGGCCTCCACACTCCTTCACGAATCATGTCATGAAGAGAGATGAGGGCCGTCGGCGCGTTGCCGCACGCGATGATCACCGGCTTTCCGATCCTCGAGGCGCGCTCCATGCTGACTGCGGCGCGCGTAATGCCCCGTGCCTTCGCCTCCGCCGCGACGTCCGGATCGGCCATGAAGCAGTGAACCTTCCCGCCGAGCTTCTCAAGGGCCCGCCGGCTGATGCCGGCTTTCGCCATGTTTGTGTCCGTCACGATATCGGCGCCGCCGCGAAGCAGCCCGAGCGCCGTATCGACAGCGCCGTCGGAATATGTCAGCGTCGTCGCATACTCGAAATCAGCGCTCGTGTGGATCACGCGCTTCGTGATCTTCTCCTGCTTCGGGTCGAGCGTGATGTTCATTTTCTGAAGCTCCTGCCCGATGATCGCAAAGCTCCGCTTCTCGATATCGGCAGGCTTCACATATTCTATTTCCGTAAGATTACTCTGACTCATAATCATTCCTTTCCCGGGTTTATGCGGCACATGATTCACGCGTACTCTCCCGAAGGTGAGCGGTCACGCTCCGCACACGAAATACTCAGCATTGCTCCATATCGTATGTCAGCCGCTCTGCCTCAGCGGTCACGCTCCGCGCACGATTTTTCTCAGGGCCTCCGCGTACGCGCGAAGCTCATGCTCCATACATCGGTAATCGCTCTCCGGGATGTGAAACAGTCTTCCGGGTATTCCGCCATCGAACATGTTCTCCGCCGGGACAGTCCGGATCTGCCCCTCGTCATCAAGAAATGCAGCCACATCGGACACGGCGCTCACGAGCTCAAGCTCATGGAGCGACATAATGACCGCGATGCGCCGCGACACCGCAATCCGGCGGATCGTCCGCAGAATATCGAGCTTGTAGTGCAGGTCGAGGAACTGCGTCGGCTCGTCGAGCACAAGAATTCGCGGCTCCTGACAGATGGCGCGCGCCAGCATGATCCGCTGCCGCTGCCCGTCACTCACCCTCGAGAAATCCTGACCCGCGACAGCCTCTGCGTGCACGGCCCGGATCGCCTCGTCCGTCTTCTGCCAGTCGCTCTCAGACAGTATTCCAAACGTTCCCGTATAGGGATACCGTCCCGTCGAGACAACGTCCCGGCACGTCATATATTCGGGATGGATCCGCTCCGTCATAACCATCGACATCATTTTCGCGGTCTCCCGCTCCGGAAGAGACGCCGCGTTCTGCCCGAGAAGAAGGACGGATCCGGAAACTGCGGGGAGCTCCTTTGTAATCGTCTTTAGGAGTGTCGACTTCCCCGCTCCGTTCGGCCCGACGAGCGTCACAATCTGCCCCGGACGAACAAGAATCGACGCATTCTTCACAACCGCCCTCTTCCCGTAGCCGGCCGCGAGGGCCTCCGTCTGCAGCGCAGCGTCCGCCCTTTCATCCGCAGCCCCGGTACATTCCAATCGGTTCTTCATTTTCTTCTCCTCACCATCATGACGATCACGACCGGCACAAGAAAGACAGCCGTGACTGAGCTGATGCTGACCTCCGTCGGCGCAAACATCGTCCGCGCGAGCCCGTCGCACAGAAGCGTCACGAGCGCCCCGCCGAGGAAGCTTGCGGGAACGAGAAGCAGCGGACGCGACGTCCTCGTGATGCTCCGCACGAGATGCGGCACCGCGATTCCGACAAATGAAATCGGCCCCGCGAATGCCGTCACGCACGCGGACAGCATGCTGGAAATGAGAATCAGAAGCACGCGGAGTCTCCGGATATTCACGCCCATGCTCCGCGCATAGTCCTCTCCGAGGAGATACGCGCCGGCCGGCTTCGAGATCAGAAGCGCCGCCGCAGTCATCAGAAGCACTATCACGCAGAGGACCGGGATCTGCATCCATCCGATGCCCGAAAAGCTTCCCTGCGACCAGTTGTGCAGATTGACGATATCAGAGTCATCGGCAAATGTCACGACAAAGTCCGTGATCGCCGAGCAGATGTAGCCGATCATGACGCCGCACACGACGAGAAGCGCCATATTTTTAACGCGCGTCGATATGAGCAGCACGAATCCCATGGAAATGAGAGACCCGATAAAAGCCGCGGCGACCATGCCGAACGAGCTGATTGTGACGCCCTTCGCGAGCAGACCGATCATCACGAGCGCGACCATGAGCTTCGCGCCGGATGATATGCCGAGCACATACGGCCCGGCGATCGGATTGCCGAAAAATGTCTGCAGCAGAAGGCCGGACACCGCGAGTGCCCCGCCGAGCACGACCGCCGCGATCATCCGTGGCATGCGGATGTCCCGGATGACGCTCACGGCAGTCTCGTCCGATGACCGCCCGGCCAGCACGGCCATAACGTCCCGAAGGCTGATCTTCATGCTTCCCATCGCGAGGTTGCCAATCACGGCGGCTATGAGCAGAAGAAGCATCACAAGCATGAATATGCCATAGCGATGCGAGCGGGTCCGTTCTGAACAAGTCCTGCCCCCAGACGGGTTTTCTGTTTCTTGTTGGTAATATTTTCTCTGCAACCTGCTCATAATCTAACTCCATGGCATGAAATGATACACACAAGTACATCTTCCTGTCTCAGAAACATTTCACCACATACGCCCTGTCCGCTCCCCGGTCAGTCCCTTCTAAGGAGCGCCTTTTGCCACACACCTTGTCCGCTCCGATGAGTCATCTCACGACAGCTTCGTCAGATACGTCATGTCGCCCGCATTTCCGTGCAGCACATCGTGAATGTCCTGAATCAGGTCCGCCATATTCGTGCTCTGCTGGAAGCACTCCGGACCCAGGCTGTAGACTTCCCCGCTCTTCACCGCCTTGAAATTCTTAAAGAGTGCATTTTTCTTCTCAAGGGCCGCGATGCTGCTGACCTCCCCCTCGATCGTCCCGTTGTAAATGAGAACATCCGCGTCCTTTGCCCCCGCGTAGAAATCCTCCATCTGCATATTCATCGTTGAGAGCGCATTCTCATCCTCCCCGTCAAGCGAATCGAAAATGTACGTCCCGCCTGCCATCGAGATGATTTTCGAGATATAATCGCCCGGCTTGCGGACCGTCACGGAGCCATTGCTTGTCACAGAGAAGAAAGCGACCGTCTTTCCTGTGCTCTTCTCATTCATGAGCGGCTTGATCCGGCTTACCTCCTTGTCGAAGAACTCGTCCGCCTCCGTCCGCTTATCAAAGAGAACGCCGTAGAGTCTGACCCACTCGAGCCGTCCGAGCGGCTCCGTCTCATAGCTCGAGCGCTCGACCATCGCCGGAATGCCGAGGGACTTCAGCATTTCAAGGACAGCCGGATCGTGGTAAATCATTGTATTTTCAATTGCGAAGTTGCATCCGTTTCCGAGAAGCGACTCATAATCCGGGGCACTGTATTTGCCGGCATAGAGAATATCGCCCTTCTTCATCGCAGCGGCGGCGGCAGAGACATACCAGCCGCTCTCCTTCGTCCCGGAAAACCGGATGTTTCCGATCGCCCCGATTGCCCGCACCGGGTCCATCGCGGAGGTTGACACAAGATAGGTCTTATTGAGCGGCTGCCGGAGCACCGTAATATCATCCGGAAGATCAGACGGAACGCTCCCGTCCTCCGGCACAAGAAGAAGCTTCTGGTCCGACCCGATGAAAATGAGCGCGTACGCGTGGCCGTCTTCATCCATGTACCAGTCGACCGCGAACTGCTTCGCGTACTTCACGTCCATGCTGTCCGTGTACGTGAGCCCGTCGATCGCGACGCTTCCGGCCTTGTGATCGAGCGTCTCATTTTCATAATCAGCGGGAACGTCCGAGCCAGAGTTCTTATTCATATCCCCGTCCGAAGAAGCTCCAAGACCTCCCGCGGCATCCCCGGCGGACTCTTCCTCCGCTCCGGAAGCTGCATCCGAAGCACTTCCCGGCACCGCGAAATTCAGCGTGTAGTCGATCTCGTGCGGCTTGCTCATCGCCGTCGTGTCCGCGGTGACCGGCATCTCATACTGGAAGCCTGCGACAGGAATCGTAAATGTCGAATTGCCGGATTTTGCCTCATTGTCATACTTCACGCCGTCAACGATCATGTAATCGTAGTACGGACTGCTCCAGACAATCTTCGCGGATACTTTTCCGTCCTTCACAGTGATCTCCGCCGGTGACTCGACCGAAGCCCTTCCCGAACCTCCGGTCAGCGTCACGGCGGTCTCATACGTCCCGTCCGCAAGAGACGGTTGAAGGCCCGTATTACCTGAATCAGCCGATTCCGCCTGCGATACGGCCGTCTGCATGCCCGCCGATGATGTGCCGCTTGTCTTCGCCGCGCCGCAGCCGCTCACAGACAGCATGACTGCAAGGACCGCTGCCAGAATTCGTTTCTTCATAAAAATCCTTCCTGTTACAACACGGTCCGGAGCGGCTGCTCCGGACCGGTTCGTTGTTCTCTGTTTTTCCGTTTATCTCACCTGCTCAGCTCGGAGCCGATCAGCCGTCACGGTTCTGTCCATCTTCGGATCGCTCACCCTTCCATCGCGGCCTTCGTGTGCGCCACATAGAGCTGCTCGATGGCCGGGATCTCACCGAGACCCTCGATCTGGCATGTAATGTTTGAAAAATATCCGGATGCCGTGAACTGGCTCTTCCAGGATGTGCTGTCATCGCCGGCCATGTCGTTGTTCGCATGGTCACCCGCGACGACCATGAGCGGCCGGAGAATGACCTTCGAATATCCCGCCTCATGCACCTTGTCAATGACCGCCTGGCAGGCTGTGTCCGCCGGCTTGCCTTCGACCGTTCCGATGAAGACATTGCTGTAGCCGAGGTCCTTCATTTCCGTCTGCATCTGATCGTAGGTGATGTTTGCCTCATGGGACGTTCCGTGGCCCATAAAGACAAATGCAGTGCCATCTGCCGCTGCCGCGTCGAGGCTGTCATACCCGGCCTCGCTGAGAGCCTGCGCCGTGATGTCCTTTGCGACCTCTTCCTTGTCCGCATTGACAGCCGTCGTATCTGAACCGACCTCACCGAGAAGCGGCTCTGCGATCTTCACGGACTCGAATTTATCCTTATATTCGTTGACAGCGCTGCAGAGCTCGTCATACTCGGCCCCGTGCATGAGATGCGTCGGCTGAACGACAAGGTTCTTCACGCCGTTGTTCACCGCTCTCTGCAGTGCCTGATCCATATTGTCGATATACTCGCCGTCGCGGGCCTCTACATGATTGATAATGATCTGTGCCGTAAATGCACGTCTCACTGACCAGTCCGGATATGCCGCCTGCAGGGCCTTCTCGACGCCGCCGATATCCTTTGCGCGGCTCGTGTTAAATGAGGTGCCGAACGAGACGACGAGAAGCTCATTTTCCCCGATGCCGTCCTCATTCAGCGGATCGTCCTGCGACGCATCGCCCGTGTCGCGGCCGAAATAATCCGGGTCCGCATTTTCACCCTTGACCAGCGCCTTCTGCGTGTCCGTCAGCTTGTCCCATGCCTCCTTTGCGGCCTTGCACTGCGCGTCCGTATCATCGGTCCGCTCCTGCACGTAGATCGCATCGATCAGGGCCGCCACCTTGTCGGCTGCCGCCTGGTCCGCGCTCGTCGCCGTCGTCCCGGACTGCGCAGAAGCTCCGCTTGTCACAGAAGAATCCGTACCCGATCCGGCAAGTCCCGGAACCTCTCCGCCGAGGACAGGATCCGACACGCTGACCTTGTGGTCGTACCATTTGCCCTTCGTGCCGACAAGCGCAAGATCAAATTCCTGGCCGATCGCCGGAACCGGGACATCAAAGCCGTAGACCTCCTCCGTCGTGCCATCGCTGTAATTGATCGTATCGACCGTCGGCTGGATCAGCTTCGCGCCTTCCTTCTGCGCGTCCTCCGCGGTTCCCTCAAAGAGATTGACGATGTTCTCTGAGGCAAGCGCGATGTGAAGCACCATCTTTCCGTCCTTCACGGTCAGTCTGCCGAGGCCGTTGCACGCCTCATTGACATGAAACATGCTGCTGTCCGTCGTGAACTTTGCGCTGTAGACGCCGTCCTGCAACTCTCCGGACGTGGACTCCGCCGACGATACCGCGCTGACGGCCGATGCTGCGGATCCGCTCTTTGCACTGCTGCCACAGCCGGCCGCAAGGCCTGCCACCATTGCTCCCGCAACAAGCACTGCCACTAATCTACTGTTCTTTTTCATGTATCCTCCTTCCGGCGGCCCCGCCGCCACCTGCCCGTAGGAACTGTCCGTAAAAAGGGTAACAAAAAAGAAGGCTGTCGTGCTTCCACGACAGTCGATAGTACGCCTGTTGCCGGCGCTTCCTTCGTACTGCCAATTCCTCGTGGCTTTCGGACCTGTGTGCAGGTCCTGTGTACTGCGAAAGGCAGGTCTCCCGGCTTATCGATCAGACGCCTCCGGCCCCTTCCCGGTTTCCCAGTGGACATGGCCATCGGCTCTCGAAATACGGTGACGAGATCGTGCAGGATTCTCACCTGCTTCTCTTTTCACCGGACATTACATCCGGCACCTCCCGCAACTATTCATATCTATTCAGCCCCCAGACGAGGAACGCTTTGCGTTCCTCGTTATAGGTGATGCTGAATAATCATGTTTATTCTAGCATACGCGTTCAGGCCGCGCAAGAAAGTCAGAATCTTGCTCCGACACTGCTCTGGGGAAAACTCATAGGACTTTTCACTTCTCAGAACGCCGCCTTGAAGATCTCGATGATATCATCCTTGCTCAGCGGGACGAAGCAGCCGACGCAACCGGCAGCGGCCTTTTCAGCCATCTTCTCGAAATGTGTCTGCTCTGTGATTCCGACCTCACGAAGGTTCTTCGGAAGTTCCATTGTCGTAAAGAAGAATTCTCTTGTCTTCTCAATAGCTTTCTTTGATGCGCTCATGTCGTCATCGTCAGAGATACCCCAGACATTGCGGCCGTATGCCGCAAAGATCGGAGCGGTCTTCTCAGACAGAACATGCTCCATCCAGACCGGAGTCAGGATCGCAAGTCCCTGTCCATGTGTAATATCGTAGAATGCGGAAAGCTCATGTTCCATCGGATGGACGCACCATGCCGGCGCATTTCCCACGCGGGTCAGTCCATTGATTGCATGCGTCGCAGCAAGCATCAGGTTTGCACGAGCGTCATAGTTGTCCGGTTCATGCAGCGCGATCGGTCCATAATGGAACATTACCTTCAGAAGTCCCTCACCAAAGCGCTTCTGTACATCGGCACCCGTCTCAAAGCTGAAATAGTTTTCAAATGTATGACTGATCATGTCAGCAGTTCCCGCTGCCGTCTGCTTCTTCGAGACGGAGAAGGTGTATGTCGGATCAAGCACGGACATCGTCGGCTTGAGACAGGGGGCAGCAGTTCCCCACTTTTCGTTCTTTGTCATATCAGAGATGACGGCGAATTCATCCATCTCAGAGCCAGTTGCCGCCAGGGTCAGAACCGAGTAAATCGGAAGCGCTCCCTGGATCTTTTCCGGATGAATGACAAGATCCCATGCGTCTCCATCATATTTTGCCCCGGCTGCCACAACCTTTGCGCAGTCGATAGTACTGCCGCCGCCGATGGCCAGAACCATGTCAATTTTGTTCTCCCTGCAGAGTGTAACTCCCTTGCGGACGGTCTCAATCTTCGGGTTCGGCTCCACGCCGGAGAGCTCCGTAACAGTGATGCCGGCATCCGTCAGGATCTTCATGGCAGAATCATAGATGCCATTTCTCTTGATACTTCCCCCGCCGTACACCAGCAGAGCATGATCGCCGCTCTGCTTTAGCTCGCTGAGATGAGAAATTTGTCCTTTCCCAAAATGAATTGTAGTAGGTAACTGCAGTGTGAAATTGTACATATAAAATCCTCCTTTCTGTTGTCATGACCTCTTTCATCTGGATCTCTCTGACCAATTATAATTCACAAACCTGCAAAGGAAAAGAGCACTGCCCGAGCTGTCTGCTGCGGGAATTCTTGTCCTTGATAGCTTCTTCAGCCACACAGGAAATATACCAGAAAAAGTATCAGCAGGCAGATACCCTCGCACAGCATGGCCGTCGCGTACATGAGGCGGTTTGCGCGCGGAATGTCTTCCGACTCTGTCGGCCGGGTCCTGTCCCCGATAAATGGCTTCTTCACGATTTTCCCGAAGTAGCTCGCATCGCCCGCGAGCCGCAGGCCGAGCGCGCCCGCGCACGCGGACTCTGTCTGCGCCGAGTTCGGACTCGCGTGCTTTCTCCGGTCGCGAAGATAGATCCGCCTCGCGCGGGCCGCATCGTAATCCTTCCCGCACAGATGGCATGCGAATATCATCAGCCACGCACTAATCCGCGACGGCAGAAAATTCACAGCGTCGTCGAGCTTTGCGGCAGCCCGCCCGAAATCGATGTACTTTTCATTTTTATAGCCGACCATCGAGTCCATCGTGTTGACCGCCTTGTACATCCAGCCGAGAACCGGCCCTCCGAGTGCGAAGCAGAGCATCGGTGCAATCTCGCCGTCAGACGTGTTCTCCGCGACAGTCTCCACAGCAGCCATCGCGACATGCTCGCGGTCAAGCTTCGCTGTATCCCTGCCGACGATCATGGAGACTGCGTGTCTCGCATCCTCAAGCGTCCCGCCCCGGAGCGCAGTATAAACCCGCATGCTCTCCGTCCGGAGGCTCTTTGCCGCGAGCATCTGATAGGTCATGAACGCCTCCACCGCGCAGCCGAGAATCGGATGCACATGATAGCAAATGAGAAGAACCGCCGCGGCTGCAAGCCCGGTAAGCAGGACAACCTCGATAACCATGTACAGGCCGTACCGGCGTTTTCTTTGCCGGATATAGGCTTCATCGTCTTCTGCCCGTTCCGCTTCGGTCTCCTCATCTGTCCGGATACGCTTCCGGCTCCCCGCCATTCCTTCTGCATGATCTACTGCCCGTTCCGTCCCTCTCTCCGCCTTCTTCAGATATCGGTCCGTCAGATGCGCGATCCCTGTCCCGATCCACCGGACAGGGTGCGGAAATCCCTGCGGGTCGCCAAAAATCAGGTCCAGTACAAATCCCGCGAAAAATGCAAGCATATGATATAAAAGCAGCTGCTTCAAGCCTCGTCTCCCTTCTGTCTGGCATTGTGCTTTCTTTCATCCTAACCTGGCAGGCGTCCTGTTCACCGCTTATCCAAAGCTTTCCCTGTTATCTGATATAGTGACTTTCGAACAGGCAGCCAGATCAGTTACTTATCTTCTGGCTTCTTTCCGGCCGTCAGCCTGTGCAGGTCACGCGGAACCCACCTTTCATCTCTTCTCTCAAGAAAAAATGAATATCCTTCCCCGTTGCCCACGTGGTAAGAATAATAGTCTCCGCCGAACAGGCTCTGAAGGACAGCCATGATCGTGCCTCCGTGGACAACCGCCGCGGCGCGGAAGACAGAATGCGCTGTGTGTGTGCGTCCTATATTCTGTGCGACATATTCCTCTATATCCTGCACCATCTCCCGGAAGCCTTCCACGGACCTGCGGATAAACGCCTCCCGGCTCTCGCCTCCCGGAAATGCCATCTCCCCATTCGAGTCAATCCACGCCTGATAGGTCGGATCACCTGAGAGCTCCATGTAGTTTTTTCCTTCGAACGCACCAAAATCAGTCTCACGAAAATTTTCGATTGTCCGGACTTTCTGCCCATCAAATAAAATTTCCGCTGTCTCAAGACAGCGCCGCATCGGACTTGCATAGAGCCGATCCGGTTTCTGGGAATATAGAACGCAGCTTCGTTTTTCATCGGACTCCTGGCCGCAAAAATCCTGTGACAAGATCGTTTTCTGTACCTTCAGCCCGAAAAGCTGCCTCTTCCCCTCCTCCGAGAGCGGCTCATCCGTGCGCGCTCCGATATAACGCTTTTCCGCATTTCCGGCTGTCGCGCCGTGCCGGATCAAAGTGACCAAAAGAACCATTCCTGCCCTCACTTAATTTTTTGCGGCAGGCCGCAGAAGACGCGCCACACCTCATCCGCGCGGGCCGCGATCCCGCACAGAATTCGTCCCGTCTGCTCGCGCCATTTCCGCTCGAACGCATCCATCGGCACAATCCCGTTTCCGATCTCATCGCAAATGAACATGCACGTCCCGCAGCCGTCCGCAAATTGCAGCAGCTCCGCAAGAATCTCCTCCTGCGTGCATTCGTCCATGAGCTCTGCGCGGATCAAAAGGTGCAGGTGATTGACAATAACCTGCTGTCCTTGTCCGCTGCTTTTTTTTAAATTCGTCCCGTGGCACGCCTGCCTCCACGCGCCTCCGTCAATGATTTCCGCGCCGGGAAGCAGCGTTTCCGCAAATGCGAGCTTGCCCTGTGCCTTCCCGCCGATCACCAGTTTTATACCCAATTTTTCTCTCCTTCACAGAAGCCTTCATCCAGTTATCCGTCAGCGATATATACGACTTGACAGACCCGCGGTATAGCAAATCGTCATCAGACAATGACACATACTACCTGACAAAACCACGGCACACCGCATCGCCGCAAGTCTCACAGTATGCCCGCGATCCATCCCGCGATCATCGCCATGAGCTCCGCGACGGTTACAAACCAGCCCGCGAGGTCCCCCGTGATGCCACCGAATGTTCGGTAGCTCATGCGCCTGTACCAGACAAATGCAAGACCGACGGCGAGCGCCATGAGCCCTCCGCCCACCGGGCAGAGCCGCACCATGAGAATCACACACACTGCCGCCTCGGCAAGAAGGCATTTCCATACAGCCCGCTTTGCGGCCGTCTGCTCTGAGGTCTTCAGCATGCCGTCCTTTTTTGCCATCCGGAATGTCGAGACGCTGATTCCGCTCAGCGAGCGCGAAAGAAAGAAGACGCAACAGAAGGACGCAAAAAGCGATGCACTTCCTGAAGAGATCTGACGCGAGACTGCCACCCGCAGGATCTGCGACATCGCCGCAAATGCAAGCAGCCCGTACGCGGCAAGTGAGATCACGGCAAATGCGCCGATGTGCGGGTCCTTCAGTATTTCGAGCTTCTTCTCCCGGTCCTGCCACGAGTGCACAGCGTCCATCGTGTCCATAAAACCATCGACATGAATGCCGCCCGTCACGAGAAGCGGAACCGCGAGCGCAACAGCCGTCGCCGCCGTATTGCCGATTCCCGCCGCAAGGCACACGCGAAGCCAGACCCACTCGAGAAGTCCGATCACCGCACCGACCAGTGGGAAGAAAATGAGATGATATTTCATGTCGTCCGAATTCCATGTAAAGCCCGGCATCGGGATCTTCGAGTACATGGAAAATGCGACATCAATTGATTTCAGAATCTGCTTGAATATTTTCACCGATTAATACTTCATCCTGACCGGAATGCCCGCGACGACCTCCGTCACGCGGTCCGCCATCCCGGCTGTCTCCTGATTGATTCTCCCGAGGGCGCGGATATACGCCTCCGTCCCCTCATCATATGTAATTCCGTCTGAGAACACAGAGTTCGAGACAATCACAAGGCAGTCCGTGCAGGCCATGAGGCGGCGGATTCCCGACACAATGTTCTGCACAACCATATTCTCAGGAACAATCTGCCCGTCGCGGAACATCTCATTTGCCACAAGATTCGACAGACACTCGAGCAGAACGGCGGAGCTGCCTCCGCAGGTCCATCCCGGAGCCTTCGCCGAACCAGGCGCCTTATAAGCACCTGCAATCACATCCGCGGCCTGCCCGATATCGACCGGCTGCTCAATCGTATGCCAGCCTCGGCCCGCGCGCATTTCTTTGTGCCGCGCGACCTTCTTCTCCATCTCCGCATCAAGCACCCGCATCGTCGCGAGATAATACATGCTCCCGCAGCCGGCCGCAAGGACCGCCTGCTCCGCATACGCGGATTTTCCGCTCCCGCTGCCGCCGATCACAAGCTCTGTCACTGCCACTCCCTCGCGATATCAAGAAATTCCCGCTCGCCGCGGATATATTCCCGGAAGACAATCTGCGGGTCCACGTTGTGGAACGACGCGCAGATGCCGCACATATCGCAGTCATTAATGCAGTGGTACCGCGCCTTCACGTACTCCCGCCTCTCATTTTCCGTTGAATCCGCAATGTCGGGCGGCCCGAATGAAAATGCAGTCATCGTCTTACCCTCCAAGTCTCTTCTCAAGCTCGTATGCGGACGCCTCCGGTCTCCAGCCGTATTTCGCGAGATCAACGCGCCCGTTCTTTACCTCAATGCCCTCTTTCTGAAGGCGTCTTGCCTGCTCATCTGCCCCGCCGAACACAAAGGCCTTCGCAAGCTCACCCTTGCTGTTCAAGACCTTGTAGCACGGCGTTTTCTCTCCGTCCGGGTTCCGGTGAAGCGCATTTCCGACGGCGCGCGCAAGAAACCGGTCTCCGAGCATGGCACCGATCTGCCCGTACGTCGTGACGCGTCCGTACGGAATCCTCCGCACGACCTCATATACCTTCTCATCAAATGAACGGCTCATCGTATGTCCCTCCTCCCCGGCTGATTTCTTACCTCATCCGGTACTGATACATCCCGGATCCATGAGACGACGCTCATCTCTCAGTGTCTCTGCTCCCTGTTATCGTACGTCTCGCAGAATCTCGCTGAGAACGACACCGGCTCACCCGCTGCCCGCAGATGCGAGATATCCCCGAGCTTCAGCGCGCGGAAGGACGCGATCCCCTTCTCACGCTCCTCCGTCACGAGCTCCGAGACCGATGTCGGCGCAAATGCACAACCCTGCAGCATCGCAAACGGCGACACATGAAGGAGATGGGACATCAGCACGCACATGAGGCCGAGGTGGCAGAAGAATACGAGCGTCTCTTCATTTGCCGACTCCACATGATAGAGGAAATCGTCTCTGCGGTAGCCGTGCTCCGCGAGGAGTTCATCGAACTTTCCGGTGACATAGTCATAGTAATAAGGAATATCGCCGAGCTGCGCGATCTCAGATGTCCGCCAGTCCTCCGGATCGAGAAGCTCGCGGTGCTTTGCGAGATACGACGGCATGATGTCCCAGACGATATGCGGGCCGTATTTCGGAACATGCCCGTTCTCATCCGGTTCAAACTCCTTGAGCTTCTCCGGCCTGAGAAGTCCCGGCAGTGTATACGGACCCGCAATCATGCCCCCGTCATTTAATTTCACATCCGGGAATGCCTCGAGCAGCTCCTCATGCCCGTTGATGTTGAGGCAGGTGACAAATTCCATGAGCCACGGCAGTGTCTCCGCCGTCTTGCCGAGCTTTTTCAGGACATATGCCGCCGTCTCCTGCGCGCGGCCGCACGGCGACATGAAGCACGTACCCATGTTCCATTTGTCCGCGTAGTCCGCGAGGTCCTGCGCCTCGCGCTTTCCCTTCTCCGTCAGGCAGTCATGCACATAATCCGGATCTCCGTGTCTCACAAAAAGAAGTCTCATATCCATCCTCCATATAGTCTGTCATCTCTGTTTCTCAGCCTTCGCCGCGCTCGTCCCCCTGTCAGCCGGATTCCACAGCTCCTTCCTCGCCCGTACGCAGTCAATAAACCGCCTCGTTGCGGGAGATGCCTCCTTCAGCGCCGGCAGCGCGAGTCCCAGGGAAATGTACTGCGGCGGGTCGAGCGGAACCTCCGCGACCTCGCCGTTCCATTTTCGGGAAATGAGGCTCTGATTAAAGCTGATTCCAAGTCCCGCCGCCACCATATTATAGGTGGTGAACCCGTCCTTTGTACTATACCGCACGTCCGGATGAATATGAAGCTTCTCAAGCAGCCGGTCCTGGTCCGTGTCGTGGTTCACCAGCGTGCGGATGAGCGGCTCCTGCCCGAGTCTCTCCACCGGAAATGAACGGCTCTCCGCGAGCGGATGGTCCTTCGGCAGCCACGCAACCATATGGTCACGGAACACCGGTATCCAGTCGCAGTCCGCGCCAGACGGCTCCGCGCAGAAGCACAGATCGACCGACCGCTCCGTGAGCCATCGCTTCATCTCCGTGTTGCCGCCCTCCTGCAAAATGACGCGGACCTTCGGGTACCGGAGCTCGAAATCCTTCAGAATCTGCGGAAGTATGAGCGCCGCGATACTGAAATAGGTTCCGATCGTCATCGTGCCTGTGACGACGCCGCAGATGTCCGAGCTGATCTGCCGCGCCGTCCGCTGCGCGCGCACAATCTCGCGGAGCGGCGCGATCATCGTCTGCCCGTTTGCGGTCGGCACAACGCCCTTCTTCGAGCGGACGACGAGCGGAAAGCCGACCTCCTCCTCGAGGGAGGCGATCATCCGCGTCACACCTGACTGTGAATAGCCGAGTTTTTCGGCGGCTGCGGTCAGGCTCCCGAGCTCGACCGCGGCAAGAAACGCCTCGCATTTAATTTCATCCATTGTGTGTCCTCTATTTATATCTTACCAAACCACTGCAGGGAATGCAAACGTTTGTTCACATTTATTATATGGTAGACAGATACGCGATCCATGCGCTTTCATCATAATATTCATGATTATCTGCCTGTTGTGTCATGGATAATTCGAGCATACAATGATGCCAGATTAAAGATTCACCCTCACATGTAATTATTCAGCACCCCTCAGCAAACTTCTGAAATCCGGACGGGGAGCTTGCTCTCCAGACGATTTCAGAAGTTTGCTGAAGGGCGGACAAGCGGCGAAGCCGCTCTGTCTGCCCGCAACGAGGAACGCGTAGCGTTCCGAGTTTGAGAGCTGAATAGTTCCCCTCACACATAAATAAAGAAAGGCCCTCACCATGAATAAGAATTCTAATTCCAAGCTCACCTTCGCGTCCGATTACATGGAGGGCGCGCATCCTCAGATTATGCAGCGTCTCATGGAGACAAATCTTCTGCAGACCGCCGGCTACGGCTGCGACGAATTCAGTGAAAGCGCGCGCCGCAGGATCCGCGAGGCCTGCAAGTGCCCGGACGCGGAGATTTTCTTCCTCGTCGGCGGCACGCAGACAAATGCGACCGTGATCGACGGCATTCTCCGCTCCTATGAGGGCGTCATCGCGGCGGACAGCGGCCATGTCAGCGTCCACGAGGCCGGCGCGATCGAATTCGGCGGCCACAAGGTCCTCACACTCCCCGGAAAATTCGGAAAGCTCACGGCCGCGCAGCTCCGCCGGTTCATGACTGATTTTAACAATGACGGGAACCGCGACCACATGGTCCAGCCCGGCATGGTCTACATCTCCCAGCCGACAGAGTACGGCACGCTCTACTCGCTTGAGGAGCTGACAGCTATCTCAGAGGTCTGCCACAGCTTCAATCTACCGCTCTACGTCGACGGCGCGCGCCTCGCGTACGCGCTCGCGTGCCCGGACAATGATGTCACGCTCCCTGACCTGGCCCGTCTGTGCGACGCGTTCTACATCGGCGGCACAAAATGCGGCTGCCTGTTCGGTGAGGCTGTCGTCATCCCCGACCCGAAGCTCATTCCTCATTTTTTCACGATCATCAAGCAGCACGGCGCGCTCCTCGCAAAGGGCCGTCTCCTTGGCATCCAGTTCGACACGCTGTTCACGGATGGGCTCTACACGCGCATCGGTGAGCCCGCGATCCGCGCCGCCGCAAGGATCCGCAGCATGCTGACATCCCACGGCTTCCGCCTTGCATTTGACGCACCGACGAACCAGATTTTCGTCATCCTTGAAAATGAAATCATGGCAAGGCTCGCGCAGGACCTCGAATTCAGCTTCTGGGAAAAATACGACGAACATCACACGGTCGTGCGGCTCGCGACGAGCTGGGCGACGACCGATGAGCAGGTGGCACGGCTCGGCGGGCTGCTGGACCGGATCTGACAGTCCTCCCGGGCCTTCTCCATCCGTCCGGGACATATCTTCTTCCGCCTTCCTTATATATTCTCCGGCTTCTCCGGAATGGACTCGATGAGCTCGCGCAGATGGTCGTGCGAGATACGCAGGTCTCTCCTGCCCTCATCGTCGAGCGGAATCTCAATGACGCGGTCAATGCCATTTTTCGACAGGATGCACGGCAGGCTCATCGCCACATCCGAGTAGCCGTACTGGCCGCGCATGACCGTCGATACCGGCACGACGCAGTGCTCATTTCTCACAATCGCGCCGATGATGCGGCAGGCAGCGAGTGAGACGCCGGAGCTCGTGTAGCCCTTCAGATCGACGATTCTGGGGCCGATGGTCTTTGTCTCGCGGAGAAGCGCCTCCTTGTCGAGCGGCCCGTCAAGTCCGAACTTGTCCGCCAGGTTCTGGAACGGGACACCCACAATGTTGACCGCGTTCCACGGAATGAAGGACGTCGAGCCGTGCTCGCCGAGGACGAAGCCGACTACATTTTTCGCGTCGACGCCGCACTGGTCGCCAAGCATCTTATTAAAGCGCGCCGTGTCGAGCAGTGTCCCGGTTCCCATGATCTTATCCACCGGGTAATCATATTTCTTCTGAAAATAATAGGTCAGCACGTCGAGCGGGTTCGAGATCATGATAATGACCGCCTCCCGCGTGTACGTGGTGATCTGCTTCATGACGGAATCCATCACCTCGACATTTTTCTTAAGAAGCGTATTCCGATCATGATTGCCCGGCAGAATCGACGGACCCGCCGTGATCACGATGATGTGCGCGTCCCTGCACTCGCTGTAATCGCCGACGCGGATGTTCGCATTTGCGCTGTAGGCAAATGCCGTTGTATGGCTGGCGTCCAGCACCTCGCCGAGCGCCTTGTCCCGATTGCGGTTGATCATGACGATATCATCGATGATATTCATGCGAAGAACCGAATTCAGTACCGCGGAGCCGACCTTTCCGGCCCCGACAATCACGAGCTTTCCATATGAAACAGACATAACTCCCTCCCCTGCAAATTCAATTGGACACCTGAAGGCTTCCCTTAAACAGTTCCATCATACACCGCCGCACCTGATTTTCCCCTCCTTCAAAAAAATTTTAAAAAATTAGCACTCACATATTGACATTGCTAACAGTCAGTGTTATAACACAATTGTAACAAGAAAGAGGGAGTTGAAAAGAGAGATTCCCGAGAGGCAGTAAATACGGAACGTCAGATGAGATGCTCCGAAAGGTTACAGCCCCGCGGATCCCGAAAATGAGATTCCCGGAAGGCGGATGAATGATGAAGCCGCAGGTGGCTCGCCGTTCATTTGCCGGATCACATTAATGTAACTATTCAGCCCCAAACTCGGAACGTTTCACGTTCCTCGTTGTGGGCGGACAGAGTGGCTCCGCCGCTTGCCCGCCCCTCGGGAAACTTCTGAATCCGTCCGGCGAGCAAGCTCTCCGTCCGGATTTCATCAGTTTTCCGAGGGGTGCTGAATCATTAAATATCAGGATGCTTCAGACAACACCCGGACATTGAAAGGAGTAATGACTTATGATGTATATGCCTGCACTGTTCGAGGATGATTTTGATACGATGATGAACGAATTTGATCGCGAGTTTAACCATGAAATGAACAAGAAGACTCCGCTGTTTGGTCGTCATGCTGACAGACTGATGAAGACAGATGTTCGTGAACTTGATAATGCTTACGAACTCGATATTGATCTCCCGGGCTTCAAGAAGGAAGATCTGACAGTTGGCCTGAAGGACGGTTATCTTACAATTTCCGCTGAGAAGGGCATGAACAAGGATGAAAAGAATAAGGCCGGCAAGCTGATTCGTCAGGAGAGATACGCCGGCAGCCTTGAGAGAAGCTTCTACGTCGGCGACGATCTGAAGCAGGAAGACATCAAGGCCCACTACGAGAACGGTGTTCTTAAGATCACGATGCCGAAGCCGGCTGACAAGAAGGCTGCGGTTGACGAGAAGAACCGTATCGCAATTGAGTAACATGACAGCAACAACCGGGAGTCGGACAGGATCCGCTCCCGGATAACCATTGACAATCCTCTCTAAATGATTTTTGCTTCTGCAAATGAAGAGCCGGTACCCCGCAAGAGGCACCGGCTCTTCATTTTTTATTGTCATTTTTTTATTCAAGGTTCAGCTTCCGGTCGAGCAGGATCCATGTGATAAATCCGTACACAGCAATGCCGATGAGGCATACGACGATGGCTGCGACCTCAGTGCCGGTGACCGTCATCGCCTGACTCAAGTCACCCCATTTGTCTGACTGGAAAATGGTATTACCTGCCGCGCCGAAAAGGATCATCTCGATAATTCCCATCGCGATGTAGGCCAGCGCGGATCCGATGATCCGATGGTCCGACCAGAGATGGCCGATTGCGATCGCCGCATAGATATTGACAATATTGTATGTCAGAAGCGCGATAACAAGCAGCACGGCGAGGATAATGTTGACGCGGTACGGCGCGATTTCTTTCATCAGAATATCCCAGGCTCCCTGTCTGCCCATGTCCGCGATGTCACTGATCGTACCCGGTGCGGCGAGCATCGGAATCGCGGCCGCAACAGCAGCCGCGACCGTGCTGAAGAAGCTCCAGATCAGCGAGGAAATGACCTTCGCCCAGATGAGCGTTCCCGTCCCGGTCGGCAGCGAGAACATGAGATACCCCTCGCGGCCGAGAAGGTTCGTGTAGAACCGGCCGACGGACAGCACGATCGTCACGATGAAAATAGCCATGATCAGCAGGACGAGGAACAGAATCAGAAATGTTCCCGCTGCGCTCTCGGATGCCTTCGAGACCATATTCAGGTCGATCCCGGCCAGAATTGAGATCACAAGCGCCACCGCGTAAATCGGCAGAAGAATTCTGCCAAATGCCTTCATTTCATATCCGATCAGTCTGCTCAGCATGCGAACACCTCCCTGAAATAGTCATCTATGCTCTTGCCCGTTCTCGCGCGGAGGTCGTCCGCATTTTCATGAAGAAAGATCTGTCCGTCCTTCAGGAACACAACCTCGTCCAGAATCGACTCAATGTCCGAGATCAGATGTGTGGAAATGAGGACCATCCCATCCTCGTTGTAGTTGTCCAGAATTGTGTGAATGATGAAATCCCTCGCCGCCGGGTCAACGCCCGCGAGCGGCTCGTCGAGGAGATACACCTCTGCCTTCCGGCTCATGCACAGCACAAGCTGGACCTTCTCCCGCGTGCCCTTCGACATTTTCTTCAGCGTCAGGCTCCGGTCAATCTTCAGCTCGTCCAGAAGCTTCTCCGCCTTCTCTCTGTCAAAGTCCTCGAAAAAGGACTCATAGAAATTCATGAGGCCGTCCGCCTTCATCCAGTCCGGAAGAAAATCTCTGTCCGGCAGATAGGAAATGAGAGCCTTCGTCTCCTTTCCCGGCTTCATTCCTTCAATTTCAATGCTGCCTGATGTCGGCGTCAGAAGTCGCTGGATCAGCTTGATCAGCGTCGTCTTTCCGCTGCCGTTCGGGCCCGCAAGCCCGATGATTCTCTGCTTTTCAAGAGACAGGTTGATGCCATTTAAGGCTGTCTTCCTGCCATAGCGCTTTACGAGGTCTCTGCACTCGATTTCTGCCATATGTATCCACTCCTTAATACTTAAAATTCTTCTCTCACGTTCGGTTCGACAGGCCTTCAGATTTCCTCCCGGCCGTGCAAGAGGCGCGGCCGTCGCGTTCCGTCCGAACAGGCCTTCAGATTTCCTCCCTGCCGTGCAAGGATTATCGCTGCTCTGAAGGTTCCTCCGCCTTCCAGCTGCTGACCTCCGCGATAATTTCTTCTCTCGTCATGCCGAGGCGCGACAGCTGCGTGAACAGCTCCTCTACATATTTCTCACTGAGCGACCTGCGTAATTCCTTCATTTTCTGCTCATCCTCCGTCACATAGCGTCCGCTCGTCCTCTGCGCATGCAGCAGGCCTTCCTGCTCCAGCTGCGTGAGGGCTCTCTGCATCGTGTTCGGGTTGACACCGGCCTCTGCCGCAAGATCCCGCACAGACGGAATCTTGCTTCCGGGCGGAAGCTCGCCTCCCGCGATGCGGATCTTGATTCCGTCAACGATCTGCAGATAAATCGGGATGCCATTCTTGAATTCCCATGCCACTGGCACTGTCCCCTTTCCTGACAGGGCTGACCATGGTTCGGTCCGATCAGGCCCTGTCTCATTTCCTGTACTCACTGTCCCTGGCGATCCGAATTGAGCCTTCTGATCTCCGGACGATTGTATTGCTTCCTTAGTACAGCTATACAATATCATCTCCAGTCTATTGTGTCAATACATTAATACAATAATTTTTATCTCCCGCGTCAGCTTCCGTATCGTTTCTCGGTAAGATTCCTTCGCAAGCCCTACGCCTCGTCCCGTTTGTAGCGTCTGGATCGGATTTCCGGCGCTCAAGCCCTACCGTTGTATCGTTTTCCGATAAGATCTTTTCTCAGACCCTACGCCCCACTCCGGTTGTAGCGTCTGGAGCGGTTTTCCGGCTCTCAAGTCCTACTGCTGTATCGTTTCCCGATAAGATCTTTTCTCAGACCCTACGCCCCGCTCCGTTTGTAGCGCCTGGTGCATTTTCCCGGCTCTCAAGCCCTACCATTGTATCGTTTCTCGTCGAGATTCCTTCGCAAGCCCTACGCCTCGTCCAGTTTAATGGCTTGCCATTGATTTTTGCAAAACAGACCACTATACTATATTTCTGCAGGGTTCGCCTGACTTCATTCAGAAGAAACAGACCTGTCTGCACAGATCTCCCCTCAGGCCCGGCCCTATAGAAAGGACACAAATGCAAAGAATCAATGACATCGGCCGTCTGATCAAGGCCGTCGACGCAAAGCGCGAGGCCCATGAAAACCGCATATACCGGCCGTTCGGCCTCACGGCCATGCAGATGCAGGTTCTCATTTTTCTTGATGACTGTGATGGACACATGGCGCCGCTCAAGGCCCTCGAGAAGGAATTCTGCGTCACACAGTCGACCATGGCGAAGCTCATCAAAAACCTCGAAAATGAAAAGCATCTCGTCGAATACGTCGCCGACGAGCACGACCGGCGCATAAAGAAAATCCGGCTCACGCCGGCGGCCGAGCCGCTCTGCCGGAAAGCGGAGCCGCTCGTCGACGAGACGGAGCGGACACTGACCGCCTGCCTCACAGCGGAGGAGACGGAGCAGCTGAGAAGCCTTCTCCGGCGCATATACGAGACCCTGCAGTAATTATCCGGGCAGTGACCGGACACAGACAGGCACAAAAGCAATGTCCGTAAAATTGTCAAATTATACAGAACAAAGAAAGGGTAAGTGATCATGAAACAGAAACTCTCTGAACAGGAGCTGATGGGCAAGGCGCCCATCGGCACCGCCGTGGCGCAGATGGCAATCCCGTCCATCATCTCGCAGCTCGTTACGATCGTCTACAACATGGCGGACACATTCTTCGTCGGCCAGACCGGCGATTCTCTTCAGGTTGCGGCCGTATCGCTCACGAACCCATGCTTCATTTTCATGATGGCGATCGCAAATGTCCTCGGCATGGGCGGAAGCGCCCTTCTCTCCGCATCGCTCGGCGCGAAAAATGAAGAGCGCGCGCGGAGAACATCGGCCTTTGTCCTCTACGGCAGCATCATCGCCGGCGCCATCATCGCGGCCGTGCTTCTCATTTTCCAGACCCCGATTCTGCGGCTCTTCGGCGCGGACAAGACGACAATCGGCTTTGCCCGAAGCTATGTCCGCTGGATCGCTGTCGGCGCGCCGTTCATCATCTGGTCGGCTGCCGCGAGCTTCGTCGTCCGCTCGGCGGGCGCCTCGAAGGAGGCAATGATCGGCAACATGATCGGCACAATCGCCAACATCATCCTCGACCCGATCTTCATTTCCGTGTGGCACCAGGGCGCGGGCGGCGCGGCAATCGCGACGACGCTCGGCAATATCATGGCGAGCGTCTACTACATCTGGTATTTCCGAAAGCACAGCGAAATTCTTTCACTGAAACCCGGCGATTTCAGCCTGACGGGCGCACTCCCCGCCAATCTCGTAAAGACAGGGCTGCCGACCGGCCTGCTCTCGGCTCTCATGAGCGTCTCGACAATCATTCTGAATCAGATCCTTGTGGCCTACGGCAACGACGCCGTCGCGGCCATCGGCATTGTCTTCAAGGCAAATATGTTCATCGCATTTTTCCAGATGGGCATCGCCAATGGCGTCCAGCCGATCCTCGGCTACTGCTACGGAGCCGGAAATGAAAAGCGCTTCCGCACGGTCGAGCGCTACACCGCAAAGCTCTGCATCATCACCGGAAGTGCCTGCACGGCGCTGTTCTTCATTTTCCGGACACAGATCATCCGTCTGTTCATAAACAATCAGGGTGTCATCGCGTGCGGCGTCCCGATGCTCGTCGGCTACATGCTCTCAGGTCCGTTCATCGGAATTCTGTTTCTGATCATGGATTGCCTGCAGTCCGTGGAGCGGCCATTTCCGGCGACCGTCCTGTCCGTCCTGCGCCAGGGTGTCATCCTCATCCCTCTGCTCTACATCCTGAATGCCGTCGCGGGCTTTAACGGCGTCATCCTCGGGCAGTCGATCACAGATTACATCACGATTGCGCTGGCCGTCGTGCTGTGGAAGAAAGTGCGGAAGGAGCTGTGGAAGAAGCCACAGGCGAGGGAGGACTGAGAGATTCCAGAATAATAGGGCGTGGCCGCAATAAGATCCCGCGGCAGAAAAAACGGGCAGTGAAACCGAAATCAATCAGTTCCACTGCCCGTTTTCTGTATGGCGGAACGCCGCCCTTCATCTTCAGATTCCTGATCTTCCCTCGCTCTTTCCATACTGGAGGTAGTGCTTGAAGTACAGCGTGAGGTCATTCCCGAACGCCGCCTGCAGGTCCGCGTAGCGGCTCTTATACGTATTCACGTTGAAGCTGCTCTCGGCCTGGCGGCCCTCCTTCATGCCGTAGTTCAGGAAATGCTGCAGCGCGCCGGCCGGATCGTTGCCGTACGCCGCCATGATGTCCGGATAGCGCTTCGTGTAATAGCAGAAATCGTAGACATTTGCGTAATCGACGCCGTCATAGATCATGACATTGGACGCGATCTTTCTTGTCGCCACGCGTCCCTCCTTCTGCCCGAAGTTCACATAATGGAGGTAGTACGGCTTCAGGTCGTCGCCGTACGCCAGAATGAGGTCCGCATAATTTCCGCGGTAGTACCACACATAAAATGAAGCGCTTCCCTGCCGACCCTCGTTCATGCCGTACTGCACGAAATGCTGCAGCGCGCCCGCCGGGTTGCTGCCGTACGCCGCCTTGATGTCCGGATATTTATTGATGTAGTAATCAAAATCGTAGACAGCCGAGTAATCGACGCCGTTCAGGATCGCCTGGCCATTTCCGCTCACCGACGAGCCGGAGGAAATCTTCGACGTCGCGTTGCGGCCCTCATTTTTCCCGTACTGGATGTAGTGCATGTAGTACTTCGCAAGGTCCGAGCCGAACGCCGCCCGCAGGTCCGCGTAATTCTCCTTATAGATATTGACGTCAAATGAAGAGCTTCCCTGCCGGCCCTCCTTCATGCCATACTGCACAAAATGCTGCAGCGCGCCCGCCGGATTGCTGCCGTACAGCTGCTCAAGGTCCGGATACGTGCTCACATAGTAGCTGAAATTGTAGACCGGCGAATAATCGACGCCATTAAGGACCGCCGACGAATCGGTTGTCTGCCCGCCATTTGAATTCGACGAATTGTTACCCGAGTTTGATGAATGATTGTCTGAATTCGAAGAATTCCCGCCATTTGAAGAGCTGCCCGACGCGCCCGCAATGTCGACCGTCTTCGTGATCGCAGCTCCCATATTGTAGGAGACATGATAGCGCGCAGTTGTGTGCGCGTCCACGATCGGGTTGCCCGCCGCGTCCGTTCCGACACAGATCGCCGCGTGGTCATAGTGACCGTCGCCCTTCCAGTCATAGTAAACCGGATTGCCCTGCTTCACAGTCGAATCACTCGCCGCGACCGCCTGGCTGTACGTCGAGCCGAGGTACGTGATCTGCGCCTGGCACTGGACCCATGCGAGGGACTCCGGCTTCCACGTCGATGTCTGCGGAAGTCCGCCGGCCGCCATGCTCTGCGACACGAAGTTCGCGCAGTCACGGCCGTCATGAAAGACATAGGCGCTGTTATGAGACAGGGCCCACTGATCCGCGTACGCTGTCACTGCCGCCGGGCTGTATGAAAACTGTGCCGCTCCGACGAGCCCGTCATTTCCCGCAGCCTCCGCTTCCGCAGCCGTCTGATCGTCGCCAGCCGTCTCCTGCGCGCGGAACGCCGAGCCATCCGCGGATGTAACCACATAGCCGTCTCCGCTCGGGCTGAGCACC
This sequence comes from Eubacteriales bacterium, assembly GCA_036453145.1. GTDB lineage: Bacteria > Bacillota > Clostridia > Lachnospirales > Lachnospiraceae > Chordicoccus. The sequence goes on from JAZHVT010000006.1 coordinate 33,679, forward strand.
GCGCTGTACGAATACATATACGCCGATGTGCTCGCCGCACTGCCGTCGTCCGAGTAGCTGATCACAACCCATTCCTCGACGCTAAGCGTAAGTGAGCCGTCCGCATTCTGCACGCAGGAGCTGACGCACCACCTCGGCACATAGTTAAGGACAGACGCTCCATCCGGAAGTCCCTCCGCGCCATACGCCTTCTGCGCGGCCCACTCGGATGCCACCGCATCCGACTGACCGTCTGCATTTCCCGTACTGAAATAGGCCGTCTTGGCGCTCGTATACGTCTCAAGCGCCTGCGCAGCCTTCGCCTGCACATCAGCACCTGCCACAGCACCCACAGCGTCCGCGTCATCTGCCATCGACTGCGCTGCCGCAAGGGCCTCATCATCTGTCATATCCTCCGTAAAAAATGCGGAGATCTTCTCCTCAAATCCGGACTGGTCAGCCCGGACACTCATCGCCGGAACAAGCGCGGCACAAGCCGCAAGAACCGGCACGCACATTCTAAGTCGCATGTCTTTATGCATCATCTCCTTGAATTCTCATGTCTGCTCCCATTTAACAGGCCATATTCTGATGAACATTTCAGCACCCCGGACACGGCCGGGCCGCATCAAGGGTGCTGAAAAGTTATGTTAAATCCATTATAATTTGATTACGAAATTATTACAAGATGTTCGTCACACATTTTATGCATACACATCCCGCGCAGGTTAGATCAACGATACCGCCCTGATATGCGCGACCGCACGCGATCCTGGCAGCGTGTGAGCTGTACCCCTCGCCTCACCGATATACGCGGAGAACCCTGAGAACCTTCACAATCCTCGTTCCCATCGGGAATTTCTTCATTTCCTCCTCCGTCGTGCCCGACACGAACACATACGAGATCATATAGATCAGCATCGCGATCAGAATCGAGACCACAAGTCCGATGAACGGCCGTCTCGTCAGATGGAAGATCAGCTCGTATATGACAAGCGCGCCGGCGCCCATGATGACAGAGGCGATAAGCGGCTGAATGTATGTCGAGAGAAATTCATTTTTAAAGCCGAGGAACCGCGCGATCATAATCTGGTTAAAAATCGCGTAGAACACCGAGTAGAGGATATTCGCGATCATGACCGCGTAGATTCCCATGCCCGGAGCGACAAGCAGCATGACCGCAAGAATCACAAGGTTCAGCACAAGTGAAATGCCCGCATTGATGAGAGCTGTCTTCTGCTCGCCGATCGACTGGAGCACGCTGCCCGTGATCGTTGAGAGAGCCGCCGGAAGAACATAGATCGCACCAGTGAAGAGAAGCTTTGATGCGAGGCTCGATGCCGACGGGAACAGCACACCCATGATCGGATACGCGAGAACCATCATGCCGATCATGCACGGAAGCGTGATGAACATCGTGAGGCGGATCGTCTGGTTGATCTGATGATTTGCCCGGCTGATGCGGCCGGTCGCGTACTCGCCGGAGACCTCCGGCATCATCGCCGAGGCGCTCGCGGATGCAAGCGACAGCGGGATATTAATCATCGGGATATAGTAGTTGCTGTATTCGCCGTACCACGACGAGATCGTATCGGAATTCACACCGTGCCAGCCGAGAATGCTTGAGAACAGGTAGCTGTCAAGATATGTGCTGGCGTTGTTGATGAATGTCGTGAAGATGATCGGCGTGACCATGAGGAAAATGATGCGGATGACCTCTCCGTAGCTCTCCTCTTCATTTGAATGGTCGTGCCTGCGCTCTCTCTTAAAATAGGAGCGGTTGATGCCGAAAATAATCAGCATCACAACAAGGCCGGTGAGAACACCTGCTCCGGTACCCATCGTACCGCCGACCGCGCCGAGAATCGCGCGCTGCGTCTTGTCTCCGCCCGCGAAGTTCCTGATCAGCAGCCATGCCGCCAGGACCGAAATAATCGCATTCATGATCTGCTCGCAGATCTGCGAGACAGATGTCGGCGTCATCGTCTGATGCGCCTGGAAATAGCCTCTGAACACGCCGAGGATCGCCGACAGGAAAATCGTCGGTGCGAGCACACGCAGGGCCGGCAGTGCGTTCTGCTGGTTCGCCGGAAGCAGGATGCTGCCGCCAAAGAATGCGACGAGCGCCGCGATACCGCCCACGAGCGCGGCATAGATCAGCGCGCCGCGGAAGACCTTCTGCGCACTCTTATATTTCCGCAGGGCCAGTCTCTCCGAGACGATCTTCGACACCGCCATCGGGATACTGTACGAGGAAATGAGGAGCAGAATCGCATAGAGATTGCTCGCGTATCCGTAATAGCCGAGTCCGACGGAGCCGAGCACGGAGCCGAGCGGCCGTCTGTAGATAAGACCGATGATTCGGGAGATAATGGTCGCCACCATGAGGATGGAGGCATTTTTCACTAGATTACTTTTCTGTTGTTTTGCCATTGAAAATGAGATTCCTGTTAGCCGGGTGCTGCTCCCGGAATGCGCTTTATCGGGGTTTCTGCCAGAGCTTTTTTCTGTTCTGTCCACCCGACTGTCCATCGGGCAACACTTTAACTATACCGCAAAACCTCCCGCGGTTCAACGCAATACTCACGTCTTTCTTCTTATAAAAAGCGCACTGTGCTATAATAAAGAAAGCCCGCCGTCAGGCAGGCATTACATCATAAAGAAAGGAACGTGACATATATGGATTTCAAGACTCTGCAGAAGGATATGATCGCCGCTATGAAGGCTCACGACAAGCCGCGCAAGGAAGCGATTTCCGCGCTTGTCTCTGCCGCGAAGAAGATCGCGATTGACGAGGGCACGCGCGACAATATTTCCGAGGATCAGGTGAACCGCGCTGTCATGAAGGAGCTTCACTCCGCTGAGGAGCAGCTGGCGACATGCCCGGACGAGCGCAAGGACCTCAAGGCCGAGTACCAGTTCCGCTTCGATGTGATCAAGGAGTACGCTCCGAAAATGATGAGCGCCGATGAGATTGAGCAGAAGCTGAAGACTGACTTCGCAGATGTCATCGCGACAAAGAACAAGGGTCAGATCATGAAGGCTGTCATGCCGGCACTGAAGGGCAAGGCCGACGGCAAGCTGATCAACCAGGTCGTCTCGAAGCTGCTCGCGTAAGCACGAACTGAGGCTCTGCGCGTGCAGGCCCGGACATCCGCCATCATGCGGCTGGTCCGGCCTGGATCAGCTGACGATCCGTCATCTCGTCAGTCAGGGTTCCGCCCGATCCGTCATGAGCCGGTGCTCCTTCGTCATATGCAGCACCTCGTCGGCGACGGCCTCCGAGAGCTCGTGCCTGTGCGTCGCGATGATGATGAGCCGCTCCGGCCCCTTGATGCTCCGGATAAAATCCGTCATCCATTTCTCACCGTCCTCGTCGAGGCCGCTGACCGGCTCGTCGAGAATCAGGACCTGCGGCTCCATCGCCAGCACCGCCGCGAGCGCGGTCCGCTTCTGCTCGCCGCCGCTCAGTGTGAACGGCGCGCGCTGACGCAGCTCATCGAGCCCGAGAAGCTTAATATATTTCTCCGTCCGCTCGCGGATCTCATTTTCCGGGAGCGCAAGCTGCTGAAGGCCGAAGGCGATCTCGTCCTCGACCGTGCGGCAGAAAAGCTGCACCTCGGCGTTCTGAAAAATGAACCCCACTTTCCGGTGCAGCTCTTTTGCAAATTCTTTCTTCTTCATCGCGCGCTCTGTGACCGCTTTTCCGTCGACCCGGTACGTCCCCTTCTCCGGAAATGAAAGTCCGTTCAGAATCCGGAACAGCGTCGATTTGCCGCAGCCGTTCGGCCCCACGATGCAGTAGCATTTTCCCATCTCAAAATGATACGTAAAGTCCGCCAGCGCCGGCCTCCCGTCGTAGCTGAACGTGACATGATCAAGATCCAGCATTATTTTCCCCCTCACATCAGTGCCTGCGTGTACACGAACCACGCAGCAATTGCCGGCACCAGCAGAAGATACAGGGCATCTCTCCGCCCGAATTTTCTCTTCCGATAGCTCCTGTACGTTCCCTCAAAGCACCGGCAGGCCATCGCCTCCTCCGTGTGGACCTCCATCTGCTGCGCCTTGAGATAGGTCACACCGAGAATCCCGCCGGTCCCTGCATTTTTCCAGTTGTCCTTGCCGACCTTCCGAAGGCCGACCGCCTCGAGCACGCGCCCCATTAAACGCCCGAGGATCACCAGAAACCGCACCATCGTATCGAGCGTCATAATCAGGATCTGCGGGAAATGCATTTCCCCCATCGCCTCCGACATGTCCTTCCAGCTCACGCTGTGATTTAAGAGCGCGAGGAGAAGCACCGACTCGAAGACCTTCATCGTCACGGTGAGAAGCGTCCCCGGCTGGCCGAGAAGAGCGGCCGGAAGCAGAATGAGCGCCGAGAACAGGACCGGAAGCACCGTCTTTCCAAGCACCTCCGCAATCTCCGCCGGCGCAAGAAATGCAGTGCGAAGGAGCAGAATCACGATGACCGATCCCGTGAAGACCGCATTTTTCGAGAGAGCGCACAGAAGAATCGTGAGAATCGCCATGCACAGCCGAAGGGCCGGGCTCACGCTATTTCCCGTGCCGCCCCGCTTCTCCGGCTCTGTCAGCCGGCTGATCAGCTTCATAATCTGCAGAATCATTCAGCGGCACTGCTTTTCCGGACCGGCACCGCAAGGCTCAGGAGCTTGAACACAATGATCAGCACAGCCGCGCCGATCGCCGCCGAGAAAATGTAGCCAATCCATGACGGCATCCCCGCCACCGAGTAGTCCGGAATCAGCGCTGAAAATGAGAATCCGTGCAGCATGCCGGACGGCGTGTAGCCCGCCCCCGTCTGTGCGATCTCATCAGCTCCCCACTCGCCCCACGCGGTTCCCTCCGCGAGAAGCCCGAGCGGCACCGCCGCAATGAGGCACATAAAAAATGCGACCAGCTTCTTTGAGGTGCGGACAGGCTTCGCGCCATCAGACGACAGACATGCATCCTGTCCGGACGCGGCTGCTCCCACTGCGGAGGCACTGGCATGTCCGGTTGTGGTATTGATCTCATGTGACGAACGCACGGCTGTCCCCGCCGCGAAGAGTTCCGGCTGCGCCTTCTCGAGGAACGAGAGCACCAGCACCGTGAATACGACCTCAGCCGCACCGAAAACCGTCAGATGACCGATCATCATCGCCGGGAGCGACACAGAGAGCGGATACGGACAGTACATCGCATTTCCCGCCGAGTCGCGGAACAGCATCGGCTGGATGCCGAACTCGATGGCCGCGCAGAGAGCCGCTGCATTGATGCCGACATACGAGCCGATCCCGGCCGCAATCGTGCTGACCGTGTGCTTTCTACCGGGATGCGTAGCGTTCGCTTCGCATGCTCCGGACGTTGTCCTGCCCTTGGCAAAGACCGAGCGCGGGCTTCTGCTCCGGGATTCTTCACGCCTCAACAGCGCCTTCTCCACAAGGCGGTACACCGCGTATCCGACGAACGGCAGCACAAAGGCCATGTTGAAGCAGTTCGCGCCAAAGCTCAGGATGCCGCCGTCTCCGAAGAGAAATGCCTGCACGAGCAGCGCGATGCTGATCGATATGCACGCCGCGTACGGCCCGAGCGCAGCGGCGATCATCGTGCCGCCGACCGCGTGGCCTGTCGTACCTCCCGGAAGCGGAATGTTGAACATCATCCCGAGAAATGAAAAAGCCGCCCCGATGCCAAGCATCGGCAGCTTCGCCGGCTCCAGTTCCTTCTTGATTTTCTTTATGGAGATGACCCAGACCGGGACCATCGCCGCGCCCATGACCGCGCAGGTCTGCGGGCTCAGGTAATTATCCGGAATATGCATATGCCCGTTCCTCCTGTAGCTCCGTAATTTTACAGAACAGTTTGTTCAAAATGTTCTGTAACTGACACATCCATTATACTGTACGGATCTCATTTGTGGAACCCCCAGCCGTACGATAAACAAAAATTCAAAAACAGGGCTTGCATTTTTAATTCAATTTGATACAATATGATTTAGTAAAATCAATCAGCTAAAAATTCCGGGCCGCGTACAATGCGCCGTCCCTCATAAAAGCATCAGGAGGCATACGATATGAGCATCTATGATTATTCCGTAACGACACCGAAAAATGAAGAAATCTCCCTCTCTCAGTACAAGGGCAAGGTCATGCTGATCGTCAACACAGCGACAGGCTGCGGCTTCACTCCGCAGTACAAGGACCTCGAGTCCATCTATGAGAAGTACCACGATCAGGGCCTCGAGCTCATCGACATCCCATGCAACCAGTTCGCCGGCCAGACACCGGGCACTGACGAGGAAATCCACGAGTTCTGCACGCTGAAGTACAACACACAGTTCCCGCAGATGAAGAAGTCCGATGTCAACGGGGAAAATGAGCTTCCGCTCTATACTTTCCTGAAGAGCCAGAAGGGCTTCGAGGGCTTCGGCAAGGGCCCGAAGGCCATGATGATGAGCGCTCTTCTCAAGAAGATCGACAAGGATTACAAGAACAATCCGAACATCAAGTGGAATTTCACGAAGTTCCTCGTCGACAGAAACGGCAATGTCGTCCGCCGCTTTGAGCCGACTGCGGATATGAAGCTTGTTGATGAGGCTGTGAAGGAACTGCTTTGATCCTTGTCTTAAAAATCGATACCTATTCAGCGCCCCAGACGAGGGGTGCTGAATAATTACAAAAATCGAAAGGAGAAGCCTGCTCCTCACGCAGGCAATATGCCATGAACGCTGTCAGATATTATTCAAGATCAGGAAATACAAAGCTTGTTGCGGATGCAATCGCGGACGCAATTCATGTAAAGGCCGTCTCCGTTGACCAGGCGGACGCACCGCTCACAGAGAAGGCTGATGTGCTGTTCATCGGCGGTGCGCTCTACGCATACGGCCTCGACAAGCATCTGAAGAGTTACCTTGAGTCTCTCGATCCGGCCAAGGTCGGCAAGGCTGTGATTTTCTCAACCTCATGGATCTCCCGTCACAGCATCGATCTTATTCGCAATGCACTGACAAAGAAGGGAATCGCGGTCGCGCCGGAGACATTTTATGTCAAGAATAAGGCAAATGAAAAGCAGCTTGAGGATGCGCGGGAGTTCGCGGTGAAGGAAATTTAAGCGGTCACGTCATTGGATTTTGGCGGACAAGCTCTGCAAAGCACGAACAGAAAAATGGCTTCTATCTATAAGCATAGCAGAAAGGCAGGTGGGCTATCCGGGATGGATAGTTCACCTGCCTTTCTGTATGGATATCAGGTCGCGGCTATCCACGCACTGGGGCCCGCTTTCTCGGCCCCGCTGCGCGTGGCCTCGATCGCGGCTGTCGCCGTATAATCACGCAAAAAAGCCGTGGAAGAGTAAACTCTCCCACGGCTTTTATAGCGTGATTGCACGGCTTGTGTGCTACGCGAACATCACTCGATGATCTTAGCGACACGGCCGGATCCGACTGTACGGCCACCCTCACGGATAGCGAATGTAAGACCCTGCTCCATAGCGATCGGATGAATCAGCTCAACTGTCATCTCGACGTTATCGCCCGGCATGCACATCTCTGTTCCTTCCGGAAGTGTGATGACACCTGTGACGTCTGTTGTTCTGAAGTAGAACTGCGGACGATAGTTGTTGAAGAACGGTGTATGACGGCCGCCTTCATCCTTTGTCAGGACGTAAACCTGAGCTGTGAACTTGTGATGGCATGTGACTGTGCCCGGCTTAGCAACGACCTGGCCACGGACAACGCCTGTACGATCGATACCACGAAGAAGGATACCGATGTTATCACCAGCCTCAGCGACATCGAGGAGCTTGTGGAACATCTCGATACCTGTAGCAACGGATGTTTCCTTTGCATCCTTGACACCAAGGATCTCGACCGGATCATTGAGCTTCAGAGTACCACGCTCAACACGGCCTGTAGCAACAGTACCACGACCGGAGATTGTGAAGACATCCTCGACCGGCATCAGGAACGGCTTATCTGTATCACGAACCGGTTCCGGAATCCACTCATCGACAGCGTCCATGAGCTCCATGATCGCATCGCCCCACTTGCCGTCCGGATCATTCAGAGCCTGAAGAGCGGAACCGCGGATGATCGGTGTATCCTCTGAGAAGCCGTACTCTGTAAGGAGCTCTGTGACTTCCATCTCGACCAGCTCAAGGAGCTCGTCATCATCGACCATATCACACTTGTTAAGGAAGACAACCATAGCCGGAACACCGACCTGGCGGGCAAGGAGAACGTGCTCCTTTGTCTGAGCCATAACACCATCAGTAGCTGCGACAACAAGGATAGCACCATCCATCTGAGCAGCACCTGTGATCATGTTCTTGACGTAGTCAGCATGCCCCGGGCAGTCGACATGAGCGTAATGACGCTTTGTTGTCTCGTACTCGACATGAGCTGTGTTGATCGTGATACCACGCTCTCTCTCTTCCGGAGCCTTATCGATGTTGCCGAAATCAACCTGCTGGTTGCCCGGGCACGGAACTCTCTTTGCAAGGACCTTTGTGATCGCTGCTGTCAGAGTTGTCTTGCCGTGATCGACATGGCCGATCGTACCGATGTTGCAGTGCGGCTTTGTTCTTTCAAAATGCTGCTTTCCCATTTCTGTAAATCCTCCTTTATTTGCGTCCTCGAAAAAAGGCGCCTTAGAGTATTCTGTGAATAGAAGACACTATTGTAATTATATTTCAAAATGCCTGTATTTGCAAGCATTATTGAATGTCTGCGGCAGTCCGCCGGCATTTTCTCCGGCATACCGCAAAAATATATGTATTTCCGGGCGCGGTGTCTGCATCGTGCCCGGAGACATCCGCATTTTTATTGCGAATGATTATTTCTCGTCCGTCTTTCCGCTCAGGATCTTTGCGGCGACGTTCTTCGGAACCGGTTCATACTTCTCGAAGAACATGGAGTAGTTACCACGGCCCTGTGTCTTGGAGCGCAGGTCTGTTGCGTAACCGAACATCTCAGCCAGCGGAACGAAGCCGTTGATCTGCTTACCGCCGCCGATATCCTCCATGGACTCGATGCGGCCGCGGCGGGAGTTGATATCGCCGATGACATCGCCCATGTACTCTTCCGGTGTTGTAACCTCAACCTTCATGATCGGCTCAAGAAGGATCGGATCTGCCTTCTTCATAGCTTCCTTGAAGCACATAGAACCAGCCACATGGAATGCCATTTCGGAGGAGTCGACCTCGTGATAAGAACCGTCGTACAGGTTCGCATGGATGCCGACAACCGGATATCCGCCGAGCGTACCGGCCTTCATTGCTTCCTGAATACCATCATCAACAGCCGGGACATATTCCTTCGGGACAGAGCCGCCGACCGTCGTGTTCTCGAACTCGTAGAGATTCTCGCCGTTCGGATCCATCGGTGTGAAGATAACCTTGCAGTGACCGTACTGGCCGTGACCGCCGGACTGCTTTGCATACTTGTACTCCTGATTGACTTCCTTGGAGAATGTCTCCTTGTAGGAAACCTGCGGAGCACCGACATTAGCCTCAACGTGGAACTCACGCATCAGTCTGTCGACGATAATCTCCAGATGAAGCTCGCCCATGCCGGCGATGATCGTCTGGCCCGTCTCCGGATTCGTGTGCTGCTTGAATGTCGGGTCCTCTTCAGCCAGCTTTGCAAGTGCAACGCCGAGCTTCTCCTGGCCAGCCTTTGTCTTCGGCTCGATCGCGAGCTCGATGACCGGCTCCGGGAACTCCATGGACTCGAGGATAATCGGATGCTGCTCGTCGCAGAGCGTATCGCCTGTCGTCGTAAACTTGAGGCCGATTGCTGCAGCGATATCACCGGAGTAAACCTTGTCCAGCTCCATTCTCTTGTTTGCGTGCATCTGAAGGATACGCGCGACACGCTCCTTCTTGCCCTTTGTGGAGTTGAAGACATAAGAGCCGGAGTTCAGCGTACCAGAGTAAACTCTGAAGTAAGCGAGTTTTCCGACGAACGGGTCTGTCATGATCTTGAATGCCAGAGCAGAGAACGGCTCGTTGTCGTCGGACTCACGATGCTCCGGGTTGCCTTCGAGATCCGTGCCTTCTACCGGCGGGATATCAAGCGGGCTCGGCATGTACTCGATGACTGCATCGAGCATCTTCTGGACGCCCTTGTTTCTGTAAGCAGTACCGCAGGTAACCGGGATCGCCGTACCTTCGCAGCAGCCCTTACGGAGAACCTTCTTCATCTCATCGACAGACGGCTCCTTGCCATCAAGGTACTCAAGCATCAGATCCTCGTCCAGATCGCAGAGCTGCTCAACCATCTTGGTTCTCCACTCTTCAGCGAGATCCTTCATATCGTCCGGGATATCTGTGACGGAGATGTCGATACCCTTCTCATCATTGTAGATGTAGGCCTTCATTTCCATCAGATCGATCAGACCCTTGAATTCATCTTCCTTGCCGATCGGCAGCTGGATGCAAACCGGATTCTTGCCGAGACGATCGATAATCTGCTGCACGCAGCCATAGAAGTCAGCGCCGACGACATCCATCTTATTGACAAATGCCATACGCGGTACGTTGTACTTGTCCGCCTGTCTCCAGACGTTCTCGGACTGCGGCTCAACGCCTCCCTTTGCCGCGAAGACGCCGACGGCGCCATCGAGGACGCGGAGAGAACGCTCAACTTCGACTGTGAAGTCGACGTGCCCCGGTGTATCGATGATGTTGATTCTGTGCTCAAGAGCGCCCGGCTTCGGCTTTGTCTGCTCTTCCAGAGTCCAATGGCAGGTGGTAGCAGCGGATGTGATCGTGATACCACGCTCCTGCTCCTCTTCCATCCAGTCCATGGTTGCTGTACCATCATGTGTCTCACCAATCTTATAGTTGACACCTGTGTAGTACAGGATACGCTCTGTCAGAGTGGTCTTGCCGGCATCGATATGAGCCATGATACCAATGTTTCTGGTCCTCTCAAGAGGATATTCTCTCTGTTCAGCCATAGTATCTCCCAAATAAAATTAGAATCTGTAATGGCTGAATGCCTTGTTGGCTTCTGCCATTCTGTGCATTTCTTCCTTACGCTTAACGGATGCACCTGTATTATTGATGGCATCCATAATCTCATTTGCAAGGCGATCTTCCATTCTCTTCTCGGAACGATTGCGGGAGAAGGTGGTCAGCCAGCGGAGCGCCAGCGCCTGTCTTCTGTCCGGACGAACCTCGACCGGCACCTGATATGTAGCACCGCCGATACGTCTTGCCTTTACTTCCAGAACCGGCATGATGTTGTTCATTGCTTCCTCGAAAGCATCAACAGCCTTCTTGCCTGTCTTTTCCTCGACCTGAGCAAATGCGCCGTATACAATCTTCTGTGCAACGCCCTTCTTACCATCGAGCATGATCTGGTTGATCAGCTTGGTAACGAGCTTGCTGTTGTAAATCGGATCTGCTAAGACCTCTCTCTTCTGAGTATGTCCTTTACGTGGCACGTTACTTCCCTCCTAAATCATATAGATTCAATCACAGGTACTCACATTTAAAATCATGTGTTCGCACGGACGCATTCTGTATTTCCCACAGCCGGAAGGAAATCCGAAATACCGTACATTTTCACAATTCAAAACATGAACCTAAAGCTTAATGAATGCCGCTTCTAACGGCTGTCCCGCACATCAGCGGAACCGGTTGTCTGAAGTCATTCCGTATCCGGTCTTCTCTCAGACAGAAAATGCGGAAATTACTTCTTCGGACGCTTTGCGCCGTACTTGGAGCGAGCCTGCTTACGGTTCGCAACACCTGCGGTATCGAGTGTGCCGCGGATGATATGATATCTTGTACCCGGAAGGTCCTTGACACGGCCGCCGCGGATCATAACGACGCTGTGCTCCTGAAGGTTGTGGCCCTCGCCCGGGATATAAGATGTAACTTCGATTCCGTTGGAAAGACGGACTCTGGCGATCTTACGAAGAGCTGAGTTCGGCTTCTTCGGTGTCGCAGTCTTGACTGCTGTGCAGACACCGCGCTTCTGCGGGGAGCTTGCCTTGACAGCGTGGTTTTTCAGAGAGTTGAAGGATCTCTGAAGAGCCGGAGCCTTCGGCTTTTTAACAGAAGTCTCTCTTCCTTTTCTGACTAACTGGTTAAATGTAGGCATTCCTTGATGATTCCTCCTTTGTTTCGTCCACGATTCCACGTGGCAGTTCGGCTGTTTTCATTTGTCATGATGGCATCAAAATACGGGCGTATTCTGACACGCCCGTATATTATATCTCTTATGCAGTTGTCAAGTCAAGATTTTGGTTTCATTTTATCCTGAAAAATGAAGAGCGTCAATCGGATTTTTCTTTGCGGCCTTCCTCGCCGGATAGAGACCAAAGACAACGCCGATCACCAGCGAGAACGCGGTCGCGGCCAGCACGACCTTCGCATCCATCGCGTAGGACGAGCCGGTCACCATAGCGATGATCCGGAGCGCAATCCATGAGCAGGCGACGCCGAGTGCATCTCCCATGAGCGAGAGCATCAGCGACTCGATCAGAAACTGCGCGAGGATGCTGCCCGCGCCGGCGCCGATCGCCTTGCGGATGCCGATCTCGCGCGTACGCTCCGTGACCGACACCAGCATGATGTTCATGATGCCGATGCCGCCGACGAGAAGCGAGATCGCCGCAATACCGCCGAGCATGAGCGCCATCGTATTTGTGACACTGCTCATCGTGTCCGCAACCTCGGACATATTTGTCACATCGTACGCATCCTCGTCACCGAACCGGTCATAGAGCCAGCTCTCAACGCTCTTTTCCGCCGCATCGAGCCTGTCATCATCCGCTGCCGCCACGACAAATGAAGTGACATCCGACGCCGTACTTGATATCCGCTCGAGCGACGTATATGGAATATAGGCCTCGTACGAGGAGGCCGACGACGTGACGGAGTCATCCTCCGCGAGCACGCCGATAACGGTGTACGGAATGCCCGCGATATCGATCGTCTGATCAATGGCATCCGTTGTAAATGTCACGCCGAGGATATCATACGCCGTGTCCTGATTAATGATGACGACGCGCGTGTTGCTGTCAACATCCGACGAATTGAGCCACCGCCCCGCCGAGAGCTCAAGTCCCTCGATGTCGAGATAATCAGCAGTCGTTCCCGTGACCGAGCCCGTCTCCGACTCCTCGCCTGAGCTCAGCGTCAGAGAATCCGTTCCGACCGGGGCCGCCTCGGACACATCGTCGAGCGCAAGAATGTCGTCCATCTCGGAGAGACTGACCGGATTTCCTCCGTCATCTGAAATCGTGACAGTGAGGAGGTTCGTTCCCATGGAGGAAATCGCGTCCGTGACCTCATTTGTCGCGCCGTCCGCGATCGAGACGAGGACGACGAGCGCCATGACGCCGATGATAATGCCGAGCATCGTGAGGAAGGATCTCATTTTATTGGAAATGACAGACGCCCACGCCATTTTTACGGACTGCAGGACCATCAGACCACCTCCTCGATCTCATCGCGGCTCTTGATATCGCCGACATGGCCGTCGAGAATCTTGATGCTGCGGGAGGCTTCCTTCGCCACATGGGCATCGTGCGTGATCAGGACAATTGTGCTGCCGGACTCATGCAGCTCATGAAAAATATCCATGAGCTCGCGTCCCGTCTTCTGATCAAGATTTCCGGTCGGCTCGTCCGCGAGAAAGAGCGACGGATGCGTCGCGAGGGCACGCGCGATTGCGACGCGCTGCTGCTGGCCTCCGGAGAGCTCCGTCGGCCGGTGGTCTCTTCTGTCCCAGAGGCCGACGCGGTTCAGCGCGTCCTCTACCTGCTCCTTCCGCTGCTTCGCCGGCAGCCTCTGATAAATAAGAGGCAGCTCCACATTTTCGTAGGCCGTCATTTTCGCGAGCAGGTTGAAATCCTGAAAGATAAACCCGATCTTCCGGTTGCGGATCCGTGCAAGCTCGCCCTCCGAGTAGTCCTCGATCGGCTGTCCCTCGAGAAAATATTCTCCCTCGGACGCCAGGTCGAGGCAGCCGATGATGTTCATCAGCGTCGACTTTCCGGAGCCGGACGGTCCGATGACGCTGACAAACTCGCCGCGGTCGATCCGCATATTCGCGTGGTCGAGAGCGCGGACTTCATTTTCCCCGATCCGGTAGACCTTGGAGACGTCTTGAAAGAGGATCATTGCCTGTTCTAAATCACTCATGTCAGTTACCTCCCGGCGCGCCGCCATTACCGCCATTTCCGCCGCCGGACGGCATGTCGCCGCCTCCGCCGCCCATGGCCATTCCGCCGCCCATGTTCTGGGTGGTCGTGTCATCATTGTCCGTCGAAATCGCATCGCCGGTCAGCTGGCTGTAGTAAACCGTATCGCCCTCGGAAAGTCCGTCCGTGATCTCAACCGTCGTCCCATCTGACACACCGGTCGTGACCTCCGTCTCACCCGGCAGCGTGCCGTCGTCATTTTCCGTGTAGACGCATGTCTTGCTGCCGCGCTCCTGAATCGCTGACGCCGGGACGGTCAGCACGTCCTCGGCGGATTCCGTCGTAATCGTCGCTGTCGCACTCATGCCGACCAGCATGTCGTCGTCCTTCGGAATTCGGACCGTGACGGTATATTTTGTGGAACCGCCGCTGTTTGTTCCTTCTGTATCTATATTAGAAACTTCTCCGTCAAATGTCTGTCCGTCGATCGCATCGAGCGCAACGGAGACCGACTGTCCCTCCTCGACAGAGAGAATATCGAGCTCGTCGACGCTGATCGACACGTCCATGTATTCGTCTGTCGAGACCGTAAATGCAGTCATCGTGCCGGAGCTGTAAAGATCAGAGGAATCAGACGACGATGCAGAAGAAGTCGAAGAGTCTGCAGATGAATCCGCGGATGCCGCTGTACCGGAGGAACCCGAGGATACGTCGCTCGTGCTGACGACGCTTCCCGTTGTCGCGTTGTAGGACGCGCCGGAGCCTGATGCCGTGCTCGAAGAGAGGATATCAGAGGCCTCCGTGACCGCTGCCGCAAAGCCGGAGCTTCCTGACGAGGAGCCGGAAGATGAGCTTGCGCTGGCTGTGCCCGACGATGCGCCTGATCCGGAGCCCGTGGACGATCCGCCTGCCGAGGTATTCGATCCATCTGCAGATGCACCGCCAGTGCCTGATGATGAACCTGCGCTTCCCGAAGAAGTCCCGGACGACGAGCTGCCCGTCCCCGATGAAGCTCCGGATGATGAGCTGCCGGAGTCCGAGGAAGCCGCCGGAATCGTCACAAGAAGCGCGGCCGTAACCGTTCCGTCATCAGCCGGAATAACTGACGCCGCCTTGTCCCAGGCAATATTCGAATCAGTCGTGAGGACCTTATTTCCACTCCCGGCAAATGCATATCCGTCAGATGGCGTGAGCGTGACATACAGCTCAATCGTGTTTCCCGCTGAAAATGTACTGCCCTCGCTGATGCCGCTGAAGGCAAGCTCTGTCGCCGTATAGGCCGTAATATTGTATGTATCCGAAGCAAGTGCCTTATTGATCGCCGCGAGAATGTCGTCCGCGGACGCCGTCTCACCGGCGGAAATTGTGAGCGGGATATAGATATTTTTGCTGATCGTCTGCGTGGAATCTTCAGACGCACTTCCCACTGTGGAAGAGGATGAGGAAGCTGCAGAGGATGTGCTGCTGACCGTCGAAGAAGCAGACGAGCTGTCCGACGATGAACTCGCTGTGAGCGTCACAATCCCCGACTGCGCGGACGAAGCAGAGCCTCCATTCGCTGAGTACGCCGTCTTCGACGCGGTTGTTCCTGACGAACTTCCCGAAGAGCTCGTCATACTTGTACTCGTTGTACTGGGACTTGCCGCAGATGTCTCCTCTCCCGCAGTTACGCTGACGCTCTCGACCGTCCCGCTGTACGGCGCAACGATCTGGCATGTCTTCCCGAGCTCCGTCATGTCCGTGAGCTCGTCCGTCAGCTCGCTTCGCTCCGCGAGAAGTTCATTTTCTGTTGTCGTATCGGATACACCGGTCAGATAGAAGAGCTCATCGCCCTGGCTGACCGATTCATTGACTGAAACATAGATGGAGGACACAGTTCCCGATGAGGCTGTGATCTCAAGCGGCTGATGCACATAGGCCGAGCCGCTCCCAAGTGAAACATCCCCATCTGTGACGGTCACCGTGTCACCCACCGCCGTGGTTTCATCGGAAAATGTCACGACCATCGTGTCGCCGGCCGCCGAAGCCACGGTGCCCGTCAGCGCGGTCCCGTCTGAGAGCGTGACCGTCACGGAATCGCCGGCCGAAGCCGCTCCCGTATTTGTCAGATCGACCGCCATCAGCCCGTCCGCTGAAATCGTCATCAGGACAGGATTGCTCTCATTGTCCGTCTCGATGGAGTCGCCGGCCGACATATTGATCTCCTTGACGCGGCCGGACACGACGGCACTTACCGTCTCGTCAGTCGTGTCCTCGTCGATCGCGGCGAGCTGTGTGTCAATCGAGTCAATAGACTCCTGAATATCAGCGATTGCACTCGCAACCGATGCCTGTGTGACTGTCGCAAGCGTCTGTCCCTCCGTGACCGTATCGCCGCTTGAGACAAGCACCTCGTCAATCGTCACGCCCGCCGGCACCGTGACGGACTCCGCGTCGTCCCGCGCGAGGGTTCCGCTGCCTGTGATCGTATTGCTGATTGTGCCCTTCGTGACCTCAGCCGAGACCACCTGCGCCGATGCCTGCTTTGTCGCCGCTGATGCCTTCTTCACCCTGTAAAATGCAGTGCCGCCTGCAGTGCCCGCAACGGCTGCTGCGACAGCAACTGCAATGATGACCCGCTTCTTCTTTGACAGAGCACGCCATGCTCTTCTCTTCTTTGCCATGCTTGCTATGACCTCCGGTTCTATAACTGTCTGTATGCTGATCAGACGGTCAGACACATCTGTCTTATGGCAGACGATCCCCGTCACTGATCAATTGCGGCAGTCCTGATATTCCCCTTCTTACGGGCCCATCGGCCTATAGCAGAACCATGCAATTCTTATCAGGGTCAGAGGCTGTGACCGTGCACACGGCCGCCTGCACTCTCTGTTCCTGACTGTGCATCAGTGTAAACAATAGTTGTGTTCATCGTGTTAAGGCAGGTCCGGTCACAGGGTTTTCACCAAATTTTCACAAACCGGCGCCGCGTCCAAGAGCAGCCATACAGCACCCCGGAACCTCTCTGAGAGACGCTGAATAATTACAAAAAGACCCGGGAACCAGATGGATTTCCATCCGATTCCCGGGTTTTCTTGATTACTATATGATTATCCGTCCCGCTTTGCGCGAAACAAAGCCTTCACAGAAAGCTCCGGAGATTTACTCCTTCACATCCAGTGTCTCATCCTTGTCTGAGCCCTCATCCGTGATCACCTGATCATCGTCCTTGATGAGATCATCGGACTCTGCTGCAGGCTTTCCGGTGTCAGCAGCGGCCGGAACCTCTGCCTTCTCTGTGCCTCCGTTCTCAGCGGCAGCTTCTGCAGCTGCTCTCTCGGCCTTCTCGGCCTCGATTCTCGCATCGGTATCGAGCTTGACATTTCTGTAGCGCTTGAGACCGGTTCCTGCAGGGATCAGCTGACCGATAATGACATTCTCCTTGAGACCGATCAGCGGATCGACCTTGCCCTTGATCGCAGCGTCTGTCAGGACCTTTGTCGTCTCCTGGAAGGACGCTGCGGACAGGAACGAATCTGTCGCCAGAGCGGACTTCGTGATACCGAGAACGATTCTCGTGCCCTCAGCCGGCTCCTTGCCTTCCTTGATGAGTCTCTCATTTTCGTCCTCGAACTCGATGACGTCGACGAGAGAGCCCGGCAGATAATCTGTATCGCCGCTCTTCTCGATGCGGACCTTGCGGAGCATCTGGCGGACAATGACCTCGATATGCTTATCGGCGATATCAACGGCCTGCAGACGGTAAACCTTCTGGACTTCTCTCAGCAGATAGTCCTGGACGGCCTGTGTGCCGCGGATCTTCATGATATCATGCGGGTTGACAGAACCTTCCGTGATCTCATCGCCCGCCTCAAGAATCTGGCCTTCTCTGACCTTGATTCTGGAGCCGTACGGAATCAGATACGTCTTCTGGTTCTCCTTGCTGCCTGCCTGCGCGTTCTCATTTGTGATAACGACCTCGCGCTTCTTCTTCGTCTCCTCGATATGGACCTTGCCCGGGATCTCCGTGATGATCGCGAGACCCTTCGGCTTACGGGCCTCGAAAAGCTCTTCGACTCGAGGAAGACCCTGTGTGATATCACCACCGGCGACACCGCCCGTATGGAACGTTCTCATGGTCAGCTGTGTACCAGGCTCACCGATGGACTGCGCTGCGATGATACCGACAGCCTCGCCGACCTGAACAGCTTCGCCCGTTGCCATATTCGCGCCGTAGCACTTGACGCAGATGCCGAGTCTTGAGCGGCAGGTCAGAATTGTACGGACCTTGACACGCTCGATCGGATTTCCGTTCTCGTCGACACCCTCGCTGATGACGCGCTCCGCACGCTTCGGCGTAATCATATGGTTTGCCTTCACGATGATGTTGCCGTCCTTGTCGACGATATCCATCGCCGCGAAGCGGCCTGTGATTCTCTCCTGAAGAGACTCTGTGACGGAATCGCCATCCTTGAATGCATAGACCCACATACCCGGGATCTCGTCGCGGTTCTCGGCGCAGTCCGTCTCGCGGATAATCAGCTCCTGGGAGACATCGACCATTCGTCTTGTCAGGTAACCGGAGTCAGCCGTACGGAGAGCCGTATCGGACAGACCCTTGCGGGCACCATGCGCGGACATGAAGTATTCCAGAACGTCCAGACCTTCACGGAAATTCGATGTGATCGGGAGCTCGATAGTGTGACCGGTTGTATCAGCCATGAGACCTCGCATGCCGGCGAGCTGCTTGATCTGCTTATCGGAACCACGGGCTCCGGAATCCGCCATCATGAAGATGTTGTTGTATTTGTCGAGACCGTCGAGAAGCTTCTTCGTCAGGACGGCATCTGTCTCCTTCCAGACGTTGATGACTTCGTTGTAACGCTCCTTGTCCGTGACAAGACCACGGCGGTAGTTGCGTGTGATCTTATCGACCGTCTTCTGTGCGTTCTCGATCAGCTGCTGCTTGTCTGCCGGGACAGTCATATCCGAGATCGCAACGGTCATGCCGGCGAGTGTCGAATACTTGTAGCCCATAGCCTTGACGTTATCGAGGACCTCAGCCATTGTCGTGGCGCCGTGGATACCGATAACCTTTGTGAGCATCTTCTTCAGATCGCCCTTCTTCATCAGGAAATCGATTTCCGGCTTCAGAAGGTTCTCCGGCTTTGATCTGTCCACAAAACCAAGGTCCTGCGGGATGATCTCATTGAAGAGGAAGCGTCCGAGCGTGCTGTCCACGTTGCCCGTGACCGTTGTGCCATCCGGCATCTTCTTGGAGCGGCGGACCGTGATCTTTGTCTGCAGCGTGATGTATTTATTTTCAAATGCAAGTATTGCCTCGTTCAGGCTCGAGAATCTCATTCCTTCGCCCTTTGCTCCCGGACGCTCCTGCGTCAGGTAGTAGACACCGAGAACCATATCCTGCGACGGAACAGCGACCGGGCCGCCATCAGACGGCTTCAGCAGGTTGTTCGGCGAAAGGAGCATGAAGCGGCACTCTGCCTGCGCCTCGACAGTAAGCGGAAGATGGATAGCCATCTGGTCACCATCGAAGTCGGCATTGAAGGCCATGCACGCGAGCGGATGAAGCTTGATCGCCTTGCCTTCCACGAGAACCGGCTCAAATGCCTGGATGCCAAGTCTGTGGAGCGTAGGTGCACGGTTCAGCATGACCGGGTGCTCCGTAATGACGTCCTCGAGGACATCCCATACGGACGGCTCCAGTCTCTCGACCATCTTCTTCGCGGACTTGATATTGTGGGCCATGCCCTTCTCAACAAGCTCCTTCATGACGAACGGCTTGAAGAGCTCGATTGCCATCTCCTTCGGGAGACCGCACTGATAAATCTTGAGCTCCGGGCCGACGACGATAACGGAACGGCCTGAGTAGTCGACTCGCTTGCCGAGCAGGTTCTGACGGAAACGACCGGACTTACCCTTGAGCATGTCGGACAGAGACTTCAGTGCTCTGTTGCCCGGGCCTGTGACCGGACGGCCGCGGCGGCCGTTATCGATCAGCGCATCGACAGCCTCCTGCAGCATTCTCTTTTCATTTCTTACAATAATCTCCGGAGCACCGAGCTCGAGAAGTCTCTTCAGACGGTTATTCCGGTTGATAATTCTTCTGTACAGATCGTTGAGATCGGATGTCGCAAAGCGGCCGCCGTCCAGCTGGACCATCGGGCGAAGATCCGGCGGAATAACCGGGATCACCGTGAGGATCATCCATTCCGGTCTGTTTCCGGACTCACGGAAAGCCTCCACAACCTCGAGACGCTTGATGATACGTGCTCTCTTCTGGCCGGAAGCATCCTTCAGCTCCTTCTTCAGCTCAGCGGACTCCTTGTCGAGATCGATCTCCTTGAGGAGCTCCTGAATCGCCTCAGCGCCCATGCCGACACGGAAATTGTAGCCGTACGCATTGCGGGCATCCATATATTCCTTCTCAGTCAGGATCTGCTTCTTCTCAAGGTTCGGAGCCGCGTCAGCGGGATCCAGAACAATATAGCTTGCGAAATACAGGACCTTCTCGAGAACTCTCGGGGACATATCCAGAATCAGACCCATTCTGGACGGAATTCCCTTGAAATACCAGATATGAGAAACCGGGGCCGCCAGCTCGATGTGGCCCATTCTCTCACGTCTGACAGAGGATTTCGTGACTTCGACGCCGCAGCGATCGCAGATGACGCCCTTGTAGCGGATCTTCTTGTATTTGCCGCAGTGGCACTCCCAGTCCTTCGACGGTCCGAAAATTCTCTCGCAGAACAGACCGTCCTTCTCCGGCTTCAGAGTTCTGTAGTTGATCGTCTCCGGCTTCTTGACCTCGCCATGGGACCACTCGCGGATCTTTTCAGGAGAGGCAAGACCGATCTTGATGGCATCAAATGTCGTCGGCTTGTACTCTTCCTGCTGCTGTTTGTAAAACTCTGCCATTCTTTACCTCCAGTAAAAAATCGTCACATTGCACCTGAGAACCGCGTAAGCGGCGGCCCCATCTCCCTCCGGGAAATGAGCACCGCGCGCCGCGCGTGTTTAATTTTTTACTCGTTGTCGTCTTCGCTGCCGCCGAGGAACTCACTGTCGTCCTCGGAGTCATCTTCGTACGAATCCGAAAGAAGATCCTCATCGTCCACGAGCTGCTGTGTCTTGTCGTCGAAGTGCTGCTGCGTAAAACCGCCGTGCTTTGCAAATTCTTCTTCGTCATTTCTGTGATTCCGGCTGTCGCTCTCGATGACAGAACGGAAATCAGTATCGC
Source organism: Eubacteriales bacterium (assembly GCA_036453145.1). Lineage (GTDB taxonomy): Bacteria > Bacillota > Clostridia > Lachnospirales > Lachnospiraceae > Chordicoccus. The sequence goes on from JAZHVT010000006.1 coordinate 55,060, forward strand.
CGTAATCAACAGACTCCTTGAGCTGGACTTCATTTCCCTTCTCATCCAGGCATCTGATATCCAGGCACAGGGACTGAAGCTCCTTGAGGAGAACCTTGAAGGACTCCGGAATACCCGGGCTCGGGATGTTGGCGCCCTTGATGATCGCCTCGTATGTCTTGACACGGCCGACGACATCATCCGACTTCATCGTCAGGATCTCCTGCAGCGTGTAGGATGCGCCGTACGCCTCCAGTGCCCAGACCTCCATTTCTCCGAAACGCTGGCCGCCGAACTGAGCCTTGCCGCCCAGAGGCTGCTGTGTGACCAGAGAGTACGGGCCGGTCGAACGGGCATGGATCTTATCGTCGACCAGATGATGCAGCTTCAGGTAATGCATGTGTCCGATTGTGGTCTTGCCGTCGAAGAACTCACCGGTACGGCCGTCACGCAGCTGAACCTTGCCGTCGCGCGTAATCGGAACGCCCTTCCAGAGCGCTCTGTGCTCCAGGTGGGAGCCCAGATATTCATAGACACCCGGATCAAGGATGTCCTTGTATTTTGCTGAGAAATCCTCCCAGGACGTATTGACATAGTCATTGGCCATCTCAAGTGTATCCTGGATATCAATTTCCTTCGCGCCGTCGAAGATCGGCGTCGCGACGTTGAAGCCGAGGGCCATAGCCGCAAGGCTCAGGTGAATCTCGAGGACCTGTCCGATGTTCATTCGGGACGGGACGCCGAGCGGGTTAAGAACGATGTCCAGCGGACGACCGTTCGGCAGATACGGCATATCCTCGACCGGAAGTACACGGGAAACGACACCCTTGTTTCCGTGACGGCCGGCCATCTTGTCGCCGACAGAGATCTTTCTCTTCTGTGCGATGTAAATGCGGACCGACTGGTTGACACCGGTCGGAAGCTCATCGCCGTTTTCTCTCGTAAATACCTTGGCGTCAACGACGATACCGTACTCACCGTGCGGAACCTTGAGAGATGTGTCACGGACCTCGCGCTCCTTCTCACCGAAGATCGCGCGGAGCAGACGCTCCTCAGCCGTAAGCTCAGTCTCTCCCTTCGGAGTGACCTTGCCGACAAGGATATCCCCGGCACGAACCTCTGCGCCGATGCGGATGATTCCGCGATCGTCGAGGTCCTTCAGAGCCTCATCACCGACACCCGGTACGTCTCTTGTGATCTCTTCCGGTCCGAGCTTTGTCTCACGGGACTCGCACTCGTACTCCTCGATATGAATGGATGTGTAGACATCGTTCTGAACAAGCTTCTCAGAAAGAAGAACAGCATCCTCGTAGTTGTAGCCTTCCCACTCCATGAAACCGATCAGCGGGTTCTTGCCGAGAGCAAGCTCGCCGCCGCAGGTAGACGGTCCGTCAGCGATGACCTCGCCCTTCTCGACGCGCTCACCCTTGTTGACAATCGGCTTCTGGTTGTAGCAGTTGCTCTGGTTGGAACGAAGGAACTTCGTCAGATGGTATCTGTCGACCGTTCCGTCATCGCAGGTGACTGCGATGTCCGTTGAAGACACAGAGCTGACCGTGCCCGCGTGCCTTGCAATCTGGCAGACACCGGAGTCAACCGCCGCCTTCTCCTCCATACCTGTACCGACTGCCGGAGCCTCTGTCGTCAGAAGCGGGACAGCCTGGCGCTGCATGTTGGATCCCATGAGAGCACGGTTCGCGTCATCGTTCTGCAGGAACGGAATCAGAGATGTCGCTACCGAGAAGACCATCTTCGGGGAGACGTCCATGTAGTCAAACACCTTGCGGTCCCATGCCTGCGTCAGCTCTCTGTACCGGCCGGATACGTTCTTATGGACAAAATGTCCGTCCTCATCCAGCGGCTCAGAAGCCTGTGCCACATGGTAATTATCCTCTTCATCCGCCGTCATGTAGCGAACTTCCTTTGTGACCCTCGGATTCTGCGGATCACTCTTGTCGATCACACGGTACGGAGCCTCAACGAAGCCATACTGGTTGATGCGCGCATAGCAGGCCAGAGAGTTGATCAGACCGATGTTCGGGCCTTCAGGTGTCTCGACCGGGCACATTCTGCCGTAGTGTGTGTAGTGAATATCACGGACCTCGAATCCGGCGCGGTCACGTGACAGACCACCGGGGCCGAGTGCGGAGAGACGTCTCTTATGTGTCAGCTCGCCGAGCGGGTTGTTCTGATCCATGAACTGGGACAGCTGGGAGGATCCGAAGAACTCCTTGATCGCAGCTGTGACCGGCTTGATATTGATCAGAGACTGCGGAGTAATCGTATCGACATCCTGTGTCTGCATACGCTCACGGACAACCCTCTCAAGTCTGGAGAGACCGACGCGGAACTGGTTCTGCAGCAGCTCACCGACGGCACGGATACGGCGGTTTCCAAGGTGATCGATATCATCCTTTGTGCCGATGCCGTACTCGAGATGCATATTGTAGTTGATGGAAGCGAAGATATCTTCCTTCGTAATATGCTTCGGGATCAGCTCGTGAATGCGCTTCTTCAGCTCTCTCGCAAGGTCATCGCCGTCGAGATTCTGATCCAGAATCTCCTTCAGGACCGGATAGTAGACGAGCTCAGTGATGCCGGCATCCTTCTTCTCCTGCTCCGTCATATTGATCCATGTGCCGATATCGACCATCATGGAGGACAGAACCTTGATCGGGCGCTCCACTTCCTCAACCTTCAGCCATACATACGGTACAGCCTCGTTCTGGATCTTGTCAGCCAGCTCAGCCGTGACGACTGTGCCTGCCTCAGCGATCACCTCGCCTGTCTGCTCGGAAGTGACATCCGATGCAAGCTCAAAGCCTGTGATACGGTTGCGAAGAAGAAGCTTCTTATTATATTTGTAGCGTCCGACCTTCGCAAGGTCATAGCGTCTCGGATCGAAGAACAGGTTGTACAGCTGTGTCTCCGCGGAATCCACGGCAAGCGGTTCACCCGGGCGGATCTTCTTATACAGCTCGAGAAGGCCTTCCGTATAGTTCGTAGCCGGATCCTTTGTGAAGCTTCCCTCGATCTTCGGCTCATCACCGAACATGTCGATGATCTCCTGGTTCGTGCCTACGCCGAGAGCACGGATCAGAACCGTAATCGGAACCTTTCTCGTCCGGTCGACACGAACATAGAAGACATCATTGGAATCTGTCTCATACTCAAGCCATGCGCCTCTGTTCGGGATGACTGTGCAGGAGTACAGCTTCTTGCCGATCTTGTCGTGCGTGATATCATAATAGATGCCGGGGGAACGAACGAGCTGACTGACAATGACTCGCTCGGCGCCGTTAATAATAAAGGTGCCGGTATCAGTCATCAGAGGAAGATCACCCATGAAGATCTCGTGCTCCTTGATCTCTCCGTTTTCTTTGTTATGAAGACGGACGGTGACCTTGAGAGGCGCAGCATAGTTCGCGTCGCGCTCCTTGCACTCCTCGATTGAATACTTGACCTCGTCCCGAGCAAGATGAAAGTCGACAAATTCGAGACTCAGCTTGTCAGAATAATCTTCAATCGGCGAAATATCATCAAAGACTTCCTTCAGGCCGTCGGTGACAAACCAGTCGTAGGAATCCTTCTGCACCTCGATCAGGTTCGGGATGTCAAGGACTTCCTTCTGCCGCTGGTAGGTCATTCGAATCGAACGCCCGGACTTCATAGGACGAATTCTGTTTTTCTCCATTCGACGTTTACCCCGTATAATAATTATATTTACTGTGATGTTTCTGGTTGCGCATGTCCTTCCAATGAAAGCATTCTCTCCATTCAGGTCTTTCCGGCAAAAATCCGCCGGCCCGTTTCTCCCGTCAGGAAGATGCCTCCAAAAAAGAGCATAGTATGGACACTGCACCACAATAGTGCATTCTCAAGAATATCACGCAATTTTCAAGCTGTCAAGAGGCAGTTCGATTAATGCAGTCCCTGTGCCATAAGAAAGAGCCCCGCGGGATATTCCCGCGAGGCTCTGGGCATTCATGATAAAGGCGAAATTACTTAAGAGTAACCTTAGCGCCAGCCTCTTCAAGCTTCTTCTTGAGGTCTTCAGCTGTATCCTTATCAACAGCTTCCTTGATAACGCACGGAGCGGAATCAACCTTATCCTTAGCCTCCTTGAGACCAAGACCAGTTGCCTCACGGACAACCTTGATGACCTTAACCTTGGAAGCACCGATCTCTGTCAGCTCGACATCGAACTCTGTCTTCTCTTCCTCAGCTGCGCCAGCGCCTGCTGCCGGGCCTGCGACAACAACACCTGCTGCTGCAGAAACACCGAATTCATCCTCGCAAGCCTTGACGAGGTCGTTAAGTTCTGTAACTGTCAGCTCTTTGATAGCTGCGATAAACTCTTCTGTTGTAAGCTTAGCCATTTTTAAATTTCCTCCATATTATTTGATATGCGGACTGGTCCGACGGATCGTGACCATCCTGGAACGAGTGCTGTCGCACGAATTATCCTGCCATAACGGTCAGGCTGCGATTACGCCTCTGCCGGAGCGTCTGCTGCCGGAGCATCTCCGTTCTTGTCTGCGATCTGCTTGAGAACGCGGGCGAAGTTTGTGATCGGAGACTGCATGCTGCCAAAGAGTCTTCCAAGAAGAACCTCTCTTGACGGAATTGTGGAAAGAGCCTGCAGGCCCTTCTCATCCTGATACTTTCCTTCGACGACACCGCCGACGAAGTTGAAGCACTTGTAATTCTTTACATACTTTGCAAGAATTCTTGCCGGCGCAACTGCGTCATCCTTTGATACCGCAAGAGCGTTCGGGCCATCCAGATGCTTGTTCAGTTCTTCAAATTCCGTGCCTTCGAAAGCGCGCTTCATCATGGTATTCTTGTATACCTTGTATGTAACGCCAGCTTCACGGAGTTCCTTACGAAGAGCAGTGTCCTGCTCGACTGTAAGGCCGAGGTACTGAACCAGTACTGCTGCCTGCGCGCCGTTAACAGCGTCAGAAATCTCTTTAACGACCGGCTGCTTCAGTTCTACCTTTGCCATGAACTTTGTTTCCTCCTGTATTATTTTTCAAGCTCGAAAGCTGCCCCAAAGGGCCTTTATATCACGAAAACGTGCTATAAAAAATGCCCCGCATCCGAAGATGCGAGGCATGATATGATCTCATAGAAATATGAACAATCAGATCCTCGGCAGGCGGCAACGCTTACGTTCCATACGGGAACACCTGCTGTCTTCGGCTTGACCTAAATAATCTATCATTAAATTGTCAGGCTGTCAACCCAATTTGTAATTATTCAGCACCCCATGGAAAACTGATGAAATCCAGACGAAGAGCTTGCTCGCCGGACGATTTCAGAAGTTTTCTATGGGGCGGACAAGCGGCAAAGCCGCTCTGTCCGTCCACAATGAGGAACGTGAAGCGTTCCGAGTCTGGGGTGCTGAACGTTTACCTTTTAGTGGTTACTGGAACTTTGTCGGGTTGACCTTGACGCCCGGGCCCATTGTAGAAGCCAGAGTGACGGACTTCAGATATGTGCCCTTGACTGTCGACGGACGAGCCTTTACCAGAGCATCCATGAGAGCCTTGAAGTTCTGGGACAGCTGCTCCTCTGTGAAGGAAGCCTTGCCGACCGGAACATGGATGATGTTAGCCTTGTCAAGACGGTACTCGATCTTGCCGGCCTTGATATCCTTGACTGCCTTTGTGACATCCATTGTGACCGTGCCGGCCTTCGGGTTCGGCATGAGGCCCTTCGGTCCGAGGATACGGCCGAGACGTCCGACGACACCCATCATATCCGGTGTAGCGACAACGACGTCGAAGTCAAGCCAGCCTTCGTTCTGGATCTTCGGAACAAGGTCCATCTCGCCGACATAGTCAGCACCTGCTGCCTTTGCCTCGTCAGCCTTTGCACCCTTTGCGAATACAAGGACGCGGACCTTCTTGCCTGTTCCGTTCGGAAGGACAACGGCGCCACGGATCTGCTGATCTGCATGACGGCCATCGCAGCCTGTGCGGATATGAGCCTCAATTGTCTCATCAAACTTTGCTGTTGCGGATTTCTTGACCAGAGCTACTGCCTCTTCCGGATCATAGAGATTGGAATGGTCGATAGCCTTGGCAGCTTCCATATATTTCTTGCCGTGTTTCATTTTATACTTTCCTCCTTGTGGTAATAGCGGAATCCTGTATTCCTTCCACTTTCAATCAGTCAACGACCTCGACGCCCATGCTGCGGCATGTGCCTTCGATGATACGCATAGCGGCTTCGATTGTTGCAGCGTTGAGATCCGGCATCTTGGTCTCGGCGATTTCCTTGACCTGAGCCTTTGTGATCTTGCCGACCTTTGTCTTGTTCGGTTCACCGGATGCCTTCGGAAGGTTGAGTGCCTTCTTGATCAGGACAGCTGCCGGCGGAGTCTTTGTAATGAAGGTAAAGCTGCGGTCTGCATAGACCGTGATGACAACCGGGATGAGAACGTCGCCCATCTGAGCTGTCTTGGCATTGAATGCCTTTGTGAACTGTACGATATTTACGCCGTGCTGGCCGAGAGCCGGGCCTACCGGCGGAGCCGGAGTTGCCTTGCCGGCCGGAATCTGTAACTTGATGTAACCTGTAACTTTCTTAGCCATGATATTTCCTCCTAATGTGGTAAGTGCGGGTCCTTGCGGCCCTTCCACTCATGAGTATCCCTTTCAACCCGCTGCCGGCATTTCTTCGGCGCGGCGGGGATGATCATTTCTTCTTGACTTCCGCAAATCCGATTTCGACAGGCGTATCGCGGCCGAACAGCTCGACATTAATCGTAACTGTCTGCTTCTGCGGATTGACAGCCTGAACAGCACCTTCCGTGCCCTCCCAGGCGCCCGCAATGACGACGACCATATCGCCCTTCTCGAAATCGACGACGATCTTCGGCTCCGGAGCTTCCGGTGTCTTGGCACCGCCCGCAAATCCGAGCTTCTGCATCTCGCCCTGTGTCAGCGGAACCGGTTTGCTTCCCGGTCCGACAAAGCCGGTCACACCGCGCGTGTTGCGGACGACGTACCATGTTTCATCATTCATGACCATGTTGACAAGCACGTAGCCCGGGAACATTTTATGCTGTACCATTCTGGTCTTACCGTTCTTTGTCTCCTGAACTTCCTCCAGCGGCACAACGACGTCGAGGATCTGGTCCTCCATGTGACGGTTGCCGACGGTCTTCTCAATATTGGCCTTTACCTTATTCTCATAGCCGGAATAAGTATGAATGACATACCAGTTTGTTTCTGACATCTTTTCCCCTTGTAAACTGCGGATTCTTCTTCTGCAACAACTGTCAGAAGGAAAGGATCCAGTCAATAACGTGAAGCGCGCCCTGATCGATGACCGTGATAATCACGCCGAGCACGATGGAAATGAAAACAACGAGACCAGTCTGTCTTCCGACATCATTAGCCGGAACCCAGATAATCTTGTTCCATTCCTTCTTTACGCCGCTCCAGAAGCTTTCCTTCCCAGCCTTGCTCTTAGCAGCCGGCCTGGCGTTCGAGTTCTGTTCATTTTCCGCCATCGTATTTACCTCGGTAATTACTTTGTCTCTTTATGCAGGGTATGCTTGTGGCAGAATTTGCAATATTTTCTCGTCTCCATCCGCTCCGGATGCTCTTTCTTATCCTTCGTGGTGTTGTAGTTACGATGTTTGCACTCTGTACACGCTAATGTTATCCTTGTACGCACGGTTTCACACCTCCAATGATTATCGTTAGCTGTCCTGGTTCTTCTCCGGAATCCACTGCAAAATGAAATCCCGTCGCATTTTTGCGCAAAAAAAAAGAACCTGTCACCTGTAGCTTATCCAATATAGCATGAGGTGACAGGCCCTGTCAAGACGGGATTTACTGTTCACACACGGCAAGAGCCGCATGCGGTCGCGAATATCGGGTTCGCTCCGCACGTCAGTCAGAGTTCACTCACTGTCCCTGAGATCGGCCCCCGTCATGACGGCGCCCTCGCCGAATTCGCCGCAGATCTTCCGCATCATCTCGTCGAGTCTCGCCTTCCGCTCCTCCTCCTTCTCCTGCTCAGCGCGCAGCCTCTTCTCCTGCTCCATCTGGCTGGCATATTCCTCGAGGCTCATCTGCCGATACTGCCCGGTGTCGAGCTTTGTCGCGCTCACGCCGATGAGGCGGAGATTCTCATTTTTTGCAAAGAGCTCATACGCGAGATTCCTGAGAAGACGCATCGCCACAAGATAGATGTCATTGGCCCGGTTCGTCGACTGACTGAGCTGCATCTGCCGCGAATGCCTGTGAAAGCTGTCTGTCTTGACCGCTATACCGATCGTCGAGGCTCTGACACCGTCGCGCACGAGGCGCCGCGACACGTGCTCCGAGAGCTCCTTCACAATCGCCGGCGCCTCGCTCTCAAATGAATGTCTTGTGATGTCGCGCGGCATCGTCGTCTCATTTGAGTACCCCTTCGCGTCCTCCGGCGTGCTGCGGACATGAGCCGAGCCGATTCCATTCGCCGCGTTCCAGATATACGCGCCGCTCTTTTCCCCGAGGCTTGCCCGCAGAACCTTCTCGTCGGTGTGCGCGGCATCGCCGATCGTGCGGATTCCCATGGTCTGCAGGCGCCGTTCCGTCGAGCGGCCACAGCCGAACAGCTCACCGATCGGAAGCGGCCAGAATTTGTCCGGCACCTCCTCCGGCCACAGCGTGTGGACGCGGTCCGGCTTCTCGAAATCGCTCGCCGTCTTCGCGAGCAGCTTATTCGAGGAAATGCCGATATTCACCGTGAAGCCGAGCGTGTCGCGAATCTCGTTTTTAATATGGTACGCGGCATTCAGCGGAAACGGAATGCCGGTCATGTCGACATAGGCCTCATCAATCGAGGCCTGCTCGACGGCGTCGCTGTATTTGCGGAGAATATCGAGAAACGCATGGGAGTATTTTCTGTATACGGCAAAATCTCCCCGCACGACAATAAGGCCCGGGCACCGGCTCATCGCGGACGCAACTGTGTCAGCTGTCCGGATGCCGTACTTTTTCGCGGGAATCGACTTGGCTGTCACGATGCCGTGGCGCGTCTCCTCGTCGCCGCCGACAACAGACGGCACCGTCCGCAGGTCAAGCGCGGACGGATCGCGGCGCAGACGGTCGACCGCCGTCCATGACAGAAACGCCGAGTTCACATCCACATGGAAAATGACATGCTCGCGCGCCGGTTTTTTTTCATTTCCCATACATTCTCCTTTCAGGGGCACTTTTGAAGACACGAAGACCGCAGCTCCTTGCGGCTGCGGTCTCCCTCAAATATCTATCGCTGTTCTTCAGCTCTCCGTCTGAAACTGCGGATCAGTCGGAGCATTCAGAACCTTCATGAATTCCTCGCCTGTAATCGTCTCGTGCTCATACAGGAACTTCGCGAGCTGATGGAGCTTGTCCTTGTGCTCGCTCAGGATCTGCTTTGCCTTGTCGTGCTGAGCCTGAACAACCTTGACGACGATGTCATCGATTGTCTTCGCCGTCTCCGGAGCGCACGCATTTGTCGTGTCGCCGCCCAGATAGAGGTTATTCTGCGTCGACAGCTGGACCATGCCGAACTTGTCATCCATGCCGTACTGCGTGATCATCGCGCGGGCGATCTTCGTCGCCTGCTCGATATCATTCGATGCGCCGGTTGTGATCGAATTGAAAATCAGCTCCTCAGCGCAGCGGCCGCCGGTCAGTGTGGCAATCTTATTGAGCAGCTCCTCCTTGGAAAGAAGGAACTTCTCATCCTCCTCAACCTGCAGCGTATAGCCGAGAGCACCGGACGTACGCGGGATGATCGTGATCTTCTGTACCGGTGCCGAATTGGACTGGTACGCGGCGACCATCGCGTGGCCGATCTCGTGGTACGATACGATGAGCTTCTCCTTCGTCGACAGGACACGGCTCTTCTTCTGATAGCCCGCGATAACGACCTCGATCGACTCCTGCAGATCCTGCTGGATGACGAACCGTCTGCCCTCACGGACAGCGCGGAGCGCCGCCTCGTTGACGATGTTTGCAAGCTCAGCACCGGAAGCGCCGGCAGCCATCTTCGCGATCGCTGCGAAATCGATGTTGTCAGCGATCTTGACCTTTCTCGCATGGACCTTGAGGATATCAATTCGTCCCTGCAGGTCCGGAAGCTCGACCGGAATACGTCTGTCGAAACGGCCCGGACGAAGCAGAGCCGGATCAAGGACCTCCGGGCGGTTCGTCGCTGCCAGAATGATGACGCCCTTCGAGCCGTCGAAACCATCCATCTCAGTAAGCAGCTGGTTCAGCGTCTGCTCGCGCTCGTCATTTCCGCCGATCGCATTTGCGCCGTCACGCTTCTTACCGATTGTATCGATCTCATCGATGAAGACGATACACGGTGCATTCTTCTCCGCCTGCTCGAAGAGGTCACGGACCTTGGATGCGCCCATACCTACGAACATCTCGACAAATTCAGAACCCGCGATTGAGAAGAACGGGACATTGGCCTCGCCCGCAACAGCCTTCGCAAGAAGCGTCTTGCCGGTTCCGGGAGGTCCGACGAGCAGAGCGCCCTTCGGGCACTGCGCGCCGATATCCGTGTACTTCTTCGGATTCTTCAGATAATCAACAAGCTCCTGCAGGAGCTGCTTTGCCTCTTCCTCGCCCGCGACATCGCTGAACTTGATCGATGTGGTGGACGGGACATAGACCTTCGCGTTGCTCTTGCCGAAGGACATCATCGGATTTCCTCCGAGTCCCGAGCCTCCGCCCATGCGGCGGAGCATCGCTCTCGAGATCAGAACGCCGAGACCGTAGAAAATGACAAGCGGAAGAATCCATCCGAAGAAGAGCGTCTCGAGCGGACTCGATGACGTGTCGACCTGGCTGAAGCGGCAGCCCGCCTTATGCAGCTCCGACACGAGATTCGAGTCATCCATGGCGACGACTCTGTAGTAGACGCCGTCCTTGCTCTCGAAATAAATGTAATCATTTTTTACTTCGACGGTCGAGATCGATTTCTCGTCGACCATATCCAGGAACGTACCGTAATCTACTTCCTGATACTGTCTGCTTGTAAACAGCGGCAGAAGCAGCATATTGATCAGAAGCATCGCGATAATCACTATCACGAGGTAGACGTAAAACGGCTTCCTGTCAGGTTTTTTTATGTTACTGCCCATCGCAGTTACCTCCCTGATCGCGTTTTTTTGTTAAAAGAATATATACAATGATGGTAATCTTGCGCAGAAGATATGTCAAGAAACTGTTCTACGATTCATAGAATTTTTAGAAAGCCCGGACCGCAATGGCCGCGGGCCGGGCTCTCAATCAATCCGAATCATCACCGCTTCCGGCGGCACCGACTGTACCGCCGTTTCCGGTCTGGTTCTGCGTGTTGTTCTGTGTATTATCCTGCGTATTGTTCTGCGTGTTATCCTGTGTGTTGTCCTGCGTATTATTGTTATTATTCTGAGCCGCATTTGCCGCACTCTGTGCCGCCGCTGCCGCGTCCGCCGCGCTCTGCGCTGCCGCCGCTTCCTCGGCCTGCTTCTGCGCTTCCGCCGCCTCTTCAGCCTGCTTCTGCGCCGCCGCAGCTTCTTCCTCCTGCTGCTTCTGAGCCGCTGCCGCTGCAGCCTCTTTCTCCGCCGCTGCCTTCTCAGATGCCTTCTTTGCGGCTGCCTCTGACTCCGCAGCCTCTTCCTCGGCCTTCTTCTTTGCCGCAGCTGCCTCCTCGTCGGCCTGCTCCTTCAGCTTCTTCTCCGCCTTCATCGTCGTGACGCTTGTCCCGTCCGCCGTCTCATACGTCAGATAATAATAAGTGCCTGCGTCCGTGCAGATCATGGCCTCCTCAAATTCGCTGAACGGCACGTCATGGAGCACGGCGACCTGTCCGTCGGAAAATGTCAGCTGGATGTAGAAATCCGGGATATCCTCCGCGGCATTGACGACCGTCTGGCCGTTTGCTGTGCTCGCTGCGCTCTCCGATGCCGAATCCGCCGTGGACGAAGACTTCAGCGCCTTGAACGCATCGCCCGCGTCGTAGTAGCACAGCACCTTCGAGCCGCTCGGAAATTCATTTCCCTGAAGGAGGTCCGGCTCGAAGTCGTCCTCCGACTCATCGCGGATCTGAAACGCCGTGATCGTCTTGCCCGTCTCATTATCGAACCGGACCTTGTACACGTGCTTGCCGCTCGCCTTTGTTCCGATGACCAGAAGTCCCTCGTTCGGGTCCGGCGTCGGAGTCGGCGTGATCTCCTGCGCGCCGATCGTCGAGAGCGTCGTGCCCGACTCGATCACATTTGAATTTGATGAACTGCCCGCGCGCAGTGAGCAGCCCATAAGGCTTGTGCCAAGGACAGCCGCGAATACGGCCGCCAGGACCTGCTTTCCTTTCAGTTTTCTCATAAAATCCCCTTCGTTTCTTTCCCCATTTTCACGGATTCCGCAGCATACGGAACCTTACGGCCCTATCATACATCGGAATCCGATTTCCCGCAATCGGCCCTTGCGCGCAAAAGCACCTGTTGCGGCAAGCCCGTACAGCAAAACAGACGGGCCTGCCACAGCAGGTCCGTCTGTCAATCCTTCATATGGAAATGAGCTTACGCATTTGTCTTGATCTGATAGTCCGGATGTGTGCTCTTCCAGAGCTTGTCTGCGTACGGAGCCCACTCCTTCGCGTAGTTCTCGCATTTGCTGCAGAGATGCTCTGCCGTCTCCGGCTCTGTCATATCGGTGCTCTTTGCACCCGTTGCGGCAACCATTGCCTGCAGCTTCTCCGGGTTCTCGAGCATCGGGCACGGACGAAGCAGGTTCTCGTTGAACGGCTGGTTCGCCTGATATGCCTTGAACAGCGGCTGCTGCAGGCACTCAAGAAGGCTCTTCTCCTTGATGTTCGCGCTCGAATAGTGAATGAACACGCACGGCTCGACATCGCCGTTCGGGTTGATATGGCAGTAGTACTTGCCGCCTGCGATGCAGCCGGACACGAACTCGCCGTCGTTCTGGAAGTCCATGCAGAAGATCGGCTTGCCACCCTCATAGCCACGAACCTCACGAATTCTGTGGTACATGTACTCACGCTCTTCCGGTGTCGGCATAAGCTCCGGAGTTGCGTCCATGCCGACCGGCATGAAGTGGAAGTACCATGCAAATGCAACGCCCTTGTCAATCAGGAAATCAAGGAAGTCATCCGATGTGACTGCCTTGTAGTTCTGGTGTGTATAGCAGATCGAAACACCATAGACAAGGCCGTTCTTGCGGAGCAGGTCCATCGTGTCCATGACCTTCTGGAAGACACCCTGGCCGCGGCGGCTGTCTGTCGCCTCCTCCTTGCCCTCGATGGACATGGAGAGAACGATGTTCTTTGACTTCTTCATCTCATCGCAGAACTCCTGGTCGACGAGCGTGCCGTTCGTGAACAGCATAAAGCCGCAGTCATTGTGCTTCTGTGCAAGCTTGAAGATATCCTTCTTGCGGACAGTCGGCTCACCGCCTGTCAGAACGAAGCCGTGGATACCGAGCTCCTTGGCCTCTGTGACCATCTTGTCCATCTGCTCGTATGTCAGGTTCAGCTGACGGCTGTACTCAGATGCCCAGCATCCTGTGCAGTGAAGGTTACATGCGGACGTCGGATCAAACAGGATGACCCACGGAATACCGCAGCCGTACTTCTTTGCGGACTTTCTTGTCTCCTGGAAGCCTGTGAAGCCGGCCTCAAAACCGAAGCTCATGAAGAGTCCCTTCAGGTAATCAAGGTCAACGCGGTCGATCAGATCATTGAAGAACTTCGTCCACTTGCCTTCCTTGCTGAATGTCGCGCGAAGTCTGTCATAGGCTTCCGGCGGCCATGCGTCACCGAGCAGCTTCTGAATTGCATTGACGACACCAACATATCCTGACTCACGGTTTTTGACGGCCTTCTTTCCCGCCGTATCGAGAACAAGCTCAAATGCCTTGCGCTCTGCGGCATGAACCACTTTGTTAGCCATAGTAAGTACCCTCCTGATTAAACTGAAGTTATTTCACAAAATCATCTGGCATGCACATCAGAACATGTACATACTGTCGGAAATGTACAAAAAACATCTCTGATCCTTTAAAGTATAGCAATTGTGCACATTTTTGCAATAAATTCACCCGCCGCGAATGACACTTGCGCGAAAGTGTATCCTTGCGGATGACAACTTGGACGCGGCGTGGCCTGCAGCAAAAGCTCCCGGCCCGATTTGCACACACGCGAGTAAAATAATGGCAGCGCAATTTGCGCCGCATCCCCTCTCCGTTTATAATATGCGTAGGATCAAATGATCGCAAATAAAGGAGACACACGATGGCAGACAAGACACGCATTCTCTTCACCGATATTGACGACACGCTCTTAAATGCAAAGAAGGAAATCACGCCGGAGGTCGACGCCGCGATTCGCCGTGTGCTCGCCGCAGGCCACAAGATCGTCATCTCGACGGGGCGGCCGCTCGCGGGCGCGCTCCCGATTGTGAGACGGCTCCACCTCGACACGGACGGCTGCTACGCAATCACATTTAACGGCGCCCTGATCTGGGACTGCGGCGCGGGAAAGCCGCTCTACAAGAACACGATCACAAAGGAAGAGGCGGCCTATATCTTTCACAAAGCGGAGGAAGCTCATTTTCATGTGCAGACGTACGACAGCGAAAATATCCTGACGCCGGCAGACGACAAGGAGGTCCGCTTCTACGCCGCAAAAATGCACATGACCTACAAGGTCATGCCGGACCTTCCGGACTCGATTCCCGAGGATCCCGCCAAGGTCCTCATGGTCAGCCTCGACGAGCACGACCGGCTCGAGCAGTTCCGGAAGGATATCTCCGGCTGGGCAAAGGGCCGGATCAGTGTGTTCTTCTCGAACCAGTGGTATCTTGAGTTTGTCCGCGAGGGAATCTCGAAGGGCTTCGCCGTCCGGTACATCGCCTCTCATCTCGGCGTCCCGATGGAGAATACGGTCGCCGCGGGCGATGCGGAAAATGACATCGCGATGCTGAAGGCCGCGCACATCGGCTGTGCGATGGCGAACGCGACCGATGAGGTAAAAAAAGCCGCGGACTATGTGACTGTCCGCGACTGTGAGCATTCCGGCGTTGCCGAAATCATCGATAAATTTATTTTGTAAATTAAAAGAATCGTCCGCCTCCGAGGCAGAGGTTGCACAGGCAGTTGATCGCAATCATGCTCATGCACCAGCCGGCTGCATTTCCGCCGGGGAAGATGCCGCCATAGGACTCGCCGCGGTTCTGGTACCACGTGCCGCCGCTCTGCAGAGACTGCAGAAGCCGCGAGTACTGCGCGTTGTCCGGCTCCATGTCGGCCGCGCGCTTCGCGTAGTTCATCGCGTCGACGTTATTGCCCATGCCCTGCGAGGCGATCGCCGCATAGTAAAACCAGCGCGCGCCCCGTCCGTCCGCCGGCATCTGGCTGAGCGCCGTCATAGCCTCCTGATAGTGGCCCGCGTTGATGTAATTTCTCGCCGCCTGCATTTCCGGGGGCTCCTGCTGCGCGCGGCGCTGATCGGAATAGTCGGTCCAGCCGCCGAAGAAATCGTCAAATGCACTGCCGAAGCCGCCGTCAAAATCAGAATATCCGCGGCCGGCTCCGCCCGGCTCGCTGCCGTACGCACTTGTCCCGTTTGCGCGCGCGTCGACGATCTGACGGTACGCCTCCTGGACTTCCTTGAATTTTTCCTCCGCATTCGGATCATCCGGATTTTCGTCCGGGTGATACTGCTTGCATTTTTCTCTGTATGCCTTCTTCAGCTCGGCGTCCGTACAGTTTTCACTGACGCCGAGTACTTTATACGGATCTGAGATCATTCGGCTCTGTCCTCATTTCTTTTCTTAAGAATTCCTCTGTACTTCACCCAGACCCCAGAATATATGATATTTCTCAGAATGTCTACATCCTGTATGATCGGAAGCTTCTCAAACTCCTTCGCGCAATCCGCCATCATCATAGTCAGCGTATTTTCGACCAGCGCGTCGAAGTCCTTTCTGTCCTGGTACGGTGTCCACGGATTATAGAGTCCCTTCTTCTCATCGTCCGGAAGATCGTCAAATGCGTCCATGAGATACACAAATTTGCCCATGTAAAATCCCATTTTCCGCAGGACATCCGCCCAGATGTCGTCTTCCTTCATGACGAAGATTTCGCCCAGCGCGTCGCCGGAAAGACCTGCCACCTCGTCCAGACTGCCGTCCTTCGTTTTTTCAAATGAAGACAGCCTTTCAATATAGGTCCTCACCGCCTCCGCCTGGCGCGGATACTGCTTCATAATCGCTTCCGCGTGCTTCTTAAGAAGACGGACGCCCGCCTTCCCGCGGGCGCTTCCGTCATCGCTTACATCGTCGAGGCACTTGTAATAGGCAAGCAGGAGCCCCATGTCGGCCGTATAATCTGTGATGTCATTGAAAATCATGAGCTGCTTCCGGAACGGATGCAGGACGCAGTTGCTCTCAATCTCCGTGACCGGCGCCTCATAGAGCGCGTTGAGGAGAATATCGAGGAACGTCATGTCGTTCGGGAGAATTGCCTGCCCGCGGATTCCGTATCTCATTTTCAGAGAGTGGCACAGACCGCAGTAAAAGCCCCGGTACCGTTTGTAATCCCTGATTTTCAGCTCTTCCTGATTAATCGTCACATAGCCGAACATAGTCGCTCCTGTTTACGTAGTCCTGTCAAACTGAGTATGACATTTCGGGCAGGTAATGCGGATCCTGCCCTTGTTTCTCGGCACCCGGACCTGCTGTCCGCAGTTCGGGCACTTGAAGAAGCGATATTCTCTGCGGCCGTCAAATTTTCTCTTCTGAACGCGGCACCACCGGCCGAACCTGGACTCGATGGCCCTGAACCGTTCATTTTCCTCCCGCCTCCGGTCAAAATCCTTCGACAGGATCCTGTAATAGGAATAGACAAATGCCAGAGCTGTCAGAAGATACATAAACCAGTTCCTGACGAACAGGGTCAGGATGCACAGCACCAGCGTCACGGTCAGCAGAAACTTCGAGTATTCATCTGTCCCGTATCGTCCCGTCATGAATTTGCGGACGGAATCATTCAGCCTGCTGAAAAAATCCTTCATATCGCTTCAACCTTTTCCTGTTTCCCGCCTGAATTCAGACACATCATACAGCGAAACCATACCAGTGACAAGCAGACGGAAAAATGCTTAATAAAACTTTTATCAGACCGTCGCGGCAGCTGTCTTCAGCGCGATCTCCATCATCTCGTGGAAGCTGTCCTGTCTCTCCTCGGCCGAGAGCGCCTCGCCCGTGAAGATGTGGTCGGAGATCGTCAGGATCGAGAGTGCCTTCTTGTGGTCGAGGATCGACTGCATGTAGAGGCCGGCCGTCTCCATCTCAAGTGCGAGGTGGCCTGTCGCCTTCGCCTTCTTGTTGATCTCCGGGTCCGGATAATAGAAGAAGTCTGATGTGTAGACAGAGCCGACATCCGCTCTGACGCCGAGCTCCTTTGCCGCCTGCACAGCGCTCTGCAGCATGCCGAAGTCGCAGACCGGAGCGAGCTGGCCCGGAAGGTCGACAGCGGAGTTAAAGTTGTCATTCGTCGATGCGCCCATCGCGAGCACAACGTCGCGGACGTGCACATCGTCGCCGAGTCCGCCGGCCGAGCCGACGCGGATCGCTGCCTCTACGCCGAAAAATGTGTAGAGCTCGTGCAGGTAAAGGCACAGGGACGGAACGCCCATGCCGGATCCCATGACGGAGATTTCCTTGCCCTCATAGGTTCCCGTGTACGCAAGCATGTTGCGGACGTCATTGACGAGGACCGGGTTCTCCAGATAGTGGTCCGCGATATATTTCGCACGGAGCGGATCTCCCGGCATAAGCACAACCTTAGCAAAATGAGTGCCCGGCTTCAGTTCGATGCAGGCAGACGGTGAAGATGTCATCATGTTTCAGTACCTCCTTATCATCCAAATAATTTTTTCAAATTAACATCAAACGGCGGATACACGATGCCTTTGTCCGTGACGATGGCTGTCAGCAGACTGTGATCTGTGACGTCGAACGACGGATTGTAGCACTTGGTCTCCTCGAGGGCCATCGGCTCCTTGTACCACTTCTTCTTGATCTCCTCCGGATCACGGAGCTCGATCTTGATGTCATCGCCGGTCGGGCAGTTCATGTCGATCGTCGATGTCGGGCCGAGCGTATAGAACGGAATGCCGTAGTACTTCGCAAGAATCGCGACACCGGACGTTCCGATCTTGTTCGCAAAATCTCCATTTGCCGCGACGCGGTCGCAGCCGACGAAGCATGCCTGGACCCAGCCCTGCTTCATGACGATCGACGCCATATTGTCGCAGATCAGCGTCACATCGACGCCGGCCTTTGTCAGCTCATAGGATGTGAGGCGCGCGCCCTGAAGAAGCGGTCTCGTCTCATCCGCAAATACCTTGAAGTCGATGCCTCTCTCCTTGCCGAGGAGGACCGGGCCGACCGATGTCCCGTACTTGGATGTCGCGAGCGGTCCCGCATTGCAATGTGTCAGAATACCATCGCCAGGCTTTACAAGCGTGAGGCCGTACTCCGCGATTCTCGTGCACATCTCGATATCTTCCTTGTGGATGTTGTACGCATCCTCCTTCATCGCCTGCACGATGTCCGGAACAGACTCCGCGCTGTGGTCCTCAATCACCTTCATCTGGCGCTTGATGGCCCAGCTCAGGTTGACGGCCGTCGGTCTGGATGAGTTGAGATACTCGCCCTCCTTCTTCATCTCTGCGTGAAAAGCATCATACGCAAGGTCCTGATGCTGGCGCGCAAGGACATACATCGAGTAGCCGGCGCAGATGCCGATCGCCGGTGCCCCTCTGACCGCGAGGGACTTGATTGCGTCGTAGATTTCCTCCGGCGTATGTAAGGTCAGATAGACCAGATGATTCGGAAGACGCGTCTGATCAATGATGACGACGGATTTCTCATCGTCACTCAGGCGGACGCTCCCGTTCTTTAAATCCTCTTCCTGAAAGCTCATGTTTTCCTCCTGCCGGTATGTGTTTTCTGTCTCGCGGGTCTTCCCCGCCTCCCGGCCTCCACGAAAAGGGGCGCGGGCATAAAGAAAGCCGCCGCACAAGTCCGGTCGGACTCATTCGGCAGCCTCTATTCTACCACAACTGTCATTTACTTGTCTCTAAACACTTGCGCGGGATGGTAGCCGGCACAATCACATCCCCCTTGAGTAGAGCTCTCTCTGGGAGAAGCCGCGTCCCGTCACACTGACCAGCGCGAGCACAGCCCCGATGAACAGCGGCAGCATGCTGCTTGTCAGCTTCACGCTCACCGCGACCAGGCCAAGCCCGATCATCAGAACCGCAGCGACCATCAGAACCGCAGACACCGTGGACATGATGTGCAGAAGCTGCTCATTGGTAAGCTTCCGGACACCCTCCTGCTCTCTGTTTCTTTCTCTCTCAAGCTTCACGGACTGCTTGTATGCCTCCGCCATCTCTGCCGGAGAACCGAGGTCCCGCAGTACATCGCGGCAGTCCAGAATATCCGGCTCATGGTCTCCCGCATAGTCGTCGAGCATCTCGTAGATCATGTCGCGCAGGTCCTGATCCGCGCCGTTGCGCGCGTACAGCGGAAGACGCACGATCACATTATGAATATACGCATTAATCTTCTTTTCTATCAGCATCCAGCATCCCGTCTTTTCTGTTATAGATTCTTAACATTCCTGTAATAACTCATATTATAATGGCCTGCACAGATGCGTCAAGTCGGATCATCGTATATTTATCTAAAAAAACTATGAACTATTCAGCATAGTTTCATGTGCATTTTCTCCTTTCTCAGATGTTAAGCCACGGCCGTCACTTGAACGACCCCGTCCGCATCTGCGACCGGATAAAGAGATCATAAAGGAACGACCCGGTCTTTCCGGCCTTCGGATGGTCCTCATCCCCGATGTTGATATAGTACTTGTCGAAGCAGTTGATAATCTTCGTCCCGCACGGATGCATAAGCTCCCGCTTGAAGTCTCCGCCCCCGTAGGTCTGATGGACATGTCCGTGGAGCATGTACTTCGGATGCCACCTGTTCATCAGCGTATTAAAGCACTCAAAGCCTGTGTGCGGCAGGTCCTCCATGTCGCCGTAGCCTCTGGCCGGCGCGTGCGTCACGAGCACGTCAAAGCCGTTCTTCAGCATAATCTCCGGCATCATATGGCCGATGCGGGATTTCATTTCCTGCTCGGTGTACATGCAGGGACCCGGCTTGTAGCGCATCGATCCCCCGAGCCCCAGAATTCTGAGGCCGTGGAAATTGTAGATCCGGTCGTCGATGCACTCGCAGCCCTCCGGCGGTCTCTGCCCGTACCCGCCGTCATGATTTCCCGACACATAGAGCAGCGGCACATTGGCCATGCTCTCGAGGAATTCGAGGTAATTGTGGTTCAAATCGCCGCAGGAAATAATGAGATCCACGTCCTTCACGCGGTCCGGCGAAAAGAAATCCCACAGACCCTTGTCTTCCTCATCGGCAATCGCCAGTATCTTCATTTCGTATCACTCCTGACTTTTCTCTGTTCCGCTGACGCCGCTGACCGCAACGGTCTCCTTTGCGGCGTCACTCATTTCCCGCATGACCGGGATCTTGCCAATGACGTTGTCATTCAGCCAGTTCATCGTGATGATCTGCTCATTGGTAAGTGCCGGGTCATCGGCCTTGTGTATAATGCCATCCTGGCTTCTGAGCTCCCCGCCGAACGGATCGAGCACGCCGTTCATGATGTTCTGCTTCAGGAAATTCACGAGCTTTCCTGAGTAATACGGCAGGTTCTGCGAGAGGATCAGGTCAATCACGCCGGCCTTTAAGCCGAACCAATAGTTCAGCGCCTGCGATTTCTTGACCGTCTCGCGGGAGTTCCAGTTTCCGTTCAGGATGGAATCAATAATCAGCTTGTAGTACGCGCCCCAGTGCAGCATCGGAGCCGCGATGTTCTCGACCTTGCCGTCATCCGCGATGTGGTAGACGCCGTACTTCCGCGAAGCCTCCTTCGGGCGGATGAAGTCCATGCCGGAAATGAGATGCACTCCCTCCTTTCGGAAGTCCGCCTCCCAGTCGCTGTCCTTCACGCCCGTCCATTTGAGATAAATCTCCGACTTCGGGTCCGCGAGGGCCGCGCCGAGCGCAAATGCGTTGATGCTCGCGATATTTCCGTAGATCGGCGAATCCGCGACATAGCCGATCTTGTGTCCCTCGTTCAGCGACGCGGCAAGCGCGCCCATCAGGAACTTCGCCTCGTACATCTTCGGATAGTACGTGCGGACTGCGCTGCTCGCGAGGTTGATCGAGCAGTTCAGGATCTTCATGTTCGGATAATTGACCGATGCGCGGAGCGCCGCGTCCATCATCGTCTCGGACGTCGCGATCACAACGTCGTCCTTGTCGAGGGCCGCCGTGTCAAATGCCTTGTCCACCTCCGGCTCCGTCCGGCAGTTGTCGAAGCGGATCGTGTCCACGATGCCGCCGTAATCAGACTGCACCTCATTTCTCCCGAGCTCGTGTCCATATGCCCAGCTCGAGTCCTCCGGATTGCTCGAGAAAATGAACGCCACCCGGAGCGGATGCTCTGTCGTGTACTGCTTCCCGAGGATCGACTCGAGGACATTCGTCGCCGCCGTCTTGCCGACAGCCACAGGCTCCTCGACGAGGGCATTTTCATTTGCCGTCGTCTCGAACTCATTCCAGATCGTCGCCATCTTCCGCGCGATCTCCGCCTTGCTGTCGTTGCGGATCGTCTCCGGCCGGTAGATCGACAGGTATTTCAGGAACGCGTCGCCGACCGTGATGCCCATGTGCTCGCCGCCCTTGTGCTCGTACACGTCGTCGAAGTTCAGGAAGTCCTGGTGCAGGTTCTCCTTCACCTCATCCGGCCACGGCTTCTTCAGGTCCTGCCAGTAGAGCTCCGCGAGCTTCAGGTACGAGCCCTCCTTGGAAAATGTAATGTCGAAGAGACCTGTCACAGCGTAGAAATCCAGGAACTCGTAGTAAATGATGACCTCCGGGTCGTTCGTCTTCTTCGGGATCAGGCGTCGCACATCCGCCGCGACGGAATAGCCCTTCGTGAATTTCGTGACCGAGACGCGCTTGTTGCCCTCCTGCACGTAAAAACGGTTCATGTACTCGTAGCACAGGATCGGGTCGTGAATGCCCTCTGTCTTCTGCGAGTCGTAGAGGTGCGACCACTTCGTCGCGAACTCCGACTTCTCAGCCAGAATCGGCATGAACCCGTAGGAAAATGCATTCTGCCGCCCCGCCGTCACCGTGCCGGCAATCATGGAAATCGGGATCTCCTTGATGCCGAGCGGCTCCTGCGAGAGGCTCATCGCGTCGGGGGCGATGCTGTCGAGCGACAGGAGATACGGATATCTCCCCTCGGACACCGCCTTCCGACATTCTCTGTCTCCAATCCGCTTCGCCTTTGCGTAATCCTCAATCATAGACTGTTTTCCTCCCCTCAAACGTCATGGTTAATGTACGTGTCCCGGCTTAATGCCGCCTGCCTGCCGCAAATCGTCAAGACCTCAGCTTGCGTGTCCCGGCTTGATGTCGCCGCGGCGCACATGTTCCGCGATGATGCTGTCTGTCAGCTCGAACAGTGTCTCCGAGCCGAGTCTCGTCTTCGACTGCCTGCCGCGGACCTGCCACTCGTTGACGCCGTGCTCGCGCCAGTCTCCGCCGCCGTTGCTGTCATTTAAAAGAAGCGGCTGCAGGTTGTCCATCGCGTGCGCAAACTTCGACTCCGGCGTCTCCCAGGCCTCAAACTCATCGAACAGCGCCTTCATCTGCTTCGCCTGGTCAGGAGGCAGCATGCTGAAAATACGCTCCTCCGCCCGCGCCTCGCGGTCCTTCTGCGTCGCAAGCCCCTCCTTATCGTACGCGTAGGTATCGCCCGCGTCGATCTCGACGATGTCGTGAATCAGGCACATGATGAGAACGTGGCCGATATCGATCCGCTCGTTGGAATACTCCTGCAGAAGGTATGCCGCGACCGCCATGTGCCACGCGTGCTCCGCGTCGTCCTCCCGGCGGCCGTGCCCCGAAAGATGCGTCTGCCGCAGGATATTTTTCTCCTTGTCGATCTCCAGAATAAAGTCAAGCTGCTTCCTGAGCCGCTCGTCACCCTCGGCGCCGCAGGCCATATACGCAGCGCTGTCCATGGCGGGCTCTGTGTCATATTTCTTCTCTTCACTCATGTCAGATCACCCCTTTTTCAGCCGTCTCACCGGCTGTCTTCAGTATACCAGAAATCGGCCGGACTGCCAGTCAGATCTCACGCGTGCGGCTGTCCCGCAGGCTGGCGGACGGCGCGGCTTTCCGACGTCTCGTCGAGACGCTCGATCACGAGCTGCTCGCCGTCATCCGGCTCCTTCACCCACACGCTGACGGAGCCGTCCGCGCAGGAAAATGTACCCATTCCGTCCTCGTCGATGGTCACTTCATTTTGCATGATATTCAGCGCGTCGACCCAGACCTCGCCCGCGTGGCGCTCCCCGACGAGCATCGTCTTTTCGCCGCCGCAGCGGTCCGTGAGCACAACCGCAACGCCTGAGCCCGAGTGCTCATCGTCGCCCTCGAGCGTCCACCCGATGACGTCCTCGTCGTCAAAATAGTCGCGCTGCTCGCCAAAGAGACGGGTCCTGCGGATATACGTCATGACGTCGATCTCGCCCGTGAAGCCCTGGTCGCCGAATTTCTGCACGCCGTAGTAGTCGCCGTAGAAAATGCACGGATACCCCTGCGGCCGCAGGAGAATCAATGCGTAGGCGTGCGGCACAAACCAGTCGAGGATCGCGCTCTCGAGCGCCTGTCCCGTCTGCGTGTCGTGGTTGTCGACGAAGGTCACCGCCTTCTCCGGATCGCGCTGCACAAGTGTCCCGTCGAAGATATGGCGCATATCGAAATTGCCGAAGCTGTGGCTCGCCGCGAAGAAGTTGAAGTGCAGCGGCACATCAAAGAGCGACATACAGCGCCCGCACGCGTCGAGATACCCCTCGAGCACGTTGATATCCGCGTTCCAGTACTCGCCGACCGAGAACAGCTCCTTGTGGTTGTTCCGCCTGAGCGTGCCCAGCCACTCGCCGAAAAAGCTGCTGTCGATATGCTTGACCGCGTCGAGGCGGAAGCCGTCGACATGGGTCGTGTCGAGGTACCACTGGCCCCATGCGGCCAGCTGACGGCGCACACGCGGATTGCTGAAGTTGATGTCCGCGCCCATCAGGTAGTCGAAGTTTACATTTTCCTTATCGACGCCGGGGTCCCAGCTGACGCCCTCGAAGTTATAGATGCCGCCCTTCTCCTTCCGCTCGTCCCAGTCGACGCCGCTGAAGCACGTCGCGTCCCACGTGAAGTCGGAGTATGTCCCGTGCCTGCCCGGAAATGTAAATTCCGTCCACGCCTTGATCGACTGGACCGGCGTGATCTCCTGCGTGCGGTCGCCGCGCATGTTCTCCACCGCGTCGACCTCCTCGCAGCCGTCCGCGCCCATCATGTGATTGAGGACAATATCCGCGTAGACATCGATGCCGCTCTTCTGCAGGGCACGGATGCAGGCGAGATATTCCTCCTTCGTGCCGTACTTCGTCGGGATGGTTCCCTTCTGGTCGAACTCCCCGAGGTCATAGGTGTCGTACACGCCGTAGCCGACGTCGTTGATGCCTGCCTGGCCCTTGTACGCCGGCGGCAGCCACACGGACGTGACGCCGCGCTTTGCGAGACTCTCGGCCTTTGCGGCCAGCTTCTTCCAGAGCGTCGCGTCCGCCGGAAGATACCACTCAAAATACTGCAGCATGACGCCATTTTCGATTCTGCGTCTCATAGTTCCGTCTTCCTTTCCTGTGCTTTCATCACCTGCGCGGGGCTGCCAGATTTCCCGCGCGATACAACTTCGATGATACTCCGTCCGGGGTACCTTGCCAAGGGTGCGGGGTGTATGCACTTGATTTGAAAGTGTATTACAGAATGTGCAAAATAAGCCAAAATTTCAGTCCGAAAAAGTGTTGTGTTATACTAATGCAAATTGAAATATGTCCTGTGTAAAGGGGGTGTGCGTATGTGTAACGAGGAGTATTCGCAGCTTCCGCGTATGTCACGGAATGGTTTTCTCAAGCCGCTGATCGGCGTCTCGCCGCTTTTTGACAACAGCCGGGTCAGTGTCTGGATGCTGCCGGGTTATCTCGACGGTCTGAAGGCCGCGGGCGCGATTCCGGTCATTC
This sequence comes from Eubacteriales bacterium, assembly GCA_036453145.1. Classification (GTDB taxonomy): domain Bacteria; phylum Bacillota; class Clostridia; order Lachnospirales; family Lachnospiraceae; genus Chordicoccus. The sequence goes on from JAZHVT010000006.1 coordinate 80,278, forward strand.
TTCCGCTCCATATCGACCAGTCCGATTTTGAGGAGCTGGCGCTTCATCTGGACGGCTTCCTGATGACGGGCGGCCATGATGTCTCACCGCTCCGCTACGGGGAGGCGCCGCTGCCGGAGTGCGGCGACTGGTGCAGAAACCGCGACGCGCTCGACTGGAAGATCACGCGCTGGTGCTACAGTCACAATCTGCCTGTCCTCGGTATCTGCCGCGGCCTTCATGTCATGAATATCGCGCTAGGCGGCACGCTGTATCAGGATCTCGCCTCCGAATTCGACGGAGAATGCATCATCGAGCACCACATGCAGCCGCCGTACAACCGGCCGGCCCACGAGGTGACGGTTGTCAGAAATACACCACTCTGGGATGTATGCCGGAAAGAGACGATCGGCGTGAACAGCTATCATCATCAGGGCATCCGCAAGGTCGCGCCGCCACTCAGGATCATGGCGATCGCGGAGGATGGTCTCGTCGAGGGACTGTACGCCGAGGACAAGTCATTTTTCATGGGTGTACAGTGGCACCCGGAGTTCATTTACCAGGACGATCCGATGCAGCTCGCGCTGCTGAAGGCCTTCGTGCAGGCGGCAAAGGACCAGATCGCGGCGCAGGTAAAAAAGGCGGAATAAAAAAGATGGGCAGAAGATCTTGAACGTCTTCTGTCCATCATCTGCGTAGCTTCATCTTTCTGGTTTTTCCTTATACATTCCGTCCCTGATACTGCACGGTCACTACATAGACAGTTTTCTTTGATTCATCAATCTTGAAGACAGCAACATAATTGTCTATCAGCAATTGCCGGTATCCTTTCCCGGCATATCTTCCTTCAGTCCGCTCCTGGTGCGACTGAGGGAATGTTTCTAATTTTTTTAACGCCGTCCAAATCCGATCTGTCTGTCCTTTTGCATTTTCCGGTGACAGCTTTTCCAAAGCAATGTAGGAAAAAATGTCATCAATATCCCGGAATGCCTTTGGGGTTAATCTGACCTTATATTTCTCCATAGTATTTTTTATTTAGTCCTTCAAAGGCCTCATCAAGATCAATCGAAGCACCACCCTCTTCCATTTCCTTCTCAGATTCATAGATTGCCTGATCGATCCGGTTATTTTTTGCAAATTTATCATACAATTCACTGCTCATTACAACCAAATCGCTATATCCATTTTTTGTAATGAAAATTGGTTCCTGTGTCTTATGAGCCATATCGGATATCTCGCTTGTATTGCGGAGTTCTTTGATCGGCATGATTACTGGCATGGTATCAGCTCCTTTCTTCTTTATGACATGATTATAGCACAATTATGTCATACTGTGTGCCGAATCTTCTGGATTTTCCTTTTTTTGTCTGCTATACTTGCCTTTAGCATATCTTTTTGGGGGAAGACTTATGGCAGTTATTATCATCGCCAACATCATTGACTTCGCCGCCGCGATGGTCATGATCTGGTCCGGCACGATGAAGAAGAAATCGAAAATTCTGGCCTGGCAGTCGGTCCAGCTTCTGATGCAGACCGTCAGCATGACGATGCTCGGCGGCATCACCGGCGCGATCAGCAACGTACTCAGCGTCATCCGGAACATCATCTGCTACAAGGGCAAGCTGACGTGGTATGCCAAGGCGCTGCTCATCGCCGCGTCGCTCTACCTCACGGTCCGCTTTAACACGCAGGGCGCGCTCGGCTGGCTGCCATTTGTTGTGTGCACCGTCTACGTGCTGCTCATGGATATTCAGAACCCGATCGCCTTCAAGCTGCTTGTCACGGCAAGCTTCGTGCCGTGGGTCGTCTACTATTTCCTGATCCGCTCCTATACAGGCGCGTTCTTCAGTGGGGCGACAGTTGTCACGAATTCCATCACGCTTTACCAGATGATCAAAATGAAGAAAGAAATCCGCGAAGGAAAAGAAACAGGAGACGGCCAGTGACCGCCTCCTGTTTTTTCAAGAACTTTTTGTCATGACGCTGTCGACTGTGACTGCGTCTTGTTGTACTCTGCGACAACCTCTTCTCTTGCCTTTACTTTCTCCTCCGCCTGCTTCTTGTCATTATCAAACAATGTGCTATAATTCAGTCCCTTCAGTGTGCTCTGCATGGTCGAATACAGCTCGTCAAAATCGCTGTCACTGTCCGCAAATGCAAGCTTCCACGAATACTCTGTCAGTGAAGAGCCGCACTGTGATCTCAGGTTTGTAATCGTCGAATCTTCCTCCGGAGTTACATAGGAGTCGCCCGGAGCTACATCCAGCATGTTATGCTGCTTCAGATAGTCGATCGCAGATTTTGCTCCTGTTTGCTGCTCCCAGTCTTTATCAAGTGCTGTTTCGTTGTCCTTCATCGTCGAATCCCAGAGTGTATACATGTACGGCTCATTATTTAACGGATTGACATCTGTCGTATTGACGAAGGTTACGTTAAGTGTGCTGACACCTTCCTGCCACTTGCCTCCGCCCCATTCAGACGGTACATCCACATCATCGCCGCCGAGGGCTTTCTTTCCGAAGTCCGTCAGAGCCGGCTGTCCATCAGATTCCTCCCATGTCAGTCCCTCGGGGCCGCAGCTGCCGGATGTGCCATTAGCCTGATCGGCCATGATGCCTTCCGGAGAATACAGCCAGTCAATGAAATCAACCAGTCTCTGCGGATCCTCTGCCTTGGAGCCCACCATGATCGCAATCTCATGATTTCCGTTCATTCTGCAACCGTTGACGCCAATCTTCATGTCTTCAACCGGAGCCATCTTGAATCCTTTTCCTGCTGCTGTATGGTCCGGTGTATTAAAGGCGCCCTGGCCCATCCAGGACCAGAACGAGAACAGGCACTTGCCGCTCTGCATTTTCTGATACATTGTGTCATAATTCTGTGTTGTCGAGTCCGGATCCACAAGGCCCGCTTTGTTCGCCTTATAGAGGAACTTAAGTGCCTTGTAATAGATCGAATCATCTCCGATCGGATCCTGGATATCCGAGTCGTCGTTGGCAAGCAGCGCGATGCCAGACTGGTCATATCCATACATACAGGTGATATTTCTCGCAAGCGTCATCATGTTGCGGTCCCAATCCTTAAATAGAGACAGCGCGTAGATATCATTGCTTCCTTCCTCCTTGCGCGCCTCTGCCTGCATTTTCGTCAAAACGTCAAGAAGATCATCCAAATTTTTGATTTCCGGATACCCGATTGCCTTGTAGTAATCCCATCTGATGTACGGGCCATAATTCGGCTCGAGACCGACAGACGCGTCTGTCGGTGCATTCTTTGACACTTCTGACGGAATCGCATAAATTCCATTGTCCGTTCCCGCCAGATCCTTCATGCTGTCGATTGCACTCTGATAAGCGGTGACATTCGTCTCATTTTTCAGATACGATGAAATATCCTGTACCAGACCTGCCTTTACCAGCTGCGACAGCTTTCCGTTGCTCGTGTTGCAGATAATCAGATCGCCGAGATTTCCCGCAGCCGACCGTGTCTGAAAGAGAGTGTCGCCTCCGCCAGCAACGTTCGGGGCCACGATATTCAGCTTCATGTTGAACTTGTCTTTTACGATCTTTGCAAACCATCCGCTCTGAACGCCCTGATAGTTAGCCTCTGAGTCAAATACATCAATCGTCAGCTCCTTTGGATATTTGCTGTTCGTCGACGTATCTCCGCTCTGAGACGACGAAGCTCCGACGACCTGTGATGTCGTCCCCGACGTGCTCTGCGATCCGCAGCCGGACAGCAGTCCGACTGCCATGGCTGCTGCAAGTCCTATGCTTACCAGTCTTTTTTTCATAGAAATCCTCCTCACTCATATTGATTAATCTGACCATAAAACATGGCCTGAATTGTTACCTCGCGGACAGAATCAGCCCTTCACAGATCCGATCATCATTCCCTTGACGAAATACTTCTGGAAGAATGGATAGACGAACAGGATCGGAAGCACAACCACAACCGCAACTGTCACGCGGACAGATGATGCCGTGAGCTGTGTGGCTGCATTTGCCAATGCTCCGGTCGCACCGTTCTTTGCCATCGATGCAATCGAATTTGCCTGATTTGTATAGGTGTACAAAAGATACTGCAGGGAATACAGCTTCGCATCTGTGATATACATCAGCGTGTCCTGAAATGAATTCCACTGCCCGACCGCCGAGAAGATGGCACAGGTCGAAAGAATCGGCTTGCTGATCGGAAGAACGATCTTCCAGAACACCTGATATACACTCGCCCCGTCAAGCTCCGCAGCCTCCTGCAGTGATTCCGGAATCGACTCAATGTATGTCTTCACCAGAATAATGTTAAACGGCGCTACAATCGACGGCAGAATGTATACCAGAAAGTTGTTGGTCAGGTGAAGCGTCTGCATCGTGATATACATGGGGATAATGCCCGCGTTGAAGTACATCGTGATCACGATCATGCGGTACCACAGCTTTCTCTTCCACAGACGCTTCTGTGTGAACATAAAGCCCAGATAAGCAGACGCCATGACTGTACAGACTGTACCGATGACAGTCCTTGCGACAGACACCAGAAGCGCTCTCGCAAAACCGCTGAGCTGCAGGACCTGCTTGTAATTATCAAAATGAATCTTCACCGCCCGCCACATAATCTTTCCCGAGGAGGCCAGGTCATTGGCGCTGATGGAATTGATAATCAGGTAATAAAACGGGTAGAAGCAGATCACCGTGAGGATCCCGAAAAACACATAGTTGATAACCGAAAACGTCCTGGATCCGACAGACATTTTTCCGATTCGTTTTTTCTGCTGAATTTTCATTTTCTTCTCCTCTGTCAGATGATGGAGACGCCACGGATTTTCTTCGAGAGAAAATTCACAAGTGTGAGCAGTGTCACGGAAATCAGACTCTTCAGCATGCTGATAACGGTTGCTAGTGATACGCTTCCTCCGGTCATGCCGATGTTATAGACATACAGGTCAAGAACCTGTATGTGCGTCTTATTGAACGCGTTCTGGAATACGTAGTACTGATCCATGCCGTTATTCAGGAAATTCGCCACTGCCAGCATCAGCAGAACAAAGAACGTCGGAACCAGTGCAGGAAGCGTGATATGAATCATCAGGTCGAACCGGTTCGCGCCATCGACCTTTGCCGCTTCATACAGCTCCTGATCAATGCCGGACAATGACGCCAGATACATGATGGCGTTCCATCCAACAGTCTTCCAAATCTGCCAGAGCAGCATGGCCAGATATACATGCTTATCACTGTCAAGGAACTTAATCGGATTCTGGATGATTCTCGCATTCAGCAGGAGATGATTGATCATGCCGTCACTGGCGAAGAATGAGAACGCGATCGTGTAGACCAGGACCCAGCTGATGAAGTTCGGCAGAGTCGTCAGCGTCTGTACGATTTTTCTGTACCATGAGCAGCTGATCTCATTCAGAAGAATTGCGAAGATCAATGGCAGAACCGATGCCGCGATTCCCAGAAGACTCATCGCGAATGTGTTCTTCAGAACCTGAATGAGCTGTGAGACCTGCGTCGGAGATCCGAACAGCTCCTTGAACCACTGAAAGCCGACGAACTCACATTGTGACAGCTTCAGCGGTGGCTTGTAATCGAAGAACGCGTAGATCCATCCGTGCAGCGGAAAGTAGCTGAACAGAATGCTCAGGATAAGGAACGGCAGAATGGTCAGAAACATTTTCTTGTCCTCATGCCGGCCGCTCTTCCTCTTTTTCACAGCAGCTTTCGTCATTTGAAATGCACCCCTTTCCATCTCTTATGGCACATAGGATACCTGATCATGCTCCGGCTTATAACCTTCGGAATCTTCCTGTTTCCTGTATTTTTCTGACAAGGCACGCGTTTCCTGTCCATGTCAGATTCTGAAAGAAAAGTCGCCTGTTTTTGATGCTTTACGAATCTTTGTATCCGGATAACAATACCGGCATATCATCCACACAGGAAGGGACAGATCATGCTATATGAAAACTTTCATAACGGAATAAACCTTGGCGGCTGGCTGTCGCAGTATGAATACATCGCCAGTCAGCCGCTGAATGAGGGCAATCTCAGACAGCATTTCTCTTCATTTATTACTGAGCAGAACATTTCAGAGATTGCAGGATGGGGATGCGACCATGTCCGTCTTCCGGTCGACGGGAATCTCCTCTATAATGCAGAAACAGATTCTCTGCGGGAGCCCGTTGTAAGAAGAATCACCGATTGCATTCACTGGTGCGAAAAGTATCATCTAAATCTGGTTCTCGATCTGCATGATATCGAAGGAAATGTCTGGGGCGCCATGGATCAGGCGATGCCGCTTCTGACTGACCGCAGCCTCCGTGCAAGACTGATTCGCGTGTGGGAACTGTTGACAGAAAAGCTGCTTCCTATCCGCAAGCCTCTCATTATGTTTGAGCTTCTGAATGAGGTATCTGATGCAAGCGGCGCTTACCCGGATGACGATCCGACGGGCATCACATGGGATATGTCCCGAAATCCTGATCTTCTTTGGAACAGGCTGGCTGCGGATATCATTGCCGCCATTCGGAGAATTGATCCGGAAAGATACATTCTGGTCGGAAGCAATGGACAGAACAATACAGTCTATCTGAAAGAGCTGCAGATTATTAACGATCCGCATATCGCGTACAATTTTCATTTTTATGATCCGCAGGTATTCACGCATCAGAGGGCAGATTTCTCGGAAGAGATGTCGGAATACAACCGGACCGTCCATTATCCGGACGATATCCGTTCATTTTCCGAATACCTGGAGACACATCCGAAATATCAGGCAAAGTACAGACTCGTCGCACATGAGTCCCGCAACGACCATGCATTGATGGAGCGCCTGATGATGCCGGCAATTCGGTTCATTCGTGATACCGGACGAGAGCTTTACTGCGGAGAATTCGGCGTCATCGACGGAGCGCCTGTAAACGATGCCGCGCACTGGATTCAGGATCTCTACGTGATCATGGATAAAAGCAAAATCGGCCATGCGCTCTGGAACTACAAGTACCTGAACTTCGGACTGATCGGACTCGACAATAAACCTGTGAGCGGATTATATAAGGAGGTATTTAAATGAAAAAGGCCATTGCTCTTATTTCTTTTGTTCTGCTTTCAATTTCCACATTGACTCTCCCTGCTTCTAATGAACAGTATCGTTGCTACTTTTATCAGTACATCTGCAAAGCCGTAAAGTCCATCGGCGGCGTTCCCTGCTGCTGGGATAACGGATGGACCGGAAAATACGGCTTCGCCCTTTTTGATCGCACCACCAATCAGGTTACTCATCAAGATCTGATAAATGCAATTCTCGCTGGTGTCAGCTGAATTTCATTTTCCTCCTGATCAGCCCCGGCCTCATTCGCCGGGGCTTTCCTTCTGTCTGTACTCCGCCGGTGTCATGCCCGTTATCCTGCGGAATTTCCGGTAAAAATAATCTACATTGGGATACCCAACCTTCTGTGCAATCTCGTAAACATGAAGGCTGCGATTCTTCAGCAACTCTGCCGCATGACGGATTCTCAGGTCATCAAGATATGCGTTGAATCTCATACCGACCGTCTTGAAAAACAGCTTTCCCAGATAGGTGCTACTGTACCCGAACAGCTCTGCCAGCGACTCAAGCTTCAGCGGCTCATAATAATTATGATCTACGTACCAAAGCAGTTCCTGCATGACCGTATCCGTCGATGTGGAAATACAGCCAGAAACTGACTCCAGGATATACTGTATGGCCTCATGAAGAAACGGCTTCCTGCGGACCTCCTCCAGCATGACAGACGTACGCGGAATTTTCTCCTCCAGATCTCCATTGCTTCTGATCAGTCGATAGCGAATCTGCACGACCAGATCGACCAAGAAGGATTGAACGTCCTGGCAATCTGCCCCGCTGTGTATAAGCTGCTGTTCCAGCTGACTGATTTTCTCCTCGAGAAGCGACCTGTTTCCGGCAAGCACAGTTTCAGAAATCCGGTCTGCTGTCTTTCCGATATCCGGAAGAAATTCTGGCTCGCCGGCTAATTCATTCAGGCTGGTCCACGGAAGAACATGCTGGTTCGGACTGCAGAAAAAGCGTCTCATCTCAAGCCCAACGACATCCCGATATGACAGCGGGATCTGGTCCGGAGTCTCAACTGCCCGTCCATACACAAGAAAAATACTGTCCAGTGGAGAGCCCTTCTCCACCACCTCCTGATAGTGCTTCAGAATCCGTTCAAACCTGGCAATTTCCTTTCTGCCGCACAGAAGGAAGTAAGACCTTTCTCTTACATAAAATGGCACCACGGAGCGGTCATCCGTCTGATCCGCCGTCAGAAGCTGTTCAAGTCTCCATGGGAGATTTCCGGCATCTGCGTAAAATTTTTCGTAAGAAAAAACCTGATACTCGTCCGCATCAAGCTGTACAGCATGGAACTCACTCATATCAATCTTCACTTTGCCTGTGATCAGTTTTTCAAGCAGAGCTCGCCGTTCATTTCCCCTGTACTGCTGTGAGATTCGACTGCTGCGCTCTTTCTTTTCCAGATCCTCCCTGGCCTTTAAGACCGCGCTGATCAGCTGTGCTTCATTGATCGGCTTCAGCAAGTAGGCGACCACGCCCAGACTAATCGCTTTCTGCGCATATTCAAATTCCGAAAAACCACTGAGGATAATTGTATCTCCAGTAAAGCCCAGTCTGCGTGCTTCCTCCAGAAGCTCAAGTCCGCTTAAGTGCGGCATGCGGACATCCATCAGAAGCAGGTCCGGCTTACAGGTCCGGATCATCTCCGCTGCCTTCAGTCCATCTCCCGCCGTCCCGCATATATCAAAATGCAAAGCCTGCCAGTCTATCAGCTTGCATAGCCCGAGCCTTATCTCTTCCTCATCATCCACAACTA
>JAZHVT010000007.1:0-80060 GCA_036453145.1 Eubacteriales bacterium
AGCAGCGTGTCGTCTGTTGCTTCTTCTGCCACAGGCTCTGCTGCGTCAGCGACAGCCGGAAGTGACGCCGCATCTTCAAAGTAAGCGGCGGCAGAAAATATCTGTATTTGAATGAGGGAGGAAAAAATTATGTTTTGTCCACATTGTGGAAAGCAGATTCCGGACGATTCAAACTTCTGTCCGGAGTGCGGAGGCCGCGTAGCAGGGGAGAATGAAACCGGGAACCCGCAGGATGGCGGGTATGATCAGACCGGGAATTATGGGAACCCGCAGGATGGCGGGTATGATCAGACCGGGAATTATGGGAACCCGCCGGACGACGGCTATGGTCAGGATGGGAGCTACGGTGACCAGGAGAATCCGTACGGTGATTATGACGACGAGGACGATGGCGACAGTGATAGAAAGAAGGGAGCCATGCTTCCGATTATTATCGTCGGCTGCGTCGTCGCTGTGGCTGTGATCGGAACAATCGCGTATTTCACGCTGAGCGGAAAGCTCTCGTCCGGGTCATCATCCGTCTCTGCGCCCTCTGTCAGCGCGAATGCAACGCCGACTCCTGTGGCGGAGAGTGACACGATCAGCATCGGCGTTACGGCGAAGCCGACACCGACATCTACGCCGACACCGACGGTCAAGGCAACGCCGACTCCGATTCCGACAGCGACGCTGGCTCCGACGGCGACACCGACACCGGTTCCGACCGCGACACCGGTACCTGCTACGGCAGGGTATGATGCGGACGAAGAAGCGGATCCTGCTGTCGATGCATTGATCAATGTAGAATCATCCGAGTATCTGGACTATAGTGATCTTAGTGGACTTTCGGAGTATGAAGTGAAGCTTGTACGAAATGGTCTTTATGCACGGCATGGATATATTTTCTCGAAGGATCCGAGTGTAAAGGCATATTTTGAGAGCAAGTCATGGTATCAGGGAACAACGGATAACATGGATGCGGTTGCTGCTGAGTTTAATTCATATGAGAATGCGAATCTGCAGACGATCGTTCAGTATGAAAGAGACCATAAGTATAATGGATATACAAACTGATACGGACAGCCCTACCTGTATTCAGCGGATGTAAAGAGAGGAACGGTAAGGACTGTCGCATTGCAGTGGGTTTTCTCCGCAATTGCAGAGTATGGACTAAGGAGGCACAATGGCTATGAGTATCTATATGGACAGAGCAAAGACCGTGCGCGCCATCACGGAGCGCCACTACAACTGCGCGCAGAGCGTGCTGGTCGCATTTCACGATGTGATCGGGCTCGATGAGGAGCAGGCGTACCGGCTGGGCTCGCATTTTGGTGCGGGCATGAAAATGGGTGCGACCTGCGGCGCCATCACAGGCGCGATGATGGTCCTCGGGCTCGCGGGGATCGATGACGCGGACACGCTCCGTGAGATTTACCGAAATTTCCGTGAGCGCCACAATGACATGCTGAATTGTCGCGATCTGCTCGCGGCGAGCGCAAAGGCGGGTGTCCCGCGCAAGACCCACTGCGACGGACTGGTCTTTGAGATGGTCGATGCCACGGAGAAGCTTCTGCGGGAGAAGGGCGTGCTTCCGGCAGCTGATTCTGAAAATGAGAAGCTATGCAACAGGTGATCGGGCAGGGAGATAGAGATGACGCACATCAAGACAATTGAAAAGCAGACGGACAACCGCTTCCTCAACATGTACCATCTGACATTTGAGGACCGCGCGGGGAAGCCCGGCAATTATTATTTCTGCACGAGAAACAGTGATGACAAGATCAAGATCCGCACGCATGAGCTGACGGCGGAGGGCATCACGATTTACGCGGTCACGGAGGAGGCGGAGCCGAGAATTGCGCTCGTTCACGAGTACCGCTTCCCGGTCGACGAGTATATTTATTCTCTTCCGGCGGGTCTCATCGATCCGGGCGAGACGGCCGGTGAGGCCGCGGTCCGGGAGATGGAGGAGGAGACAGGCCTTTCATTTACGGAATATACGGGAGGAGAGGCGTTCTGCCGCCGTCCGTTCTTTCTCGCACCGGGCTTCTCGGATGAGCCGGGCGCGGCTGTCTTCGGGACAGTAAAGGGCACGATCAGCCGCTCGGACAATGAGAGCAGCGAGTGGATCGAGGCCATTCTTGCGGATAAAAATGAAGTGCGAAGAATCCTCAGTGAGGAGAAGGTGTCCGTGAGGGCCGCATTTTTAATGATGCAGTTCCTCGGGAGCGACCCGAAGGAGCCGTTCCGGTTCCTTGACTGTAAGTGAATGTCTGAAGCAGGCTGCCTGAGGCCGCTCTGTGTCCCGGTCGGAATGCGTATGGCATGGTGAGGAAAATGTATGCAGGATTTATATAAGGTTATCAGAATCGATGAGATGGACTACGGCTGCGAGGGCGTGCCGGACGGCGCATCGCTCATGGATGAGGTGACGCTCGAGGCGGAGGACGGCACGAGACGGACTGTCCCCGCAAATGACCGCGCGCTCACCGCGATGAAGCTCGATGAGGGCGACTGCGCGTATCTCGTCGGCGGCGTGCTGCAGAAGGCATATGTCGGCGAGTTCCGCCCGATGCGGCGCTTTAAGCAGGCGCTCTCTGAGGAGGAGTGCCTGGATGTGCTCGAAAAGGGAGGACATGGCGTTCTGGCCGTCTCCGGCGACGACGGGTATCCGTACGCAGTTCCGCTCAATTTCTATTTTGACAGAGAGAACATGAAGCTCTATTTCCATGGCGCGTCTGTGGGGCACAAGATCGACTCGATCGCGAGGCACGATAAGGTGTCATTCTGTGTGACGGAAAATCTGGGCAAGGCTCCCGGTGAGTGGTGGAACACATGGAAGAGCGTGATTGCATTTGGCAGGATTCATCCGGTTCCTGACATGAAGGAGACGGAGGAGATCACGCGAAATATAGGAAATAAGTACTATCCCAGCAAAGAGCTCGTCGAGAAGGAGATCGAGGCGACGCGGACAAGAGTCCACTGTCTTGAGCTTCGGATCGAGCATCTGAGCGGAAAGCGCATCAGAGAAAAATGAAATGGGGCTGCCGCACCGTTCTTAGTGCGACAGCCCCGTTTCATTTTTCGGATTGTTTTATTTTTTCAGAAGTTTTCTGCTTCTTCCGAACGCGCACCAGAAAATGAACAGCAGAAGCAGGCACGCGAAGATCATCCAGCCCGTCAGGACAGCTGTGCCCATCTTCGAGAAGATGTCGTAGTAGCCCTTCAGATAGATGATGACGATGACGAGCGGCAGGCCGAACGTGAAGTACCAGCGGAACTGCTTCGGGAATTTCATGCCATCGCCCGCGTCCGCCTCCGCAAGGAACCTCTGCCAGCCCCAGCCGCGCGCATTTGTGCAGAACAGGACAAATGCAAGGCTGCCGAGCGGGAGCAGGTTGTTCGACACAATGAAGTCCTCGAGATCGAGCACGGCCGTTCCTTTGCCGAGCGGCATGAAGCCTGACCAGATATTGTAGCCGAACACGCACGGAAGGCTCAGCGCGATGACGAGCAGGGCGCTGATGAGCACGCTCTTTTTTCTCGTCCAGCCGAAGAGATCCATGTCGAACGCGATGATGTTTTCAAATACGGCGATGACGGTCGTCAGCGCGGCAAATGAAAGAAACACGAAGAACAGCGCGCTCCAGATCTGTCCGCCCTTCATTTTCGAGAAGATATTCGGGATCGTGAGGAAGATCAGCGACGGTCCCGCGTCCGGCTCGACACCGAAGGCGAAGCACGCCGGGATGATGATGAAGCCGGCCATCAGCGCGACGAGTGTGTCGAGCGAGGTGACCGTGACGGCCTCACCGGTCAGTGATCTGTCCTTCCCGAGATAGCTTCCGAAAATGAGCATCGCGCCGATGCCGATGGACAGCGTGAAGAATGCCTGGCTCATCGCCGCGAAGATGACGGTTCCGATGCCGGCCGAGCGGATCGTGGAAGCGCTCGGGACGAGGTAGAACCGGATGCCGGCGCCCGCGCCCTTCAGGAACACCGAGTGCACGGCGAGGACGAACATGAGAACGAGCAGCGCTGTCATCATGAATTTGGACACGCGCTCGATGCCGTTCTGGATGCCGAAGTAGCAGACGGCGAAGCCGATGAGGCAGACGAGGATCGTCCAGAACGCCATGGACGGCGCATTGGAGAGCATGCCCGAGAACTCACTCTTGATGGTGTCCGCTGAGGCTCCCGCGAAATCGCCGCGGATGCTCCGGAAGCAGTAGGACAGCATCCAGCCGGCGACGGTCGTGTAGTACATCATGAGCATGTAGCAGCCGATGATGCTGATGAATTTCAGGCGGTGCCAGTTTGTGCCGGCGGGCTCGAGCTTCTCAAATGCAAGGGCCGCTGACCGCTGGCTCGCGCGGCCGATCGCGAACTCGCAGACCATGACCGGGATACCCAGAATCAGAAGAAACAGAAGATAGATCAGGATGAATGCGGCGCCGCCGTATTTGCCGCAGAGGTATGGAAACTTCCATACATTTCCGATGCCGATCGCGCAGCCGGCGGAGACCAGGATAAAGCCGAGGCGGGAACCGAAGCTCTCGCGTTTCTTTTCATTTGCCATAATGAATGCTCCTTCAAGTTTATGCTGACAGCCATTATACCGCCTGAGGAGGGAGGGTACAACGGGACTGTGCCTATTTACAGCGGTGAAGACACCCTGACACCTCCGGAGGATACGGGGTTTACAGAGGGAGGGCTCGAGGGTATGATGGTTATGAAGTTCATACTGCGAGGGAGCCGCACGAGGCGGCTGAGAGGAAGCGACTGGCTTCGACCTTTTTACCTGATTTGGACAATGCCAACGTAGGGAGCAATAAGTATTATGCAAGTGAAGGCGGCATCCGTTCGGGTGCCGCCTTTTTTATGCGTATAGCTTTCCCCGCAGTCTCATGGGAGGTATGGGAAATGAGTACACTTGGAACGTGTCTCGATGCGGTGAGGACGCATGCGCCTCTGGTGCACTGCATCACGAATTATGTCACGGTCAATGATGTCGCAAATGTCATTCTCGCCTGCGGCGCGAGTCCGATTATGTCCGACGATGTCGGCGAGGTCGAGGAGATCACGTCGATCTGCGGCGGCCTCTGCATCAATATCGGCACGCTGAATGCGCGGACAGTCGAGTCGATGAAGGCCGTCGGCGTGAAGGCGGAGAGCCTCGGTCACCCGATCCTGCTCGATCCGGTCGGTGCAGGCGCCTCGTCGCTCCGGACAAATACGGCGCTTGAGCTCATGGAGACGGTCCGGTTCGACGCGATCCGCGGAAATATGTCTGAGATCAAGACGCTGATTGTCGGCTCCGGTACGACGAAGGGCGTCGATGCGGACGCAGCTGACGCAGTGACAGAGGAGACGCTTGACGGCGCCGTTCATTTTCTGAAGGAGGCAGCGGGACGGATGCACACGATCCTCGCGGTCACAGGCGCGATCGACCTCGTGACGGATGGGACGGACTGCTATGTGATCCGGAACGGCTGCCCGGAAATGGGACGGATCACGGGGACCGGCTGCCAGCTCTCAGGGCTGATGTCTGCATTTCTTGTCGCAAATAAGGAGCGGAAGCTGCAGGCGGCGGCAGCGGCTGTTGCCGCGATGGGACTTGCCGGGGAGACGGGCCGCGCGCACCTCGCCTCTTATGAAGGAAATGCGACGCTGAGAAACCGCATCATTGACGCAGTCAGCCTGATGGATGGCGATACGCTCGATGCGGGGGTGAAGATGGAAGTTATGTAAGGCTTGACATGGAGGGACATATGTCGGGACACAGATTTTCAAAAAATGAGATCCGCAGGGCCATGGAGCTCTACGCGGTGACGGACCGCAGGTGGCTTGCGCCGGGGCAGACGCTTGCCGGAGCGGTCCGGGAGGCACTCGAGGGAGGCGCGACATTTGTCCAGCTCCGCGAGAAGGAGCTGGATGCGGCCCTTATCGAGGCGGAGGCCGGAGAGCTGAAGGCATTGTGCCGTGAATACGGCGTGCCGTTTGTGCTCGACGACGATGTGGAGCTTGCGGCGCATGTCGGCGTGGACGGCGTTCATGTCGGGCAGGAGGACATGGAGGCCGGGCGCGTGAGGGCGCTTCTCGGAGACGATGCGATCGTCGGCGTCTCGGCGGAGACCGTGGAGGAGGCCGTTCTTGCGGAGAAGAATGGGGCGGATTATCTCGGAGTCGGGGCTGTATTTCCGACGGGCTCGAAGGACGACGCCGTTCCTGTGAGTCTTGATACGCTGAAACAGATCTGCGGGGCGGTCTCGATTCCGGTCATCGCGATCGGCGGTATCACGAAGGACAATGTCGCGAAGCTTCGCGGCACCGGCATCGCCGGCATCGCGGTTATCAGCGCGATCTTCGCGCAGCCGGACATCCGGAGGGCGGCGGAGGCGCTGAAAGAAAATGTGAGGCAGATCCTGTGACGAACGAGGCACACATGCAGGGCGGAGAGATAACTGCAGGGAGCATGCCGTTTTCGCAAAATGAAATGACAGCGGGAGTGGAGGCTTCGGAAGTGCGCACGGCCCTCACGATCGCCGGCAGTGATTCCGGAGGCGGCGCGGGTATCCAGGCGGACTTAAAGACGATGATGGCCTTCGGCGTCTTCGGCATGTCGGCCGTCACCGCCCTGACTGCCCAGAATACGCTCGGCGTGCAGGACAGCCTTCCTGTGCCGGCGTCATTTGTCGAAGAACAGATGGATTCCGTCTTTCAGGACATGTTCCCCGACGCGGTCAAGATCGGCATGATCGCGGACATTGAGCAGGTCAGTGCCATCAGCGAAAAGCTCCGGGAGTACGGCGCAGAGCACATCGTGATCGATCCCGTCATGATCTCGACAAGCGGCAGAAGGCTCATGCCGGAGGATGCCGCAGAGCTTGCGCAGGAGAGTTTGTATCCTCTGGCGCAGCTCCTTACGCCGAACATCCCTGAGGCGGAGTATCTGGCAGATATGCGCATTTTCTCCGATGAGGACAGAAAGACGGCGGCGTCGGTTATTTTTCAGGCGCTTGGCTGTCCGGTCCTCATCAAGGGAGGTCACGCGGCGCCGGAGGAGCGCGATACCGGCGGCGGATGCGGGCCAGAAACGGGAGAAGGAGACCGGAAGTACGTACATGACCATTACGGACGGGAGATGGAAACATCCGGCCGCTCCGACGACCTCCTGTATGACGGCGAGAATATGATCTGGCTCAGAGGGCCCCGCATTTCCTGCAGAAATACGCACGGAACGGGCTGCACGCTGTCATCGGCGATCGCCTCGGGGCTTGCGCGCGGACGGACGCTTACGGAGAGCGTCTGCGCGGCAAAGCGCTACATCGAGGGCGCTCTCAGGGACGGAATGGACATCGGGCACGGGAACGGCCCACTCAATCACGCCTGGCACGGGAAGGCGGCATTTTTCCCTGTTTCCGGCAGAGACACTGAGACCTCCGGGTGAGCCTTGCCGCTTCGACGAAGATACGGAAACCATTGTTCAAAGGAGAACTGCAGCCCCTGACTGAGTCCAGACACAGCAAAAAAAGGAGAATATGATATGAGTGAATATGCAACACAGATGGACGCCGCAAAGCGCGGCATCATTACACCGGAAATGAAAAAGGTAGCGGCGAAGGAACGGCGGACTCCTGAGGAGATCTGCGGCTGGGTCGCATCCGGCGAGGTCGTCATCCCCGCAAATAAGGCGCACACCTGCCTCGACCCGAACGGAATCGGCAGCATGCTCAGGACAAAGATCAACGTGAACCTCGGCGTGAGCCGTGACTGCCGGGATTACGACGTTGAGATGAAGAAGGTGCAGAGCGCGGTTGATCTCGGAGCCGAGGCGATCATGGACCTCTCGAGCCACGGCAACACGCAGCCGTTCCGCCGGAAGCTCTGCCATGAGTGTCCCGCGATGGTCGGCACAGTGCCGGTCTACGACGCTGTCATTCATTTTCAGAGAGACCTCGGAACACTGACGGCGAAGGACTTCATCGATGTCGTGCGGCTCCATGCCGAGGACGGCGTCGATTTCGTCACGCTCCATTGCGGCATCAACCGGAAGACGATCGAGGAGATCAAGGCCGGCAGGCGGAAAATGAACATCGTGAGCCGCGGCGGCAGTCTTGTGTTTGCCTGGATGTCGATGACGGGAAATGAGAACCCGTTCTACGAGTACTATGATGAGATTCTCGATATCTGCCGCGAATATGACGTGACAATCAGCCTCGGCGACGCGTGCCGTCCGGGATGCCTCGCGGACGCGACGGACTCCTGCCAGATCGGAGAGCTTCTCCGTCTCGGCGAGCTCGTGCAGAGGGCGAGGGACAAGGATGTCCAGGTCATGGTCGAAGGACCGGGCCACGTCCCGATGGACCAGATCGCGGCAAATATGAAGATTGAGCAGACGATCTGCAAGGGTGCGCCGTTCTACGTGCTGGGACCGCTCGTCACGGACATCGCGCCGGGATACGACCACATCACGGCGGCCATCGGAGGGGCGATCGCTGCGATGAGCGGAGCAGCCTTCCTGTGCTATGTGACGCCGGCTGAGCATCTTGCGCTTCCTGATGTCGAGGATGTGCGTGAAGGAATCATCGCGAGCCGGATCGCGGCGCATGCGGCCGACATCGCGAAGGGGATCCCGGGCGCTAGGGAGCAGGACGACCGGATGGCGGCTGCGAGACAGAAGCTCGATTGGGACGCGCAGTGGAAAGAGGCGCTCGATCCCGAGACGGCGAAAAAAATCCGCGCAAGCCGCGCGCCTGAGGAAGACGATACGTGCAGCATGTGCGGAAAGTTCTGTGCGGTCAGGAGCATGAACAAGGCCCTGGCCGGAGAAATGATTGACATCCTATAATCATACAGCACCCCGTGAGGAACGCGAAGCGTCCCGAGTCTGGGGTGCTGTATTTTATTTCACAGCTTCATTGTGAAGAACCGTTTGTACAGTGCAATTTCCTCCGGCGTGTCAATCGAGGAGTGGAACTCAACGGTTCCGGGAATGCCGTCCTCCTTGAGCCAGCCATTTTCGCGGAGGCGCCGGAAGAGCTGCATGGCGGTTCCGTGCGCGCCATCAAAGAATTCGACAGGGCCCATGACTTCTCGGATCTGCCTCTGTATAAATGGGTAGTGCGTGCATCCGAGGACGACGCCGTCGACCTTTCCGATAAACGGAGAGAGCTTCTCCTTCAGATAGGCCTTCATTTCCGGGGAATCGAGCCGGCCCGTCTCGATGAGATCGGCAAGTCCCGGGCACACGAGGGAAATGAACTCTGCCTTGTCCTCGAACCGTTTCTCAAGCTTCAGGAATTTCTGCAGGTGGAGCGTCGCATTTGTCGCCATGACGAGGTAGCGGCCCTCCTCTGACTTGCGGTGCATCGCTGCGGGCTTGATGGCCGGCTCAATGCCGAGGATCGGAATTTCCGGATGCTCGGCCCGGAGCACCTCCGCCGCGGCACTTGTCGCGGTGTTGCATGCGATCACGATCGCCTTGACGTTCCGGCTGAGCAGATAGTCCGTGATGCGCTCAGACAGAGCGAGGATGGCTTCATTTGTTTTATCGCCGTAAGGAGCGTTCGCGGAGTCGCCATAGTAAATGAAATTCTCCTGCGGCAGAACGCGGCACATTTCGCGAAGGACGCTGATACCGCCCAGTCCGGAATCAAAAACACCGACAGCTTGCTTAGAATCCATAATTCCTCCCGAAAGGCAGCCGGAATCTTTGAGGTGTCCGGCGTGGAATATCTGCGGGAACGTTCGGAATTTTTGGGCGTCCGGACGAAAATACTCCCGCGGTCTTCCGCTTATTGTACCACGATTGCGCGAATTCGGGTATAAGATAAGGCTCACCGCGGGATACGCGGTGAGCGCTGTATGTTCAGGATGCCTTGACGGCTTCCTTGCGTCCGGCCGGGCGTCTGCCGGAGCGTCTCCTGCTGTAGGAGGCGCGGTCTCCGGGCTTTCCGGCCTCTGCATGATTTCTGTCTCTGCGGAAGCCCTCGGATCTCTCGGAGCGCGTTCTGTCGCCGTCTCTGCGAAAGCCCTCGGATCTCTCGGAGCGTGTTCTGTCGCCGTCTCTGCGGAAGCCCTCGGACCTCTCAGAGCGTGCGCCGCGGCTGTATCCGCGGTGACCGGACGGACGTCTCCCCGAGCCTGCTCTGTGGCTGTGACGGCGGCGGTCGCCGCGCGCCCTGCGCTCAAGCTCAATGGACCAGTCGTTCTTCAGCTCCGGGATTTCCTTGCCCATCATGTGCTCGATGTCGGCGAGAAGTCCCATTTCCTCGCTGTCGCAGAGGGAGACGGCCTCGCCGGATGCGCCTGCGCGGCCCGCGCGGCCGATCCGGTGAATATAGGACTCAGACTCCTCCGGAAGGTCATAATTGTAGACATGCGTGACGCCGCGGATATCGATGCCGCGCGCCGCGACGTCTGTTGCGACGAGCACGTTGATCTTTCCGCCGCGGAAGCGCTCGAGCGCGCTTTGGCGCTGGCCCTGCGTCTTGTCGCCGTGGATCGCGATGGACTCGATATTTTCCTTTCCGAGATCCTTCACGAGCCGGTCCGCGCCGTGCTTTGTCCGTGTGAAGACGATCGCCTTCCGGACGTCCGCCTGCTTCAGGAACGCGCTGAGCGCGTGCTTCTTGTCTTCCTTCTTGAGGAAGCAGATCTTCTGATCGACCGTCTCAGCCGGGCTTGTCGTCGGCGCGACCTTGATGGACTCGGGATCATGAAGGAGCTCCTGCGCGAGGCGCTCGATCGGCCGCGGCATCGTCGCGGAGAAGAGCAGCGTCTGGCGCTTTTCGGGAGTCGCCGCGGCGATCTTGCGGATATCGTGAATAAAGCCCATATCCAGCATGCGGTCTGCCTCGTCGAGGACGAAGATCTCGATGCCCTCGAGGGAGACAATGCCGCGGTCCATGTAATCGATCAGACGGCCCGGAGTTGCGACGAGGATGTCGCAGCCCCTGTGCAGCTGCATGATCTGCGGGCGCTCCTTCGCGCCGCCGTAAATGCAGACCGTCCGGAGGTTCATGTAGCGGCCGTATTTCTTGAAGTTGTCGAAGTTCTGGATCGCGAGCTCACGCGTCGGTGTGAGGACGAGAGCTCGGATGTATCCGTAGGATGCCTTCTCGAGCCGATTGAGGATCGGCAGAGCGAATGCCGCTGTCTTGCCCGTTCCCGTCTGTGCGCACGCGATGAGGTCGCGGCCGCTCATTGCCGCCGGGATTGCCTTCTCCTGGATCGGAGACGGCTCCTTGTAGCCGGCCTTCCGGATAGCGTCCTGCAGGTTCTTATTAAGATTCAGTTCTGTGAATTTCAAATGCGTTTCCTTTCATTTGACTGATGGACGCGCGAAATGCAGGCCCATCCGCCTATTCGCGCAAAAAAACTGACCAGGTATATGCCTGATCAGTTTTTATATTCCACAAATTGATAAGACGATGCCCAGTGTAACACGCCTTGGACTAAAAAGCAATGTATATTTATTCAGCACCCCGTCACAGCGCGCCGGCAAAAAATGCCGCGATAAGTCCCGCCGCAATGACCAGAAGGCACTTTCCGAGCGGCTTCTCAGACCGGAAGCAGATGACTCCGGACAGAATAAAAGAGACGGCCGGGAAGCCGAAGATCATGTAGGCGCGGGCCGCACCCGCCTGCCTGAAGCCGGCCGCGAGCATCATGACGGTCGTGAGCAGCGCCAGCATGAGGCCGAGTGTGAGAAGCAGCATGCCGGCAAATTTCTTCATGGAAAAATTTCTCATTGTTTTCCCTTTCACCTTTGTAAGTATGTGAATCCTGTGTTGAAGCCAGACGTTTCACGCGCGGCAGCCGTCCGGCCGGATCTTTTTTGGCGCGTCAGAGAACGATGCAGTCGTACCGCACCGCCTTGCCCTTCAGGGAGTAGGACGGCTTCACGTCTGCAAGAAACGGTCCCTTGAGCGGCCGCTTGACGACGATCCTTCGCGGACCGGCGGCCCTGGCGGCGTCCATCAGCTCCGCCTCATCGCCGCAGGGCGCCTCGAGCTGATGAATGAGCTGGAACTTCTTCCGCACCTGCGCGCTCTTTGTCCGCTCCGGAAACATCGGGTCAAGCACGACGACGTCCGGAGTAAAGGAGAGCTGCCGCATGGCCCTGATGCTGTCGCCCTGTGTGAAATGCATGCGCCCCACGGCCTCCGCGAGCTCCGGGACGGCTGCGGCTCTCCGAAGCGTGTCGGAAAGGAGAGCTGCGATGACCGGGTCGGCCTCGTAGAGGAACACCTCGAAGCCGGAGGCGGCAAGGAGAAGCGAGTCCTCACCCATGCCGGCCGTCGCATCGACAGCAGTCGGCGGATTTCCCGCGCGGCGGTCCTTCGCGGCCTTCACGAGCAGCTCGTGCGTGAGATTTGCGTGCGTGAGACGCGGAATCAGGCGCGTAAAATCACCGCGCATCGTAAGCGTCCCGTCCGTGAGCGAGAGCCCGTCATGCCCGAGGCTGAGGACAAGCGAAGAGCCGGCGCGGCTATCGCTTTCGGAGAGATCGCAGCTTCTGTCAATCTGCCCCGCAGGGGTTTTAGCAGAAGCAGATCTGTCTTCGCCGTCTCTAAGCAGACGCGCCCCGAGACGCTCCGCGAGAGCCTCCGCCTCCGCGATATATTCATTTTCCTCTGCGCGCACGGCAAGCCCGGGCTTTTCCGCCATATACTGCGCCTCCCTTCCGCCGATTCGGACTCCGTCCGAAATCAATATCCATACTATACAGCCCCACACCTGAACATGCAAATCCTGTTTCTTTCGCGTCGTCTGGCAACTGTGCGCACATACAAACTTTGGCATCAGTCAGCGATATCAGACACGGTGGAGGGCGTTAAGTGGAGGAGCCCGAAAATCACCCTGAGCCGCTGTGTCAGCGGCGAAGGGAAGTTGAGGGGGACGGAACGTGCCCGACACCGTTCTGAAGATCGCTGACTATATCCAACCTGTATGTGCGCACAGTGACCGGACGAGCTGCTCCTCTGTTACATGGGTTTTACGCGGCTTTACACGGTTGCGGTAGCTGAAAATGTATACATATGTTAAAAAGAAGAGGTTGAAATATCAGGTAACAGGAGAGTAAATGAAGCAAACATATCCGCTGTTTGAAAAAGTAAAGAGCGACCACGCCGTCAATGCCTATATCAGTCAGCAGAACGAGAGTATGGTCGCACTGCATTACACAGAGCATTCCTACGCGCATGTCCACATCGTGGCCATGCGGACCAGATACATCCTGGAGACGCTGGGATACGATTCGCATCTCGTTGATCTGGCACTCACGGCAGCCTGGCTGCACGACATCGGGAACATCGTCAACCGGTCGGACCACAGCCAGTCCGGTGCCCTGATGGCATTTCAGATTCTGCACGATATGGACGTGCCCGCTGAGGATATCGCCCAGATCATCTGCGCGATCGGCAATCACGACGAGGGCAACGGCGTGCCGGTCAGCGTCATCGCCGCCGCACTCATCATTGCGGACAAGTCAGATGTCAGGAGGAGCCGCGTGCAGGAGAGCGACGAGCATCAGTTTGATATCCACGACCGCGTCAATTTCTCTGCCGTCAAGTCAAAGCTCAAAATCAATCAGAACAGAGACGCAATCAAATTAAAACTGAAGATTGATACGCGGTACGGAGAGATCGGAGAATACTTCGAGATCTTCATGGACCGGATGCTTCTGTGCAAGAGGGCCGCAAATTTTCTAAAAATGGATTTTCACCTGATTATCAACGAACAGACGCTGCTGTAAACCATGAACATCCGGAGGCAATGATCATTGAAAAAGACATTTATCCTCGACACAAATGTAATTCTCTCATCCGGCACAGGCGGGGGAAGCCGTGTTCTCAACGGCTTTCTCGAGGGAAAGGACGCGAATGACATCGTGATCCCGGGAACCGTCCTGCAGGAGCTCGATCATCACAAGACGGCTCCCGGAGAGACAGGCTTCAACGCCAGAGATTTCATCCGCGTGCTGGACAGTCTGCGCGAATCAAGCGCGAAGGGCTCGAAGAAGTCCGATCTGGTTCGCGGCGTGAAGCTGAAGAGAGGCCATATATTTGTCGAGCCCGACGGTGTGAAGGCGGAGAACCTTCCGGTCGGCTTCGATCTGAAGGTGCCTGACAACCGGATCATCAGCACATGCATTGAGCTTGCGCTCCAGAATCCGAAGAAGCACTATGTATTTGTCTCCAATGATGTCTCCTGCCGGATCAACGCGGATGTCTGCTTCCGGAACGCGAATGTCAATGTCGGTATCGAGGCATATAAAAATGACAGACTTCCGTCCGAAGGCGAGAAGCCGTATCTTGGCTATGAGATCTGGGACGACGCGGATCCTGACCTGATCAGCCGCCTCTATGATGACGACAAGGCGGGCGGAGACGGCGTTGCGACTGCGCTCGCCGATCATCTCTATGAGGAGGAATTCGCCGTCTTAAAGAGCGGCAGCCAGTCGGCACTTGCGATCAAAAAAGAAGAGAAGCTTCGCCTCATCCCGGATAAGGGACTCGAGAACGTCTTCGGTATCCGAAAGCTCCTCAATGTCCAGCAGAAAATGGCCATGTACGCGCTTCTCGCCCCGCCGGAGGAAATCCCGCTCGTCTGTCTGACGGGAGCGGCGGGCAGCGGCAAGACATTTCTCCCTGTGGCCGCCGGGCTTGATCAGACGTACGCGTCATACGGAAGAGGAAGGTACGATAAGTTCATCATTTCCCGGAGCAACTCTCTCAATCGGCAGGAGCAGCTCGGCTTCCTTCCGGGCGATATCGATGAGAAGATGGAGCCGCTCATTCTCCCCGTGAAGGACTCCATCGAGAGCCTCCTTCGGAGCAAGAACAACGGAGAGGCGGCCGACACGGCTGAGATCGAGGAGCAGGTCGAGGATATCTTTCAGTCCGTCATCGACGTCCTCCCCATGCTCTACATACGAGGAAGAAACCTCACGAGACGGTTCTACCTGATCGACGAGGCGCAGAACCTGAATGAACAGCAGGCATACGATGTGCTGAGCCGGTGCGGAAAAGGCTCGAAGATCGTCATGGTCGGCGATATCGGTCAGATCGACAACCCGCTGCTCGATAAATACAGCTCGGGCCTTTCCATTGTCTGGAACAAAATGCGTGGCAAAGGCGTCGCGATGGTTGCATTTGATGAGCGCGACGTCGTGAGAAGCGATCTCGTAAAATACGCGATTGAGCGCATGAAGCGCTGAGCCGGATTACAGCTGAAAATCCCTCCGCCATTTCCAAGTCGGAATGGCGGAGGGATTTTTTAGCGCACACGCAGAGTAAACAGCTCTCATGCTGCCTTCTTCGCGGAGTGTGCGGCGGACTTCCGGAGCAGAATCAGTCCGATGACGAAGAGAACGGCGAGCGTCGACACGGAGATATTGATGCTGCCCGTGAGGCTCACGGTGACCGCGATCAGCATTGTTCCCACGAAGGACGCGCCTTTACCGCAGATGTCGTAGAGACCGAAGTACTCGCCGGAGCTCTCTGCAGGAATAATCGACGCGTAGTAGGAGCGGGAGAGCGCCTGGATTGCGCCCTGGAACATACCGACGAGAAATGCCATGATGCCGAACTGCCAGAGCGAGTGCATGAACAGCGCGAAGATCGCAACCGCAAAATAGCCGAGGATGCAGACGCTGATGAGCGAGAGCGCGCTGTGCTTCTCGGACAGCTTTCCGAAGAGCGTCGCAAATGCGAATGCGACGACCTGTGTCAGCAGCAGAACGACAAGAAGCCCCATCTGGTCGAGTCCGAGCGACGTGCCGATTGCGACTGCCTCATCGATGATCGTGTAGACGCCGTCGATATAGAAGAAGAACGCCAGCAGGAAATAAAAGACGTGTCGCTCTTCCTTATACATGTGTGTCAGCGTTTTTCCGAGGCGGGAGAAGCTCTCGCGGACGGCGCCGCTGTTGTGCTCGACGAAGTGTGTCTGCCGGTAGCATTTGAGAAGCGGGAGCGTTACAATAAACCACCAGAGGCCCGCCACAAGAAATGCGAAGAACATCGCAAGGCGCATGTTCATTTTGCCCGCAGCTCCGACCGCATAGAACGCGAGCGCCGCGATGAACGGAATGCAGGAGCCGAGGTACCCGTACGCGTAGCCGCCGGAGGAAATCACATCCATCCGTTCTGGCGTCGTGATGTCCGGCAGCATCGAGTCATAGAGGACCAGCGTGATCTGGTAGCAGCTCTTCGCGATAATGAAGAGCGCGATGTAGAGCCGCCAGTCGGGGACGATGCCGAGGAGGATGCAGCCGACGACGCCGACAACGAGCGAGAGCGTGAACATCGGCTTCCGGAAGCCCTTCGTGTCGGACAGTGCACCGAGAACAGGGCCGGCAATTGCCACGAGAATCGTCACGGCGCTGACCGCGTAGCTCCAGTAGGCCAGATACTGCGTGCTGCTGATGTGCTGGCTCTTGCCGAGTGTGTTGAACCAGATCGGGATCAGAGTAGATACCATCAGCGTGAATACGGAATTCCCCACATCGTAGAGAACCCATGCCTTTTCTTCCTTTTTCATGTTCCGGAACATAGCATGCAACCTCCGTTCTGATACTGCTGACTGCCTTCAGAGTCTGACAGTGTGCACTCAGCAGCTTCGTTATGTTTAATCTGCCTGCCGGTATGGCTGTGGCTTTGACCTCTCCGACGACCTATGGTATGATAAAAACATACCAGAAAATCCGTCACAACGCACAACAGATACCGGGAATCAAACGCAAATTTATACAATATTATAACATCCGGCCAGAATAAGTACCATTAAAACTAAGTAAGAACTATGTTAAGGGTGTGATTACCGCGTACTGGTCATGAAGCTCTAAGCGCAGGTGACGGTACCGCGTACGGCGGAGGGCGTTTAGGAGGGCGACTGAGAAACCTTTAGAAACCTTAAGGTTTCCTCCACGAAACTTTAAGGATTTATGGGTATCCTCGTTCATGGATTGCAAAGGAGAACGAATTATCTGATGAAAAATGTACTGGAAATGCTCGAGAACACTGCCGCGAGGCTTCCTGAGGCCCCTGCCGTAACAGATATGGAGCGCACACTGACATGGAGTGAGCTTCTTCATACGGCACAGAGGGTGGGAAGCGCGCTTGCGGGGAAGCTGTCAGGAAATGAACCGGTCGCGGTCTGCGCGGAAAAGAGCGCGCTCACGCTTGCCGCGCAGCTCGGCGTCGTCTATGCCGGCGGCTTCTATGTGCCGGTCAGCAGCGATCAGCCGGCGGACCGGGTGAAGAAAATTCTGACACGGCTGAAGACGAAGCTCGTCATCGCGGAGGAGAGCCAGATTCCGGCTGTCCGCGGCGCCGGCTTTGAGGGAGAAATCCTCACGATCTCCGATATGACTGCAGGAAATGAGGAGCCTGACCGCGAGAGCCTCAGGCGCATCCGTGAACATGCATCTCCGGATGATCTGCTGTACGGCATTTTTACGTCCGGCTCGACCGGAGAGCCGAAATGTGTGTCAGTCAGCCACAGGTCAGTCATTGATTTCATTTCCCACTTCACGGAAATCTTTCAGATTACAGAGCGCGACAGACTCGGCAATCAGGCGCCGTTTGACTTCGATGTGTCGGTGAAGGACATTTACTCGTGCCTTCTGACAGGCGCGGAGCTTGTGATTATCGACCGCCGACTCTTCTCCATGCCGGCGAAGCTGATCGATTACCTGAATGAGAAGAAGGTGACGGTTCTCATCTGGGCGGTATCTGCGCTCACGACCGTGACGGCCTTAAAGGGCCTCGACTACGGTGTTCCGGAGCATGCGCGTCTCATTATGTTCAGCGGCGAGGCGATGCCAGCCGGACCGTTTGATGAGTGGCGGACAGCGCTTCCGGAGACGGAATTCGTGAATCTCTACGGCCCGTCGGAGATCACCTGCAACTGCACGTACTACCGGGTCGGACGGGATTTTGAAAAGGGAAGACAGATCCCGATCGGAAAGCCGTTCCCGGGGCGCAGAATTTTCCTGCTCGACGAGCACTGGCATGAAATCACGGAGGCCGGACAGACCGGTGAGATCTGCGTGGCAGGAGAGTCTGTCGCAGCCGGGTACTACAATGATCCCGAGCGGACGCAGAAGAGCTTCGTGCAGTTTGCGGCAAGTGACGGGAGCGAGCTTCGGATGTACATGACCGGCGACCTTGCGAAATATGATGAGGACGGGAACCTCATTTTCTGTGGAAGAAAGGATTTCCAGATCAAGCTGTTCGGCCACCGCATTGAACTCGAGGAGATCGAGAAGGCGATTGCGGGCACGGAGGGCGTCTCGGACAGCTGCTGCGTATTCACGCCGGAGAACAGCCGGATCACTGCATTTTATACGGGAACGGCGGACGCGCATGCGATCCGCGAGACGCTCGTTCAGGAAATTCCGCGGTACATGCTCCCGCGCCGCTTCATAAGGCTTGAGAGCTTCCCGGTCACGAAGAACGGTAAGAAGGACAGAAATGAGCTTCGCAGCCGGGCGCTGGGCCGCGGCTGAATGGGGGATATTATGACGGACGACAGAATACAGGACGTATTGAAAAACGCGGGAACGCCGCTTTATCTCTATGATCTCGATGAGGCGGCGAGACGCGCTGACGAAGTGCGTGCCATGCTCGGGGCTGATATCGGGCTGTGCTTTGCGATGAAGAGCAATCCGTTTATCGTAAAGACGATGGCTGAGCATGCGGACCGGATCGAGTGCTGCTCAATCGGCGAGTTCCGTATCGCGGTGCGGCAGCATGTGCCATTTGAAAAAATATATTTCTCCGGCGTCATGAAGACAAAGGAGGAGATTGCGGAGGTCATGGACCTGTGCAGGGACCACTGTACCTACACGGCGGAGTCCGTCTCTCAGTTCCGCGACATCGCGGAGGCGGCGGAGGCGCGGAACATTAGGGTCCGCGTATTTCCACGCCTCACGAGCGGAAATCAGTTTGGCATGGACATGGAGGAGGTCAGAAACCTCCTTGCGCTGGCGGAGAGCAGCCGGAGCGTACAGATCATTGGCATTCACTATTTTTCGGGCACGCAGAAGAAGGCGCGCGTGATCCGGAAGGAGCTGGACATGCTGAAGACATTCTTCGGAGAGCTGGCAGCTACGGGAAAGAATGATCTTGAGCTGGAATACGGCCCCGGATTTCCGATCGGTTATTTTGAAAATGACAGCCGCGGCATCGCGGAGGACGAGGTGCGGCAGCTGGCATTCCTTGCAAAAGAGATCGGAGCAGCACACGTCACGTTTGAGATGGGCCGGTTCCTTGCGGCCAGCTGCGGCTCCTACCTCACATCGGTTCGCGACGTAAAGAAGAACGGAAAGCAGACGTATGTGATCCTTGACGGCGGCATTCATCAGATCCAGTATGACGGACAGATCCGCGGCATGTTTGTGCCGGAAATCACAGTGATGGGACGTGAGAGCGGCTCCGGCAGCACGGCATCAGCGCAGCCGGCGGACAATGCTGAACGGTCAGGTCAGGCTGAACAGACTGAGGCACGCGAAGCGCACGACTATGTCCTCTGCGGGTCTCTGTGCACCGTGAACGACATTCTCTGCGCGCGATATGAGAGCAGCACAAGGCTTCTTCCGGGTGATGTCCTCATTTTCCACAACGCGGGCGCCTACAGCGCGTTCGAGGGAATGGCTCTCTTCTTAAGCCATGATCTGCCGGCGGTCGTGACGTGGAGCAGGGCTGAGGGCTTCCAGACGGTGCGGAAGAGCCTGCCGACATGGACACTGAATACGAAGTAACCGCTTCTGTTTTCTGATAGGTATTTTCCGTGCTTGACATTCGCGCGGAAGGCCTTAATACTGGATAAGAATGCCTGCGGGCACAGGGCAGACGTTCACTGTTCGGTACCTCAGACTCGGAACGCCTCGCGTTCCCCGCTGCTAAAATATTACACGATCTATATGATCAGAAAGGGCGTAACCATGAGTGAGAATCTGACAAATGAAATCATTGACATCCTGAATGAAATTGATGACACGGTCGACTACAAGAACGAGAAGCATCTGATCGACGATCACATTCTCGATTCGTTCGGCATCATTTCCCTCGTTGCGGAGCTTGAGGGACAGTACGACGTGAAGGTCAGCGCCGCTGACATGGTTCCGGAGAACTTCAATTCTGCAGACGCGATTGCTGCTATGGTTGAAAGACTGAGGAAATAATCTGATGACGTATTTCGACGCGCTCTACCTGTTCCTGATGCTCCCGGCGCTGGTCATTGTCTACCAGCTTCTGCCGCGGAAATTCAGGTGGATCTCGCTGCTTGCGGCGAGCATCCTCTTCTACGTGTCTGTCAGCGGCGTCCTTCTGATCTGGGTGATCCTCGCGGCTGCATGGACATGGGGCTTCGGGATTCTTCTCGAGAATCTGCGGGGTGACAGGAAGCAGGGAAAGATCCTTCTTCTCGGCATCCTGGGCCTTCTCGCCACGCTCGCCGTCTTCAAGTACGCGGGCTTCATCCAGATCAACGCGGGGCGGATTTACAGGCTGTTTCATCCGTCCCACCAGATCATCTGGAAGACATTCGCGGCGCCGCTCGGAATTTCATTTTATACGCTTGACGCAATCGGCTATCTGGCCGATGTCTACTGGGGCAAATCAAAGCCGGAGAAGAACCCGCTGCGTGTGCTTCTGCTTCTCTGCTTCTTCCCGAAGGTGATGGAGGGTCCCATCTTAAGCGGCGGCCAGCTCCAGAAGGAGCTGCGCGCGGGCGATCCGGTCCGTCTTCAGAACCTTGCTGACGGATCCATCCGGATTGTCTGGGGCCTCTTTAAGGAATATGTCATCGCAAACCGTCTGATCATTGACGTCAACGCGATTTTTAATCACTACGAGCAGTATAACGGCGCGGTCATCGCGGTCTCGGGTATTCTCTACGCGACGCAGCTCTACATGGATTTCTCGGGCACGATGGACGTCGTCCTCGGCTCCGCGAAGCTGTTTGGAATTGAGATGCCGGAGAATTTCCGCCAGCCGTTTTTTGCGGTGAATGCGTCTGAATTCTGGCGCAGGTGGCACATCACGCTCGGCGTCTGGTTCAGAACGTATATCTTTTACCCGATCTCGCTGTCAAAGCCGGTCATGAAGTGGAACCGCTATGCAAGAAAGAAGTACGGGCGGTATATCATGCAGCTCGGCACGACAGCTGTGTGCATTTTCCCGGTCTGGCTCGCAAACGGTGTCTGGCACGGCGGCCAGTGGAATTATCTGTTCTACGGCATGTACTACTTTGTGATTCTCATGATCGAGGCGGCGCTTGTGCCTGTCCGAAAGGGGATCGAAAAGAGACTTCCGGGAGCATGGGCGAAGAACATCTGGAAGCTGTTTCGGATCGTGAAGAATTGGTTTGTCATTTTTACGGGCGAGATGTTCTTCCGGGCAAACGGCATCAAGGCGGGCTTCCGGATGTTCAGGAGCATGTTCCATGGCTTTACATGGCACACATTTACGGACGGAACACTGTTTAACCTCGGTCTCAGCAAGGCGGGCTGTATGCTCGCGGGAGCCGGCATTGTCGTTGTCTTCATGTATGATCTCTGCCGCGAGCTGAACTTTGTTCCGGACAAGAGACTTGGAAAATGGGAAACACCTGTCAGATGGACGCTCTATTACGCGCTGATTATCGCGGTGTTTCTGTTCGGTGCATACGGCGCCGGCTATCTGAAAGTGGATATGATATATGCAGGATTCTAATAACAAGCCGGAGACAATGCAGAAGAGGGGAAAGGAAATCGGACGGAAAATCGGCCGGACTGTCCTCTTTTTCCTGATCCTCTGCCTTATTGTCGAGGGCATATCGCAGGTGATCAGTCATGACTCGCGGTACCGGAAGGGCGAGATCGGCGGCCGGAACGCGGTCTACGTGCGTCTTGCGAGTGAGACGGCCGATACGATCCAGGTCATTAATATCGGTGACAGCGAGAGCTACACGACGTACAGCCCGATCCAGGCGTGGGAGGAGGCTGGCATCACATCCTATGACTGCGGACAGCCGGGACAGAGACTGCCGGAGACCATGTCGATTCTGAAGGCTGTCTTTAAGAGACAGAAGCCGGAGATTGTTCTTCTTGAGGCTCACGACGCGTTTACGAAGGAAACAATGGTCGATGACATGGAGCTGCGCTTCACAGAGCTGATCGGACAGCTCTTTCCGGTCGTGCGCTATCACAGCTTCTGGAATTCAGATACATACGAGGGCGCGACTGTCTCAACCTATAAGGGCTTTGGAATCAGAACTGCCATTCATCCCTACGACGGCAGAAATTATATGGCCCGGACTATGAAAAAGGTGACGATCAGCAGCTTCGCCATGCAGAACCTTGCGGAGATCCGTGACTACTGTGAGAAGCACGGCGCAAAGCTCGTCCTTTACAGCGCTCCATCACCGAAGAACTACAACCAGAAGCGCGTGGACGCACTCACGGAGGCGGCTGAGGAGCTCGACGTCGACTACGTCGACCTCAACAGCATCGCGGATGAGATCGGTATCGACTGGTCTGTCGATTCGCTCGACGACGGCGACCATCTGAACCTGTCCGGTGCGGAGAAGACGACTCGTTATCTCACGGAATATCTGGTGGATACGTTTGGTATCTCGGGACTTAAGAATAATCCGGCGCAGGCATCCTGGGAAAAGGATGCGGCGGCCTATGACGCCGAGGTCGACGGACTGATCGAGAAAATCCGCGGTACCGTGTGAGCTTGGGAGAATTCTATGGGCATACAGGAACCTTATACAGTGCTGATCGCGGAGGATGATCCGGATATTGTCGCGGTGCTGAAGCTGTATCTTGAAAACGGCGGATACAGGGTGGAGTCCGCCTCCGACGGACGTGAGGCGCTTCAGATTATTGATATGAAGCATATCGACATCGGTCTCTTTGACATCATGATGCCTCATATGAACGGCTATGAGCTGATACGCCGCGTCCGTGAGACGAGCAATATGCCGATTATCGTTCTCTCAGCGAAGCAGGAGGACAGCGACAAGATTCTCGGTCTCGATCTCGGAGCGGACGACTATCTGACAAAGCCGTTCAATCCACTCGAGGTCGTTGCGCGTGTCCGGGCATCGCTCCGCCGGTTCTATAAGCTCTGCGGCGCGGGAAATGGTCAGGAGGACGTCACTGAGGCGGGACCGTTCCGGGTTGACAGCCGCACGATGCAGCTCTTCAAGGACGGGCAGGAGATCTCCGTCACACCGATGGAGCTCAAGATCATGCTCCTCCTCATGCGCCATCCGGGACGCGTATACACGAAGCTCCAGATCTACGAGGCCGTGAGCGGGGAGTGCTTTGCGGCGGAGGAGAACACGATTATGGTCCATATCTCAAATCTCCGCGACAAGATCGAGGATGACAGCAAGAAGCCGAAATATCTGATCACGGTCCGGGGGCTCGGCTATCGGTTTGCGAATCAGGAGGAGCTCCGTAAAGGTGCCGCGGAGCGCGGCGGGCAGCTGTAGTGAAAATCAGAACATCCATGAAAATGAAAACAAATCATGCAAAGAAGGCGCGGAAGCCAGGGAGTCTCTATGCATTTATGCTCCGGGGCCTCGTGTTTCTTGTCGCAGTGCTGATACTGCTCGGCCTTCTGCTTGCATTTTCCTCTGTGAACATCACGGATTACATTCTGAACGGTATTGGGACCGGGAGCTTTATGAAACAGCTTCCGCTTCTCAAGGCGGACCAGTACGACGAGGTGGCGAGTCAGAGGTACCTCGGAAAGAACGGATATTTCGAGGTGCTCGATGACGAGGCGCATGTCATTTACTGCAGCAGAAGCGACAAGAAAAATACATACAGCGTGGACTCCCTGCAGTATCTCACGGATTATGAGAAGGGCGTGAGATATATTATCGAGTCTCTTGAGACGGGCGGGAGGGCAAACGGCTATGTCCTCTCCTGCTATAAGAATAACGGGAGCGACTGGATCCTGCAGGGAATCGCCGTGATCGACAGTCAGAGGTACATCGTCTACACAAACCTGGAGCTCTCAGGCTCGAGGGTCTCGAAGAATACAATCAAGCGCCTGTTTACCAGCAGTCTCGACGAGAGCGGGCGCATGGTCCTTGAGAAGGCGACCTACACGGACAATGACGGCAATACACGCTATCTTCTGATCCATTCAGAGAGCACACAGTATGTCTATGACAATCTCTCCGAGAAGGTGACGACTGTTCTCATTGTCGTGTTCGCTGGCTGCGTCATTCTTCTCATTATTCTGGTTGGCCTCCGGATGGTCTCGAAGATGCGCCGGCCGCTCGCCGTGCTGGATGATGCGATGAAGGGATTCTCGGAAGGGAAGCGGGAGCCTGTCCGGGACTACAAGGGACCGAAGGAGTTCGTGCAGATCATTGACACGTTCAATGACATGTCCGATAAGCTCACGAAGAGTGAGAAGGAGCAGCAGAGGCTCGAGGAGCAGAAGCGGAAGATGCTGGCAGATATCTCGCACGATCTCAAGACGCCGATCACCGTGATCAGCGGGTACGCGCGGGCGATTGAGGACGGGCTGATTCCGAAGGAGGATGAGGAGAAATACGTCCGGATCATTTCCCAGAAGGCGGACCTTCTCGAGGAGCTCATCAGCTCATTCAGTGATTACAGCCGGCTCGACCACCCGGATTTCCAGCTGACTCTTGAGAGGGGAGACCTCTGCGAGTATTTCCGAAGCTATATGGCGGGCCGCTATCAGGAGCTGCAGCTGGACGGGTTCGGCATGGAGGTCGACATTCCGGATGAGAGAATTGAGACGCAGTTTGACCGCATGCAGTTGAAGCGCGTGTTTGAAAATATCATCACGAATTCTGTCCGCCATGCCGGTGCGGGGGCGACGATCTACGGGAGCATCCGCGTTGAGAACAGGAAGGCGGTCATCGAGCTCGGCGACAACGGACCGGGCATTCCGGAGGAATTCCGCGATCATATCTTTGAGCCATTTGTCATCGGCGACGAGTCGAGAAAGAGCGGAGGCGGCAGCGGTCTCGGCCTCTCGATCGCAAAGAAGATTGTGGAGAGGCACGGAGGAACGATCGAACTGATCGAGCCCGCGCAGGGACTGACAGGCACCTGGTTCCGGATCTGTCTGCCGATCAAGTGAGAGAAGGAGAACGTGTATGAATTCTACAGTATCAGGGGCGGAGAATCCGGCGGTGATCCGCGGGCCCTACCGCCCGTTTCTTATGCGCAATGTTCTGATGATTATCGCGGGGTCTCTCATTTACGCGTGTGCGGTCAACTGGTTCATGATGCCGCTGCATCTCTATGCCGGCGGCATCGTCGGTCTGGCGCAGCTGATCCGGACGCTCGCATTTTCATGGGTGCACGGTGTTGATGTCGCGGGTCTCATTAACCTGGCGCTGAATATCCCGCTGTTTCTGCTCGCGTTCCGGGCTATGAGTCGGCGTATGCTGGTCGGGACGGTGATTTCGGTCGTCGTGCAGACGATCGCATTTACATTTTTACCGATTCCGGCGCTGCCGCTCATCAATGACCGGCTGGCAAATATCGCGATCGCGGGTCTTTTCGGCGGCTTCGGCTGCGGCCTCATCCTGACAAATGGAGGCAGCGCCGGCGGTCTTGATCTCCTCGGCGTCTATCTCACGCAGAAGGGAAAGTTCTCAGTGGGGCTTATGAACCTCGTGTTCAATATCTGCCTCTACGCGGTCATGGCCGTCCTCTTCCGGCTCTCGACTGCAATCTACTCGATTCTGTTTATTGCATTTTTCTCAGTGGCGATCGACCGGTTCCACTACCAGAATATCGAGCTCGAGCTGATGGTCTTCACGCACCATCCGGAGATCAGGGACGTCATCATGAAGAAGTACGTCCGCGGCGTGACGTTCTGGGACGGTATCGGCGCCTATACGGGAAATGAGACCAGCGTTCTCGTCACGGTTGTCGCGAAGAATGAGGTTGAGGACGTGAAGCGGGACATTCTTGACGCAGATCCGCAGGCCTTTATCATTGAGCATTCGGACGTGCATGTCACAGGAGGCTATCAGAAGAGACTGGTGTGACGAAATATTCCGGGCTGTCAGAGGACAGCCCGCTTTTTTTATGCCTGTGAGGGCCTGCAGGCATCAGAACAGGAAGGCGGACCCGTTATCGTATGACGCCGTCTGGCCGGCGATCAGTCTGTGGCTTAACATCGGTGACAAGAAGCATGTGGTGAAGCCCGGACGGCTGAGGCTCTTCCCGAGCTCAATAAAACGTTCGCGGAGCAGTATACGCATCTCATGGAGGGAGAGCTCATGGACACCGATGTCGAGCTTGACGTCCTGAAGCAGATGCAGGAAATGGAAGGCGGAAGCAGCTTATGAAGGCAAAACTTATCGGACTGATCGTTCTGGTCCTTGTGATCGCCGGAGCGATCGGATACACATACTATCAGAAGAACAGCCAGACGGAGCAGATATCCGGCTATGTCGGAGGCGAGAAGATCGGGATTGCCGGCTACGAGAGTCAGCTGCTTGAATTTGCCTATGAGAATCCTGACGACTGGAAGGAGCTGAAGGATGATATCGTCATGATCTATCCGGACCCGACCGTCTGGTCCTCGCATGTCTTTATCGCCCTCGATGACGCAGGTGCGAAGGGAATTGATGCGCTGCTCGATCCGGACATTCAGAAGCTCGCCTGGGAGAAGCACGGCTTCCGGACCGGCGTGTCCACGGATAAAATGGACGTGAACAAATTTGATGTCCCGGGTGTCCTTCAGCAGGTCGAACGGGTGTCGCCGATGCCGGACGCGGGTACGATGACGAAGATTATCGAGACGCTCAGTCAGTGAGGCTGTGAATTAGGATATAGTTTCTTTCAGAAGACTGCGCTTCCGCGGCTATGCGGGAGCGCAGTTTTTGGCTGCCAGACGATCTCTCAGATGAGATTTGCCCGGAAACCGCCCTCATGGTATGATAGATTTTATCGCAGTTTTATGTGAAAGATGCAAGGTGCCGGGATTAATGTCCGGCTTTGAGGAGGCATATATGTCAGCAGAACAGGTAAGAACATATCTTGAGGAGCGCGGTCTCGCGGACCGGATCACAAAGCACAAGGAGACAATCGACACGGTGGAGCACGCGGCACAGCAGATCGGCTGCAGTGAGGCGGAGATCGCGAAGACCCTGTCTTTCCTCGTCGGGGAGCAGCCGGTCATTGTCGTGATGGCCGGCGACGCCAGGGTGAACAGCTCAAAATTCAAGGCGCAGTTTCATCAGAAGCCGCACATGATTCCGCGTGATGACGTGGAGCGGATCACGGGTGACCTCCCGGGAGGCGTCTGCCCATTTGCCATCCCGGAAGGCATTCCGATCTGGCTTGATGTCTCGCTGAAACGATTTGTCTGCGTGCACCCGGCCGGAGGCGATGAGTTCACGTCTGTAAAGCTCACGCCGGATGAGCTTGAGAAGGCCTCCGGTGCGGCCGGCTGGTGCGATGTCTGCAAGGGGTGGCAGGAAGAGTGAACTGAGGAAAACCAGCGGCATCTCCTGCACCCTCTTTCCTTATCCTAAATTCACACAGTACCCGTGTCCGACGGCGATAAACTTCGGGTCAAGAGCCATCAGGTTCTTCTGAAGAGCCGCGCGCATTTTTTCATTCGGAACGCGTTCTTCGTTTATTGCGGAAACTTCATCCTTCCAGGTGGAATCCACTGTCTTTCCAACTCCATTACCCCAGCGCAGGAACAGGTCCGCAGAATAGAAAATTCCACTGTTCCTTTCCAGGCACAGAAGACCGTCCTGCAGATGTACTTCAGCGGGATAATCCACAAAAGTCAGGTCAAGTTCACCGTCCTTCAGCTTTGCACCGCCTTTTTGGGGAAGAACCTTTCCGGTGTAGCCGTATCCTGGAAGCTCTCTCGCCGTGAGCTCACCGCTGATCACCTGAAGGTCAGGGTATTCTTTCCGCAATACAAACACACCTGCGGCCTCATCAGATTCCATATGGGAGACGAAGACGTACTTGAGCGGCTTGTCCCCAAGGACTTTTTTCAGATCGGGGAGAATCGCCTCCGCCTGCTGAACCGTTCCGGCGGCAAACAGGATAGCAGGATCCGTATTCAGCAGATACTGATGGATTGTAAAATTGATGGGTGGAATATATACGGAAAACTGATACAGATTTTTTTGGATTTCTTTCATGAGAATGCCTCTTTTCTAATCTAACTTTTTGCTTGTTTTGTCATCCGGATTACGATATTATAATAGCAACGATTGTTTCTATATTCAATACTTTCGGCCCCGGATGCAACAAAGGAGGGCAAATTGTTGCTATGAGAATCAAAGGCTTAAATGAACAGCTGATCCAGCAGTATATTGCGGAAGCTCTCCTGATTCTGATGGAGAAGAAGCCCTATGGAAAAATCAGTATCGGCGAGATCTGCGAGAAGGCCGGCGTAAACCGTTCCAGCTATTACAGACATTTTGAGGTGAAAGAGGATATCATTCATTTTTATCTGATGAGCCTGATGGAGGAGTATCAGCGGGAATATGAGCAGCAGGAACATAAAACATTTCGCTCTTACACACGCCAGATATTCACAACCTTTTACGCTCATCGGAAGGAGCTGCTTCTGATTCACCGGAACGGGCTGTCTCATATCCTGCTTGATGTATTTAATGAATGCTTCCGCTTTGGAGAGATTCCGGATGAGGTTGGTTCACTGAAGAAGTTTGAAGTTTCTTATCATATTGGTGGAATTTACAATGACACGCTGCTTTGGCTTAACCATGATATGAAGGAGACACCGGAACAGATGACGGAAATTACACTGTCCTTTCGCCCGGAAGGGTCCTTTACCCTGCTGAATGTAAAGTGAAGCGCCAAACTGCGGCATTGAAGGGAAGTAGAGGAGGAGAAATTACTTGATTAAGATTTGTTTCGTCTGTCATGGCAATATCTGCCGCAGCCCGATGTGTGAGTTCATTATGAAGGACCTGGTCCGGAAGGCAGGGCATGAGGATGAGTTTGAGATCGCATCGGCGGCCACGACGAGTGAGGAGATCTGGAACGGGACCGGCAACCCGGTTTATCCGCCGGCAAAGCGCGTGCTCATGGCGCACGGGATCGGCGTCCCGGGAAATGAGCTCGGCGTTGGCGAGAAGAGGGCGCGGCTTCTTAAGAAGAGCGATTACGCACATTATGACCGGATTATTGGCATGGATGATGAGAATATGTATGATATGAGGAGCATACTAGGCGGTGATCCGGATGGGAAGCTGTCACTCCTCATGGATTACACAGACCGGCCGGGTGAGGTGTCGGATCCGTGGTATACGCGGGATTTCAACGCGACATGGCGGGATGCATACGAGGGCTGCCAGGGGCTTCTGGACGCCTGTCTGAAAAAGGAGAAGACATGATACATATCGGTTGTCATTTATCAATATCGAAGGGCTTTGAGGCCATGGGAAATGAGATGCTCTCCATGGGTGGGGACACGTTTGCGTTCTTCACGCGAAATCCGCGGGGTGGCCAGGTAAAGGAGATTGATCCGGCGGATGTGGAGGCGCTGAATGTCTTTCTTAAAGAGCACTCATTTGCAAAGCTTGTGGCGCACGCCCCATACACGATGAATCTGTGCTCGGACAAGGATAGGGCCAGGGAATATGCTGAGGAGTGCTTCTCGGAGGACCTTCAGAAGATGGAGCTGCTCCCCGGGAATTTCTTTAATTTCCATCCGGGGAATTCGCTGAAGCAGGACAGAGAGGCCTGCATGGACCGGATCGCGGAGATCCTGAACCGCTACATCAGACCGGATCAGAGCACGACGGTGCTCCTTGAGACGATGGCCGGCAAGGGGACGGAGATCGGACGGACATTTGAGGAGATCCGGAGCATCCTTGACCGCGTTGACGAGGACAAGCGGGCGAAGGTCGGCGTGTGCTTTGATACCTGCCACGTGTGGGATGCGGGCTATGACATTGTAAGTGACCTTGACGGCGTGCTTGCTGAATTCGACCGGGTCATCGGACTTCAGAACCTGAAGGCGGTTCATTTGAATGACTCGAAAAACGTGTGCGGCTCCCATAAGGACCGCCACGAGAAGCTCGGCGAGGGCTGTATCGGTGCGGAGGCGCTCCGGCGCGTTGTGACAAACCCGTTGCTTGATGGACGGCCGTTTATTCTTGAGACGCCGAATGAGCGCGCAGGATATGTGAAGGAAATCGCGGAGGTCCGCGGCTGGGAATTGACCGCAGGAAGCGACAGCTAAGCGGGAAATCAGGCAGATCAGCTGTGGAAGTCCGGGAAAGCAATTTTTTCGGAGAACGGTTCCATGCGCATGGTCTGAAAAAAGGAAGGAGACAGCGATGATTACGGATCAGACAATTGAGAGAATCAGAACGTTTACGAAGGAGCGGGACTGGGACCAGTTCCACAGCCCGGAAAACCTCGCGAAATCGATTGCGATTGAGGCGGGCGAGCTCCTTGAGTGCTTTCAGTGGAGCGGCAGCGGCTATGACCTGCAGGCTGTGAAGGAGGAGCTGGCGGATGTTATGAACTACTGTCTGCAGATGGCCGACAAGCTGAAGCTCGATCCGGACGCGATCATCAACGAGAAGATCGATCAGAATGAGAAAAAATACCCGGTCGACAAGGCGAAGGGAACGAGCAGGAAATACACGGAGCTGTGAACTCGGGAGGAATGAAGCGTGGAGAAGCCGGTCATTTACCGCATTAGTGACAACAAGGAGTCGCTGGAGAAGCTGGAAAATGAGCTTTCGGAGCGGCGCGATAGCGGGCAGGCGGAAGAGGCGTCCTATGGAAAGACGCCGGATGATGCGAAGCTCATTTTCCGATATCCGACGGTGTACATCCACAGTCTCGGGGACAGCGGAAAGTACAAGGTCTACGTCGGAGAGAGCAATAACATCGTTCAGCGGACCATGCAGCACTATGAGGCTGCGAAGGCGAAGGATACGTGGCAGAGCAGGCTCATCGGGAGCGGCAGGGCGAGACTCTATATCATCGGGCACAGGCATTTCAACAAATCGCTTACGCTCGACGTCGAGAACCGCCTGATGAATTACATGCTCGGGGTCGAGAAGGTCGGAGCGATCGAGAACCGGCGGGGCAATGAGCAGGATGAATATTACCCGTCTGAGGAATTTGACGACATCTTCCGGGGAATCTGGCGGGGCCTGCATCGCATGGATAAAAATCTCTTTCCGGAGCAGCGGCTGATCGAGGAGTCTGCCGTCTTTAAAGCCTCGCCGTTCCACAAGCTGACGGAGGAGCAGAAGCGCGACAAGGAGCAGATTCTCCTGATCATTCAGGATGCGCTGACGAGCGGACGGACAGGACAGCTCGTCGTCGTATCCGGGGAAGCCGGGACAGGAAAGACGGTTCTGAACAGCAACCTGTTCTATGAGCTCTGCACGTACCGACGGGAGGATGGCTCGGCATATAACTGCCATCTCATCGTCAATCATGACCAGCAGCTGAAGGTCTACCAGGAGATCGCGGGAAAGCTTGGTCTTCGGAGCACGGACGGGACGGAGCTTGTCTCGAAGCCGACCGCATTTATCAACCGTCATACGGGAAATGTACTGACAGATGTGATCTTTGTCGACGAGGCCCATCTGCTGTGGACGCAGGGCAAGCAGTCCTATCGCGGGAAGAATCAGCTGGAGGACCTGCGGAAAGAGGCGAGGGTCGTTGTGATTATGTTTGATGAGCACCAGACGCTTCACACACAGGAGTACTGGGACCCTGTGTATGTGCAGAGCATGATGCAGGAGGCGAAGGACCAGCAGAAGAAGCGGCTCATGAGCTACTACTTCGAGCTCCGGCATCAGCTCCGCATCCGCGGAAATGAAGAGACTGTCCGGTGGATCCGCCGGTTTACCGGTCAGATGGAGATCGGTCCGATCCCGGAGGACAAGGATTATGATCTGCGCATCTTTGACGATCCGGCCTCCCTTGAGCAGGCAATCCGTGATAAGGCATCGCACGAGGAGACAAAGCTCTCCCGGATTATTGCGACGTTCGACTGGCCGTATACGGACAAGAAGCAGCCCGAGCATGAGGACTACTGGTACGTGAGAATCGGGGACTGGAGGATGCCATGGAATCTGCAGCTGCCGCGAAAGGCAGGGAGCCGGGCAGAGCAGAAGAAGCTGCGGGAGCTTCCGTGGGCGGAGCAGCCCGTGTCCCTTGGCGAGGTGGGATCGACATTCACGATTCAGGGGTTTGATCTGAACTACGCGGGCGTCATCCTCGGCCCATCTGTGACATACCGGGACGGGCGGATTGTCATCGATCCGTCGCAGTGCGCGGATAAGAAGGCGACGCAGTCGAGAACACTCGGAGACGGACGCAAGGAGTCATTTGGCGGGCAGTTCATCCGCGACGCCGTCAATGTGCTGATGACGCGCGGCGTCGACGGCCTCTACATTTACGCTGTCGATGATGAGCTCCGGCATGCGCTGAAGCGCGCGGCGAAACACTCTTGAAGAAGGGGTCTCATTTTCGTATAATAGCGTGGCATGGAAACATTTCCAAAAGGCAGAATGCACACTGATCCCGGATGGCTTACGGGGAATGATGGCGTGCGGACAGCCATTCCCGGATTGAAAATATGAAACGCAAAACGTAAGGAGAGTTAACGATGGAAAAATGGCTTCAGAGCGTATACAGCGACGGCTCGGAGCTCTTTGTGAGCAAGGCCGCGCCGGCGATCGGCGAGAAGGTAACAATCGCTGTCCGCATGCTGGCGGACAGCCCGGTGAGGCACGTCATGATCTGGTCGCGTCAGAACGGCGGACAGCGCTATGACGAGATGAAGGAGGAAGAGGTAAGGGGCGGCCTCGTCTATTACCGGGCAACCCTCGAGATGCAGGAGCCGCGCCTTGAGTACCGGTTCCTTCTCGTGACGGATGAGAGAAATTATTTTTATACGCAGCGCGGGATCACGACCTATGTGCCGGGCCACGACACGAGCTTTGTGCTGCTCGGAAATTATCATCAGCCGGAGTGGGTAAAGCATGCCGTGTTTTATCAGATTTTCCCGGAGCGCTTCGCAAATGGCGATCCGTCAAATGATGTGCAGGACGGGGAGTACACGTACTTCGGCGACAAGCCGATCCACATGAAGCACTGGGAGGATCGGCCGCTTCCGTGGGAGCAGGGCCACTGCATGGACTTCTTCGGCGGGGACCTTCAGGGAATTAAGGAGAAGATTCCGTACCTGAAGAAGCTCGGCGTCACGGCACTCTACATCAATCCGATCTTCGCGGCTCCCTCGACACACAAGTATGACTGCATCGATTA
This sequence comes from Eubacteriales bacterium, assembly GCA_036453145.1. GTDB lineage: Bacteria > Bacillota > Clostridia > Lachnospirales > Lachnospiraceae > Chordicoccus. The sequence continues at coordinate 33,290 of JAZHVT010000007.1, forward strand.
CTTCCATGTCGATCCGCATTTCGGAGGCGACGAGGCGTTCGCGGACCTGTGCCGTGCGCTCCATGAAAATGACATGCGGGTGATCCTCGACATTTCCATCAATCACACGGGAACAGCGAACCGCTGGTTCAACAAGGACGGCCTGTTCTTTGACAAGAGCGAGGGCGCGTACAACAATCCGGGCAGCGAGGAGCGGAATTATTATTTCTTTAAGCCCGGGACAAATGAATACAAGGGCTGGTGGGATATCGAGACTCTGCCGACGCTTAATTTTACGTCGGAGAGTCTCCGTAAGAGGCTCTACGGAGACAAGGATTCTGTCCTCCGCAAATGGCTCCGCCCGCCGTACTGCATTGATGGCTGGCGCTTCGACGTCGCGGACGTTATGGCGAGAAACGGCGAGGTCCAGATGGCCGATAAGGTGTGGCCGGAGATCTGCGCGGCGATCCGCGAGGAGAACCCGGAGGCATACATCATCGCCGAGGACTGGGACGAGTGCTCGGAGCGGCAGCAGGGCGATGAGTGGGATTCTCCGATGAATTATTATACCTGCGAGCGGCCCGTGCGGCAGTTCTACGGCGAGTCTGATTTCTATGTCCGGCAGACCGCCGTGATGCGCGAGTGCTCGAAGGGTCTTCGTGCCGAGGATATGGAGGGCCAGGCGAAGGAGTATTACGCGCGGCTTCCGTTCGTGATGCAGCAGAACCAGTTCAACCTGATTGACAGCCACGACGTGCCGCGGTTCCACAATGACCCGGCCATCTCGAGAAAGGCGGAGATCGGCGCGGCGGTCCTTCAGTTCACGATGATCGGCACGCCGTCGATCTACTACGGCGATGAGGCAGAGATCGGCGGATGGACGGAGACGATCGAGGGCTGCCGCTTCCCGATGCCGTGGAGCCGCGACATCGAGTCGACGGAGATGTACCGCGTCTATCATACACTGATCCGCGCGAGACATGAGCATCCCGCGCTCACGGACGGCGGCATGACCTATCTCTATGCCGACGGCCCGGTGATCGCATTTGCGCGTCTCGGAAGGGACGAGGCCGTTGTGACCCTTGTCTCAAGCTCGAAGAGTGAGGAAACAGTCACACTTCCGCTCGACATCATCGGGGCGGAATTTGTCCCGGGAACGAAGGACGTGCTCGGCCAGACCGTGCGCGGAGAATCCTCCGGCGAGGGAGAGCTCACGGTGACACTCGAGCCGGAGGGCGCGCTCGCGTTCCCGGTAAAGTACAGAGTATAAAAAGCACTATTCACGGTACACATGCGCAGGGCCGGCCGCAATCGACGGTATCAGGGCGTTATGCGGAGGAGCCCGAAGATCACCCCGAGGAGCTTGAAAAGCGACGAGGGGAAGCTGAGGGGGACGGAGCCTGCCTGACACCGCTCTGATACCGCGTAAGCGGCCGGCCCTGCGCACATCGGCTGTGTCCTCAGCAGAGCGTGGCCTTCAGCACCTCGAGCAGGTGGTCGTTGTCCTCCGGCTTCATGAAGCAGAAGCGCACAAAATGCTCGTCGAGGAACGGGAAGCTCGCGCAGTTCCGGATCATCATGTGCTCGCGAATGCAGATGTCGAACAGGTCGTAGGCAGAGACGGAGTCCGTCAGGATCTTGAAGAGCAGGAAGTTCGCCTGGGCCGGATAGACCTTAACGGACGGCCAGGAGCCCATCTCACGGATGATGCGGGCCCTCTCTCCGGAAATGAGCTTTTTCGTCTCGCAGATGTAGTCCCTGTCCTTAAACATGATGTTTCCGGCCTCGGCGGCCAGTGAGTTGACAGACCATGGATTCTGGCGGGAGAGCATGTCGGCGCGGATGCCTTCATTTCCCGTGACGGCGTAGCCGAGGCGGAGGCCCGGTGCGGCGAAGAACTTCGAGGTGCCGCGGAGAACGGCCAGGTTGTCGTAGGACGCGCAGAGCGGGATCGAGGAGACGTGCGCGTCCTCGTCCGCAAATTCCGCGTACGTCTCATCGATGACGACGAAGATGCCATGTGTCATGCAGGTGTCAAGGATTTTCCGCATGTCCTTCCGCGGGATGTACGACGAGGTCGGGTTGTTCGGGTTGCAGATGACGAGAAGATCCATGCGGTCATTTAAAAATGAGCAGAATTCATCGGTGTCGAGCCGGAAATCCTTGTCCTCGCGCAGCGCGTAGTAGGAGCAGCGGCCTCCGGCTATGCCGATCTCGCGCTCGTACTCCGAGTAGGTGGGTCCGAGAATCAGCGCGTTCTTCGGACGGCGCGTCTCCATGAGGAGTGAAATGAGCTCCGTGGAGCCGTTGCCGACGAGGACGCACTCCGCCTCTGTCCCGCAGTAGTCTGCGATCGACTGCCGGAGCTCCTGATAGTCGCGGTCCGGGTAGGATGAAATGCAGTCGATGTGCGAGGCGAGCTCGTCGCGGAGACGCGGCGATATGCCGAGCGGGTTTACATTTGCCGAGAAGCAGATGATGGTGTCCTTCGGGATGCCGTAGACCTTCTCGACCTTCTCAAGGTCGCTGCCGTGAAACATATCTTTATTTCTGATCATGTCTGCTGTCCTTCCTTCCGTGTGCGCCGCTGCCGGCGCCTTTTTCTTATATTGTAGCACGCGAATACTGGGTGTCAGGTTCCCATAAAAATTTTATAAATAAATCGGGACGAATGTTTATGATTTGTTAATCGGAACCTGGCACCCTCGGATGGCACCCTCGGACAAGGGGGTGCTGAATAATCAGCTTTATGTTAGAATGATGTCATGACGAAAGATATGACACGCGGACCGCTCCTTAAGGAACTGATTTTCTTTACGATTCCGCTGGTTCTGGGAACGCTCCTTCAGCTTACTTATAATGCCGCCGACAGCATGATTGTCGGCCGGTTTGTCGGCAAGACGGCTCTAGCGGCTGTCGGCACGACGAATCCGCTTGTGACGCTTGTTCTGCTCTTTACAAATGGCATCTGCCTCGGTGCGGGCATCCTCGTCGGCACGCTCTACGGCGCGCGGAAGACGGATGAGCTGAGGCGCCAGGTCAGCACGGGCATGATCGCGGGATGCGCATTTTCCGTGGGTGTTGCGGTGCTCATGATGATCTTTGCGCGCCCGCTCCTTGTCCTGCTCCAGGTCGAGCATTCCATCATCGCGGAGGGCACGGTCTACCTGCGGATTATTCTTCTGGGCCTTGTGTTCAGCTTTGTGTATAACTATCTCGCGAGCATGCTGCGCGCGATGGGCGACAGCGCGTCGCCTCTCATTTTCCTCGGCATGAGCGCGGGCCTCAACATCGCGGGCGACCTCTTCTTCGTTGTCGTCCTTGACATGGGCATCGGAGGCGCGGCGGTGAGTACGGTCCTCTGCGAGGCGCTGAGCGCGGCCGCCTGTCTTCTCTATATCAGGGCGAAGATTCCGGAGCTGAGACTCGGGAGAGGATGGCTCGTCTTCGATTCGTCGCTCCTTAGGAAGACCGTCTCGTACGGCTTTGTCAGCGCGATGCAGCAGAGCACGGTTCAGCTCGGAAAGCTCGGTACGCAGACGATCGTCAATACGCTCGGCGTCGACGCGACGGCGGCATTTAACGCGACGAACCGCTTTGATGACTTCGCGACGATCCCGCAGCAGAATATCGCCCACGCGATGACGTCCGTCATGGCGCAGAATGAGGGCGCGGGAAATGAACGGCGTGTCCGCGGCGCATTCCGCCTTGGCATGTACATAGAGCTTATTTACGGTGTGGCGATCGGCTTCATTACATATTTTGCGGCGGGCCCGCTGATGCACCTCTTCTCGACAGATCCCGAGGTGCTGCGCGAGGGGACGAGGTATCTTAAGCTCATCGCATGGATGTATCCCCTGCCCGCGATTACAAATGGAATTCAGGGATATTTCCGCGGGACGGGAGACCTCAAGGTCACGCTCTACTCAAGCATCATCAATATGGGCGTTCGCGTTGTGACTGAGATTCCGATGATTTTGTTCTGGGATATGGGATTTCTCGCGGTCCCGTGGTCATACACGTTCGGATGGATTGCGATGATGGTGTTTGAGACGCCGTTCCTCATAAAAAGATTGAGACAAACGGCAAAGACGCTGCAGAACTGAAAATGAGAGGAGTCATGAGCGCCTGCGTGCAGGCAGCAGCAGTGTGAAACGGAGGACAGGATATGAAGAGAAGGTGGATCGGTGCGGTGCTGACGGCTCTTGCTGTGGCAGGGCTTACCATATATCCGGTATACGCGGACGATACGTCGGCTGATATGACCCATATTGAATATGGCGAGAGCGAGGACGGCCTCATCAATTATTCGGGAAATGAAGCTCTCCTTGACCAGCCCCTGACGGAGTCCGTGAACACGGACGGGCTTGTCGGCGCTGTCTCGGAGGAGCAGTATGAGACCGACGCCTATGCCGCGATTACGGCTGATCAGACGCTCGTGTCCTCGTATCGCCCGGCGCAGATTCCGGACGTCATTTCCCAGGGGGCACTCGACCTGTGCTGGTCGTATGCGACGGTCGATTCCTCAGAGACAAACCGCCTGCTTGACGGGACGATCACGGATACCTCCAATCTGTACTCTCCGGGGCATCTCGGCTACGCGGCCTATCACGGGGGAGATGAGACCTGGACGGTCGGAATACCCGGGAAGACCTGGTATTCCCTGGGCGGAAATGCGCTTGTCGCGATCTCGACGCTTCTCCGCTGGTACGGCCCCGCCTCGTCATCTGTCTATGAGACGACGAAGTCGCTGACGCTCAGTTCAGACGATCTCACGTCCTCCCTCACGCACATCACCGGCTATGAGCAGCTGAAAAATCCGTATGTCTATTCGCCTGATTCCGGGACAGAGTATGCGGGCGATTCGGCGGGCCTTGCGGCGCTTGTTGAGGAAATGAAGGAGGAGATTGTATCATCCGGGTCTCTCATTGCAGACCTCTCCAATACGTCCTATTCGGCGGACACGTTCTCCTACTTCACATCGACGTATGCCGTGCCGAACCATGAGGAAGCCATCATCGGCTGGGACGACTCGAAGGTGACGGGAGCCTCCAAGCCCGGCGCCTTTCTTCTCATGAATTCCTACGGCATAGGAAGAGGAGAGCAGGGCCTTGACTGGATCTCCTACTATGACGCGTCTCTCTGCAACATTTACGCCGTTCACTACGAGAAGGAGAGTGACGGGGTACACGAGGATACGATCCTGCACTCCTACGACGGGCTCGGCTATAACGCGACGTTTCCCGGATTTATAACGGCGAACATCTTTACGGCCTCAGAAAATGAGAAGCTCGACCGCGTCGGCATCTATGTCCCTGCCGGAGGCAGCTACACGGTCTCCGTGCGGACCGGTGTCACGGCCGGAAGTCCGATGTCGGGGACAGAGGCCGCGAGCGTATCGGGAAATGAGACCTACATGGGTTTCTATACGATTCCTCTCGGGACAGAGGTGCCTGTGAGCGCGGGAGAGAATTTCTCAGTTGTCGCGTCCGTAAAGGACAGCAGCGGAAATCTCATCGCCTTCTGCGAGCAGAAGAGCCGGATCGATATGTTCGGCAACAGCACGCTCAGCACGACGCTTGCCCGCACGATCACGGACGCGGCGGGTGAGTCCTACCGGAGTGAGGATGGCGGCAGCACGTGGATTGATAATTATTCGCAGGAATATGATGAGACATACATGGGCATGACCTATGTCAACATGCTCGGCAACAACTGTATCAAGGCCTACGGAAATGCGGACAATACAGCATCTGAGACTGAGCAGAGCGTTATCATGTACCGTCTCTATAATCCGAACAGCGGCGAGCATTTTTACACGGCAAATACAGGTGAGCGGGACCATCTCGTCTCTCTCGGATGGAACTATGAGGGAATCGCCTGGAAGGCCCCGAAGACCAGCGGCTCTCCCGTCTACCGGATGTACAATCCGAATGCAGGCGACCATCATTACACGACGTCCGCGGAGGAGCGCGACTGGCTCGTGACGAAGGGCTGGCGGTATGAGGGCGTCGGCTGGCAGAGTGCTGACAGCTCGGGGATTCCGATCTATCGCCTCTATAATCCGAACTGCACGGGGGCTGGCGCGCACCACTACACAATGTCCGCGGAGGAGCGTGACTGGCTCGTGACACTCGGCTGGCGGTATGAGGGAATCTGCTGGAACGGAGTCAGATAAACATAGGAGGCTTTTTATTTGTACAGCTTGACAAACCGGACAGATATGATAGGATTTTATCCATAGATTAGCACTCGATTCATATGAGTGCCAACAATACCGAGACGGAACTGCGCGGGAAATGAATTTCCGGAGTTATGGCAGAATCCGTCTGACGGAGGTTAAGACATGAGTTCTACGCTGGTAATTGCACTGTACAACACCGTACTGCTTCCGGATGTTGAGTACAGACTTAATATTGACGGCCTGAGCGACGAGGAGAAGGCGAGGGCCAGGGAGGATGGCGGCAAGGCCATTCTCCTTCCCATGAAGCAGGAAGTTGAGCGAGAAAATATGAAGGAGTCCGACTTCTATCCGATCGGCGTCTATGCCGACGTGATGGAGGTGACGGAGGGACCAGCCGGCATCATTCTCCATGCCCAGACGAAGGAGAAGGCAAAAATTACATCGCTTGACCTCTCAGGCGACGTGATCACCTGCGAGTGGGAGCCGGTCGATGAGGTCGTCGACATCACGTACGAGGGCGAGAAGAAGCTTCTCGAGAGTCTCCGCGAGGTCACGACGCAGGTCGCCTCACAGATCCGCGGCGGCGGATACGCGATTGAGTATTTAAAGAGCATCAAGTCGGTCAATGAGTACGCGGCTGTGTTCTGCCAGTTCTTCGATATGACACCGGAGGAGAAATACGCCCTGCTTGCGACGAATTCCTACAAGGAGCGTGGCCTTCTCGTCCATGAGGCGCTGATGCGCTTCAAGGGAACCATCGACATGCAGGTTGATCTCGCCAATGCCGATGATCCGGAGGGAATCTCCTACAAGAAGGCGGCTATCCACAAGCAGATCGCCCTGCTGGAGAAGCAGCTGGAGGAGATTGAGCCCGACAAGACGCAGGATGAAAATTCATTTGAAAAGAGAATCGAGAGAGCGGGCATGCCCGACAATATCCGGAAGGAGGTCGAGCGGGTCCTTCGGAGGTTCAATCAGGAGCCGTCAAACGGACCGGAGTACAATTCGCTGTACGATTATCTCGATTTCGTGACATCACTGAAATGGCAGCCGGACCCGACGGAGAAGATTGACCTGAAGAAGGCAAGACGGATCATGGACAGAGACCACTACGGTCTCGATAAGGTGAAGGACCGGATTCTTCAGCATCTTGCGGTCATGGCGCTCAATGAAGAAAAGGCTGCGAAGGAGGGACAGAGCGGCAGCGCAAAGGGCACGATCCTTCTGCTCGTCGGCGCACCGGGCACAGGCAAGACCTCGATGGGCAAGTCTGTCGCTGAGGCGCTCGGCCGGAAGTATGTCCGCATTTCACTCGGAGGTATCCGGGACGAGGCGGAGATCCGCGGCCACAGAAGAACTTACATTGGCGCAATGGCCGGCAGAATCATGACAGGCATCAAGCGGTGCGGATCCATGAACCCGGTCATGGTCCTCGACGAGGTCGACAAGATCAAGGCGAGCTTCGACGGCGATCCGTCGGCGGCGCTCCTCGAGGTGCTGGACCCTGAGCAGAATACGACGTTCGAGGACCATTATGTCGATCTTCCGTATGACCTCTCCCATGTCTTCTTTATCTGCACAGCAAATACGTGGGACACGATTCCGCAGCCGCTGCTTGACCGTATGGAGATCATTGAGCTGCCGGGCTATACGCCGACAGAGCATTTTTATATCGCGAAGGAGCATCTTGTTCCGCAGGCGCTCGAGGAGACGGGCCTTACAAGAAAGGACATCCGCTTTACGGACGGCGCACTTCGGAAGATCATCGATGACTACACGATGGAGGCCGGTGTCCGCGGTCTGAAGAAGCAGCTGCTCACGGTCTGCCGGAAGGCGGCCGTCATGCTTGTTGAAGGTGAGGAGAAGCCGGCAGCACTTCCGGATAAGAAGATTGCCGCTCCGGCGCAGGCAGATGCTGCGGCGGAAGGCAGTGCGGCGCCTGCAGAAGGCTCTGCAGAATCCGGCGGTGAGAACACCGCGTCGGGCGAGACGAATGCGGAAGCCGGCGGGAAGGATTCTCAGGATAAGAGCGGGAAGGACAGCGGTGAGACAAAGGTTCCGGTAACTCGGCCGATCGTCGTCCGTGAGAAGAACCTGGAGACATTCCTCGGACGAAAGAAGGTCTTCCATGACCGCGTGCTGAAGAACAATCCGCCGGGAGTTGTCACCGGCCTTGCATGGACACAGGCAGGCGGCGAGATCCTGTTCATCGAGTCTGTCGCTATGAAGGGAACGGGCCAGATCCGTCTGACAGGTCAGATCGGCGATGTCATGAAGGAGTCCGCGGAGACGGCGGTCAGCCTTGTGAAGAGCACATTTATCGATGAGGATCTGAATTTTGCGGAGCGCGATATTCATATCCACATCCCGGAGGGGGCTGTCCCGAAGGACGGACCGAGCGCGGGCATCACGATGTTCACGGCGGTCACATCGCTCGTCACAGGTATTCCGGTCAGTCCGTATCTGGCGATGACCGGAGAGATTTCGCTCCGCGGCGCCGTGCTTCCGATCGGAGGTCTTCCGGAGAAGCTGATGGCGGCGACGCGCGCAGGCATCAAGAAGGTCCTCATTCCGAAGGATAATGTCCGTGATCTCGAGGATGTTCCGGAGGAGACGAAGTCGCAGCTTGAGATCGTTCCGGTCGCGACTGTAAAGGATGTGATCCGGGAGGCGCTCGGCATGAAGCTTCCGTCAAGAGAGAAGCATCCGTTCCACAAGGAGGAGCATAAGGACGAAAAGAAGGAACATGAGGAGTCCTGAGACGAAATGATATTTTAAAGAGAGGCGCATTCGGATGCGCTTCTCTTTTATTTTTATTCGTGGTAAAATACACATATATGTGTTTATATTCATGGCAGGGGGCAAAACAAACGTATGAGAGAAAGCGGTATACTTCTTCCAATTTCTTCACTTCCGTCCAGGTTCGGAATCGGAAGTTTCTCGAAGGAAGCATTTGAATTCATAGATTTTCTGAAGGAGGCCGGCCAGAGCTACTGGCAGGTGCTTCCGTTCGGACCGACGGGCTTCGGAAACTCACCTTATCAGAGCTTCTCTACATTTGCCGGAAATCCGTATTTCATCAGTCTCGACGGGCTGATCGAGGACGGTCTTCTGACGGAGCAGGAGGTAAACCAGATCTACTGGGGCAGCAATGTCGAGAAGGTCGACTACGGCGCTGTATATGAGGGACGCTTTAAGATCCTGAAGATCGCGTTTGAGCGGTTCCGCGGGACGGCGGACAAGGATGCCGACTATCAGGCATTTCTCAAGGAGAACAGCTACTGGCTCGAGGACTACTGTCTGTTCATGGCTCTCAAGGAGCAGAATGACGGCAAGCCGTGGAGCGAGTGGGACCTTGAGTACAGAAACCGCGACCGCAAGGCAATCGCCATCATCAGTGAGATCATCAACGACACGGTCGAGTTCTTCCGCTTCCAGCAGTATGAGTTCATGAAGCAGTGGAAGAAGGTCCACGCGTATGCGGAGAAGAACGGCATCAAGATCATCGGTGATATTCCGTTCTACGTCGCGTTCGACAGCGCGGACACATGGGCGCATCCGGAGATGTTCAAGTTCGACGAGGAGAATGTCCCGACTGAGGTCGCGGGCTGCCCGCCGGACGCATTCTCGGCGACCGGCCAGCTGTGGGGCAATCCGATCTACGACTGGACTTATATGAAGCACAAGGACTACAAGTGGTGGATCCAGCGGATCGGGCGCTGCTATGAGTTCTATGATGTCATCCGCATCGATCATTTCCGCGGCTTCGATGAGTATTACGCGATTCCGTACGGGGATGAGACGGCTGAGAACGGCACATGGGAGCCGGGCCCGGGCATGGATCTCTTCAACAAGGTCCGCGAGGAGCTCGGCGACGTCGAGATTATCGCGGAGGACCTCGGCTATATTACGCCGACCGTCCGTCAGCTTCTCTCTGACTCGGGCTTCCCGGGCATGAAGGTCCTGCAGTTCGCGTTCGATGATACTGAGAACAGTGACTATCTCCCGTACAAGCACGAGAGAAACTGCGTCGTCTATACGGGCACGCATGACAACATGACGACGCGCGGCTGGATCGAGTCGATCAGCAACCATGACAGAGACTATGCGCGCCGCTATATCAATTCGGTCAATACGGATTACGGCCGCTTCACATGGGACTTCATTCGCGAGGCGTACCGCTCTGTCGCGGATACGTGCATCGTGCCGATCCAGGATTATCTTGTCCTTGGAAATGAAGCCCGCATGAACTGCCCGGGTGCCGGGGACGGCAACTGGCAGTGGAGACTGAAGCCGAATTTCCTGTCCCGCGAGCTTGCAAAGAGCATCTATGAGATGACAAAGCTCTACGGACGGCTCCCGAAGGCCCCTGAGGATGAAGAGGAGGCCGATGAGGAGGCTGAGGAGGCCACGGCGGAGGAAGAGGCTGTCGATACCGCGAGGGAGATCGGCGCCGAGGAGTCCGCAAACCGGGACTTCACCTGATATCGCAGAGCTATGGAAAACTCCTGAGACCGTCCGGCGGGCATGCGCTTCGCCCGGATTTCATCAGCTTTCCAAGGGGCGCTGAAGTATTACACATAGAGACAATGAAGCTGCCACATGGACCGGCCGCGCAGGGCGCCGGAAAATGTGGCAGTACTTGACAAGGAGAGAGAATGAGCCAGGCAGACGATATTTTCATTTCCATGTGCAGAGACATTCTGGACAATGGGACAAGCACGGAGGGTGAGAAGGTCCGCCCTCACTGGGAGGACGGAACACCGGCGTATACGATCAAGCAGTTCGGCGTTGTGAACCGCTATGACCTGCGGAAGGAATTTCCGGCGATCACGCTGAGACGGACTGCGCTGAAGAGCTGCATGGACGAGATTCTGTGGGTCTGGCAGCGGAAGTCGAACAACATTCACGACCTGAAGCCGCACATCTGGGACGAGTGGGCGGACGAGAACGGATCGATCGGCAAGGCGTACGGCTACCAGATGGGCGTGAAGCATAAATACCGCGAAGGCATGTTTGACCAGACGGACCGCGTGCTGTGGGAGCTTAAGAACGAACCGTTCAGCCGCCGCATCGTGACCTCTCTCTTCAATCACCACGACCTATCGGAGATGGGACTCTATCCCTGCGCGTGGTCGGTGACCTTTAATGTGACACAGCATCCGGGCGATGAGAAGCTCACGCTGAACATGATTCTCAATCAGCGCTCGCAGGACGTGCTCGCGGCCAACAACTGGAATGTCTGCCAGTACGCGATTCTCCTCATGATGATCGCGCAGGTCTCCGGGATGATTCCGGGGCAGCTTGTCCATGTGATTGCTGACGCGCATATTTATGACAGGCACGTGCCGATCATTGAGGAGCTCATTTCCCGGCCGACATATCCGGCGCCGAAGGTAAGCCTGAACCCGGATGTGACGGACTTCTATGCATTTACGACGGACGATCTTATCGTCAGCGACTATCAGCACGGGCCGCAGGTGACGGGGATTCCGATTGCCGTCTGAAGTTTTGAATGTTATAACACATAACCAGGAGGGTATAGCATGAATTGTATCGTAGCGGCAGACGCGAACTGGAACATAGGCATGAACGGAAAGCTTCTTGTCAGCATTCCGCAGGACATGCAGTATTTCAAGCAGATGACGATGGGAAAGGTCGTCATCATGGGAAGAAAGACGCTTGAGTCCTTTCCGAAGAAGAAACCGCTGAACGGCCGGATCAATATCGTGATTTCCGGCAATCCCGACTACACAGTGGAGGGCGCGACCGTTGTCCACAGCATCGAGGAGGCAGTGGCGCTTGCATCGAAATATGCGCCGGAGGATGTCTTCTGCATCGGCGGAGGCAGCATTTACCGCGATATGCTTCCGTATATTGACACGGCCTATGTGACGAGAATCGATTTCGCATACGACGCGGACACCTGCTTCCCGAACCTCGACGAGGATCCCGAGTGGGAGCTTGTGAGACGGAGCGAGGAGGGAACATATTTCGATCTCGTGTACACGTTTGATATGTACAGAAGAAAGAGACCGGAGGACATGTAAATGCGTGAGCGCCGGGGGAGAGCAGTCTCCGGCCGGACACCATGATCGGAGGTATTCATGGCATTCAGAGACCACACGAAGAAAATCAGAATCGGCTCGAAGACGATCGGCGGCGGAAGTCCGATCGCCATTCAGTCGATGACAAATACAAAGACAGAGGACGTTCAGGCGACGGTCGACCAGATCCTGGCGCTTGAAAATGCAGGGTGCGATATTATCCGCTGCACGGTGCCGAATCCGGAGGCTGCGGCCGCGATCCGGGAGATCAAACGGCAGATCCACATTCCGCTCGTGGCGGACATTCATTTTGACTATCGGATGGCGATCGAGGCCATGAAGAACGGGGCCGACAAGATCCGCATTAATCCGGGCAATATCGGCGGGCCGGAGAACATCCGGAAGGTCGTCGAGTGCGCGAAGGAGAGAGAGATTCCGATCCGCGTCGGCGTGAATTCCGGCTCTCTCGAGAAGGACATCATTGAGAAATACGGCCACGTCACGGCCGAGGGACTCGTTGAGAGCGCGCTCGACAAGGTGCGCATGATCGAGGATTTCGACTATGACCGGATTGTCATCAGCATCAAGTCCTCGGACGTCATGATGTGCGTGAAGGCCCACGAGCTGATCGCCGGAAAGACGCCGTATCCGCTCCATGTCGGCATCACGGAGGCAGGAACCGTCTACTCGGGCAACATCAAGTCGTCCGTCGGACTCGGCATTATTCTGAACGAGGGAATCGGTGACACGATCCGCGTCTCCCTGACGGGAAGCCCGCTCGAGGAGGTCAGGTCCGCGAAGCTCATTTTAAAGACACTCGGTCTCCGGAGCGGAGGCGTCGAGGTTGTCTCCTGCCCGACATGCGGGCGCACGGACATTGACCTCATTGACCTCGCCAATGAGGTGGAGAAGATGGTGCAGGACATCCCGCTCAATATCAAGGTCGCGGTCATGGGATGCGTTGTGAACGGACCTGGCGAGGCGCGCGAGGCGGATATCGGCGTCGCGGGCGGAAAGGGAGTCGGTCTTATTATCAGGCACGGCGAGATTTTGCGGAAGGTGCCGGAGGACCAGATCCTCGGTGCACTCCGGGAAGAGCTGCTGAACTGGAAGTAAAGGAGTACATTGGAACCGAAGAATTTTCTTGAGGCATTTCCGGGACTCAGGCTCGAGAAGAGCATCCTGGACCTGCTTTCATATGTCAAGGTCGAGAAGGTCGCTGTCAACCGGAAGCACACGCTGCTCAAGGTTTATATCGTTTCGCAGAACTGGATCAAGAAGAAGAGCATCGAGACAATCGAGCGCGCCATTGAGGACCAGTTCTTTGCCGGCAGCCGCATGGAGGTGAAGATCATTGAGCGCTTCCGTCTGTCCGGTTCCTACACGCCGGCGAATTTCTACAAGGTATACAGGAGCAGTATGCTCTATGAGCTGAAGCGCGTCGATCCGCTTCTCTATCAGACATTTATCCACACGGACATCGACTTCCGGCGCGACGCAAATGAGATTCACTGCCGCGTTGAGGACAATTTTGTCTCTGAGAAGAACTCGGACCGTCTCACGGACTATATCGAGAAGGTATTTGCGGAGCGGGCCGGCTTCAGCGACTCCGAGGTCACGAGTGAGTTTGTCGAGCCTGTGAAGCCGGAGGGCGACGATGAGGACGATGAGCGCATCCGTGAGAAGGTTGAAGCTGTCATCAGGCACAACGCGGCACGCGCCTCAAAGCCCGAGGAGGAGGAGAAGCTGCCGGCCCCGAAGGAGGAGAAGGCGTACGGCGGACGAAAGCGCTATACGCTCACGAACGATCCGACTGTCATTTACGGAAAAAATTTCGACACGGAGCCGGAGCCGATGGAATCACTCGGCAACGACTCGCGCGAGATCACGGTGCGCGGCGAGGTCTTTGCGACGGACGAGCGCGAGACAAGAAGCGGGCGTGTCATTTTCACGGTGTCTGTCACGGACTTTACGGATTCGATCCGCTTCAAGCTCTGGTACGACAAGGAGGAGGCGGACGCTTATCATTCTACGTTCAGGAACGGCGCTTCATTTATGATCCGCGGTCTCATGGATTTTGACCCGTTCGACAAGGAGCTCATGATCAAGAGCGTCTACGGCATCAAGAAGATTCCGTCCTTCCGGAATGTGCGGGACGACAACGAGGCCGTCAAGCGCGTTGAGCTGCACTGCCATACGCAGATGTCCGATATGGACGCGGTGTCGGCGGCCTCCGATATCGTGAAGCAGGCGTACCGCTGGGGCATGAAGTCGCTTGCGATCACCGATCACGGCGTCGTACAGGCCTTTCCCGAGGCGTACAAGACGTTCGGCGGCAAGAAGGGCATCCCGAAGGACGCGGACCTCAAGATCATCTACGGCATGGAAGGCTACATGGTCGACGACATGAAGAATCTCGTCAGCGGTCCGCTCATCGGGCAGGTGACCGATCCGATTGTCGTGCTGCAGACTGTCACAACAGGTCAGAGCCCGCTCGTGCACGATATCATTGAGATTGGCGCGCAGAAGATCGAGGACGGAAAGCTGACGGAGGAGTTCACGACGCTCGTGAACCCGGGCCGCCCGATTCCGTTCTCGATTGAGCAGGAGGTCGGGATCGGCGACTCGCTCGTCGCAAATTCCCCTGACCTTGAGACGGCGCTCCGGCAGCTCATGGACTTTATCGGGGACCTTCCGGTCGCCGCGTACGACGCCGATATGGAAATGAACTTCCTGATGGCGGGCTGCAGGAAATACGATATTCCGTGGCCGGAGCGGACGGTCCTCGATATTCCGTCTGTGGCGCGGTATCTTATTCCGGACCTCGGCAGAATCAAGTTCCGCACGCTTGTCAAGCACCTGAAGGTGCCGTGCACGGATGAGATGCGCGCGTTCCCTCGGGCACAGGCCATGGCCTTTGTCTATCTGAAAATGCTGGACCTCATGGAAAATGAGGGGATCAGTACATTTGCCGCACTGAACGCGAAGGGCAATGTATCCGCGGAGCGGATCCGGAACCTTAAGTATTACCATATCATCCTGCTCGCGAAAAATGAGATCGGGCGGAGAAATCTCTACACGCTGGTCTCGATCTCGCACCTTCAGTATTTCAAGCGCCGGCCGCTGATCCCGCGGAGCGTTCTGATGAAGCACAGGGAGGGGCTTGTGTTCGGCTCGGCCTGCTCAGCGGGAGAGCTGTACCAGGCGATTTTAAACGGCAGGTCGGACGCGGAAATCGCGCGGATCGTCTCATTTTATGATTATCTTGAGATCCAGCCGACCGAGAACAACAATTACCTGCTGAAGGACCCGAAAAGCGGCATTCATTCCGTTGAGGACCTGCGGAATATCAACCGCAGGATCTGCGAGCTGGGAGATCAGTTCGGGAAGCTGGTCTGCGCGACGTGCGACGTTCATTTCCTGAACCCGGAGGACTGGATCTACCGGGCGATTATTCAGGCCGGACACGGCTACAAGGATGAGGGCGGACAGCCGCCGCTCTACCTGCGGACGACGGAGGAGATGCTGGAGTGCTTCTCGTATCTCGGCGAGGAGAAATGCAGGGAGGTCGTCGTCACCAATACGAACAAGATCGCGGACATGATTGAGAAGATCTCCCCGATCTATCCGTACAAGTGCCCGCCGTCGATTCCGCACGCGGAGGAGGATCTCCAGAACATGTGCTACGCGAAGGCGCACCGCTGGTACGGCAAGGAATTGCCGAAGATCGTGAGCGAGCGCCTCGAGCGTGAGCTCTCATCGATCATCAAGAACGGCTATGCCGTCATGTACATCATCGCGCAGAAGCTCGTCAAAAAGTCGAACGATGACGGATATCTGGTCGGCTCGCGAGGCTCCGTCGGGTCTTCATTTGTCGCGACAATGGCGGACATCACGGAGGTCAATCCGCTGAAGCCGCACTACCGGTGCCTGAATCCGGACTGTCTCTACAGTGAGTTTGATTCGGAGGAGACGAATTCCGCGCATCTCGACGGGCGCTGCGGCTGCGATATGCCGGACAAGCTCTGCCCGAAATGCGGACGGCCTCTCTACAAGGACGGCTTCGATATCCCGTTCGAGACGTTCCTCGGCTTTGCGGGAAACAAGGAGCCCGATATCGACCTGAATTTCTCGGGCGATGAGCAGAATATCGCGCAGAACTACGTCGAGGTCATTTTCGGCAAGGGCCAGACCTTCAAGGCGGGGACAATCGGCACGGTCGCGGACAAGACGGCCTACGGCTATGCCATGCACTACTTTGAGGACAAGGGAATCACGAAGAAGCGCTGTGAGCTCGAGCGGCTGTCAGCCGGCTGCGTCGGTGTGCGGAGAACGACCGGCCAGCACCCGGGAGGAGTCATCGTTCTCCCGAAGGGCATGGACATCAACTGGTTTACGCCTGTGCAGCATCCGGCGAACGATGTGAACTCGCCGTTCATCACGACGCATTTTGACTATCACTCGATCGACACGAACCTCCTGAAGCTCGATATCCTCGGACACGATGATCCGACCATTATCCGCATGCTGCAGGACTTGACAGGAACGGACCCGCACAAGGTTCCGCTCGACGACAAGGGCGTTCTGTCCCTCTTTTCGGGGACGGAGGCGCTCGGCATCAAGCCGGAGGACATAGACGGCTGTGAGCTCGGCACGCTCGGCGTCCCGGAGTTCGGCACGAACTTCGTCATCGGCATGCTGAAGCAGACGAAGCCGAAGACATTCTCGGAGCTGATCCGTATTTCCGGCCTCTCACACGGCACGGACGTGTGGCTGAATAACGCGCAGTACTACATCGAGAAGGGGTACTGCACGCTGCCGACATCGATCTGCTGCCGCGATGATATCATGCTCGAGCTGATCAACAAGGGGCTCGACAAGGAGCATTCGTTCAAGATCATGGAGTCTGTCCGGAAGGGGCGCGGCCTCACGCCGGAGCAGGAGAAGGAGATGCGCGAGCACGGCGTGGCGGACTGGTATATTGAGTCGTGCCTGAAGATCAAGTACATGTTCCCGAAGGCGCATGCGGCGGCGTATGTCATGAATGCGTTCCGCATCGCCTACTACAAGATCAATTATCCGCTGGCGTATTACGCGGCGTATTTCTCGATCCGGTGCAAGACGTTCAATTATGAGCATATGTGCCAGGGCCGGGAGAAGCTCGAGTACTACGCGGATGAAATCAAGAAGAACCCGGAACCGTCGCCGAAGGATGTGGCGGAGCTCGATGACATGAGGCTCGTCCGCGAGATGTATGCGCGCGGCTTCGAATTTGAGCCGCTTGATCTCTACAAGGCGCAGGCGACGCGCTGCCAGATCGTGGACGGAAAGATCATGCCGGCCCTGAACTCGATCACGGGTCTCGGCGATACGCAGGCGGTTGCGCTGGAGGAAGAGGCGAAGAAGGGCCCGTTCCTCTCGAAGGACGACCTGCGTGAGCGGGCGCATGTCTCGAAGTCTATCATCGATGAAATGGAGGAGTACGGAATCCTCAAGGACATTCCGGAATCCAACCAGATCTCGCTGTTTGATCTTGCAAAATAACAGCGCCAGAGAGGCGGGAGACCCATCAGGGCCTCCCGCTTCCTGCGTTGCGCCATGGTTTAATTTGTGATACTCTAAACGCAGTATGTATAGCCGAAAGGAACGTAACGTGGTCACAGTATTAGAAAAAAGAATTGATCTTCAAGCCCGTGAAGGGGAGAATATCCGCAGTGAACTTCATATCGAGAATACGGACGGCAGACACGTGCGCGGCGAAATATTTTCGGATCAGGCCCGGATCGTTCCGGCGCTGACGAGGTTCGTGAACGCGGAGAAGGGGTATCCGATTGTCTTCGGTGTGGATGTCGAAGGACTGTCCGCCGGTGACGTCATCAGCGGACAGATTACGCTTGCAACGGACGGAGGTGAGGTGTCTGTCCCGGTCAGCGTCAGAATTATGGCGGAGCCATCAGAGGCTCTGCCGGGAAGAGTCCGCTCTCTGCATGATTTTGCGCATCTGGCGGAACATGACCCGCAGGAGGCGTTCCGCATTTTCCGGAGCCGGTCATTTGCCCGTCTGGCAGCGGAAAGCGGCGCGGCAATGGATGCGCTCTGCCGCGGTCTCACAGAAGCGCCGGTCACAGAGGACAGGATGGAGGAATTTCTCGTCGCCGCAGGCCTCAAGGAAGGCGTCAGAATCAGTGTGGATCGGGAGCGTGCGGACTTCTTCCGCGTCACGGAATCCATGCAGGACATTCTGCTTCTGAAAAGAAATACATGGGGACATGTCGTGATCGACATCGAGGTGTCCGGGGACTTCCTCGAGGTGCCGAGACGCCGGATCACGGAGGAGGACTTTGTCGGCTCGGCGTGCGAGCTCGAGTACCGGATTCTGAAGCCGCGTCTCGGAGACGGACGGCGCTTCGGAAAAATCACGCTTGTCATCAGGGGACACCGGACTGACTTTATCGTGACGGCGTCCGCCCATGAGGAGGGGTACAGCTCGGGCCTCATGAAGGTCCGCAGAAACACGGCACAGCTTGTGAGGGAGTATACGGACTATCTCTGCGGCCGCATCAGCGCGAAGGAGCTCTCTGAGCGGTCAGTCCCGCTGATTGAGGAAAATGAAGGGCTTGCGGCCGGACAGAGCGCGGCGCTCTGCCTGTACAAGGCTTACATCTATGATCTCGCAGGAAACCGCCGCGAGGCAGTCACCTGCATAAAGAGCCTTGACGGGAGCGATCTGTCGGCAGAGTCACCGGAGGTTCGCGGCGAATACCTGTATCTTCTTGCGAGAACCGGCATAGAGAAAATCGATGCGGAGGAGCTCACGGAGCGAATCAGCGATCTGTTCCTCACGCGGCAGGAGAGCTATGTCTGCATGAAGCTCTGCATGCTGACGGATGAAGACCTTGCAAGGAACAGCCGCCGCATCTTTGACATGGCGGAGACGCTGTATGAGCACGGCTCCTGCAGCCCGATGCTGTATGCGGAGGTGTTGAGGCTCCTTCGGGAGGATGACGCGCGCCTTGTGCGTCTCACTCCGCTCATGGAGCAGGTCCTTGTCTTTGCTTCAAGGAGAAATCTCATGACGCGGGAGCTCACCCTGCGGACGGCGTATCTTTCTGAGAACCTGCGCTCGTACTCCGAGAATATCTATCGTGTGCTCGCCGCGGCCTATGACAGCTTCCCGATGGACAGCATCCTCGAGGCGATCGTGCGCCTTGCACTCAAGGGGCAGCCGAGAGACAGCCGGTATTTCCGCTGGTATGCGGAGGCTGTGGAGAAGAATCTCCGCATTATCCGTCTGTATGAATATTATATCGAGACAATTCCGGAGAGCTTCACGGGCATGCTTCCTCTTGCGGTCCGGAAGTATTTTGCGTACAACAATACGCTCTCTGACAGCGGGAAGGCGTTCGTATACGCGAATATTGTGCGCCATCGCAGAGAGGACCCGGAGACGTACAAGGCGTACAGCGATCAGATGGAGCAGTTTGCATTTTTTGCACTGGAGAGGGGAAAGACAGGAACGGATTATGCGGCGCTCTACAGCTGGTTTGTCCGCGATGTGCCGGATGGACGCTCCGGACGGAACCTTGCGGACCTGCTGTTCACAGAGCGCATTTACACAGATGAGCCGGGTATTTACAGTGTGATCGTTATTCACAGCGCTCTGAAGCGGGAGGAGCGGTATCCTCTGCAGCACGGACAGGCATTTATCCGCCGCTACACGAAGGATGCGCAGATTCTCTTTGAGACGGCCTCGTCCATGCGGTATCGGACGCCGGTCGCCTACAGCACAGAGCCGCTTCTTGACAGAGAGGCCTATATCGACGGCTGCAGGAAGAAGTTCCCGGATGCCACAGGCATCGTCATGGACGCGACGGCAGGAAGCGGAAGAACGGTTCCTGTCTCGGCGGATACGTTCCGGTTCTGGCGCGCGGCGGTGGAATCGGACGCATTTACGGATTCATTCCGGACGGAGGCCAGAAGGAAGCTTCTCGGCTTCTATGCAAATCACCCGGAGTTCTCGGGCTTCGGAGAGCATGTGAAGGACGAGGACCTGTGGGTCCGGACGGACAAGGCTGCCTATATCAGCGTGCTTCTTTCCGTCGGACAGGTGAGACACGCCTATGACCTGCTCGTCCGCTATGGCTTTGAGAATGTCCCTGCAGACATGCTTGTCCGTGTCGCGTCACAGATGATCGAGGAGATGGATGGCCGGTACGATGAGGAGCTTCTCCTGCTCGTCTCCTATGTGTTCCGGGCTGACAAGTATGACGAGAAAATCCTCACTTATCTCGCGGAGCATTACGAGGGAAGCATGGAGGACATGCTGACACTCAGGAAGCACGCAGAGGACTTCTATGTGGAGACATTTCCGCTGGATGAAAAAATTCTTGTGCGGGCTGCATTTACGCACACGTCTCTGCCTGCTGACTCCAATGTGCTGCGCGCTTACGCGGAGCATGGCGGCCGCAGAAAAATCATCCGCTCGTATCTTGAGACGGCGGCGGATGAGCAGCTTCTGCGCGACGGGCCTGTCGATGCATATACGGCCGGCTGTATTGAGGATCTGATTGACGCGGGAGAGCCGGTTGATTTTGCGATGAAGCTCATGCTTCTCCGGCGCTATTCGGAAATGAAGAAGCTGAGCGTGCACCAGGAAATTCTGACAGACCAGATTCTGGAGGAGAGCGAGAAGCGCGGAGTGCGGCTCGGCTTCTTCCGGAACCTTCCGGCACCGTTCCCTGCGCAGTACCAGCTGGAGGATAAGGTGATTGTCGAGACGCGGGCAAATCCCGATGACACGGTCATCCTGCGCTATCGCATCGGGACGGGAAGCCTCGATAAGATTGAGGGTGAGTGGAAGAGCGCGGCGCTTTATCACCGCTTCCGCGGGATTTTCTCCAGAGAATTCACCCTGTTTTACGGAGAGGTTCTCACATACTATATTGAGATTACACATAACGGGCGGGTGAGACGGACAGAAGAGGAGTCTGCCGCATCGCCGCTCATGGATTTTAAGGGAAGAAGCAGCTACCAGAGAATTAATCAGATGCTCTACGATGAGCGCCAGGGACTGTCCGGCAATCTGAAGGAGACCATGCGTGATTATCTGAGGGCAAGGCACGCGGCGTCCGTGCTCTTTACACTGGAGGACGAAAGTTGAACGAGATACGGAATTTACTGATCGGCCTTGAGCTGGGCGATGAGACGTCACAGCTGGCCTATTATGACAGGCGGACGAAGAAGCCGGTCTCTGTCGCTGTCAAACCGGGAACGAATCTCTACCGGTTTCCGACGGTGCTTGTGAGACTACGCGATGAAGGAAAATGGATGACCGGCTATGAGGCGGAGCATTTTGCCTCAGAGGGCCGCGGCAGCCTCATTAAGGATCTGCTCAGGATTTCCTCGCGGAGCGGCTTTGAGGTGGACGGCACCTATTATGAGGGCTGGGAGCTCCTTGCGGCGTTCATTTCCGGGGCTCTTGATATGCTCGGTGTGTCTGATCCCGCACAGCTTGCACAGGGGATCTGCATCACGGTGCGGTCACTGACACCGAACCTTGCGGCCGCACTGAAGAAGGCGCTCCGCCGGATCGGCTTTGCGGCGGAGAAGATTTTCATTCAGGACGGGCTGGAGAGCTTTTTTTACTACACGTATTCGCAGAAGCCCGAGATCTGGAACCGCACGGTCGGCCTCATTGAATTTGAGAAAAATGAAGTGACCATGCACTGCCTGCAGGAAAATAAAAAGACACGGCCGATCACCGTGAGGACAGCGAAGCTCGGACACACATGGATTCCGGCCGATGTGAAGAAGAAGGACGCGGCTTTTGCCGCGGCACTCACGAAATGGCTTGCTGACAGGACATTTTCGGGCCTGTTCATCACGGGAGACGGCTTCGGAGACTGGTCGAAGACATCGCTCGATCTGATGTGCCGGGACGGCTGCCACGTATTTGCCGGCGATAACCTGTTTGTGCGCGGCGCGTGCTACACAGCCTTCGAGAAGACGGATGAGCCGATGATCCGCGGCAGAGTGTATCTCGGACCGGATATGCTCCGCGCGTCTGTCGGACTCGACGTGATTGTCCGGGACAAGCAGCAGTGGATGCCGCTTGTGAGCGCCGGTGAGAACTGGTTTGACAGAGAGACAGCTATAGAATTTATTCTTGACGGCCGGAAGGACATTATGCTGACGACCGTCCCGATGGACGGCAAGGGAGGAAAGCCCTGGAGACTCGTTCTGGACGGTCTGCCGAAGCGCCCCGACCGGACGACGAGAATCAGGCTGAGCGCTCACTGCACGGACGCGGACACCTGCGTCGTGAAGGCAGAGGATCTCGGCTTCGGGGAGCTGTTTCCCGCAACACATAAGATATGGACGCTGAAAATCGCCCTCGGGGAGGAATCATGATCGGATATCGTCTGTGCCGCGTGCGCGCGGCTGAGCATCCGTTTTTTATAGAGTCGACAGCGGTCAATGTATGGACCATCGAGGAACTGTGCTATTTCATGTACCGGAACCCGGAGCTGATCGACGGAACACTGGCGGGTCTTCCGCTCACGAGATGGGTCGCGGAGGAGCTTGCGCTTCCGAAGACGGCCCTCGGAATGGAGCAGGCTCTGAAGACGGATGCGGGGATCGCTGCATTCGCGCTGCCGCTGTTTCAGGCATCCGGCTACCTGACAGACGGGGAAATTCGTACGTTCTGCCAGGCCGTCGAGACCCTGGTCACGAGACCCGTGCCGGAGAGACTGAAGCGAAAGGCCGATGCGCTGGTCAGGAATCGCCGCTATGGAAAGGCCGGCGAGATTTATCTGCAGGCATCGGAGGCATGCGGACAGAGAGACAAGGTGCTTCAGGCGGAAATCTGGCACAATTCGGGTGTCGCCGCCATGCAGATGCTGGAGTACGAGAAGGCGTGCAGCTCATTTGAGAAGGCGTACAGGCTGGATGCGGACAGAAGACATCTGGAGGCTTATCTGCTGGCGCTCCGGATCACGAAGCCGCTTGCAAAGTATCAGGCGAAGGCGGAATCCCTCGGGGCGGACAAGGAGCTTCTGGATGGCATAGAGGCCAGGCTTGAGAGCGCGAATAAGATGGACGTGACGATGCCTGCGGATACGGCGGCATTTCTTGCCGGACTCCGGAAAACCTATCACAGAGAGGCGGGAACCTGAGACCGCACTTGAATTTGACCTGCATCCATGGTATGCTTGACGGGCACTTTAGTATGCTACTATAGTAGCATACTGAAATATCAAGCTATGTGGAGGAAGGATTATGCGGAAGAAAATTCTCAGTCTGTGCCTTGCGGGCCTTATGATCTGCGGTCTGGCGGGCTGCGGCAGCTCATCCTCGAGCGACGTCAGCTACATCAAGAAGAAGGGAACACTCACGGTCGGCATCACGGATTTCCAGCCGATGGACTACAAGGACTCGGACGGAAACTGGATCGGCTTTGATGCGGATATGGCCACACAGGTGGCAAAGGACATGGGCGTCAAGGTCGAGTTCGTCGAGATTGACTGGGACAACAAGATCCTTGAGCTCAAGAACAAGAGCATCGACTGCGTCTGGAACGGCATGACACTGACAGACGAGGTCACAAAGTCGATGAACTGCACGAGGGCTTACTGCAATAATGCGCAGGTCGTTGTTGTGAAATCATCTGACGCAGACAAGTACAAGGATGTGGACAGCCTGAAGAACCTGAAGTTTGCGGTCGAGGAGGGATCTGCCGGCGAGAAAGCAGCCAAGGCAAATGACCTCAACTACACATCTCTTTCGTCTCAGGCGGACACGCTGATGGAAGTTCAGTCCGGCACATCGGACGCGAGCATCATCGATCTCCTGATGGCAGGTGCCATGGTCGGAGACGGCACAAGCTATCCGGACCTCACGCACACGGTCGAGCTCACGACGGAGAAGTACGGCGTCGGCTGCCGTCAGAATTCTGACCTTACGGATTATATCAACCAGGAGTTCACAAAGCTCTACAATGACGGCACGATGGAGAAGATCGCGGAGAAATACGGCGTTCAGGACGCTCTGATTCCGCAGGACGGCTCTTCATCGGGAACGGAGTCATAACACATGTTTGTTGAGGTTACGATCGCCCTCTTAAAGGGCTTTCTTTCGACAGTCCAGCTGTTCGCGCTGACGCTTGTCTTCGCGCTTCCGCTCGGACTTGTCATCAGCTTCGGCTCAATGAGCCGGTTTGCGGTTCTGCGCTATCCGGTGAAGTTTATCATCTGGATCATCCGCGGCACACCGCTTATGCTGCAGCTCATGATCATCTATTATGGTCCCGGCATTATCGGGTACAATGTCTGGGGACAGGGCAACGGAGGACGTGATATCGCAGCGCTGGTTGCATTTGTCATTAACTATGCCTGCTACTTCTCCGAGATCTACAGAGGTGGAATCCAGTCGATTCCGCAGGGACAGTACGAGGCCGGCAAGGTTCTCGGCATGACGAACCATGAGATCTTTCAGAAGGTTATTCTTCTCCAGGTTGTCAAGCGGATTATTCCGCCGATGTCAAATGAAATCATCACGCTCGTCAAGGATACGTCCCTCGCACGGATTATCGCCGTGTTCGAGCTGATCAAGGCGGGCGAGTCGTTCATGAAGAGCGATGGCATCATCTGGCCTCTGTTCTACACAGGACTGTTCTACCTGGTCTTCAGCGGTCTCCTGACGCTCCTGTTCCACTATATTGAGAAGAAACTGAGCTATTTCAGGTGACGAGGAAAAATCATGGCTTTACTGGAAGTAAAACATATCAAAAAGAGCTTCGGCAGGACGAGCGTCTTAAAGGGCATCAGCTTCAATCTGGAGGAGGGTCAGGCAATCTCCATCATCGGTTCATCGGGCAGCGGCAAGACGACGCTGCTTCGGTGCCTGAATTTCCTGGAGACGCCGGATTCCGGAAGCATCACGGTCCGCGGCGATGTGCTGTTTGACGGAAATGAGACCCGCGAGCCCTCTGAGGAGGAGATCCGCCAGAAGCGGCTTCACTTCGGCATGGTGTTCCAGTCCTTCAATCTGTTCCCGCAGTACACGGCGCTTGAAAATATCATGCTCGCGCCGATACTTGCCGCGAAGAAGAAGGGAGCTGTCGACACGGAGGCGATCCGCCGCCGCGCGCTGGAGCTTCTCGATCAGATGGGACTGACAAACCGGAAGGACAACTATCCGCACCAGCTCTCCGGAGGACAGCAGCAGCGTGTCGCGATCGCGCGTGCGCTCGCGCTCTCCCCGGACATCCTGTGCTTCGATGAGCCGACATCCGCGCTCGATCCGGAGCTCACAGGCGAGGTGCTCCGCGTCATCCGCGGGCTCGCCGAGAAGAAGACGACGATGATCATCGTCACGCACGAGATGGCATTTGCGCGAGAGGTCGCTGACCAGGTCATCTTCATGGACGGCGGCCGGATTATCGAGCAGGGCCCTGCGAGAGAGGTCATCGACAATCCGAAGGAGGAGCGGACGAAGCAGTTCCTGAGTAATTACAGCCGGACACAGGGGGACTGAGCCGTTTAAATTCCGTCTGATTGTCCGATTTACAACTGAAAATGAATAGTGTATGATAAAGCCGCATGTTCTGTGTCTGCTTCCGGTATCGGAGAGTGACGCGGAATATGCGGCTTTCATGTCCGGACGCGCCCGCGCATCTGACCGGGTGCCCTCCGGAGGCTGCAATCAAACGATACCAAACTGGAAAGGTCGACACAACGTATGAGCAACTTACATGAGGAATGTGGTGTTTTCGGCATCTATGATCTCGATGAGAGTCAGGATGTCGCATCTTCCGTCTACTATGGGCTCCTTGCGCTGCAGCACCGCGGGCAGGAGAGCTGCGGCATCGCGGTCAGCGACACAAGCGGTCCGAAGGGCCGTGTCAAGGTAATCAAGGGCATGGGCCTTGTCAATGAGAATTTCAGCCGGGAACAGCTGGAATCCCTGAAGGGAAACATTGCGGTCGGCCATGTCCGGTATTCGACAGCCGGTGCCTCGACACGTGAAAATGCACAGCCTCTCGTCTTAAATTACGCGAAGGGCACGCTTGCGCTCGCGCACAACGGCAACCTGATCAACGCGCTTGAGCTCCGCCACGAGCTTGAGATCAGCGGCTGCATCTTCCAGACAACCATCGACACCGAGGTCATCGCCTATCACATCGCGCGTGAGCGCGTGAAATGCGGCAGCGTCGAGGAGGCGGTCGGCCGCGCGGCTGACAAGCTGAAGGGCGCATTTTCGCTCGTCGTCATGTCGCCGCGGAAGCTGATTGGCATGCGCGATCCGTGGGGCTTCCGTCCGCTCGTTCTCGGAAAGCGCGACAACGCGTATGTATTTGCGTCTGAGACGTGCGCGCTCGACACGATCGGCGCGACATATATCCGCGACGTGGAGCCGGGTGAGATCGTCACAGTCACAAGAAAGGGCGTCTTCTCTGACAAGTCCCGCTGTAATAAGAGCGAGAAGGAGAGAGGCCGCTGCATATTTGAATATATCTATTTCGCCAGAACAGACAGCTACATCGACGGCGTGAGCGTCTACAATGCCCGGATCAAGGCGGGGCGGTTCCTCGCGCAGGATTCCCCGGTCGATGCGGATCTCGTCTGCGGCGTTCCGCAGTCCGGAAACGCCGCTGCCCTCGGCTTTGCGATGGAGTCCGGCATCCCGTACGGATCTGCATTTTACAAGAACAGCTATGTCGGGCGGACGTTCATTTCCCCGAAGCAGAGCCAGCGCGAGAAGGGCGTTCAGGTCAAGCTGAATGTCCTCAGGGAGGCGGTCCGCGGCAAGCGGGTCGTGCTCGTCGATGACTCGATCGTGCGCGGCACGACGTCGGACCGGATCGTCTCTATGATCCGTGAGGCGGGCGCGAAGGAGGTCCACATGCGGATTTCATCTCCGCCGTTCCTGTGGCCGTGCTACTTCGGCACAGACGTGCCGGAGCGCCATCAGCTGATCGCCTACAACCGCTCTGTTGAGGAGATTCGCCAGATTATCGGCGCGGATTCGCTCGCTTATCTCGGCATTGACCGGCTTCCGGAGCTGATCGGAGGAAAGATGGGCATCTGCAACGGCTGCTTTACAGGTCACTATCCGATGAAGACACCGGATATCAATATACACAATGTACTAGAAGAGGAATGAGAATATGAGCTATGATCGTTACGAGAGCCCGCTTTCCAAGCGTTATGCGAGCCGTGAAATGCAGGAAATCTTCTCTCAGGACAGAAAGTTCCGCACATGGAGAAAGCTCTGGATCGCGCTTGCCGAGACAGAGAAGGAACTCGGACTTCCTATTACAGATGAGCAGATCGCCGAGATGAAGGCAAATGCGGACAACATCAATTATGACGTCGCAGAGGCCCGCGAGAAGGTCGTCCGCCACGATGTCATGTCCCATGTCTATGCGTACGGCGTACAGTGCCCGAAGGCAAAGGGCATCATCCACCTCGGCGCGACATCCTGCTACGTCGGCGACAACACGGACATCATTCTCATGCGCGATGCACTCGATCTTGTCCGCGCAAAGCTCCTCAATGTCATCGCTGAGCTGGCAAAGTTCGCTGACAAATACAAGGACCTTCCATGCCTTGCCTACACGCATTATCAGCCGGCGCAGCCGACAACAATCGGCAAGCGCGCAACGCTCTGGATCAACGAGTTCATGATGGACCTCGATGACCTCGACTATGTGCGCGGCAGCCTGAAGCTTCTCGGCTGCAAGGGCACGACGGGCACACAGGCATCGTTCCTTGAGCTCTTCGGAGGCGACCAGGAGAAATGCGATAAGCTCGATCCGATGATCGCGGCGAAGATGGGCTTTGAGTCCTGCTATCCGGTGTCCGGCCAGACCTATTCGAGAAAGGTCGACACGCGTGTCCTCAACGTTCTTGCAGGCATTGCCGCGAGCGCAACAAAGTTCACGAACGATATCCGCATGCTGCAGCATGCAAAGGAGGTCGAGGAGCCGTTCGAGAAGACACAGATCGGCTCATCCGCAATGGCATACAAGAGAAACCCGATGCGCTCGGAGCGGATCGCGTCTCTCTCCAGATACATCATCTGCGACGCGCTGAACCCGGCGATCACATCGTCTGTCCAGTGGTTCGAGAGAACACTCGATGATTCCGCAAACAAGCGCCTGTCTGTTCCGGAGGGCTTCCTCGCGTGCGACGGTATTCTTGACCTTCTGTGCAATGTCGTGGACGGTCTTGTCGTCTATCCGAAGGTCATCACAAAGCATCTCATGGCAGAGCTTCCGTTCATGGCAACAGAAAACATTATGATGGACGCGACGAAGGCAGGCGGTGACCGCCAGGAGCTTCACGAGCGGATCCGCGAGCTGTCCATGCAGGCAGGCAAGGTTGTCAAGGAAGAGGGCGGCGACAATCCGCTGCTGAAGCTCATTGCAGAGGATCCGATGTTCCATCTGTCCTATGAGGACCTTGAGAAGTCCATGGATCCGAAGAAGTATATCGGCCGCGCGCCGTACCAGGTCACAAAGTACCTCGAGGAGGTTGTGAATCCGGTGCTCGTCGCAAACAAGGACGTTCTTGGCTTCAAGGCAGATATCGAGGTCTGAGATCAGTCTCATTCGAAATTTATACTACCGATCGCAAGAGGCATGCGGTATGATAAAAGAGCCGGCTCTGTCCGGCTCTGATAATTACAGTTCATTTTCGTAAATGAAGAGGAGAGTGCAGAATGGTTACAGCTGTAGTAGGAGCTAACTGGGGAGACGAAGGCAAGGGCAAGGTTGTCGATGTCCTGGCGTCTCAGGCGGATGTTGTCATCCGGTTTCAGGGCGGCGCAAATGCGGGCCACACAATCAAGAACAAGTATGGCAAGTTTGCGCTCCACACACTGCCGTCAGGCGTGTGCCATCCGGAGGTCATGAACATCATCGGCAACGGCGTGGCTCTCAGCGTCGACAAGGTCGTGAACGAGTTAAAGGATATTGAGTCCAAGGGCGTGCCGGCTCCGAAGCTGATGATCTCTGACAGATGCCA
This sequence comes from Eubacteriales bacterium, assembly GCA_036453145.1. Taxonomy (GTDB): domain Bacteria; phylum Bacillota; class Clostridia; order Lachnospirales; family Lachnospiraceae; genus Chordicoccus. The sequence continues at coordinate 62,530 of JAZHVT010000007.1, forward strand.
GATCGTCATGAGCTACCATGTGCTCTTTGATTCTCTGGAGGAGGCCCGCCTCGCAGGCAAGTCCTTCGGCTCCACAAAGTCCGGCATCGCGCCGTTCTATTCCGATAAGTTCGCAAAGATCGGTATTCAGGTCAGCGAGCTCGAGGACATGGACGCGCTCCGTGAGAAGGTCGAGGGCATCGTTCTCAAGAAGAACATCGAGCTGAAATATCTGTACCACACAGATGAGCTCAAGGTTGATGATATCATGGCTGAGCTTGAGAGATATAAGAAGGAGCTTGCTCCGTACGTCGGTGATACATCCTCCTATCTCTATGAAACTGTCGTGAAGGGCGGCAAGACGGCGCTCCTCGAGGGTCAGCTCGGCACGATGAAGGATCCGGACCACGGCATTTATCCGATGGTCACATCTTCCTCGACGCTGGCAGGCTACGGCGCAGTCGGTGCGGGCATTCCGCCATATGACATTAACCGCGTCGTCGTTGTCTCCAAGGCATATTCAAGCGCGGTCGGCGCAGGCGAGTTCGTGTCCGAGATCTTCGGTGATGAGGCTGAGGAGCTGAGAAGACGCGGCGGCGACGGCGGCGAGTACGGCGCTACGACAGGCCGTCCGAGAAGAGTCGGCTTCTACGATACGGTCGCATCCCGCTACGGTGTCCGTCTGCAGGGCGGCACAGAGGTCGCGCTCACAGTCCTTGACTGCCTGAGCTATCTCGATGAGATCCCGGTCTGCGTCGGCTATGAGCTTGACGGCAAGGTCATCAAGGACTTCCCGACAACGACACGTCTCAAGAGATGCAAGCCGGTCTGGACAAAGCTTCCGGGCTGGAAGACAGATATCCGCGGCATCCGCAAGTATGAGGACCTCCCGGAAAATGCGCGGAAGTATGTCGAGTTCATCGAGAAGGAAATCGGTGTCCATATCAGCATGGTCTCGAACGGCCCGGCCCGTGAGGATATCATTTACAGATAATCGGATAGGGATGTGCGAGCGCTGCCCTCGTGTGGCATGAGGTGCAGCGTTTGCCTGAGAGATGAAAAAAACCGCCCCGGAATTTTCTTCCCACGAGAAACTGTGGAGAGAAATAACCGGGGCGGCTTTTTCAATATGCATAAGCCGATCTCTTATACGACGACGCCTGCGTCCTCGAGCTTCTTTCTTGTCTCCTCGAACGACGTGAAATGAATGGCCGCAAAGCCCTCCTTCTGTGCCGCGCGGACATTGGCCTCCGAGTCGTCGATGAAGATGCTGCGGCTCTTGTTCAGATGGTACCGGTCAGCGAGCAGGCGGAAGATCCGGCCGTCCGGCTTTGCGAGGTGCACGTCAAATGACCAGATTCCGCCGTCCATATACTTCATGAAATCGAGAATGCCGCGCTTCTTGATCCGCTCATACGTCACCTGGCTCCAGTTCGAGAGCCAGTACAGCTTGTAGCCGTGGCGCTTCAGCTCGCGGAGCCATTCCTCCGTGTACGGAAACGGTTTGATGACCTCATCGACGTGGTCGACGAGCTCGCGGATCTCCCTGTCATAGCGCGGATCAACGGCGGCGAACTCATCCATGATCTGCTCATAGCTCTTGTTGTTCAAGTCAAACTTCTTCCAGAGCTCCGGGTTGTGGAGAATCTTTTCTTCGAGCACGCGCCGGCACTCCGGCGTGACGTCCATTTTCTCCGCGCAGGTCTCCCATGGGAAGTCGAGCAGAACCTTCCCCATGTCGAAGATGAGCGCGTCCACAGCCTGGGACTTCTTCGGCGCAAGCAGCTTTGCGACGAGCAGGATGATGTAGAGAAGTACCGGGAGAATAAACGTGCACGCGAGGGCCGCGCGGAACATGGCCTGCGCGTTTTCATTTTTCTGGACGGCGAAGACCATCGTTACGATGTAGAGCGCGAGCAGGATGACGACCATCGCCAGAGCGAGAACGCGTGTCAGCTTGTTTTTTTTCATCATATGTCCTTTCAGAAGCGGTTAACAGTCCCTTCATTATAGGAAGGGCCGGCATGGATTGTCAAATGAGGGAAGCTGTGCTATTCTATATTGGTCCCGCTTCCGGCAGGTGCGCCGGAGGCTGATTATTTTTTATGAACAGGAGTGATTTCTTATGGCAAATAAGCTGAACGCCGCACAGGAGGCTGTGCTCGAGGAAGAGCTGAACGTTGATCCGGATTCTCTGCTCGGAAAATGGCGCGCAAAGGCATATAATCAGAATGCGGACAAGCAGTGGCTGCAGAAATTCTGGTCCAACTACTTCGCAATTGAGAAGAACATCTATGAGCTTTTGCTCATGAACCCGGATGAAGAGGTCAAGGGCACTGTCAAGGAGCTCGCCGATAAATACAACATCTCTGTGGAGGTCATGGTCGGCTTCCTCGATGGAATCAATGATTCCCTCAAGGTGAAGAACCCGATCGAGACAATGACAGAAGACACGGTCGTGAGTCTTGCATTTGACAAGGAGCTTCTGTACAAGAACATGGTCGATGCGAAGGCGGATTGGCTGTACGGCCTGAAGGAGTGGGACGCGATCTTCGACAAGGAGACACAGCATAAGCTGTTCCTTGAGCAGAGAAAGTCCCACACGATCATCAAGCCGAAGAAGATCGGCAGAAATGATCCGTGCCCGTGCGGCTCCGGCAAGAAATACAAGTACTGCTGCGGCCGAAATGTGAAATAACGAGGAACGCGAAGCGTTCCTCGTGGGGTGCTGAATAATGCTGAAAATGCAAAAATACAGTTGACACAGCCAGCGGATATATGGTACAGTATCTACTGTTGTACAAACAAGCAGAGTATCCACTCTCACCCCGGAACGATGTTTTTCAGTGAAGGGCGTTGATATGAGGCAGTATGGTGAATGATTATTTTCCGACTGCGCGTATTCGATGATTCAGCGGATAGTCTCTGACTGTCCGCTTTTTTATGCCGTGCGGTATGACGCGGCGGTGTCGTCGAAAGAGCGGAACTGTGCGGGAACATGGAGGATGAACCCGCAGCATCCAGGGAGGTAGTACCATTAGCGATTTATTTATTAACGGACAGATTCGTGACCGTGAGGTCAGACTGATCGGAGAAAACGGCGAGCAGCTGGGCATTATGTCCGCGCGCGAGGCGCAGGCCAAGGCGGACGCGGCCGGACTCGATCTGGTCAAGATCGCGCCGAAAGCACAGCCGCCTGTCTGCAAGATTATTGATTACAGCAAGTATAAATATGAGCAGAGCCGTAAGGAAAAGGAGGCCCGCAGGAAGCAGCGGAGCGTCGAGATCAAGGAGATTCGCATGTCCCCGAACATCGACACGAACGACCTGAATACGAAGGTCGGTGCCGCCCGCAAGTTCCTTGAGAAGGGCAATAAGGTCAAGGTCAGCATCCGTTTCCGCGGACGCGAGATGGCCCACACCCAGGACAGCCGTCCGATGATGGACGACTTCGCCGCGAAGCTTTCCGATATCGCTGTTGTGGACAAGCCGCCGAAGATGGAAGGCAGATTCATGACGATGTTCCTGGCAGAGAAAAAATAATCAGAGAGGAGAATTATTATGCCGAAAATGAAGACCAAGAGAGCCGCAGCAAAGCGCTTTCATGTAACAGGCACAGGTAAACTCAAGAGAATGAAGGCTTTCAAGAGCCATATCCTTACAAAGAAGAGCCGCAAGACAAAGAGAAATCTGAGACACGCAACAATGACGGATCAGACGAACGCAAAGGTAATGAAGAAGATTTTACCGTACATGTAATTGACCGGTTTATTCATTTGGAGGATATTTTAAAATGGCAAGAATTAAGGGTGGCTTAAACGCCAAGAAGAAGCATAATCGTGTTCTGAAGCTTGCAAAGGGCTATTATGGTGCCCGTTCCAAGCAGTACCGTGTCGCTAAGCAGTCTGTTATGCGCGCACTTGCGTCCAGCTTTGCAGGCCGCAAGCAGAAGAAGAGAGATTTCAGAAAGCTCTGGATCGCCCGCATCAACGCAGCTGCACGCCTTAATGGCATGAACTACAGCAATTTCATGCACGGCCTCAAGGTTGCAGGCATCGACCTGAACCGCAAGGTCCTTGCAGACATGGCTGTCACGGATCCGGAAGGATTCAAGGCGCTTGTCGAGAAGGCACAGGCAGCGCTTGCCTGAGCGTTTCGGCTTAAGGACTTCATATAATATATAAGTCCCACGGATTGCTCCGAAAACGGGACTTATACAGAATGTACAGCACGCGCCGTCGGAGAGCGATCTCCGGCGGCGCCTCTTTCTGTCCGGCTTTTTCAGGGAGAACGGAGGCGGAATGGATTTATTTGACTACATGGCGCAGAAACGGCAGGACCAGGGGGCGCCTCTCGCCCAGAGAATGCGGCCGAGGATGCTCGACGAGGTCGTCGGCCAGCAGCATATCATCGGGAAGGGCAAGATGCTCTACCGCGCAATCAAGGCGGACAAGCTTACGTCCGTCATTCTCTACGGTCCGCCCGGAACAGGCAAGACGACGCTCGCGAAGGTCATCGCGAATTCGACGCATGCCGCGTTCCGTCAGCTGAACGCGACGACGTCCGGCAAGAAGGACATGGAGGAGGTCACTGCATTTGCCAGGGAGCAGCTCGGCGGCTACGGGAAGAGGACGATCCTTTTTATCGACGAGATCCATCGCTTCAACAAAGGTCAGCAGGACTATCTGCTTCCGTTTGTCGAGGACGGGACGATCATTCTGATCGGCGCGACGACAGAAAACCCGTATTTTGAGGTGAATTCCGCGCTCCTTTCCCGCTCTACAGTCTTTGAGTTAAAGCCCCTCTCCAAAGAGGACATCGGCGTGCTTATTGACCGCGCGCTCGCAGACAAGGACAGAGGTCTCGGAAGCTATCACGCGGTCATCACGGACGAGGCGAGGGACTTCATTGCAGACGTCGCCGGCGGAGACGCGAGGACCGCATTAAATGCGATCGAGCTTGCGGCGCTCACAACCGATCCGGGGCCGGACGGTCAGATTCACATCGATCTTGATGTCGCGCAGGACTGCATCCAGAAGCGGGCCGTCCACTATGACCGGCAGGGTGACCAGCATTATGACACGATCTCCGCATTTATCAAGAGCATGCGCGGCTCGGACCCGGATGCGGCTGTGTACTATCTCGCGAAGATGCTCGCGGCCGGGGAGGACATCACCTTCATCGCGCGCCGGATCATGATCTGCGCGGCGGAGGATGTGGGAAATGCAGACCCGAATGCGATTGTCGTTGCGACAGCAGCGTCGCTTGCGTGCGAGCGGATCGGACTGCCGGAGTCGCAGCTCATCCTGTCGCAGGCCGCGATCTATGTGGCGTGCGCGCCGAAGTCAAATGCGTGCACGGAGGCGATCTTTGCGGCAAAGCGCTCGGTCGGGGAGACGAAGACGACCGTTCCGGCCCATCTGCAGGACGCGCACTACAAGGGACATGAGGCACTTGGACACGGCATCGGGTATAAGTACGCGCATGACTATCCGAACCACTATGTCAGGCAGCAGTATCTGCCGGATGAGATCAGGGATGCGAAATTCTACGAGCCGACAGATATCGGATATGAGCGGACGATCCGGGACTATTTCCGGAAGATCAAAGGACAGAGTGAGGGCCGGAGCAAATTTTGACTCGTGCTTTACCTGTGCCTCATTCGATGATATAGTAAGTGATGGTTTTCTTAAAAAACGGGTAACTAACGGGGCCTGCAGGGAGAAATGGTATGGCGGAAGGACTCACACTTTACAAACTGATTATTTTATACATGCTGCGAAAGGTAAACTTTCCGCTGACAAATACACAGATCACCAGCTTCATGCTTGAGAAGAATTACACCGATTATTTTCATGTCCAGGAGGCCCTGAATGATCTCGTCGAGGCGAAGCTGATTGTGGTCGAGAAGATCCGCAATTCATCGCAGTACACAGCGACGGTCGACGGCGAACAGACGCTGGAATATTTTAACAATGAGATTCCATACGCGATCAAGCAGGACACCGATGCCTATCTGAAGGAAAATGCATTTGAGCTCCGGAACGAGTCATGCACGACTGCCGACTACGATATGACGGACGACGGCGGCTATGCCGTCAAATGCAAGGTCGTCGAGGGCCACGAGACGGTCATTGAGCTGACCATCAATGTGACGTCGGAGGCCGAGGCGGAGCGCGTCTGCCTGAACTGGCCGGAGAAATCACAGGAAATCTACCTCGACATCATGACGAAGTTGTTATAAGGATCCAGCGCCCATCAGGAAACTGATGAAATCCGGGCAGAGAGCTTGCTCGCCGAACGGTTTCAGAAGTTTCCTGATGGGCGGACAAGCGGCGAAGCCGCTCTGTCCGCCCACAACGAGGAACGCGGAGCGTTCCGAGTCTGGGTGCTGAATCGTTATGTCAAGAGAAAAAAGCCGCGGATCTTCCGCGGTTTTTCTATGGGCGTTGAATTCAGCGCTGTGAAATGGTACAATGTGAAACACAACATACATGCGCTCCGCCAGGGCCCTGTCATGACCTGCGCGGAGCGCGAATGAGGAAGGGGAAAGACTCAATATGAAGAAAAGAAGCTCCAGGGCAGTCATGCTGGTGTGTCTTCTGGCATGCCTCCTCTCAATTCTTGTCGCCGGCTGCGGTTCCTCCGGATCGTCGAAGACGATCAAGAGTGCGTCAGATCTGGCGGGAAAAGTTGTCGGCGTGCAGGAAGGCACGACAGGCGATCTTGATATCACAGATGACAAGGATATCAAGGTAAAATCAGTCGAGCGGTTTAATACCGGCTATGAGGCTGTGCAGGCGCTCAAGCAGGGCAAGATCGACGCGGTCATCATCGATGACCAGCCGGCGCAGACCTTCGTCAATCAGGTGAAGGGACTGAAGATCTTCGACGAGCCGTTCGAGGAGGAGCAGTACGCGATCTGCTTCCAGAAGGGCAGCGATCTGACATCTCAGTTCAACACAGCGATGGAAGAGCTGAAGAATGACGGTACGCTCGATAAGATCATCAACGCGTACCTTGATGCATCTTCCAAGAACAAGACGCTTCAGTCGGCTGTCTATACATCACCGGCCGGAACGGATACGTCCAAAGGAACACTGAAGATGGCGACATCCGCCGATTTTCCGCCGTATGAATACCACGCGGATGATGACAGCATCCTCGGTATCGACGCGGAGGTCGCGCAGGCCATCTGTGACAAGCTCGGATACAAGCTTGAGATCGAGGACATGAAGTTTGACTCGATCATCACATCGGTTTCAGCCGGCAAGGATGACTTCGGCATGGCCGGTATGACTGTGACAGACGAGCGCAAGAAGAGTGTTGATTTCTCTGATACATATGTGACGGCGCAGCAGGCCATCATTGTCAAGGCCAGCAGCACGGCGTCCGGTCAGAGCCTTGCGCAGCAGTTCAAGACGAACTTTATCGACGGAAGCCGCTGGAAGCTCCTGCTTCAGGGTCTCGGAACAACGCTTGAGATCACGCTGTTCGCTGTTATCATCGGTATTGTGCTCGGTTTCCTGTGCGCTGTCGTCCGGTGCGCGCATGACCAGACCGGCGGCCTGAAGGTTCTGAACTTCATTTGCAAGCTCTATACGACCGTCATCCGCGGAACGCCGACACTGCTCCAGCTCCTGATCTGGTACTTCGTCGTCTTCGCGGCCGTCGATGTCAACAAGATCTTCGTCTGCGTCATTGCCTTCGGTCTGAACTCCGGCGCGTATGTCTGCGAGATCGTCCGCTCGGGCATCATGTCCGTCGATGCGGGCCAGATGGAGGCTGGACGAAGCCTCGGCTTCAGCTACTCAAAGACCATGTGGTACATCGTTCTTCCGCAGGCGTTCAAGAACGTTCTGCCTGCAATCGGAAATGAAGTTATCACACTCCTGAAGGAGACCTCAATCGCCGGCTACATCGCGGTCACAGATCTCACGAAGGCGGGCGATATCATCCGGAGCCGCACATTCAGCGCGTTCCTGCCGTATATCGCTGTTGCCCTCATTTACCTGGCAATGGTACTGATTCTTGCAAAACTTCTTGGAATGCTTGAGAGGAGGCTGAGAGAAAGTGAGCGCTGATAAGAAAAATGAAAACATGCCTCTGATTCATGTCGTCGATCTTGTGAAGACATTCGGCGAGCACGACAAGAATAAAGAGACCGTCCATGCGCTGAACGGCGTGTCCATGGACATTAACAAGGGAGATGTCGTCGTCATTATTGGACCGTCCGGCTCCGGCAAGTCGACGTTCCTCCGTTCGCTCAACCTGCTTGAGACGCCGACGTCCGGCCATATCTATCTCGAGGGCACGGACATCATGGGAAAGAATGTCGACATCGACAAGCACCGCCAGAAGATGGGCATGGTGTTCCAGCATTTCAATCTCTTCCCGCACATGACAGTTCTCGAGAACCTGACGCTTGGCCCGATCAAGCTGCAGGGCAAGACAGAGGAAGAGGCGAAGAAGCAGGCATATGATCTGCTCGACCAGGTCGGTCTCCGCGACAGAGCGGACTCGTATCCGAAGCAGCTGTCCGGCGGCCAGAAGCAGAGAATCGCGATCGCGCGGTCTCTCGCGATGCACCCGGACGTCATGCTCTTCGATGAGCCGACATCGGCCCTCGACCCGGAGATGGTCGGCGAGGTCCTCGACCTGATGCGAAAGCTCGCGGAGGACGGCATGACGATGGTCGTCGTCACGCACGAGATGGGCTTCGCGAAGGAAGTCGCGAGCCGCGTTGTCTTCATGGAGGACGGCAAGATCAAGGCGGAAGGAACGCCGGAAGAAATTTTCAGTCCGGATACGGAGAACCAGAGACTGAGAGATTTTCTCTCAAAGGTCCTGGCATGATTTTCTGGAGGTAGGAAATGAGTCACAAACTGCAGAATGAAATGATCGACAAGCTGTTTGATGCCATTCTGACTCTGAAGGATCGCAAGGAATGCTACGATTTCTTCATGGATGTGTGCACGGTGAACGAGATCGCGTCTCTGTCCCAGAGATATGAGGTCGCCGGGATGCTGCGCGACAAGAAGACATATCTTGATATTTCCGAGAAGACGGGAGCGTCGACCGCGACGATCAGCCGCGTGAACCGCTCGCTGAATTACGGAAATGACGGCTATCAGACCGTGTGGAGACATCTGGAGGAACAGCAGAAAAAGAACAGACAGGAGAATAAAAAGAGCTGAACAAGGGATCGTGTCTGAGATTGAAAAAGGGACTGCAGAATACCTGCAGTCCCTTTTTCGATCTCAGACCTTCTTTAATTTTGCGAAGCCTGCGAGCATCTTCTTCACGCCCCAGGCCGGAAAGTCGACGGTCACGAGATAGTCCCTTCCGCCGTCCTTAATCGCCTTCACAGTTCCCTCGCCGAACTTGACGTGCTTTACCTTGTCGCCGACCTTGTAATCCGGCAGGACCTTCTGCGCGCTTCCCGCGCCCTGCGGCTTTGAAGCAGAGAGGTACGGATTCTTGTAGGTGCTCTTGTGCGTGTAGGTATTGTCCCTCGAGGCGTCAAATGAGCGGCCGAACGGGACATCGTCCTTTTTCTCATCCGCAGGAAATGCGCGTCCGAAGGACGGCTTTGGCGCGTAGGCTCTGCCGAGGATCGCATCGCGCATGTCCGCATCGATGCCCATGCCGGACAGCTGCGGCTTCGGGGATTTCATCTCATCCTCGCCCATATCGATGAGCTCCCGCGGAATCTCGCGCACAAACCGCGAGAGCGGGCTCTGCACGATGTCACCGCGGATCATGCGCTCCCGCGCGCACGTGAGCGTCAGGAGCTTCTTCGCGCGCGTGATACCGACGTAGGCGAGCCGCCGCTCCTCCTCAATCTCCTCCTCGGGCTTGTAGGCGTTGATTGACATCGAGCTCGGGAAGAGTCCGTCCTCCATGCCGGCCATGAAGACGACCGGAAATTCGAGGCCCTTCGCCGCGTGCAGCGTCATGAAGAGGACGCGGTCATCGCTCTCATCTACCGTGTCGATATCGGCGATCAGCGCGACCTCCTCGAGAAAGCCGGAGAGCGTCGGGTTCTCCTCGGCGTCCTCGTACTGAACGGCCTTTGAAATGAGCTCGTCGATGTTGTCGAGACGCGCGTCGGCTTCCTCTGTGTGTTCATTTTTCAGGGCGTCCGCGTAGCCGGTCGACTCGACGATCTCCTTGATCAGCTCGGACACCTTCGTGTCCTCCGCCTTCGCCCGGAGCACGGAGATGAAGTCGGCAAATGCAGTCACCTTCTTTGCGGCGGCCGCCGAGAGATTCGGGATGCTTCCCGCCGCGCACACCGCGTCAAAAAATGAGATCCCTCCCGCCTCCGCAAAGGCCTCGATGCGCGCGATCGTCGTATTGCCGATGCCGCGCTTTGGAATATTGATGATCCGGCGGACGGCGAGCGCGTCGACCGCGTTGTCGATCGTCTTTAAGTACGCGAGAATGTCCTTGATTTCCTTCCGCGCGTAGAAGTTCACGCCGCCGACGATCTTGTACGGGACGTTCTGCATGAGCGCCTTCTCCTCGAAGAGACGCGACTGCGCATTAGTGCGATAGAGGACCGCGAAGTCCTTATAGGCGTACTCTCCGGAGCGGACGAGCCGGCGGATCTCGGAAATGATATAATCCGCTTCGTCAAAGCCCGTGCGGAACCGGCGCAGGCGGACCTTCTCGCCGCGTCCGTTCTCCGTCCACAGCGATTTCTCCTTCCGCCCGTGGTTGTGGCGGATCACTTCATTTGCCGCATCGAGAATATTCTGGGTCGAGCGGTAGTTCCTCTCAAGCTTCACGACGTGTGCGTCCGGATAGACATTTTCAAAGTTCAGAATATTCCGGATGTTCGCGCCGCGGAACTTGTAGATGCTCTGGTCGTCATCGCCGACGACGCAGAGATTCCTGTATTTGTCAGCCAGCAGGGAAATGAACGTAAACTGCGCGGTGTTCGTGTCCTGATACTCATCGACCATGAGGTAGCGGAAGCGCTCCTGGTACACGGCGAGCGCATCGGGAAACTTGCGGAACAGCTCGACGGTCTTCATGATGAGATCGTCGAAATCCATCGCGTTGTTCTCCAGGAGCTTAGCCTGGTACTCCTTGTAGAGATCGGCGATGATCTGCCCGCGGTTGTCCTTATTGAGGTATCTGTAGCGGTCGGGATCGATCAGCTCGTCCTTCGCGGACGAGATGGCGGCGAGCACGGATTTCTCGCGGATCATCTTTGTATCGATATTCTTCGCCTTGCAGATATTCTTCATCAGCGTGAGCTGGTCGTCTGTGTCATAGATCGAGAACCAGCGCGTGAAGCCGAGAAGGTCCGCATTTCTGCGCAGAATACGGACGCAGAGCGCGTGAAATGTACTCACCCAGATCTCCTCCGAGCCGAAGCCGATCATCGCGTCCACGCGGCTTCTCATCTCGTCAGCGGCCTTGTTTGTAAATGTGATGGCCAGGATATTTCCGGGATTGACATTCTTTACATCGATGAGATAGGCGATGCGGTGGACGAGGACGCGCGTCTTTCCGGAGCCCGCGCCGGCGAGGATCAGGACCGGGCCGTCCGTGCAGGCGCAGGCCTTCCGCTGGTCCTCATTCAGGTTTTCGAGAATTTCCTGTTCGTTCATGTATTTTCCTTCAATAACGTAAGCGTAGCTGTTCAGCACCCCAGACTCGGAACGCTTCGCGTTCCTTGATGTGTCAGCGGAATACTAAGCAAATAAGAGCGGCAGGCAGGGCCCGCCGCAGAATGTTCAAAACAGCAGATTCTATTATAGCAAAATGAGGTGCCCGCCACAAGGCGGGAGGAGACTCGTGTTCACACGCACCCGAAATCGAGTGCGGCTGCGAATATCAGAGCGGCTCCTGGCAGAAAGCGGCTTGAAAAGTCGTAACTGAAACTATATCATAGATAGATAGCACGGTAATTTGAAGACTTTTATCGCATGATGCGATATGGAGATGACAGGGTATGGATGATAAAGAGGTTGAAAAGCTGATGAAGATGCTGCTCGCGTCTGAGGATGGGTCCGGGCAGAAGCCGGCTGAAGACAAAGACCGCAGCAGCGGGACGTCGGGCCACGCCCGCATTCCGAACCACCGCACACAGGCGGAGGAGCGCGCGCGGGCAATTCTCCGCGAGGCGGTCAGGAAATTTACGAATATTGATTATATCCGCCCGGAGGATATCCCGGACATTCCGCTTTATATGGACCAGATTACGACGTTTATGGACAGCAAGCTCGCCGCGTGCAAGCGCTATCCGGATGACAAGATCCTGACGAAGACGATGATCAATAATTACACGAAGAACAAGCTGCTCCCGCCGCCGGTGAAGAAGAAGTATTCGCAGGAGCATCTTTTGCTTCTCATTTTCGTGTATTACCTGAAGGACTTTCTGTCGATCAATGACATCAAGACGATCCTCGGCCCCATGGAGGACAACCATTTTCAGACGGAGGACGAGCTTACGCTCTCGCAGATTTACCGGGAAATCTTTGAGATGATCCTCGGGCAGAGCGAATATATGACGAAGGACATCATTCGGCGCTTCGACATGGCGAAGCACACATTCCCGGAGGCGGCGGAGACCTGCAGCGAGGAGGACAGCGACTACCTGAAGATGTTCTCATTTGTCTGCCTCCTGAGCTTTGATGTCTATGTGAAGAAGAAGCTGATCGAGGAGGTCGTCGACCAGATGAACGCCGTGAGTGCGCGCCGCGAGGAGGCCGAGAAGGCAGCGGAAGAGGCAAAGAAGCGCGCCGCGAAGGAAAATGCGGAGAGAGCGAAAGCCGAGGCGGAGGCGGAGAAGCGCGCCGCGAAGGAAAATGCGGAGAGAGCGAAGGCCGAGGCGGAGGCGGAGAAGCGCGCCGCGAAGGAAAATAAGGACAGGACGGAGAAATAAGAAATGCTCAGACGAAAAGATATCGCCGAGGCGGTCATCGACCGCGTAGACTACCCGAATAAAGGCCATTTTACGATCCCGGAGACAGGAGAGACCGGGCAGGTCAAGAACACGGTCCCGGGCCAGAAGGTTTTGTTTCGCGTGTTCAAGAAGCATAATGGTCACGCGTACGGCCGCCTGATCAGCGTCACGGAGCGCTCGCCGCTCGAGACGCGTGCGCCGTTCTGCGACATATCAGATGAGTGCGGCGGCTGCATGTACCAGCGCCTTCCCTACGATTACCAGTTGCAAATGAAGACCGATCAGATGCAGAAGCTTCTCGCCCCGGTGCTCGATGAGGATTCCGTCTTTGACGGCATCCACAGAAGTCCGCGGGAGACGGGCTATCGCAACAAGATGGACCTCTCATTTGGCGACGAGGTGAAGGGCGGACCGATGACACTCGGCATGCACCGGCTCGGCACGCGCTACACGGTCCTCAACGCGGACACGTGCGCGCTCGCGCACCCAGACCTGCCGAAGATTGCGGCCTGTGTCCGCACGTACTGCGCGGAGACGGGGCTTCCGTTCTTCAATAAGGTCGATCATATCGGCTATTTCCGGTTCCTGCTTCTTCGCCGCTCGGAGACGACGGGCGAGATCCTCGTCTGTCTTGCGACGTCGACGCAGTACACACATGACTTCTCCGACCTTGTGGAGCGGCTCAGGGAGCTTCCGCTCGAGGGGAAAATCGTCGGGATCTGGCACGCGGATGACGACCGCTTCGCGGACGCGCTGCTGCCGGATGCGCTGCACTGTCTCTATGGGACGGATTCATTTACGGAGACAATTCTGGGACTCACGTTCCGCGTGTCGCTGTTTTCATTTTTCCAGACCAATACGAAGGGCGCGGAGGTGCTCTATGAGACGGTCCGGTCGTACGTGAATGATTCGGGGATGTTCGAGAACAACGGTGAGGCCGCTGGAACGAGTGACGAGGATGGAACGGACGATACAGGAAAAGGAATTCATGTTCGTGCAGGAGGGCCTGTATATGACTGTGCAGAGCGCACGGGCAGGAAGCCGGTTCTCTACGACCTCTACTCAGGTACTGGCACGATCGGCCAGATGATGTCTCCGGCCGCATCGCACGTCTATGGCATCGAGATCGTCCCGGAGGCGGTCGAGGCGGCGAAGAAAAATGCGGCATTAAATGGCCTCACGAACTGCACGTTTATTGCCGGCGACGTGCCGGAGGTTCTTCCGATGCTTCCCGAGAAGCCGGACTACCTGGTGCTCGATCCGCCTCGCGAGGGCATCCATCCGACGGCGCTCGCCGAGATCATCGGCTACGGCGTTCCGAACATGGTCTACGTCTCGTGCAAGGCGACAAGCTTCGTCAGAGATATGGAGGAGCTGAAGAGACACGGGTACCGGATCAGACGGTGGAGCCTCGTGGACATGTTCCCTGAAACCGTACATACGGAGCTCATTTGCCTTCTGTCCCGCGAAAATTAAGGATTCTCGGCATTTTCTGCCACCGGATTTCTGCCGTCTGCCACCGTTTTGCCATCGGGTTTTGAGGGTGTGCTTGTGACATATAAGGGCTCTCAGTTGAGAGCTCTTTTTTCGTCCCCGGCACTTTTGCAGTACACAGCTATAAAGTGCAGGCTTGAGTGGCGCGCTAAGGTAGGATGAGGGCGAAAAACACTACGCCCCGCCGGGATCGTAGCGCGTAAGCTCCAAATCCTGCCAGAGCACCTACTGCAGTATCGCGTGAGAGCAAGATTGGGTCAGAAATCGCTACGTCCTGCCAGGATCGTAGCGTGTAAGCCCCAAATCCTGCCAGAACACCTACTGCAGTATCGCGTGAGAGCAGGATTGGGTCAGAAACCGCTACGTCCTGCCAGGATCGTAGCGCGTAAGCCCCAAATCCTGCCAGAACACCTACTGCAGTATCGCGTGAGAGCAAGATTGGGTCAAAAGCGCTACGCTCTGCCAGGATCGTAGCGCGTAAGCTCCAAATCCTGCCAGAACACCTACTGCAGTATCGCGTGAGAGCAGGATTGGGTCAGAAACCGCTACGTCCTGCCAGGATCGTAGTGCGTAAGCTCCAAATCCTGCCAGAACACCTACTGCAGTATCGCGTGAGAGCAAGATTGGGTCAGAAACCGGTAACCAGTGAACAAGAGAAGACGAGATCATGCAGGAAAATGAAAGGTCCGCGGACAGGGATTCTGTTCGCGGACCTTCACAAAGATGATTCAGATTAAGATCATTGGCTTATGATGAGTCATTGTTTATACGCCGTACCAGCCGATACCTTCGTACTTCCAGCCGACAGAAACGAGATGATCTCGCTCATTCTGGCTGCTCGTGAAGAAATGCTCACCGCTGTTTGGATTGTACAGGCGATACATCGCTAAGGATTCCTGTTCCTGTCCCTTGACGGTAAATGTTGTGCTGCCGAGGAATTTCATTGAGCCGTCTGCCATCTGCGCATAGCCGTGGACGTTGTAGAGACCGGAACCGTTGAAGTCGGAGATTTGAATGTCGGCATCGAATTCCCGTACAATCGTATATCCGGTGAATATTTTTTCCGTTGCCTTCAGCCAGTGCAAATCATCTTGCCCATTCACAGCAGACCAGACAGCAAAGTAAATCTGCTTTGCGTCTGCTCCCGGTTCTTTGCCCGTGTCAAGTTCTGCTGTATATGTCTGATTTTCTGTCTTTGTATTAATCGATAGAACCGGATCGTGGCCACTGACTTCAAATGTAGTGCTGTTGATGAACTCCATTGAACCGTCATTTAGCTCTGCATAGCAGTGGACATTGTATGTGCCATTATAAAAACCGCTCTTTGGCTTGAAGGCTGACACAGGAACCCATGCGCTCCAATATACATTGTTAGCGTTATCAGGATCTATTATTTTTTCTGTATTGAACCAGACAAGGTCGTCTTGTCCGTCACGAACAGACCAGACCGCGAAATATATTTGTTTCATGTTCGGAATCGTTGCATTTTCAAGGGTTACATCGGCGCCTTTAATTCCGTCATCGACATCGTTTGTGTATATCTCGCCTCGTACCAGCCATGTCGTTGCATCATCTGATGCCGCGGTCACCGTCGTGGCGGCATCACCTACTGTGCCTGCCTCATCCTGCGCGTCTGCCGATTCCGTATCAGCTGTTGCTCCAACTGTGGAATCCGTAGATTCCGCATCTGCAGCCATTGAATCTGTTGCAGCATCCGCACCACCTTCCTCGGATGATGTAACCGTGCTTTCGCTGGATACCGTTTCATCATCTGCAAATGCAGTGACGCCTGCCGGTGTCAGCATTGCAACCGCCAGCCCGGTGCAAAGAATTGGAACCAGAATCTTTTCGAGCAACCTTTTCTTCATAAGAGAACCTCCCATCCATCGCCATTGTGCATGGCGGATGTGCCAGTCGGAAATGCCGTTTCCGACTGGTATTTTTGCCAGTTATCACTAAATACTATATCATGATTTTAACGACTCCAAAAACTGGGGGGTATAATTTGCGAATACTTGCGCGCAAAACGGATATTGAGACTGAACCAGCTATGCAGCCTTAGAAGAGCAGCAGAGTGCCGGAAATGCGAGCCAGATGCCCTCATAGAGAGATACCGTGGATCCGGTCACCGATATGAGATGATGCCCACAGGAGGATAATCCGCAGACGGAAGCGCTACTCGCAAATCCATTAATCTGATACAGATTAAAACATTGACATTTTGAAATTACTTGGTCACATATCATGCCGGCAAATGAAAGGTCCGCGGACAGGAATTCTGTTCGCGGACCTTCGCTAAGATGATTCAGATTAAGATCATTGGCTTATGCTGAGTAATTATTTATACGCCGTACCAGCCGATACCTTCGTACTTCCAGCCAAGCTTCACCAGGTTGTCACGCTCTGTGGTGCTGGCCGTGTAGTGATGAGCACCTGCACCTGTGCAGTTCGGGTTATAGAGGCGATAGAGCGGTTTGCCGCTGGAAGCAGGAGCGGAGTACCAGGCAATGCCTTCGTACTTCCATCCGAGCTTCACGAGGTTATTCTTCTCTGCCTCGCTGCCTGTATAGTGATGGTCTCCTGCGTTCGGATTGTACAGACGGTAGATCGGAGTGCCTGTCTTAGGAGCCTTCCATGCAGTCCCTTCATACTTCCAGCCGACGGAAACGAGATGATCTCGCTCACTCTGACTGCTTGTGAAGAAATGCTCGCCGCTGTTCGGATTATACAGGCGGTACATGCTGAGAGATTCTTCGCCGGCAACAGTGAACTGCGTACTTCCAAAATATTTCATGGAGCCGTCCGCCATCTGGGCGTAGCAGTGGACGTTGTAATCGCCGGAACCGTTAAAATCGGAAATTTTAATGTCCGAGTCGAAAATCCTATCCCATGTAGCATTACTGGGAGTGTCATCGATGGCTTTTAACCAATGTATATCATCCTGCCCATTAACTGCGGACCAGACTGCAAAATAGATCTGTTTAACGTTTGAAATTACTTCAGGTGCAACCACGAGGTCCACTGTATACTCCTGATTTTCAATCTTTGGTTCAATAAGCAGAGATGGATCGTGGCCATCGACTTCGAACGTAGTATTGCTGATAAATTCCATTGAGCCGTCATTTAACTCTGCATA
>JAZHVT010000008.1:0-68768 GCA_036453145.1 Eubacteriales bacterium
TCCCGGCCCCAGCGGCTCCATCTGTCTGATGCCCCCTCCGTAACGGCTGCCGTCTCCCGCTGCCATCACTGCGAGCGTCGTCTTTTTCATACTGTTCCTCTCATGTATCCTCCGACTGTCCGGACAGCCGCTCCGTCTGGTCCCACGCGATCAGCGCGTCTGTCAGCTCGTCCAGATCGCCGTCCATGATGCTGTCAATCCTGTAGAGCGTCAGATGGATACGGTGGTCCGTCACTCTTCCCTGCCCGAAATTGTACGTCCTGATTTTCTCAGACCTGTCTCCGCTTCCAACCTGACTCCTCCGAAGGCTCGCCCTCTCACTCTGCTGCTCATCTCTCTTCATGACATAGAGCATGGAGCGCAGCACCTTCATGGCCTTCGATTTGTTCTTAATCTGCGACTTTTCATCCTGACATGAAATCACGATTCCCGTAGGCAGATGCGTGAGACGGACCGCCGAGTCCGTGGTATTGACACACTGCCCGCCATTTCCCGACGCGCGGAAAACATCAAATTTCACGTCCTTCGGATCGATCTCCACATCGACCTCGTCAGCCTCCGGCATGATCGCGACGGTCGCAGCCGACGTCTGAATCCGGCCGCTGCTCTCCGTCACGGGAACTCTCTGCACGCGGTGTGTCCCGATTTCAAACTTCATCCGCTGCCACGCGTCCGGCCCGCTGATCTGAAATATACACTCCTTGAAGCCTCCGATTCCGTTCTCGCTCAGGGAGATCATCTCATACGACCAGCCCCTGCGGTCGGCGTAGCGCGTGTACATCCGGTAGAGATCAGCCGCCCAGAGAGCAGCCTCGTCGCCGCCTGTCCCGGCCCTGATCTCGACGATGACATTCTTCCCTTCATCCGGATCCTTCGGGAGCAGGAGAAGCCGCAGCTTCTGTGCGAGTGTCTCCTCTCTCAGCTTCGATGAGGAAAATTCCTCCTTCAGCATCTCCCTCATTTCGGGGTCCTGCTCCTGCTTCATGAGCTCCAGACTGTCCTCCCTGTCACGGACGGCTGCCTGATACTTCTCATAGGTGTCCGTGAGCGGCTCGAGCTCAGCCTGTTCCTTCATAAGCTCCGTCATCCGCTTCGGATCTGTCTGTATATCCGGCGTTGAGAGCTCCTTCAGGATTTCCTCCCTCTTCTTAACAATATCATTCAGTTTCTCAAACATAAACTATTCTTGCAGGATACCGGCCGCGACCCGCGGATTCCCCGCGAGGTCCCTCGTGACAGTCACACGGCCGAAACCGCCCTTCTCCATGATCTGCGTCACAGCCTCCGCCTGGTCATATCCGATCTCGAATGCGAGCAGCCCGCCGGCCTTCAGCACAGCCGGCGCTCCCTCCGTAATTCTCCTGTAAAATGCAAGCCCGTCTTCCTCTCCGTCGAGAGCAAGTCTTGGCTCATGGTCCCGCACCTCCGGCGCGAGCGTATCAATTACGTGCGTCCTGATATATGGCGGATTTGAGGTTATTATATCATAAACGCCATGTATGTTTGAATATAAATTGCTTCGCACAAGCTCCGCCATCACATGAAAGCGCTCCGCGTTCTCACGCGCGACATTCAGCGCATCCTCCGATATATCGGCTCCCGTGCCCCTCACGTCGGCCGGTCCCTCGAGCATAAGCGTCAGCAGAATACAGCCGCTGCCTGTGCACAGATCAAGAAGCTGCGTGTCCCGGCGCAGATGCGGCTTCACAGCCTCGATCAGAGTTTCCGTGTCGAATCTCGGAATGAGCACGCCCGGTCTCACAAGGAAGTCCCGTCCGTAGAACGGCGCGTATCCCGTGATGTACTGCAGCGGTTCGTGCGCGCACCGGCGCGACACGGCCTCTCGGAATGCGCGGACCTCCTTCTCTCCCGCTTCCTCTCCCGCGCGGAGCGGGTAATCCGTCATTGTCATGCCGGACACATACTGAAGAAGCGCGCGGGCGTCATAGAAGCTGTCCTCATTTCCCGAGGCCTCCAGTCTTCTTCTCCCCTCAGCAAAGAGCTCCCGCCAGTTCACAGTGCCTCCTCCCCGTCCGGAATGCCGGATGGCTGCGTCTCTTCAGGGCATAATTCCTGTTTTGCCTGCCATGCCCTCCAGTCAAAAACAGCCTCGACGGCACTGATCGCAACCCGGCACATGTCCTCATCCGGTTCTCTCGTGACCAGCTTCTGAAGCATAAGCCCCGGCTTCACGAGCGCGTTGATGACAGGTTCCTCGTGGCTTCCCGCATAGCGGAGAATCTCATAGGAGATGCCTGCGATCACGGGGATCAGGATCAGTCTCCAGAGAAGCCGCATGGCTCTCGAACGAATGTCAAACAGACCGAGGATAAGAAATGCAATGACAGATATGCAGATGACGATCAGAAGAAAGCTTGTCCCGCAGCGTCTGTGCTGCCGCGAGCTTTTCATGACGTTCTCAACAGTTAGGTCATGACCGTGCTCAATGCAATTGATGCATTTGTGCTCGGCACCGTGATAGGCATATACTCTCTGAATGTCCTTCATCCGGGAAATGAGCAGCATATAGCCGAGAAAGATCAGAACGCGGAGCACCGCCTCCGTCGCATTGATGAGAACCGCTGAGGCACCCACCCGGCTGAGAAGCCCTGCAATCCAGTACGGAAGCAGCATGAACAGAACAACAGAAAAGGCAATGGAGAAAACCATGGTTCCTGTCATCGCAAGGTTCCACGCCCGTCTCTCCTTCTTTTTCTGCTGCTCTGTCTTTTCAGCGCCCGCCTCATCAGCCGTCTCCTCGTCAGATGAGACGTCCGCCGAGTACATAAGGCAGGAAATGCCTACCGCCAGAGAGTCAATAAAGGCCACCACTCCGCGCACCATCGGTATATGTCCCACCTTCTCAGACGGAAGGACGCTCCGGAACGGCTCCTTCTTCATCGCGACCGTCCCATCCGGCTTTCTGCACGCGACAGAGTATTCGCCGCCGTTTCTCATCATGATTCCCTCAATGACGGCCTGTCCCCCGATACCGCAATTCTTCTGCAAATTCGTTTCCTCCAGTAGACGACAAAAGGCTGTCGCGCGATGGTTCGTGCAACAGCCTCCTTATTATTCAGGTTTCGGTTCAGTTCTTGCCTGTCATACCGTACTTCTTGTTGAAAGCCTCGATACGGCCGCGAGCCTGCGCCGCCTTCTGCTGACCCGTGTAGAACGGATGGCACTTAGAGCAGACTTCAACGTGGATTTCCTTCTTCGTTGAACCGACGGTGAATGTATTGCCGCAGTTGCAGGTTACTGTAGCCTGATAATACGTCGGATGGATTCCTTCCTTCATTGATCTCACCTCTTTGTCTGTAAAATAGCTAATATCATTCCGATACAAACAGCATTATGTATGATATCACAGTCACTGTATAATTGCAAGAAATTTTTACTCAGTTTGTCCACTTCGAGAGGACCGCATTGACAACCTGCTCGTTCGTCGGGTAATACGTAAATGCATTCAGGATCTGCTCGACAGCCTCGTCCGCCTTGAGGCTGTTCATCCGCCGCCTCATGATATCGACAGCCTTCAGCTCTCTCGGAGAAAGCAGCAGGTCCTCTCTTCTCGTTCCTGATTTGATAATATCAATCGCCGGGAAGATTCTTCTCTCCTGGAGCTTCCGGTCAAGAATCAGCTCCATATTGCCTGTCCCCTTGAATTCCTCGTAGACGACATCGTCCATCTTGCTGCCGGTATCGATAAGAGCTGTCGCAAGAATCGTGAGCGAACCTCCCTCCCGCATGTTGCGGGCAGCGCCGAAGAAGCGCTTCGGCATATAGAGGGCCGTCGGATCAAGACCGCCGGAAAGTGTGCGTCCGCTCTGCGGAACAAGAACATTGTACGCTCTCGTCAGTCTCGTGATGGAATCAAGCAGGATAATGACGTCCTGATGATGCTCAACGAGGCGCTTCGCGCGCTCGATGACCATTTCTGATACTCTCTTGTGGTGCTCGGGAAGCTCATCAAATGTCGAGTAGATGATCTCGACATTTTTTCCGTGGACAGACTCCTTCATGTCCGTGACCTCCTCGGGACGCTCGTCGATCAGCAGAATGATCAGATACGCATCCGGATTTCCCGTGAGCACAGACTTCGCGATATCCTTAAGGAGCGTCGTCTTGCCTGCCTTCGGAGGCGAGACAATCATGCCTCTCTGGCCGTAGCCGATCGGGCTGATCAGATCGATGATTCTTGTCGCTCTCGAGCCGTCCGGTCTCTCAAGACGGATCCGTCTGTTCGGAAAGATCGGCGTCATATTCTCAAAGACCGCGCGGTGACGGGCCTCCTCCGCCGGGAAATCGTTGACCTTCGAGACATAGAGGAGCGCCCCGTATTTTTCTCCCTGAGCCTTCTCTCTCTTGTTTCCTGTGATCATATCACCCGTCTTGAGCCCAAAGCGTCTGATCTGTGACGGGGACACATAGACATCGTCCTCACCGGGAAGGAAATTGTCGCTTCTCAGGAAGCCGAAGCCATCCGACATGACCTCGAGAATGCCGCGGACAACATGTCCGGTATCACCCGGAATCCTTCCGCGCACGTCCTCAGCGGCACGCGTCTCAGCCTGCTCCTCATTACGGGGCTCTTCTTCCTTTTCCCGCTGATAGTTGTCCTTCTGATAGTTGTCCTTCTGATAATTTTCCTTCTGGTAATTTTCTCTCTGGTAATTCTCACGGCGGCCGGCATTCTCCCGCTGATACTGATTTTCATGCGGATGCTGATTTTCCCTGCGATTGCCTGTCCAGTGCGGGCGCTCCCCCGACTCCCGGCCTTCTTCGGCCTTCTCATCCGATACGCGCTTTTCCTGACCGCGCCGTACGGTTCTGGTTCTGCCGCTCTCACTCTGTCCTCTGCGCGGGGCATGTTCCCTCGTCTCAGTCTGTCTGCGCCTCGTATTCTGTTTTCTGCGCCCCCTGCGCGGCTCCTCTTCTTCCTTCTCCGGCTCTGCATTTCCTGTCGGATTTTCCTTCGTCTCAGGTGCGGGTTCTGAAGCTTCCGGACTCTCCTGCCGATCCGCCGCAGACACTGCGGTTTCCTGGTCCTCGTTCATGTCCGCAGCAGACACCGCGGCTTCCCGGTTCTTTTTCCCCTCCGTCACGGATGCCGCGGTCTTATCTCCGACTTCAGCAGGGCCTTCCTGCTCTGTCTGAACAGTAGCAGAAGTCTCTGTCTCTTCTCCGGCATTCTTCTGTGCCTCCTCTCTGTCGAGAGCAAGCATTGCCTCTATGATGTCATTCTTCTTCATTGTGGAAGTGCGTTTGATTCCGCGATTTCTGGCAATCACGCGGAGATCCGCAAGATGAATTGTCTTATACTGTTCTTTTGTCATGTGTCTCTTTTCCTGACGGTCATATGAAAAGACCGGATCGCGACACCCGGACGGGCGTCGTATGAACTGTAATAATAGTTAATGGAATACAAAATGCGGCTGACAGGATTTGAACCTGCACGGGCTGCCCCACTGGAACCTAAATCCAGCGCGTCTGCCAATTCCGCCACAACCGCGAGTCTTGCTTCTTAAGAAAAATGAGAAAAATGTGATACGTTCCGGTGTCCCGGACCCCGGAAAATCCATCGCCGGGAAAGATCAGAATAAAATATAAACAAAAACCCCGAAAACATATTGTTCCGGGGAAATTCGACTGAAGCATCGGGGATTCGAACCCCGGACAACTTGATTAAAAGTCAAGTGCTCTACCACCTGAGCTAATGCTCCAAAGCTGGGCTAGTTGGATTTGAACCAACGGTGCAGCAGTCAAAGTGCTGTGCCTTAACCCCTTGGCGATAGCCCAAGGTAAATGCCGGACTGCCGCGGCCATGCCGACCGGCTGATCGCTTGTCCGACCGGACAGCGTTTATAACTGCAAAGGGTGAATGCTGGGACTCGAACCCAGGATCTCCAGAGCCACAATCTGGCGCGCTAACCAACTGCGCCACACCCACCATACCGTGCCTGAAAGGATTCGAACCTTCGACCCACGGCTTAGAAGGCCGTTGCTCTATCCAGCTGAGCTACAAGCACATAGAATTACGACTCTGACCGGTTTTACTGTGGCTGAACCGGAAAGAAGGGACGCTTTTTTACAAGCGAAGCGGGTGATGGGAATCGAACCCACGTATCCAGCTTGGAAGGCTGGTGTTCTACCGTTGAACTACACCCGCATATCGGAATTACGGAAAAATCGGGGTGACAGGATTCGAACCTGCGACTTCCTGCTCCCAAAGCAGGCGCTCTAGCCAAACTGAGCCACACCCCGAAGGTGCTTCCTGTTTAAGAGCGCTTCCGTAAACCGCGCAATGATTATTATAGGGACGAAGGCCTTTTTTGTCAACAAGAAAAATCATTTTTTCAAAATAAAATTTTCCAGGTTCACCACAGGAAGGATCTGCGGGACCTCTGTCCTCTCTCCAGATAATTGATCGTCACGAGCACCTGCCCCTTCGGTGTGATCTCAATGACGGCATAGCTCGGCAGATGATTCTCCTGTCTCGGCAGAGTGATCGATCCCGGATTAATGACCGTGACCGCCGGATCTGATTCATCCAGCATCGGGCGGTGCGTGTGTCCGAACAGCGCGACATCACAGCCGAGCTCCTTCGCGCGCTCCTTCAGGTCTCCCGTCCCCCAGTAAACGCCGTGGCGGTGGCCATGAACGAGAAGAAAGCGGTGGCCGCCAAGCTCCACAGTCTCCTCATAGCTGAGATCGCCGTCATAATCATTATTGCCCCGCACAAAGACACACGGCACACCGGCGAGGCGGCGGATCATATCCTCCTGACCCTCCACGTCGCCGCAGTGAAACAGATAGTCGATCGGCTTCACCTTCGCAAGTGCCTTTCTGAGATTCGTGACCTCCCCATGTGTATCACTCACCGCCAGTATTTTCATCGTCTGCCATCCTTTCTGCTCAACTCAGATCTCGCCCTTTGCGCGCAGTGCCCGGAGCTGACTCTCCATGTCGCGCAGCGCCTTTCCGCGGTGGCTCCTTGCATTTTTCTCCGCAGGTGTAAGCTCAGCGGAATATTTCTTAAGGTCCGGCAGATAGAAGATCGGATCATAGCCGAAGCCGTTCTCGCCCGTCTCCTTCCAACCGATCCATCCCTCAAAGGTCTTCTCGGAGGTCAGCTCTCTTCCGTCCGGAAGAATGCACGCAATCGCGCACACAAACCTCGCGGACCTCTCATTTCCCTCAAGGCCGTCGAGACGGTCAATAATCGCCTGGTTCTTGATATGATAGGACGTATCTCTTCCCATCCAGCGCGCCGAATAGATACCCGGCTCGCCGTTCATTGCGTCGACGACAAGGCCGGAGTCATCAGCCATGGTCATCTCACCGGAGGCCGCTGCCACCGCTCTCGCCTTGATCAGTGCATTTTCAAGAAATGTACTGCCGTTCTCATCGATATCGATGTCATAGCCCGCTTCCTTCATCGTCACGACATCGATGTCCAGATCCTTCAGGATCTCCCGGATTTCCTTTACCTTTCCGGGATTGCCCGTCGCAAATATCACTCTCTGTGTCTTCATCTGATTTAATCTCCTTCTTTCTTCCCGGCCTGTCTGTCTCTCCTCGGCGGCTTCGGGCCAAGATACTGATAAAAATAGGTCTTCAGCATGCCGTTGTAGATCTTTCTGTTCTTGTCGGCGCGCCGTCCGATGTAGCGCTCCGCGTCCTCATAAGAGGTAATCAGATACATCGACCAGCTGTCAAGTCCCGCGTACGCGCGCCCGATCGTCTCATAGAGCGCCGGAAGCGCCTTCTTGTCCTCAAGCCGCTCGCCATACGGCGGATTTGTGATGATGAAGCCGTATTTCTTCGGGTGACTCAGCTTTGCGACGTCTCTCGTCTGAAAATGAATTAAATCAAGAACGCCTGCCTCGCGGGCATTTTCCCTCGCATACCGGACGGCCAGCGGATCGATGTCGAAGCCCTGGATGTCCACGTCATCCTTCGTGATCTCTCTTATGCCCTCAGCTGCGCGCTTTCTTGCCTTGTCCCAGCTCTCGGCGGCCAGAATCGAGCTCCAGTCCTCGGCGAGGAAACTTCTCTTTGCGCCCGGTGCGATATTCCTTGCCATCATCGCGGCCTCGATCGGAATAGTTCCCGAGCCGCAGAACGGGTCAACAAGCACGCGGTCGGGATGCCACGGCGTCAGTCCGATCAGCGCCGCAGCCAGTGTCTCCGAGATCGGCGCGATCACCGGGGACACGCGGTACCCTCTCTTGTGAAGCGAGGTCCCCGTCGTGTCAAAGGCAGCCGTGACGACGTCCTTTTTGATCGACACGCGGAGTGGATAGGCCGGTCCGTCCTCCGGGAACCGCCGCATTCCATAGTGCGCTCCCATGCGGTCAACCATTGCCTTCTTCATGACCGACTGGATATCGGACGGGGAGCACAGCTTTGACCGGACAGATGAGGCCTTTGTGACCCAGAATTTTGCATTTTCCGGCAGAAACTCCTCCCACGCGATCTTCTTCGTCTCGTCATAGAGCGCGTCAAATGACCTCGCCGTGAACTCGCCTGCCAGAAGCAGGATGCGCTCCGCAGACCGCAGGTTGATATTCGCGAAGGCAGCGGCGTATTCATTTCCCGAAAAAAATACGCGGCCGTCCTCAACCCTGACGATTTTATATCCGAGCTTCTCAATCTCACGCTTTAAAACCGCCTCAAGGCCGAAGTGGCAGGGTGCAATATATGTATACTCTGACATGTTATCTCCCTCTGATATTCCGTTAAATTGTTAATTTTATGTTGCAATTCCCGGTCGGGGCTTGTATAATCATCCTTGTAAAAGAATTTACCCTTCAATAATTTTTTTACAACCCCTTATTAATTATTTATACTCCCCAGAAAGGTCTTCGGCAGCTCCCCTGCCGGAGACCTTTCACATTTTGTCATGATTCAGCGCCACCTGGAAAGCGCAAAGTGTTCCGAGTCTGAGGTGCCGAACAATTATTATATCTTATCACAGAAAATTCCGCACGGATACCCATAAAAGATCAGCTTCCCTCCGGACTCCTCGTTACTGTTCACACGCCATCCAAAGTCGCATACGGTCGCGAATATCAGGGCGGTATCGGGCAGGCTCCGTCCTCCTCAGCTTCCCTTCGCCGCTGACGCAGCGGCTCAGGGTGATCTTCGGACTCCTCCGTATAACGCCCTCACCGCTCCTGATATCGCTGACCGTTCACCGAAGTCTGGTGGCGTGTGAACTATAACGACTCCTCCGTATATACAAAAGAAGGCTCCGCACCGCGCCGCATGGCACAGCTGCAGAGCCTTCTTCCGGTTTTCCGCAAATTCATCAGCAGGCGGGACGCTCAGTCCTTGTGGCCTTCGCTCTTCTCGTCCTCTTCCATCATCTCATTCAGCGTTCTCCAGCCAAGCTGAGCGCATTTGACCCGGGCCGGCATATGGGATACGTCCTCGAGGGCAGCAGCCTCATCGAGCTCCTCGATTTCCTCCTCCGACGCCTTGCCCTTGATCATATTCATGAAGATATCCGCGAGGCGCTTCGCCTCATCCTCGCTCTTTCCGATCACGAGGTCAAGCATCATGTCCGCAGACGCCTGCGAGATCGCGCAGCCGGACCCGACGAACGAGCCGTCCTTGATTACGCCGTCCTCGACCTTCAGCTTGAGGGATATATCATCGCCGCAGCTCGGGTTCACGCCGCGAAGAACCATCGTCGGGTTCTCCATGTCGTGCTTGTGCGTCGGATGAAGATTATGCTCATTGACAATTTCACGGTACATCTGCTTAAGATCCATAGCCGAGCTCCTCTCTTACCTTCTGAAGGCTCGCGACGAAGCGGCGGACCTCATCTTCCGTATTATAGAAATACATGCTCGCGCGGCATGTCGCGTTCACGCCGAGATACTGCATCAGCGGCTGTGCGCAGTGATGGCCGGCCCGGATGCAGACATGATCCGCATCGAGAATCGAGCTCACATCGTGCGGATGGCAGCCCTCAATGTTGAATGTCACGATGCCGCAGTGCTTCGCCGGATCCTCCGACCCGTAGACCGTGATATGAGGGTTTTTCTTCATTTCCTGAAGAAGCAGCGTCGTCAGATCGAGCTCCTTTTTCTCAATGTAGTCAAAGCCGACCTTGCTGATGTAATCGATCGCGGCTCCGAGTCCGACAGCGCCGGCCGCATTGACCGTTCCGGCCTCGAATTTGTGCGGGAGCTCCGCATATGTCGCGGAATCGCGCGTCACGTACTCGATCATTTCACCGCCTGTGAGGAACGGCGGCATCTCATCGAGAAGCTTCTCCTTCCCGTAAAGAACGCCGATGCCCATGGGCGCGAGCAGCTTGTGCCCGGAAAATGCAAAGAAATCCGCGCCGAGCTTTTTCACGTCAACCGCCATGTGCGGCGTGCTCTGCGCGCCATCGACAACGACAACCGCACCGAAGGCATGCGCTCTGTCAGCAATCTTCCGGACCGGATTTTCCGTTCCGAGTACATTGGACACCTGACCGATCGCGACGACCTTAGCCTTCTCCGTGATCTTTGTATTGATCTCCTCGTCTGTGTAGACGCCGTCCTTTGTACATTCAAGATATACAAGCTTTGCGCCCTTTGCGCGCGCGACCATCTGCCACGGCAGAATATTGCTGTGGTGCTCCGTGACCGACACGACAATCTCGTCGCCCTCACGGACATTGCTCATGCCGTAGCTGTATGCGACGAGATTCAGAGACTCCGTCGCATTTCTCGTAAATACGATCTCGCAGGGATCATCCGCGCCGATAAAATCAGCGACCTTCCGGCGCGCGTTCTCATAATCCTCTGTCGCATCGACACTCCACTTGTAGAGTCCGCGGAGCGGGTTTGCATTTTCCGTCCTGTAAAACCTTTCGACTGCGTCCAGCACCTGCTGCGGGCGCTGGGACGTGGCCGCATTATCAAAATAAATGAACTTCGGGTCCTGAAGGATCGGGAAGTCCTTTCTGAAATCTGGCTCACTCATAACCTGTCTGCCTCCTCTGCCGGACCGGCTGTTATCCTCCGGTCCGGCATCTTCTGTCCGTATTTTCAGTCCATTCCGAACTGCCCGGAAATGAACGCATCGATCGCACTCTGCGTCTCGTCGTCCGGAATCTCTCTCGAGATGCTGTGCAGTCTGCCCCGGACCATCATGACGGTCGCTGCCTTCTCACTGAGTCCTCTCGTCTCGAGGTAATACAGCATATCCTCGGACAGACGTCCGATAGACGCGCCGTGACGGCCATCCACGTCCTCCTCCTCGCAGAGAATGACAGGAACAGACTTGTTCACGACCGTCGGATCAAGCAGAAGGACATCCTCCTGCTCATCGCCGACAGAGCCGGCCGAGCCGTTTCTGAAATCGATCGTATCGCGCAGCGTCTTTCTTGCTCTGTCCTGAAGGACGCCCTTGAAAGTAAAGTTTGAGGCCGTCTTCCTGCCGCGCTGGGCCGTGACATAATTGAGATCGAGCGTGTGATCGCCGCTGACCATGTATCCGCTGTCGATATACGCCTCGGACTTCTGTCCGTTCTGATCGATGTAGCAGCCGCTGTATGTCTCCGAGCCTCCGAGCTCCATCTGGCGGAAGCTGAAGACCGCATTGTCCTCCGCGACGGCGCCCGTGTCATCGAGCTGCTCGAAGCCGTTCCCCAGAAGGTTCACCTTGATCAGTGTGAGCTTTGCGCCCTTTTCAAGAACAACCTTCGTCTCTATGGCCGAGAAGCCGGACGCGTCCGCATCTGAGCGGTAATTCACAAGGAATGTCGACTCTGAATTTTCTCCCGCGACAATAACATGGACCGCGGCGTCATCAGCTCCCGCACCAAAGTCATAATTCAAAATGACAGGTCTTGCGGGCTTTGCATTTGCCGCGATGCGGTAAACGCTGGCATCACCCGCGACTGTATCGATATAATCCGTAAATTCACCGCCGAGCCCTGTCTGGAACGCCTGTGTCATATAGACAGCCGTCTTCCCGGCGACATATGTTTCTCTCCGGATGCCATGCGCCAGTGAATCGGCGTACGCCTCAGCCTCAGATACCTTCATGGTCTCCGAAGTGATTCCGTCCTGGTCGAGGCCGGACTCCACGAGCTTTGCCACTCCCTCGAGCCCGCTCTTGACGGCGACGCTCCGGTGATTGACTCCGAGGCGGTTCCAGGTGAGGCACGGCAGATGGTTGATTCTGATATCCTGTTCGTTCATCAGCTCATGCTCCCTTCCATTTCCAGTTTGATCAGGTTGTTCATTTCAGCCGCATACTCAAGCGGAAGTTCCTTGGAGACCGGGTTCGCGAAGCCGGAGACGATCATTGCCCTTGCCTCCGCCTCGCTGATGCCGCGGCTCATCAGATAGAAGACCGCCTCATCGGAAATACGGCCGATCTTCGCCTCGTGGCCGACATCGGCGTCATTCACGCGGACATCCATTTCCGGAATCGTATCGGAGCGCGAAATGTTGTCGAGCATCAGCGACTGGCAGTCGACCGATGACTTTGCGCCGTGCGCGGACGGCATGATCTCGACGGCACTCCTGTATGTGCTGATGCCTCCGTCCTTTGATAGTGACTTTGTCGTGACAAGGGACGATGTATTCTCACCGATGTGGACCATGCGCGTACCGGTGTCGAGGTCCTGTCCCTTTCCGGCAAATGTAATGCCTGTATACTCGCAGTCAGCGCCCTTACCCTTCAGAATCGTCGTCGGATAGAGGTAGGACACATGGGACCCGAACGAACCGGACACCCACTCCATGCGGCCGCCCTCCTCGACGAGTGCACGCTTCGTGTTGAGATTGTACATATTCTTCGACCAGTTCTCAATCGTCGAGTAGCGGAGACGCGCGTTCTTCTTCACATAGAGCTCAACGCAGCCCGCGTGAAGGTTCGCGACATTCCACTTCGGCGCGGAACACCCCTCGATAAAATGAAGGTCCGCTCCCTCGTCAACAATGATCAGCGTGTGCTCGAACTGACCGGCACCCTTTGCGTTCAGACGGAAATACGACTGAAGCGGAATGCTCACCTTGACTCCCTTCGGCACATAGACGAAGGATCCGCCTGACCAGACAGCGCCGTGAAGAGCCGCAAACTTGTGGTCCGTCGGCGGAACAAGCTTCATGAAATACTCTCTGACCATGTCCGCGTACTCACCTGTCAGTGCAGACTCCATATCCGTGTACACAACGCCCTGCTGCGCCACGAAATCCTGAAGATTGTGGTAGACAAGCTCGGAGTCGTACTGCGCGCCGACACCTGCCAGGTACTCATGCTCCGCCTTCGGGATGCCCAGCTTATCGAATGCGGATTTAATCTCCTCCGGGACCTCGTCCCAGGAGCCCTTCATTTTCGTGTTCGGGCGGACATAGGTGACGATCTTGTCCATGTGAAGACCATCGATCGGCGGTCCCCACTCCGGAACCCGCATTCTGTTGTAGAGGTCAAGGGACTTCAGGCGGAACTCATGCATCCACTCCGGATCATGCTTCTCCTTCGAGATCTGATCGACGATCTCGGGCGTCAGTCCCTCCTTGACCTTGTAGAAATCTTTCTCGTCGTCCTTGAAGTCGTAGAGACTCCGGTCCGTGCCCTCAAGATAGGCATTGATATCATCCTTCGAGTTATCGATAGCAGGATCAAAATGGACGGCGCGGTCTTTTACTTCTGCGTCACTCATTTTTCTTCCGCCTCCTTCTCATACTGCTCGATATAGGACTCAAAGCCCTGCTCATTGATCTTGTCGACGAGGTCAGCGCCGCCTGTCGTGATGAGCGTGCCCTTGACAAGGACATGTGTATAGTCAACCTTGAGCGACTCAAGGATCTTTGTGCTGTGCGTGATAATAAGAAGTGCTCCGTCAGAGCGCTTGTGATACTCCTCGATGCCCTTCGACACCGTGCGGACAGCGTCGACATCAAGACCGGAGTCTGTCTCATCGAGAATCGCGAACTTCGGGTTCAGCATAAGCATCTGAAGGATCTCAGCCTTCTTCTTCTCGCCGCCGGAAAAGCCGACGTTGAGGTCACGGTCAGCATAGGACGGGTCCATCTGAAGAAGCTCCATGGTCTCCTCAAGCTGCTTCTTGAATTTCATAATCTTGACCGGCTGGCCTGTCTGCTGACGAAGTGCATTTCTGATAAAGCTCTCGAGGGAAAGTCCCGGAACCTCAAGCGGGTTCTGGAAGGACATGAACATGCCGGCGCGTGCGCGCTTATCCGTCGTCGCCTTTGTGATGTCCTCACCGTCAAAGATGATCTGACCGTTTGTCACGTGATAGACCGGGTTGCCCATGAGTGTATTGCCGAGTGTCGATTTACCGGCTCCGTTCGGCCCCATCAGTACATGTGTCTCGCCCTTTCCGATATTTAAATTCACATCGTGGAGGATTGCGCCCTCTTCAATCGAGACCGATAAATCCTTCACCTGAAGTAATTGATCTGACATGTTTGTCTCCTGCCTTTCTGGGGTTAATCTCTGATAACGATTGACGCCTCTGGCGCGCCTGCTAAACCGAATGCCGGAGTAAAATCCGACTAAATAACTCTGATTTAGCTCTCGTCATTATACGAGACAGGAAAACTAATGTCAATGGTTTTGAGGAATTCGGTCTCTCCCGGCTCGCACGAGAGTTACTGTTCACACAAGACCGAAAAGGGACAGGGCTTCGGATGTTTAATCCGAAGCCCTGTCCCTGCCTGTCACTTCCAGTGCAAATTCAGTCTGAATCAGAGGTTATCTTTCATGTACGCGCTGACAGCCTCGGCTGCCTTGTCCTCATCCGGACCCGTAAATGTGAGCTCGATCTCCTGTCCCTGTTTTACACCGAGCGTCATCACCATCATCAGCTTCTTGGCATCAACCGTCTTGCCGTTGGCGCTGATTGTCGCCTCACTCTCGAAATTCTTGATCTCCCGGACCAGATTTCCTGCCGGTCTTGCATGAATGCCGACCGGATCTGTGACCTGATATCTGATTGTTTTCATGGCTTGCCTCCAACATCCGCGCGCAGCGGTTTTTTTATTGATACAATTATACACCATTTCCCGCAAAGCGCCATCGCCAGAGGCAAAAAAGACCCGGGTTTCATGCCCGGCGGACAAAGCCGCTCATTCCTCAGGAATACATATGTCCGGCATCTCTTCCTTGTAGCGCCACACATAGCCGCCGTCGGTCTTGCGTTTCTTCCGGCAGCACTGGGAGATATGTGTCGCGCCGGAGCACGCCTCCTGTGCCTCTTTGACACTTCCATACTCCCGGACCGGGGTCCCGTCTCTCAGGCACTGCACAATGCAGCGTTTATGCATGGTTCCTCCTTCCTCTGCCGCAGAGGAAGGCAGTTCTGACAGATCTGTATCTATTGTACGGCTCCGGTTTGTTCGCGTCTACGATAAAGTTCTACGCCTTTCATGCACAATCCTACGCATTACGACCTGCACGCTTCCTGGCTCGTACGCAGTCGCGAATATCAGGGCGGTATCGGGCAGACTCCGTCCTCCTCAGCTTCCCCTCGTCGCTTACAGCTCCTCGGGGTGATCTTCGGACTCCTCCGTATAACGCCCTCACCGCTCCTGATATCGCTGACCGCTCACTGAGGTCAGGTGGCGTGCAGTCCGTAACGCATCCTCACATTCCCCGGCTCTTCCTGCGGATTCTCTGCAGCGCGTTGTCTACGGTCTTCGGGGGCTTCCCGAGCCGGTTCGCAATCTCGTGCCAGTCACAGCCCTCAAGATACAGATCAAGCACGCTGTTCTCAAACCGGCTGAGGCGCCCGCGGAGAAGCCGCAGCTTCTCATCGGCCGCCTCGCGCTCAATCACGATATGCTCCGGATCGCTGCCCAGTGTCTGTCCCGAATACGGCTCCTCGTCGTCGGTCAGCTCGACCGACTCATTGAGAGGCTTCATCTTGTCGCGCCCGTACGCCTCGATCGCCTTCAAGATCTGCCTGTCAATACACAACCCCGCAAATGAAGAAAATGACGTATCTCTCGACGGGTCATAGTCCCGGATCGCCTTGTAGAGCCCGATCATGCCCTCCTGCACAAGGTCCTCGTGCTCGCCTCCCGCAAGAAAGCGCACCCGGGAAAAATGCAGGACAAGCGGCTTGTATTTCTCTATGAGATACATAGCCGCTTCCTCATCATGCTTTGCGGCGACGGCTGCCTGCTCGTCAGACTGAAAGCGCTGTCCGGAAAAATTCCCGTCCGTCATTTTTTCATGCGTCTCTGGCGGACGACCTCATACATCAGAATTCCTGCCGCGACTGAGGCATTCAGAGAATCGATCTCCCCATTCATCGGAATTGATGTGACAAAATCACATTTCTCGCGGATCAGGCGGCTCACGCCCGTGCCCTCATTGCCGATCACAAGGCCTATCGGTCCCTGAAGGTTCGTCTTATACATCTCTTCTCCGCCCATATCGGCGCACGCAAACCAGAGTCCCTGCTTCTTCAGGTCATCGATCGTCTTGCCAAGGTTTGTCACCTTTGCGACGGGGACATAATTCAGCGCTCCGGCTGAAGCCTTCGCCACAGTCGCCGTCAGTCCGGCTGCGCGGTGCTTCGTCGTGATTACGCCGTGGGCACCCGCAAGGCACGCCGTCCGGATGATCGCACCGAAATTGTGCGGGTCCTCGATCCCGTCGAGCAGGATGATAAACGGATCCTCATGCTTCTCCTCCGCCTTCTTCAGAATGTCATCGACACTTGCGTATGAATAGGCAGACACCTGGGCAATCACTCCCTGATGCTTCTTCGTCTCTGACATCTCGTCAAGCCGCTCTCTGGACACAAAGTTAATAATCGTGTCCTGCTTCTTTGCCTCGCGCACGATTGTGCGAATCGGCCCGTCCTCAAGTCCCTTCTGGACGAAGAGCTTATCGACCGGGCGGCCGGAGCGGAACGCCTCGATCACGGCGTTTCTTCCCTCGATGCGGTCGCTTGTCGAAGCCCCGTCCTCCGCGCCCTCGCGCGGACTGAATTCCTTTTCATCTCCTGACATAGATTTACTTTCTTCTCCTTTGATCAATAAATGTGCAGGGCAGCTCATTTCCGTGTATTTCTTGCCGATGACGGAAGTCCGCGCACAGCCTTCTGCTTCTCCTCGACATAGTCGATTCCGGTGCTTACAAGCTCCATCATGCGGTCTCCCTGTCCCGTCAGATACAGATACCCGATCAGTGCCTCAAAGCCGGTCGCTCTCCTGTAATCAGCGACTGTCGCATTCTTCGCAGTCGTATATGACTTCGCGTTTCTGCCCCGGTGATAAATGCGCTTCTCATCGTCTGTAAGAAGCGGCTCGAGCACATCCATCATGTCCGACTGTGCGTCCGCCTTCACGAGGCTCATTTTGTGGCGGTTCAGATCATTCGGCCTCGCATTTCCCGGATTGACCAGCATTGTGCGGACAAGGAGCTCATAGGCGGAATCCCCGATAAATGCAAGAACAAGCGGGGAATAGCTCCCCGCCTCCTTCTCTGTCTTATCCGGAATAAACCGCTCTCTCAGCTTCTGATCCTTATCCGGATTCTTATTTACACTCTCTTCCATTTGACGCCCTCGCGCGTGTCCATGAGCTCAATGCCCTGCTTCAGAAGGTCATCACGGATCCTGTCTGCTGTCGCAAAATCTCTGGCCTTGCGCGCCGCCTGGCGCTTTTCGATCAGCGCCTCGATATCGGCATCGAGAGACTTCTCCTCCTTCAGCGCGCGGATGCCGAGAATGCCGCACAGCTCCGTGAGAACATCAAGAACGCCCTGTGCGAGTGCTGCCGGTGCATTGTCCGCGACATTCGTATTGGCGTAGCGGACCAGATCAAACACAACAGCCTCCGCGTCAGCCGTGTTGCAGTCGTCATCCATCTTCTCATCGAACTTCGCGACAAAGTCCTTCGCGCCGCCAAGAATCTTCTGCTCCTCGTCGCTCAATGCTCTCTTGTCCGCGTGATCTGCGATGTCCCTGAGGCGGGATGCCGCGCGGTGAATTCTGTCAAGGGAAACCTTCGCGGCCTCCATCAGCTCCCTGCTGAAATTAAGCGTCGTTCTGTAGTGTGCGCTCAGCATGAAGAAGCGAAGAACCTCGAGATCGTATTCCTTTGAGATATCACGAACCGTGAAGAAGTTACCGAGAGACTTCGACATCTTCACGCCGTTGATATTGAGAAATGCATTGTGCATCCAGTAGTGGGCAAATGGAACGCCATTTGCGCACTCAGACTGGGCAATCTCATTTTCATGGTGCGGGAAGACGAGATCCTCGCCGCCGGCATGGATATCAATCGTATCCCCGAGATAGCGCTTCGCCATGACGGAGCACTCGATGTGCCAGCCCGGACGGCCCTCACTCCACGGTGACTCCCAGAAGGGCTCGCCCTCCTTCTTCGGCTTCCAGAGAACGAAGTCGAGCGGATCGTTCTTCTCCTCCTCGCCCGTGACCTTGATCTCGCGGAAGCCGGACCGGAGGTCATCGAGGTTCTTCCCCGAGAGCTTTCCGTATCCCGGGAAGCTCCGCGTCGAGAAATAGACCGTGCCGTTCTTCACATAGGCGTGGCCGCTCTCGATCAGCTTACTGATCATGTCGATCATGCCGTCAATCTCATGCGTCGCGCGCGGATTCGTCGTCGCCGGCTCGATGTTCATGCCGTCCATATCCTTTTTGCACTCGGCGATATATTTCTCGGCGATCTCGTTGGCCGTGCATTTTTCTTCAATGGCCTCCTTGATGATCTTGTCATCGACATCCGTGAAATTCGAGACGTAATTCACATCATAGCCCTTGTGCTCCATGTAGCGGCGGAACGTGTCAAATACGATCATCGGGCGAGCGTTGCCGATATGGATGAAGTTGTACACAGTCGGGCCGCAGACATACATGCGGATCTTCCCCGGCTCAATCGGTACGAACTCCTCCTTTCTCATGGTCAGTGTATTAAATATCTTCATCTACTGTCTCCTTCTATGTCTGTCCGGAAAATGAATTTCCCGTTTTCATCTGATGATTCTGAAAAATAAGCATACCAGATTCCCGGGTCTCCGTAAAGTCCGGCTTGCCCTCATTCGGTCTGCGATACCGCTTGCGTTACTGTTCACACACTATCGGACCTTGGAGAGCGGTCAGCGAAATCAGGAGCGGTGAGGGCGTTATACGGAGGAGTCCGAAGATCACCCTGAGCTGCTGTGTCAGCAGCGAAGGGAAGCTGAGGAGGACGGAGTCTGCCCGATACCGCCCTGATATTCGCGACCGCATACAATTCCGGAAGTGTGTGAACAGTAACGCAAGCCGCTCATCAGGCCCCGGTGGCATGAAAGATGTATAGCTCACACGGCGCGGAAGCCTGATTTTTCGCTCAGCAGATCAATGCTGCAGACAGCCTGCGCGGAGATACCCTCTCCCCGCCCCGTGAAGCCGAGGCGCTCCTCCGTCGTCGCCTTGACACTGACCCTGTCCACCGGAATCCCGAGGACAGTCGCAATGTTCTTCCTCATCTCATCGATGTAGGGTCTCATTTTCGGGGCCTGCGCAATGATCGTGGCATCAATATTATTGATGTAGTACCCCTTGTTCGTGAGAATGCCGCCGACCTTTTTCAGCAGCATCAGCGACGAGGCGCCCTCGTACGCCGGATCATTGTCCGGAAAATGAAGCCCGATGTCGCCTGCGGCCGCTGCTCCGAGGAGTGCGTCCATGATTGCATGGAGCAGCACGTCCGCGTCCGAGTGACCGAGAAGTCCCTTCTCGTAAGGGATCTCAACGCCTCCGAGGATCAGCCTCCGTCCCTCTGTCAGTCTGTGCACATCATATCCGGTTCCGATTCTGCTCATACCCAATTCCTCCGTATAATCAGCATGATCTGGGTGTCATAAAGCCTTTCACTCCCTGGCTCAGACTTCCGGCACTGTCATCATCAGTATTCATCTGCTGTCAGTTTACCTGCCGGCCTCTGAAAATACAAGCCGAACGCCAAAAAGGGACCGCCGCACAAAAGTGCAGCAGTCCCTTCCATGTCGCGATTTCGTTGTCCGAAGCTCAGGACGCCGACGACGATGTCGTTGAGGTCGCCGTGAGATCGCTGATCGTATCGCCGAGATCCGACGTGAGCGACGTCGATACCGCGTAGACCGTGGACGTATCGTCGCCGAGATAGCAGTACACGGCGCTCGCCGCGTCATTCGTGTTGCCGATTGTAATCGTCTGCGTGCTTCCGTCCTTGAACGTCAGATTCACCGTATAGCTCGGAGAGTCAAGGCCGTACTGGGACAGGTCCGTGACATCCTTCAGTGTCTGCGTGATGGACACACCTGTGAGAGAGGATGCGAGCGTATTGCATTTGCTTGTATCGAGGCTGACGGACGCATCGTCATCATCGACCCAGATGTCCTCCGTTTTTGTCGTCGTGGAAGACGTTCCGCTTGCACTTGTCACAATGCCGGACTCATCCGTCGAGGACGTGTCACTCGTCGTGACCTCGACTTCCTTCGTCGAGCGGCTGATATTGACCGTCGCCGCACCATTTGCCGTATAGGAGATCTTGCTGATTTCGTCTGATGTCTGCGTAATCAGGGAGTCCTTCGCATCCTGCGCGTCCTCATACTTCTTCGCCTGCTTCTGAACGACGAGCAGAACGACGACGAGGACAACGAGGACAGCCGCACCGATAATCAGGCCTGTCATTTTATTCTTCTTTTTTCTCAACTTGTCTGCCTTTCCTGTACCTTATTTTCTGCGGCGCGCAAACCAAATCGTGAAGCCTGCGATAATAACGACCACAGGGATGACGAACATGAAGAGGCTGCCGAAGATCGTCTGGTTGCTCGAGCTGATCGTCGTCTGCGCCGGCTGCGTGCTCTTCGATGCGACGGAGACCGTGATATCCGAGTCAGTCAGATAGGTCAGAGAGCTCGAGAACAGCGATGTATTTCCTGTCGGAAGAGACACGTTCTGCTGCAGCATTGAGGACAGGGCATCGGAGCTGAACAGGAACGGAGATGCGTAGTACAGAATCTTCGTCTCCTTCGCGGAGGACGTGCTGCTCGTGGAATCGGTCGTTGAAGCAGTGCTCGTGCTCTCCGTGGAGTCTGTTGTCGACTCGACATCCGATGAGCCGCTCGAGTCGTTCGACAGCGTCTCATCGACCTCGACAGCGAGGTCATACTCTCCCTTGCTGCTTGTGCTTGCCGAACTTCCGCTCGTCACAAGCTCAGCGGAGCTCGATGTCGTGAGGATCGGAGTGACGGTGTAGCCTGCATCCTCGCTCTCTGTGACCGTCAGACCCTCTGTGAAGGAATCGACGATGTTTTCATTTGACAGATCGCTTGTCACCGTAGAGGATCCCGTCTTCGGAACGAGCAGATACGGAACACCGGATGCATAGTAGTTCTGGTCTGTCTCCTCGAGATAGCCGCCCGTCCGTGTGACGCCGTATGACGACATGATTGTATCAAGATTCGGTGTATCCTTCTGTGTGAGCGCAGCGCTCATCGTGACAAGAAGGAGATGGCCGCCGTCCGCAAGATAATTCTTGACCTTCTGGACCTCGTCCGTCGTGAAGTCTGAGAGCGGGGAGAAGATGATCAGCATGCTGCAGTCACTCGGAATGTCTGCGCTCAGGAGGTTGAGTGACTCGGAGTCGAGATTTGCCTTCGAGATGGCGTCCGTCATGGCCGTGCTCATAGTAAGCTCGTTGTGGCCGGTCGTGTAATAGACCTTCTCACTGCTGCCCGACGTCACATAGGCGATCGCGCTTGTGATCTGTCCCTCACCATCGAACGTAGACGATGAAGAGCCGGAATAGTAGCTTGAGGAATCTGACGGATAAATGCTGCTGTAATCGATGACCTTCGACTTGTCGCCGCTGACTGCGATGATGCTGCCCGCGCTCACTGTGTCGCTCGTGTATTTCGAGGCAAATGTCGGGTTCGCGACAATATCGATCTTCTTGTATTTGATATGGCTGCTGTAGCCCTCGTATGTCTCGAGGAGCTTTGTTGTCGTCGCGTCCTCCGAGCCTGACTCTGTCAGATAGTAAAGCGTGACATCATCGTCCAGCTTGTCTAAGACCTTCTTCGTCGTGCTGCCGATCGTATACAGCTTTGCTGTCGAGACATCGGCTGTCGTGAACTTCGATGGAATCGCGCTCACGATGAAATTGATAACGACAATCACAGCGATTGCGATCGCCGTGACAGCCAGCGCATAGGACCCATTCGCGAGCCGTCTGCGGTCTGCCGGGTCCTTCGGCTTTCTTTCACGTGGTAACTTCTTTTTCTCTTTATTTCCGGCCATTGCACTGGCCTCTACTTTTGTTTTCTTATCTTCCATGTTGTCCCCCTTAGCTCCAGCGTCTCTTCTGAATT
Organism: Eubacteriales bacterium; assembly: GCA_036453145.1. Taxonomy (GTDB): domain Bacteria; phylum Bacillota; class Clostridia; order Lachnospirales; family Lachnospiraceae; genus Chordicoccus. The sequence continues at coordinate 22,351 of JAZHVT010000008.1, forward strand.
GACTGAACCGTCAGAATGATGCCGATCACGATATAAGAAATGAAGAACAGCAGGTTCGAGATGCTTAAGGACCCGTTCGTGATATCGGACAGATGCGTGTTGAAGTCAAAAATGCGCATGATCGATTCAGAGCGTCCGTCAAACCAGGATGATTTCACCTTGTATGCGACGATGCAGATCACCGCAAGAACGCCGAACACGCCGAGGCTCACATAGAAGTTCTTCGTCATGTAATACACAAGAAGGCCGACAATGGCCGCGAGCACAACGAGGAAAATCAGAGATGAAAATGTCGTCGAGCTGATGTAATTGAAAATGCTGGACATAAGCTGTGTCATCAGGACAAACAGCAGTGAGAGAATCGCTGAGATGATCGCACTCTCCGTGCATGAGGAAATGAACATTCCGATCGCAAGGTAAGCAGCTCCGATCAGGAAGAACCCGAGAATGCAGCAGTAATCCCATTTCAGAGACTCAGAACCGAACTTCAGCATGACCAGCGGATAAATGCAGACAACCGCACACGGAATCGCGTAGACCGTGACCATCGCGAGATACTTTCCGAGAACAATCTCCGGAAGCTTCACTGGAGCTGTCATCCACAGCTGGTCTGTTCTCTGCTTCCTCTCCTCCGCGAACACTCTCATCGAGAGAATCGGAACAACGATCAGGAATGCCAGCCATGAGCCGCTGATCGTATAGTGGAGCGTGAGCACTCCGTAATACATATTGTACGTGCGGAACATAAGTCCCGTCACGAGGAGCATGACGGCGATGACAACTGCGCCGCTCATGTTCGTAAAATAGCTTTTCAGCTCTTTTTTATAGATTGCGCCCATTATTTCTCCTCCCCGTCAGTTGCGTCATGGGACGTTTTTTCTGCCTCGTTTCCGGACAGCTGTGCGTGGATGCTGTCGATATCACGCCGGACACTGTCAGCTGCATCCTCTGTCGCCGCCTGATCCGCAGACTTCTCATCCGGAGCATTCTGCTCAGCATCCTCTGCGCCGTCCTCCTTGTAGGACTCGATGCCAAGCTCATCATGGACGAGATCAGAGGCCATCTTTCCGACAGATGCCTTCGCCTTCTCATCCACAGGTGCAGCTTCCTTACCGGAATCTGTCAGCTCAAGGAAGATATTCTCAAGGCTTGCCTTCTCGACAGACATGCTGAGGACCACACAGTTCTTTGCAAACAGGGCCTGGCTGACGCGGCCTCTGATGTCGGAGCCGCCCGGAACTCTGATGGTAGCAACTGTATTGCCGTCTTCATCCTCCGTGAGATCGGAATCTGTGACCTGAACGACGCTGCGAAGAGCAGCAAGTACATCCGCCCTTGCACCCTGTGCCGTGACATGGAGAATCGAGCCCTTCTGCTTCTGCTCAGACATTGCGAGATGATCCGGCGAATCGCAGGCAACAAATTTTCCATGATTGATGATCAGGACCTGGTCGCACACCTCCGCAACCTCGGAGAGGATATGGGAGCTTAAGATAACCGTATGCTTCTGACCGAGGCGGCGGATCAGCTGGCGGATCTCAATGATCTGCTTCGGATCAAGACCAACCGTCGGCTCATCAAGGATCAGTGTCTCCGGATTTGCAATGATCGCCTGCGCAAATCCGACTCTCTGCCGGAAGCCCTTGGACAGGTTGCGGATCAGACGATTCCTGACCTCGCCGAGCTCCAGCTCGTCGATTGCGTTTCGGACAGCGTCCTTTCTCTCTGCCCTCGGAACCTTCTTCAGCTCCGCACAGAACTTCAGGTACTCCGCCACCGTCATGTCCGTGTAGACGGGCGGAATCTCCGGAAGATATCCGATGGTCCGCTTTGCCTCCTCGGGCTCCTCCAGGATATCGTGTCCGTTAATAATCACATCCCCCGATGTCGGCGCGAGATAACCGGTCATTATGTTCATCGTCGTTGATTTTCCGGCTCCATTCGGACCGAGGAAGCCGTAGATCTGACCGTCTTCGACCGTAAATGAGAGGTCGTCGACCGCACAATGATCGCCATACGTTTTCGTAAGGTGTTTTACTTCGATCAAGTTCATTCCCTCCACTGAATTTATGTAGAATTACACATTGACTTACTATAAATGGTATTTGTGACGATACTGTGAAAGAAAGAGGACTGTCTGATCCAGCCGAAGCCGAAAAAGGCCGCCCCTGCATGAAGTGCAGGGGCGGCCTCGCCATGCTGTATTCATTTTCAGAGCTCCTCCTCCGGAATCAGCCGGATACCGGCCTCCTCAAGGGCGCTCTCTGCCTTGGCGCGGCTGTCCGTCTTGATCACAAACCCGGCTGTCCCTTCATGTCTGGAAAACAGCGCATAGGTGTAATCCAGATTGACGCCGGCTCTTCCGAGAATGGTCAGAAGATCAACAAGCGCCCCCGGCCGGTCAGCGACCTCGATCACAAGCACGTCTCCGACCTGGCAGACACTGCCTGCCTGCTCGAGCACCGTTTTTGCCTTTTCGGTATCATCAACAATCGCACGCACAATTCCGAAATCCATCGCATCGCTCACATTCATGGCGCGCATATCCACACCGGCATCCCGCAGAATTCTGCAGTACTCTGCCAGTGCGCCCGGCTGATTCGCGATAAATGTAGTAATCTGTTTCGCCATACACACCTCCTGTGTCCCGTTTCGCAGTCTGCCGCCCTCACAGGGAGCAGTCTCCGGACTGCATTGCCCGCAATAAAAAAAGCGGAGCCGCGACTTGTACGGCTCCGTATGTTTCCTGATAATTGCTAAATAAATAATTAATATTACAGGTTTGCGTTCATGAACTTCTCAAGCTCAGCTGCAGCTGTCTCTTCGTCTTCACCCTCAACCTTGAAGTCAACTGTCTCGCCCTGCTTTGCGCCGAGGCCCATGACTGCGAAGATCTTGGAAGCGTTGCCGCTCTTTGCGCCCTTGGAGATCGTAACTGTGGACTTGAAGCCCTTGACAAGCTTTACAAGCTCGCCTGCCGGTCTAGCGTGAATACCTTCTGCGTCTTTGATTGTATAGCTGAATTCTTTCATTGGACACACTCCTTTGTGTTTGTGAGAGATTTATTTGTAAGTATTATAGCATGTTTTACAGATTGGTACAGCAGAAAATGAGAAAATCCGTCATTTCTTCTTTTTTCGGAGTTACTGTTCACACGCCATCCAAAGTCGCATGCGGTCGCGAATATCAGGGCGGTATCGGGCAGACTCCGTCCTCCTCAGCTTCCCTTCGCCGCTGACACAGCGGCTCAGGGTGATCTTCGGACTCCTCCGTATAACGCCCTCACCGCTCCTGATATCGCTGACCGTTCACCGAAGTCTGGTGGCGTGTGAACTGTAACTTTTTCGGATTACAGCTCCCCGTCATAATAGTAGTCCCAGGCGTAGCGAATATCTGTCATAAGACGCATGACATCAGTCGTGAGATCAAGCTTCATGACGGAGCTGTCCCCTCGGACAGCCTTCTCCATATCAGTCAGCTCATAGACGAGTGCTTTCGCTGTCTCGCCCGCCTCCACAGTCTCCGTGTGGCCGTCATCTGTCCATGTGATCAGGGCCTTCTGCGCTCTCGGATACTCCATGATCTCAATGTAGCACTTATCACAGGAAATCATTGCCCGCTTCGGCTGCTTGGAATGCATAGTGAGTGCCATCGTGACCATCTGTCCCTCGCGATTCTGAAGGATCGTCACAGACTGCTCATCTGACCCGCTCGGTGCCGTCTTCATCATGGTCTGGAACTGATCCGGGCTTGACGCAAGAAACAGCCTTGCGCACGAGAGCGCGTAAACGCCGATGTCGAGCATGGCTCCTCCGGCAAGTGCCTTGTTGAAGAAACGGTTCTTCATGTTGTATTCCTTGTAGCTGCCGAAATTCATGGTGATCACATTGACAGAACCGAACTCACCGTCTGCAAGCCGCTTCGTGAGCGTCTCATAGAGCGGCATATGAAAAATAGTCTGGGCCTCCGCGAGAACAACACCTTGTTTTCTCGCAATTGCCTTCGCCTCCTCAAGCTCCGCAGAGTTCAGCGTAATTGATTTCTCGCAGAGCACATGCTTTCCATTGGCAAGCGCCTCTCTGAGAAAGGCGATATGGGTATTGTGCGGTGTCGTGATATAGATGACATCGACTTCCGGGTCTGAGAACATCTCATGGAAGTCATCATAAACCTTGCTGACACCATATTTCTCCGCAAACCGGACGGCCTTCTCATGCGTGCGGTTTCCGACCGCATAAATTCTGCGTCCCATAGCTGCAAACGCATCTCCCATCTGATGGGCGATTACGCCGCAGCCTAGAACAGCCCAGTTCAGCTCATGTCTGTCTGTATCAGCCATACTCTATGCTCCTTTCATTTTCCTGCTCCGTCTCCGGAAATATGTATGGCCGGCACAAGGCCGGCCATACGTTAACGCCTCATCACCCCACTCGGAACGCTCTGCGTTATTGGAATTAATGGCTCAGCACCCCCTACTCGGAACGCTCTGCGTTCCTCGTTGAGGGGCGAGATGTCAACACTGATTACGCGCGGCTGCGCTGCTGCGCAGCTCCCACCGCGCTCCCCGCCATTCGCAATCCGCGGGGCCCCTGCCCCACTACTTGCTCATGGCGGGGCGTGTCATAAAGTCTTTCGCCCACTGGCAATCAAGCTTGCCGTGGGCTCAGACTTTTGACACTGTAATCATCACATCACTTTGCAAGTCCGCTCTCTTCCGGAGAAAGCTTCTTCTTCAGCAGAGAGAGGATAAGCGCCGCCACAACAGAGCCGATAACGAGCGCTACGAAGTACATAGCCGGGTTGCCGATGATGGCGATGACCCAGATGCCGCCGTGCGGAGCCGGGCTTGTGCAGCCGCATGCCGCAGAGATCGCACCTGCAACTGCAGATCCGATGATGCAGGACGGAAGCACACGGATCGGATCAGCTGCCGCGTACGGAATCGCGCCCTCGGAGATGAAGGAGAGACCCATGATGTAGTTGACAACACCTGCATCGCGGTCTGCCTTTGTCCAACAGTTCTTGAAGAACGTTGTGGACAGAGCGATTGCGATCGGAGGAACCATGCCGCCGACCATAACGGAAGCCATAATGGTCTCACCTGCTGTCGTGCCTGCTGCAAGCATAGCTGTACCGAAGACGTAAGCTGCCTTGTTGAACGGGCCGCCCATATCGATGGACATCATGCCGCCGACGATCGCGCCAAGAAGGACGAGGTTGCTCGTGCCCATGTTGTTCAGAACGTTCGTCATGCCTGTGTTGATCGCAGCGAAGACCGGGTTGATGGTGAACATGACAAGACCGATCAGGAAGATACCGATCAGCGGATACAGAAGAACCGGCTTGATGCCTTCGAGAGAATGCGGAAGCTTATCGCACAGCTTCTCAAGTCCCTTGGTCAGGTAGCCGCCGATAAAGCCCGCCACGAGAGCGCCGAGGAAGCCCGCGCTGATGGCGTCAGCTCCTCCGAGCCATGACCAGCTGTATCCGACATTTGCGAGGTAGCCGCCGACGAAGCCGACCGCAAGACCCGGACGGTCCGCGATGGACATCGCGATGAAGCCCGCGAGGATCGGCAGCATGAAGCCGAACGCCGCATTACCGGTCGCATTAAAGAAATGCGCAAGCGGTGTCGATGATCCGAAGGAGGATGTTCCGGCCGCAGAGCCATCCAGCAGGAAGGACAGAGCGATCAGAATACCACCGCCGACGACGAACGGAAGCATATGGGATACGCCGTTCATCAGGTTCTTGTAGAAGACATGCCATGCGCTGTCCTTCTCCTCGGATGAGGAGCCGGCAGCCGGTGCCTTGCCGTCAAGAATGGGCGCCTCGTTGTTCAGGATCTTGTTGATCAGGACCTCCGGCTCATTGATTCCCTTGGACACGGAGCACTGGTAGACCTGCTTGCCTCCGAAGCGGTCAAGAGAAATATTCTTATCAGCCGCGATGATGATGCCCTTCGCATGAGCAATCTCATCGGCTGTCAGCACGTTCTTTGCGCCGACAGAGCCCTGCGTCTCTGCCTTGAGAACGAGGCCCATCTCTGCTGCCTTCTTCTCAAGTGCCTCAGCGGCCATATAGGTGTGGGCAATACCCGTCGGGCACGCCGTAATCGCGAGGATATCCGGATAGTCGCCGGCATCAGATGCAGCCTGAGCAGCAACAGCCTTCTCACCCTCAGCCTGTACATGCGCTGATTCCGCTTCATCTACAACCTTGAGGAACTCCTCCGGAGTCTTAGCCTTGCGAAGATTTGCCGCAAAGTCCTCATCCATGAGCATCGTTGCAAGACGGCTCAGGACCTCAAGATGAATGTTGTCCTTTGTGTTCGGGGCCGCGATCATGAAGAAGAGATCGGACGGCTCACCGTCCGGAGCGTCATAATCAACACCGCCGGGAACTGTCATCGCCGCAAGACCGGCGCGCTTCACGGCGTCCGTCTTTGCGTGCGGAATGGCAATACCCTCGCCCATGGCTGTCGTGCTCTCCTCCTCGCGGGCGAGAATGCCGGCCTTATACTTGGCCTTGTCCGCGATATTGCCGGATGCAACCTGCAGATCAATCAGCTGATTGATCGCGTCCATCTTGTCTTTTGCCACAGCACCGATTTTAATTCCCTCGGGCCTGAGCAGATCCGTGATTTTCATTAGCTTACCTCCCTTGATTTATATAAAGCGCCTCATCGCTTTAGCACACAGACATCAGCCGAGTTTTGCCAGAAGCTCCTCAACCTCCGGACGCGTTGCAAGCCCTGTCTTGAACGCGCTCGCAGAACCCGTGCAGATTCCGAGACGGAAGGCCTTCTCATAATCGCCTCCGGTCTCAAGCATACCCGCCGTGAAGCCGGCGACCATCGAATCACCTGCGCCGACGGAGTTGACGACAGTTCCCTTCGGAGCCTCGCTCTTTAAGACATCGCCCTTCTCGGATACGAAGACGGCACCTTCACCGGCCATGGAAATGAGAACATTTCTCGCGCCGGCTTCCTGCATTTTCTTCGCGTACGGAACGACCTCATCGCGCGTCTTCAGTGTAACGCCGTAGATATCGCCGAGCTCATGGTTGTTCGGCTTGATCAGCATCGGATGATATTTCAGGACGTTGACAAGAAGGTCCTTCTCCGCATCGACGATAATATCGATGCCGCGGCCCTGAAGACGGCTCATGATTCTCTCATACATATCACCCGGAAGTGTGTTCGGAACTGATCCGGAAATAATGAGAATATCGCCGGACTTCAGCGCATCGAGCTTCCCGTAGAGCTCCTCGATGTCGGCCTCCTGGATGTCCGGTCCCTGGCCGTTGATCTCAGTCTCCTCATTGGACTTCAGCTTCATGTTGATGCGGGACAGTCCCTTCTTTACCTTGATGAAGTCTGTCCGGACACCATGCTCCGCGACCTCTGCCTCAATCTCACGGCCCGTAAATCCTGCCGTAAATCCAAGAGCCGTGCTCTCATGACCGAGATTCTTGAGAACGATCGATACGTTGATTCCCTTGCCGCCCGGAATAATTTCCTCGAAATACGTCCGGTTGATCTGACCCGGCTTGAAGTCCTTCACTCTCACGACATAGTCGAGAGACGGATTGAACGTTACGGTATAGATCATAGCTTATCCACCTCCACAATATTGCTGTACCTGCTGTACCTTTTATCATCAACATGATCTGTAATGATCATGGCTGATTCAAAATCCGCGAACCGGATCGGAGACACCTGCGAGAACTTGCTTGAGTCGCAGAGGACGTAGCACCGCTCCGTGTGCTCCATTGACTTCCTCTTGACCATTGCCTCGTTCAGCTCCGGTGTTGTAAAGCCGGTCTTATCGCCGACCCCGTTTGTTCCCCAGAATCCGATTGTAAAATAATATTTTCTCAGCGCCTCAACCGTCTCGGCACCAACCATGGCCTCCGTCACGGACTTGAGCTCTCCGCCCGGAATGATCACCTTGCATCCCTTCTGGAGAAGCTTCCGCGCATGTGCCAGAGAGTTGGTCACATAGACTGCCCCGGTCTCCTCGATACAGTCGACAAGCTTTTCCGTTGTCGTTCCGGCATCGATATAGACGAAATCGTCGGGGCCGATCAGTCCGGCCGCATATCCGGCAATTTCCTCTTTCTCCGTCGCATTGATCAGATACTTCTCCGACACAGCCTGGTCACTGTTGACAAACTGGGTGTCGATGCATGTCGCTCCTCCGTGGACCTTGATGAGCTTCTTCATTCTGTCAAGCTGGGTCAGGTCCCTCCGGACCGTTGATTCCGATGTGTTTAACAGCGCCGTAAGCTCCGGAACAGTCACCGACTTCTGCCTTTCAACCAGATCAAGGATTGTACTCCAGCGTTCCTCCGCAAGCATACCATCTACCTGCCTTTTCTCTGATTTTCCGCAGAGCCTTCCGCTCTATACGGATCTCTTCATTTTTCTGTGTTTATGACTGTTTTTGATTTATTTCGCTTATGTTGATAGTCTATCACGTCATTCAGTCATGGTCAATCATCATTCGGTCATTTTCGGTCATCTTTATTACCAAAAAAAAGGAGTCTGTTTTAGATATTTTTACTAAAACAGACTCCCTGCCTTATGAATCAGTTATGCTCACTCGAGGTTTGAATATCCCATCAGGAATTTATCGACTTCCTTCGCGCATCTTCTGCCCTCTGTGATCGCCCAGACGACAAGCGACTGTCCTCTGTGCATATCACCGGCCGTAAATACCTTGTCTACATTTGTCTTGTACTGGTCCGGATCCGGTGTCGCAACGACGCCGCGCGGTGTGCGTGTGACGCCGAAGGCATCCGCGACATAGTCCTCGCAGCCGATGAAGCCGGCGGCGATCAGAAGCAGATCGCACGGAAGAACCTTCTCCGTGCCCGCAATCTCGACCATCTTGCGGTTCTCGAACTTCACGTTTACGGTGACGATCTCCGTGATCTTCCCGTTCTTCTGATGGATTTCCTTGACGGTCGTCTCATAGATGCGGGGATCATGGCCGAACTTCTCGATGACCTCCTGCTGGCCGTAGTCAGTCTTCAGGACTTTCGGCCACTCCGGCCACGGATTGGACGCGAGGCGCTCCACCGGCGGCATCGGCATCATCTCAAGCTGTGTGACCGATTTTGCGCCGTGACGCATGCATGTGCCCGTGCAGTCATTGCCCGTGTCACCGCCGCCGACGATCACGACATTCTTTCCCTTAGCGCTCACATATGTGCCGTCCTTAAGGCCTGTGTCGAGCAGGCTCTTCGTCGTCGATTTCAGGAAATCAACGGCATAGTAGACGCCGCCGATCTTATCAAAATCCTTGATGGCAAGCGGTCTTGCCTTCTTTGCGCCGCAGGCAAGCACAACAGCATCGAATTCCTTCAGCAGCTGCTTCGGAGCAATGTCTTTTCCGACATTGACGCCCGTCTTGAAAATGACGCCCTCCTCTTCCATCAGGTTCTTCCGTCTCTCGACAATGCTCTTGTCGAGTTTCATGTTCGGAATACCATACATAAGAAGGCCGCCGACCCTGTCGTCACGCTCATAGACCGTGACGCTGTGGCCGCGCTTGTTCAGTCTGTCAGCGACAGCGAGGCCCGCCGGGCCGGCGCCGATGACTGCGACTGACTTTCCTGAGCGGACAGCCGGCTTCTGCGGCGTCATCCAGCCGTTTTTGAAGGCCGTCTCAATCAGGAACAGCTCATTATTGTGAATCGTGGTCGGCTCTCCGTCAATGCCGTTGATGCATGCCTTCTCGCAGAGCGCCGGGCAGACACGTCCCGTGAACTCCGGAAAGCTCGACGTCTTGAGAAGTCTCTGAAGCGCATGTCTGTAATGTCCGTGATAAATGTCATCATTCCATTCCGGGATCAGGTTGTGAAGCGGGCAGCCCGTGACCATACCCGACAGCTTCATGGCTGACTGACAGAACGGGACGCCGCAGTTCATGCAGCGTGCCGCCTGTTCTCTTCTCTCCTTCTCGCCGAGCGGTGTGTGGAACTCCTCGAAGCTCTTCATCCGCTCTGCAGCCGGAACCGTGTGATCCTCTTCCCGTTTATATTCAAGAAATCCAGTAGGTTTTCCCATAGTCTCTCCTCCGAAATTGCCTTACTTGTTCAGCGCCTTAAAGGCCTCATAGACTGCGTTGTCATGTGAAATGCCCTGTTCCTCGAACTTGCTGATCAGGCTCAGCATCTTCTGGTAGTCGTTCGGAATAATCTTCTTGAAATGCGGCAGATACTCGCTAAATTTATCAAGAATCTCCGTTCCGAGCTTTGAGTGCGTCTCATTGACAAAATCCGTGAGGATTCTCTTCAGTTCCGCGACGTCGTATTTCTCCGTCACCTCCGACATAGAGACCATGTCCTTGTTCATCCGGCGGTAGAGTGTATGGTTCATATCAAGCACGTATGCGATACCGCCGCTCATGCCGGCCGCAAAGTTCTTGCCCGTCATGCCGAGGATGACTGCGCGGCCGCCCGTCATGTACTCAAGACCGTGGTCGCCACAGCCGAGAGCGACAGCTGTCGCGCCCGAATTACGGACACAGAACCGCTCACCGGCAACGCCGTCAATATAGACCTTTCCGGATGTCGCACCATAGAGCGCGACGTTACCGACAATGATATTCTCCTCAGCCTTGAACTTCGCTTTCTTCGGAGGAACAATAACAAGCTTGCCGCCGGAGAGTCCCTTGCCGAAACCGTCGTTCGAATCGCCCTCAAGACGCAGTGTCAAACCATTCGGGATAAAGGCACCGAATGACTGGCCTCCGCCGCCCTCGCAGTTGACGACGAACGTGTCATCCTCCAGAGAATTTCCATATTTCTCAATGACCTCAGAGCCGAGAATCGTGCCGACCGTACGGTTCGTGCTGCTGATCCTGACGGAGCACTCATGGTGCTGTCCGCTCTTCAGCGCGTCACGGAACTCCGGAAGCAGAACAGCCTCATCGACTGTCTTCTCAAGATGGAAGTCATAGACGTGCTTCGGATTGAAATGGCGCTCCTTCGCATGTACATATTCCGGATTCAGGATCGCAGAGAGATCGACCATAGCCGCCCGCTTTGTGATCGGATGGTCCTTCATTTTCAGGCAGTCCGTGCGTCCGATCATCTCATCGACGGTGCGGAAGCCGAGCTGTGCCATGTACTCGCGCATTTCCTGCGCAATGAACTTCATGAAGTTCATGACATACTCCGGCTTGCCTCTGAAGCGGTTTCTCAGGCACTCATTCTGCGTCGTGATGCCGACCGGGCACGTATCCTTCGAGCACACACGCATCATCATGCAGCCCATGGAGACGAGCGGAGCCGTGCCGAACGCATACTCCTCAGCGCCGAGCAGCGCTGCAATCACGACATCGCGGCCGCTCATCAGCTTGCCGTCTGTCTCGAGCATAACGCGGTCGCGGAGTCCATTTTCAATCAGAGACTGGTGTGCCTCCGCAATACCGAGCTCCCACGGAAGTCCCGCGTTGTGGATGGATGTAAGAGGCGCCGCTCCTGTACCGCCGTCATAGCCGGAAATGAGGATTACCTGTGCGCCGGCCTTTGCAACGCCGCACGCGATCGTGCCGACGCCTGCCTCAGACACAAGCTTGACGTTGATTCTTGCTCTTCTGTTCGCATTCTTCAGATCGTAGATCAGCTGGGCCAGGTCCTCGATCGAATAGATATCATGGTGCGGCGGCGGGGAGATCAGAGATACGCCCGGCGTTGAGAAACGAGTCTTCGCGACCCACGGGTAGACCTTGCGTCCCGGAAGGTTTCCGCCTTCGCCCGGCTTCGCGCCCTGCGCCATCTTGATCTGAATTTCCTTCGCGGAGCTTAAGTACGCCTCCGTGACACCGAAGCGTCCGGACGCAACCTGCTTGATCGCACTGTTCTTTTCTGTTCCATAGCGGGACGGGTCCTCACCGCCCTCACCTGTATTCGACTTGCCGCCGAGACGGTTCATGGCGATCGCCATCGTCTCATGGGCCTCCTTCGAGAGTGATCCGAACGACATAGCGCCCGTCTTGAAGCGCTTTACAATCGAGGAGACAGGCTCAACCTCCTCAATCGGGACCGGCTTTCCGGCAGGAACGAACTGCATGAGACCGCGGAGCGTATGCGGGCGGGCGTCATCGACGCGGGCCGTGTACTCCTTGAATTTCTCGTAGTCACCGTTCTGCGTCGCCTGCTGAAGCTTGACGATCGTGATCGGATTCCAGAGATGGTCCTCCTTGTCATCGCCGGATCTGAGCTTATGGAAGCCGATGGAATCAAGAGACGTGTCGACACCGAGGCCAAGCGGATCAAATGCGTGATCATGATTGAATGTCACGCCCTCTGCGATCTCATCGAGGCCGATGCCGCCGACACGGCTCACAATGCCTGTGAAATATTTGTCGATCACATCCTTCGAGAGACCAATCGCCTCGAAGATTCTCGCCGACTGATAGGACTGCAGCGTGCTGATACCCATCTTCGCGGCAATCTTCACGATGCCGTTCAGGATCGCCTTGTTGTAGTCCGCAATCGCCGTGTGGTAATCCTTGTCGAGGATGCCGATGCTGATCATTTCCGCGATGCACTCGTGTGCGAGGTACGGATAGATCGCGCGGGCACCGAAGCCGAGCAGACATGCCATCTGATGGACGTCACGCGGCTCGCCGGACTCGATGATCAGGGAGACGGCTGTTCTCTTCTTTGTGCGGACCAGGTGCTGCTCAACCGCAGATACGGCGAGGAGCGACGGAATCGCCACATGGTTCTCATCGATTCCGCGGTCAGACAGAACGATAATGTTATAGCCCTTCGCGTACGCTCTGTCGACGCTGACCTGCAGCTGCTCAAGAGCCTTCTCGAGAGACGTATTCTTGTAATACAGGATCGGAATGACCTTTGTCCGGAGTCCCGGCTGATCGAGCGACTTGATCTTCAGAAGATCAACGCCCGTAAGGATCGGGTTGTTGACCTCCATGACGCGGCAGTTCGAGCCCTTCTCCTCGAGAAGGTTTCCGTCGGAACCGATGTAGACGGTCGTATCTGTGACGATCTTCTCACGGAGAGAGTCGATCGGCGGGTTCGTGACCTGTGCGAACAGCTGCTTGAAATAGTAGAACAGCGGCTGGTGCTTCTCAGAGAGAACCGCAAGCGGGATGTCGTGTCCCATGGACGCAGTCGCCTCGACGCCATTCGTCGCCATCGGAAGAATCGCGTCGTGAACATCCTCATAGGTATAGCCAAAGACCTTGTACAGTCTTGCTCTCATTTCCCGGCTGTACTCCGGAATCTTCTTGTTCGGAATCTTGATGTGGCTCAGATACAGCAGGTTCTGGTCCAGCCACTCGCCGTACGGAGATCTCTCTGCATAGTACTTCTTGCACTCCTCATCCGAGATAATCCGCTTCTGCTTCGTATCGACAAGAAGAATTCTGCCCGGCATGAGGCGGGACTTCTTCACGATATGCTCCGGAGCGATGTCGAGAACGCCGACCTCAGAGGCAAGGATCATCCGGTTGTCATCCGTGATATAGTAGCGGGACGGACGGAGACCATTGCGGTCAAGCGTCGCGCCGAGGATATCGCCATCGGAGAAAATCACAGCTGCAGGGCCGTCCCACGGCTCCATCATCGTCGCATAGTAGTGGTAGAAGTCCTTCTTCTCCTCATCCATGAACTGGTTGTGCTTCCACGGCTCCGGAATCATCATCATGACGGAAAGCGGAAGATCGAGACCGCTCATGTAGAAGAACTCAAGCGTATTGTCGAGCATGGCGGAATCAGACGCATATTTCGGAATGACCGGGAAGACCTTGTCCGCGTCGTTCTCAAAGACCGGCGTCGACATTGTCTCCTCACGGGCAAGCATACGGTCGATATTACCGCGAATTGTATTGATCTCGCCGTTGTGGGCGATCATGCGGTACGGATGTGCCCGCTCCCAGCTCGGCGTCGTATTTGTCGAGAATCTGGAGTGGACCATCGCAATTGCTGTCTTGTAGTCATGGTCCTGCAGGTCCTCATAGAAGGCGCGGAGCTGCTTGACCAGGAACATTCCCTTATAGACAATGGTTCTTGAAGACAGAGAGCAGATGTACGTGTCCTCGGAGCTCTGTTCAAACTCACGGCGTGTGACATAAAGTCTCCGGTCAAATGCAAGTCCCTGTTCTGTGTCCTCAGGACGGCCGATAAAGCACTGGCAGATATAGGGCATGCAGTTTCTCGCGACTTCGCCGAGGATCTCCGGATGAACCGGCACTTCTCTCCACCCGAGGAACGGAAGCCCGTTCTTCTTGCAGATGACCTCAAACATGCGCATCGCGAACGTTCTCTTCAGGACATTTGTCGGGAAAAAGAACATGCCGACACCGTAGTCGCGCTCATCGCCGAGCTCAATGCCCATAGCCTTTGCTGTCTTCTTAAAGAAGGAGTGGGAAATCTGGGTGAGAATACCAACGCCGTCGCCGACTTTCCCCGTCGCGTCCTTGCCTGCACGATGCTCCAGCTTCTCTACGATTGTGAGCGCGTCGTTCAGGGTGCGGTAATCTTTGTGGCCGTCGATATTGACAACGGCACCGATGCCGCAGGCGTCGTGCTCAAATTTCGGATCGTAGAGCATCTGTTTAGCCTCTGTCATAAATTTTCCTCCCTCTGCATAGGTAATAACTGTTGTGGGAATAACGGATGCTCACAGACTGGCAAAGCAGTCAATATACATCTGTCTGAAGACAAAAATGGCGACGATCCCCCTTGCATGTTTGCATGGGCAGCACCGTCGCCGCTTATCAATTGCATATGCAGAACCCTTTCCGCATGATTGTCCGTTATTTCGATCAATTATCGGTTGTTTGTATCCAATTGTCAAGTTCTAGATTCTGTACACAGCCCGGGAGGCCTCATGAGAGCTTCCGCACGCTGGTTCCCTTCTGGAAAATGAACGGCACATTTTCATACACAGCGCCGCTCTCACCCTTGATCTTCCGCATGAGAATATCGAGGGAGCGGACCGCGATCTGTGCCGTGTCCTGCCGGATTGTCGTGAGCACCGGATGCGTGAATCTCGAGAATTCGATTCCGTCGAAGCCGGCGATTGACAGATCTGCCGGAACTGACTTTCCGCTGTCATAGACCGCCCGCATCGCGCCGATTGCAATCTCATCGGAGAGTGCGAACACAGCCGTCGCCTCCGGGAACTTTTTATTCAACTCGATGACGGCGTCATAGCCGCCCTGAAATGAGAACTCCGACGGCACATACTGCTTCTGCAGATCGAAGAAAATCCCATGCTGCATCATGGCCATCTGACAGCCGAACAGACGGTTCAGAGAGAGCGCCGATCCCTTCGGGTCGCCTCCGATGACGCCGATCTTGCGGTGTCCCATCTCAATCAGGTAGTTGACCATGGCAACGGAAGCCGCATGGTCGTCCGTGCACACACTCGATACATTCGGAATATTGAGTGACACGGCGCTGTTCGTAATGACGACAGCCGGAATCTTGAAGCCTGCCTTACCGTCCTTCGCAAAATCAAGGTTTGATCCGACAAGCAGCAGTCCCTTGGGATTCTGCGCACTGATCAGATTCGCGATGCTGCTCTTTTCGTCGCCCTTCTCTGACATATAGGAGATCGAAGAGGCTATATCGAGCGGTGCCAGCCTCCGATGTATATCCTCCACGATTGCTCCGAGAAGCGGGTTGTTCTTGCCCTTGACGAGCGTGACGATGCCCGCCTCAGCCTGCGCGCGCAGAGCCCGCGCATTCTCATTTCTCTGAAAATGATTGTCCTCGATCACCTTCATGATCGCATCCCGCGCCTTTTTGCTCACATGCGGCTCTCCGTTCAGCACACGCGATACGGTTCCCGTTCCGTATCCGGATTCGCGGGCAATGTCCTTTACCGTTAATTTCTCCATAAACTTTCCTCCCGTTCAGATTCATCTAGTCTCTACAATGGTGTCACTCACTGAACCGGGGCCTTTTCCCTCATACTTAAAATGAAATGCCCAGTCTTTATTTAAAGGTCAGTGACCCGTTTATCCATCAGCTGAATACGACAAGCTCCTCTGCCGGAGCCTCTGCCTTCTCCGCTGCCTGCACAATGAATTCCGGCTCCTCCTCCTTGAATACCTTGCTGAAGACCCAGCGGACCTTTGCAGTCACATTGACCCAGTCTCCATCACCGAAATCCCAGATATTTCCGTCCCGGCACGGAAGCGCGAGGAACTGAATATCCGCCGCGCAGCACGTCATCGCTCTCCGTCCGACCATGCGCGTCCGTCCGCGCCGCCGCTTCGACTTGCCGATCTGTGCGTGGAAGCGGACGGTCTTTCCGTCGTACCGCTCTCTGTGGTCGCCGAGATCAATATAGAATATGCCGAAATCCGCGTCGTCGATATCGATGACAGGTGCCGTCACATCGTAAGGCGGTCTGTCCTCGAAGATATCGATCTGCTCTCCGTCCTTATCCTCAAAGACGACATCGCACGACGGATTCGCAGCCTTGATGCCGCGCCGGAAGTCCGCGAGCGGCATGTCCTTCGAAGCCCTGTTGAAAATGAACAGCTCGCAGTATTTCGCCATTTCCGTAAACAGAGACTTCATATTTGTTCTGTACACAACGTAAGTCGTCGAATCCACAAGCCCGATCTGCTGAATGATCTCCCAGTCCTCCGGCAGCTTCATCTCCTCAAACCGCTGCATTCCCCAGAGCGGATTGTACTCAATCAGGACACGCCCCGGCTTATAGCGCCTGTCCAGCTCCGCGAGAGTCTCCGTCGTGAAATTCTCCTCTCCGTCGATCTCCACATAATCCGTTCTGTAGGTTGCGAGCATGTCCGGATCATACTCCTCCTCACCGCTCTCGCAGTTAATAAGAAGCGTCCGGTCCTCAATCTGGAAATACTCCTGCGTGACGGCATCCCGCAGGAACGTCGTCTTTCCGCTCTCCAGAAATCCCGTCACCAGTATGACGGAAACTCCCTCGTCCTCATCCATGGCTTTTCCTTTCTCATTTCGGGAACACGCCGTGCCCGCTGTTAGTCCTCATCAAGTCCGAACAGATGCTCCAGCTTCTGTCCGTCCAGCTTCGCGCCGATCACACAGATTCTTCCTGTGAATTCCGGAGACCCGGACCGCACATCCGCCTCTCCCGGAACCATATCAAAATAAATCCAGCGGCCGTCTTCGCCCTCGACCATACCCTTGGCGCGAAGGACCGTGCCATACTCTGCAGAATCCGAGAGCTCCTTCAGAATGCCGCGGATGCTCTCCTCCGTGAACTTCTTCGGCGTCTCCCGGCCCCAGCTGTCAAACACCTCGTCCGCGTGATGATGGTGATGGCAGTGGTCGTGGTGATCATGCTCATCATGATCGTGGTCATGCTCATCGTGGTCTTCATGCTCGTGATGGTCATGCTCGTGGTCGTGATCCTCATGGTCTTCATGCTCGTGATGGTCATGCTCATGGTCGTGGTCATCGTGATCTTCATGATCATGATGGTGCTCGTGGACCGGTTCAAGCTTCTCAAGGTCGACGGCGCCGTTCTCCATCGTGTCCAGCACCTTCTTTCCGCCCAGCACGCTGACCGGAGTCGTGATCACAACAGCCGTCGGATTCAGCTCACGGATCATTTTCAGCGCATCGCTCACCTTGTCCGTATCCCTCGCGGCCTTGTCCGTGTCCATGCGGCTTAAAATAATCGTTCCGGCGGATTCAACCTGGTTCCGGAAGAATTCACCGAAGTTCTTCATATACATACCGCACTTCAGAACATCGACAACCGTCGTCGCGGAATTCACGACGACTCCGGCCTCATCCTTTACACGCTCAACCGCGTGAATGACATCAGAAAGCTTTCCAACGCCAGACGGCTCAATGATAATGCGGTCCGGCTTGTATTTCTGCGCGACCTCCTTCAGCGCCTGACCGAAGTCGCCGACCAGCGAGCAGCAGATGCAGCCGCTGTTCATTTCCCGGATCTCAATCCCCGCGTTCTTCAGAAAGCCGCCGTCGATACCGATCTCTCCGAATTCATTCTCAATCAGCACAATCTGCTGACCCTTCAGTGCGTCCTCAAGCAGCTCCTTAATCAGCGTCGTCTTTCCGGCCCCGAGGAAGCCGGAGATAATATCTACCTTTACCATGAATATTCCTTTCTCAGTTATTTTGCACCGGCCGCAGCAGGGCCGCAACCGTTTCATACGTGTTTCACACAGGTTTCATATATGTTTCATACATGTGTTAAGGTGCACTGAGTTTATCGTACATCAGACCGCTTCATTTTACCAGACTGAAATCTGTCAGGTATGGCCGTCTTTTCTGATTTCCTGCACGATGTAATCCGCAAATTTCCCTGCCGCGATCGGCATCGTCTTTCTGTCACGCCATGCAAGAACAATCGTCCGAAGAGGTCTCTCCCTGATGTGGCGGACCGCAAGTCCCTGCTCGAAGCCCCGCACAACGCGCTCAAACATCAGTGATACGCCGAGATGCTGGCGGATCATCGCCAGAATCGTGTAATCATCCGTCACCTTGTACTCGATATGCGGCGTGAGCCCGGCGGCGCTGAACAGATTAAGCGGCAGGCTGTACTCCCCCTCATCGAGCAGAATGATCGGGTCACCCGCGAGATCAGCAAGCTCGACGCAGTCTCTGTCCGCCAGCGGATGGTCCTCCGGCAGGACCGCAAGCATCTCATCCTGATAGAGTGTCTCCGTCCCGAGCTTCCGGCAGCCCTCATCGTCTGACTCCGATCTGTTCACATACTCAAGACTCGTAAACCCGAAGTCAACTCTCCCGGACAGAATATCATGCTCTATGCTCGTATATTCACCCTGCACAAGCTCAAAATGCACACCCGGATAGCGCGTCTTGAATTCCTGCATGAGACGCGGAAGAATATTCCGGCTCACGGACGTAAATGTACCGATCCGGATCAGACTCCCCGAGAGTCCCTGAATCTCACGCTCTTTCTCGTGAAGGGCCTGCTCCGCCTGATAGACACCCTGAATATATGGCATATACGCCTCGCCGTCGCGTGTGAGATGGAGACCGTCTCTTCCGCGCGTGATCAGTGTCGCGCCCATCTCCCTCTCCATGCTCTTGACCGTCTGGCTGACGGCGCTCTGTGAATAACCGAGTGCCTCGGCTGTCCGCGTGATATTGCCGTTCTTCACAACCTCACAGAAAATTCCGTAGCGTGATATATCCATCTGCCCATCTCCCATCGCATAAGCTTATCGTTCTATAATAAATAGTGATTTTACTTATGTCAATAAATCGGCATAAAATGGCTGAAGACACCCGGGCTGGCACAGCTCATCCCGGGGCCTTCAGCTTACTATGGGAGACTTTTATGAAGAAAATGAAAAACAACAAGGATTTTTCGTTCCGGCCATCCGTCTTTCTTGCCGGTATGAGGGACGGCGTCCCTATCGGACTTGGATATCTTGCCGTCGCGTTTGCACTCGGCATCGCGGCGAAAAAAGCGGGACTGACCGCCGGTCAGGGCTTTACCGCCTCCATTCTCTGCAGTGCATCAGCCGGAGAATTTGCCGGATTTACGCTGATCCGGGAGGGAGCGCCATATATAATGATAGCGCTGACAACTCTCGTCATCAACGCCCGCTATCTGCTCATGAGCTTCTCACTCTCCCAGCGCTTTTCGCCAGACACGCCCATTATCCACCGGTTTCTTGTCGGATCCTACATCACCGATGAGATCTTCGGAATCACCATTGCGCAGAAAGGCTATGTGAATTCGTGGTACACCTACGGGGCCATTCTTGTCGCCGTCCCGCTCTGGGCCATCGGGACGGCAGCCGGCGTCATCGCAGGCTCGCTTCTCCCCGCCGCGATTGTCGCCGCGCTCGGCGTCATGCTCTACGGCATGTTCCTGTGCATCTTCATACCGCCCGCAAGGAAGGACCATGGCATCCTCTGCCTCGTTATTATCTGCTTCGGAGCCAGCTTCGCTGCATCCGTTCTTCCGTACGTAAAACAGCTGTCGTCCGGAAACCGGACGCTCATACTCACGGTCCTGATCTCAGCGGCCGCGGCGCTCATTGCCCCCAGAAAGGAGGAAGAACAGCATGACTGAAACATGGATATCGATTCTTGTCATGTGGCTCGTGACACTTCTGATCCGCGTTCTCCCCATCACAATGATCCGAAAGCCGATCAAGAGCCGGTTTCTCCGCTCATTTCTCTACTATGTGCCCTACGTGACGCTCGCCGTCATGACATTTCCGGCGATTCTCTCCGTCACGGACAATCCTGTCGCGGGACTCGCCGCTCTGATCGCCGGCATCATCATGGCATGGCTCGGTGCCGACATGTTCCTGGTTGCCGGCGCCCTCTGCGGCATCGTGCTTTTTCTAAGTGCTCTCCTCTGAGGCGGCCATATGGCTGCCGTTCATTCTGTACAGGCGTCCGACAATAGATGCAGTATCAGGGAGCTGCAGCAAGGTGTTCTCCCGCCTCTTTTCAGGGATCAGACCACATACTCCATCGTGGTCTCTTTTACCTTCATCCCGTTCTTTTCGTAAAATGCGCGGGCCCTGTCATTTCCCTCCCAGACATGGAGCGTGACGGCATAGAAGCCGTGCTCCTTCGCGTACGCCTTCACAAAGTCAAGAAGAGCCCGTCCGACATGCTGTCCGCGGGCCGACTCGTCGACGCAGAGGTCGTCAATATAAACAGACCTGACCTTCCGCATATTCGTCGACTTCGGCGCGTCCTGAAGCACGCAGAAGACATACCCCGCGACCCGGTTCGTCTCGTCAGCCGCGACAAAGACCGGGGTCTTTTCATTTTTCAGGATGGCTTCAAGCTCATCCCTTGTATATTTCGTCGTCCCGGAAATGAAAAGATCCGGCCTGAGAACTGCGTGGATCTCAAGGACCTCGCCGAGAAGCCTCTCAATAGCCGGGATGTCACCGACTTCCGCCTGTCTTACTACAATCATTTGCTTTCTTCCTCCTGTTGCAAATCATCTGCGCATCCCGCCGCAATCTGAAAAAGCTGCCCCATCCTTCCCGGGCAGGTCAGCTTTACTTCTCTTCCATGGGCCTTGCCGCCCCGCTCTGCGCCTTCAGCTGGGCGATGAGCTTCTCCGACGCTGTTCCGAGCTTCCTGTTTTTCTTCAGGAGCAGGCACACCTGCCGCTCCGGAGACGGCTCGTCCGTATAGACGCGGAATACCTTTCCCTCACGGATCGCGTCCCGGGCAAGCTCCTCCGGATAAAAGCCGAGACCGAGACCGTACTCGACCATCGGCAGGATCTGGTCCGTCGTCGATGCCTCGAGGTCAGGCGTGAACGTGAGCCCGCTGTTCATAAAATACTGGACATAGAGGTCCCTTGTTCCTGTTCCGCTCCCAAGAGAAATGAACGGATGCTCCGCGAGCTCCTTCAGGGAGTGGACGCGGTTTAGCTTGTTCCGGTATGCATTTCCCGCGAGGAGAATCTCGTGAAATGAGGCAAGCGGGATGCTCACCATGCCCCGCTTCATACCAAACGGGGTCGTGATGACCGCAAAATCGACGACGCCCTCGTCGAGCGCCTGCATCGCCTCCGGCGACGGGTCATTCGTGATGCGGATGCGGATCTTCGGGTACTCCTCCAGAAACCGCTGAAGTGCCGGCAGCAGCGTCATATGAAGCGCAATTTCACTCGCGCCGATCGAGATCAGCCCCGACGTCATGTTCTGCTCCTCGCGAATCTCAGCCTCGCCGATATCGAACTGCTCGAGCGCTACCGCCACATGCTCATAGAGCCGCTGACCGATTCTCGTCAGCGTGATGCCGCGGTGCGTGCGCTCAAACAGCTTGACGCCGAGCTCATTTTCCAGATTGTTCATGCAGCGCGTGATATTCGGCTGGCTGTTGTTCAGAAGCTCCGCCGCCTTCGTGAAGCTCTTGCACTCAGCGACACAGTAAAAAATGCGATAATAATCAAGTGTTGCCACGCTTATGCTCCTCGCTGTCAGTAATCGTACCGGCGGATCTCACAGTTTCCGATCCCGAACCGGGCATACTCCTCATTCGTCATGTCCCGGAAATAGGACTCGACGACACGGCTGATCCCGTTGTGCGCGACGAGCAGGTACACCTTATCGTTCTCGGCTGTGATCCGGTCCAGAAAATTGTAGATTCTCTGCGCGAGACGCAGCATGGACTCACCGCCGTCGTATGAATCCGCAAAGTGCATCTTGCACTCCGCGAACTCCTTCCCGTCGCGAGGCGTCGACTCAAACCGGCCGAAGCACTGCTCCGTGAGTGCTTTCTCCACGCGAAGCGGAAGACCCGTGATGGACGCGATCTCTCTCGCCGTGTCCGCCGCGCGGATCAGCGGCGAGCAGAGGATCTCATCTATATCAAGCCTCTCCTCAAGAATTTTTCTTCCCAGCTCCTTTGCCTGCTCATGGCCGGTCTCCGTGAGCGCAATATCGGTTGCGCCGCAGATTTTGTTTTCCACGTTCCAGACCGTCTGGCCGTGGCGCGCAAAATATAAATGTCCCAAAGCTCTCTCCCACGGGGCGGAGAACTCCGCCCCTGTTCCTGCAAATCCTGTCTTACTTCTCTGCTTCCATCTCCTCGACGATCTTCACAATGCGGCTCGTTCCGAGTCTGTCTGCGCCGAGCTCAAGAAATGTCTCCGCGTCCTCGAGCGAATGAATGCCTCCGGCCGCCTTGATCTTCACATTTTTTCCGACATACTTCTTGAAGAGCTTCACATCGTCGAATGTCGCGCCGGCCTTGCCGAAGCCCGTCGAAGTCTTGATATAATCGGCGCCGGCGTTCGTGACGACAGCGCACATGCGGATCTTCTCCTCCTCCGTCAGGTTGCAGGTCTCGATGATCACCTTGAGAACGCGGCCCTTGCATGCCTCCTTGACCATTGCGATCTCCGCCTCAATGTCCGCGTATTTCTCATCCTTCACCCAGCCCTGGTTGATGACCATATCGACCTCATCTGCGCCGTTCTCCACGGCGTCCGTCGCCATAAACGCCTTCGCGGCCGAGGTATCATAGCCGTTCGGGAAGCCGATAACAGTGCAGACCCTTACCTTGTCCCCGACATAGCTCTTCGCGTCCTTCACATAGCAGGCCGGAATGCAGACCGATGCCGTGTGATAGTGCACACCCTCGTCGCAGATCTTTCTGATATCGGAGCGGGTCGCTGTGACGCTGAGGAGCGTGTGATCGACATGCTTTAAAATTTCGTTGACATCCATTGTATATACCTCCCTTTATATATCACTCGCGAATGAGATGCCCGATGTCTATCGGATGAATCGCCGACTGGATGGCTATGTTCACGAGGTTCATGCCTCCGTCTGCGATAATGTTCTTTACGATCGGCAGCCTGTAGAAATCCGGGTTGTTGCCCGTATACTGAATCGCATCCGCAATGACGTCCTCACCGGGCGTCTCGCTGGCCCGCATCTCGACAGACTCATTATCAAAATAAAAATTAATTTTTCTCGTGCACGCCTCCTCGATAAATGTAATATCGAGGAGCAGGACGACGCGGTCATTCTCATCCGTCGCAATCCGCCCCTTCGTCCCGACAAAATACGGCTCGCCATGCAGCATGATCTCACTCACAGCTGCCTTGTCAAAGCCGATCCGCACATGATGGATATCCTTTCCCTCGTAAAAGAGAACCATCATCTGCCCGTCGATCTCATCAAAGCTGACCCGGCTGATCCCATCCGTGAAATTATAGTGCATGACCTGACAGATCAGCGGGAAGATGCCGGTCGTTCCCGCCTCCATTTTAAATGAGCACCCCTTGAGCTCAGCCATGAGCTCCTGCGGGCTGATGACCTCCTGCTTCTTTCTCCGGGCAAACCAGCCTCCGCGGGTAATGACAGGACCGCTTACCTTCTCTCCCTCGTACTCCGCAATGCGGTCCCGGAGCTGCTCCAGAGCGAGCGGGTTCTCCGGCAGCGGCTCATCCGACGGAAAATACCCGATTCCCCAGTACCTGCGCATAATCTCCGTGAGCGAGCCGCTCTGCGTCATCTCTCTGTTTCCGGCGTTGATCATGATGACCATATCATCATCCGGGTAAATGACAACATCCTGTCCGAACAGTCCGTTGTAGGCGTATCCGCCCGGCCGCTCCTCCATCCACAGCTGATAGCCGTAGCCGTATTTTCCGTTGTCAGCCTCCGTTCTCGTCGAGGCCTTCACCCAGTCCTCAGGGATGATCTGCTTTCCCTTCCAGCGCCCCATATCGAGATACAGCTGACCGAGCTTGCAGGCGTCCTCCGGGCGGATGAACATGCCCCAGCCGCCCTTTGTGACGCCCATCGGGCATTTCTCCCAGAAAACTTCTTCAATTCCAAGCGGGTCAAAGACCCTCTTCTTCAGATAATCAAACATGGTCTCGCCCGTCTTCTCCTGGATGACGGCCGAGAGCATGTAGGAATTCATGGAATTGTACTCCCACTGCGTCCCGGGCTCGAACTTGACATTCGCGGACATAAAGCCAGTGCGCCAGTCATTTCCCGAAATCGCGCGTGCCTCACCGAAATCAACGCCTGACGTCATGGTCAGGAGGTGACGGATGGTGACCTCCTTCCGGCCGAAGCGGGACAGAAGCCGGATATACTGTGGAAAGATGTCATCGAGCTTATCGTCGAGTGTAAACAGCCCCTCGTAAATCGCAAGTCCCACAGCCATGCCTGTAAATGACTTGCACATCGAGTGCGTGATATGCCACATGCCCCTCTGGTACGGCGCAAATGCACACTCGGCAATAATCTTTCCGTGGCGGAGAATGATCGCATGATGCGGATTTGCCTCCGGATCATTCTTCAGTGCCTCAAGATACTGTCTCACATGCTCCGAGCTCACGCCCTGTGATTCCGGTGTCGCGCGCTCAAAGGGCTGTGGGATCGGGCCTCCCGAAAAATGCGGTTTCTGCGGCGTGAAGTCGATCTTGCTGATCTGCCCTGTCTGACGGGCACACAGCTTGAACAGGAGCTGCAGAAACGCCAAATCAAAACCTGCCATACTCTGACCTTTCTCTTCTAAAAAACTGCGGGTTGATATATAGCTATTTTACAACGAGCCGCCGATTGCGTGAAGCTGATTTTGCGGTATACTAAAACAGAAGACTGATTTTACGAAAGGATATGATATCCATGGAAAAGCTTTTCGAACGTTTTTTGAAATATGTACAGATCGACACGCAGTCCTCCGAGACAACAGGGACCTCTCCGTCCACCGCAAAGCAGCGGGACCTCGCGGGACTTCTCGCAGACGAGCTCCGCTCCGCCGGAGCCTCCGTCACATACGACGAGCAGAACTGCTATGTCTACGCGTGCGTTCCGGGCAGTGCCCCGGCCATCGGGTTCATCGCCCACATGGACACCTCTCCGGACGCGAGCGGAAGAGATGTGAAGCCGCGAATCATCCGGAAGTATGACGGAAAGGACAAATTGCTCGACCCGGCCGTGTTTCCGGAGCTTGTAAATCACATCGGCGAAGACCTGATCGCGACGGACGGAACGACACTTCTCGGCGCAGACGACAAGGCCGGTGTCGCGGAGATCATGAACCTCGCCGACTATTATCTCACGCACCCGGATGTCCCGCACCATGAGATCCGGATCGCGTTCACGCCGGATGAGGAGATCGGCAGCGGTGTCGCTCATTTTAATGCGGAGCTGTTCGGAGCAAAGCAGGCCTACACAGTCGACGGAGGAAAGCTCGGCATCGTCGAGTACGAGAATTTCAACGCGGCGGATGCCGTCGTGACTATTCACGGAAAATCCGTCCATCCGGGCAGCGCAAAGAATATCATGATCAATGCGGCAAAGCTCGCCTGTGAATTTCAGAGCATGCTTCCTCCGGCAGAGGTGCCGGAGCACACAGAGGGCCGCGAGGGCTTCTATTACCTGTCGCACATCAGCGGTGACGTCGAGCAGGCAAGGCTCGAGTACTTCATCCGCGACCATGACCGCGCAAAATTCGAGGCCAGAAAGCAGGAAATGAAGCGAATCACCGATTTCCTGAACGGAAGATACGGCGACGGCGTCTTCGAGCTTTCTGTACACGATCAGTACTACAATATGATCGAGGTCATGCGCGACCATATGGACCTCGTGGACCGCGCGAAGGACGCCTACCGGGCCGTCGGCGCCGTGCCGTCAAGCGAGCCGATCCGCGGAGGCACGGACGGAGCGATGCTCTCATTCCGGGGCATTCCCTGCCCGAATCTCTCGACAGGCGGCTATAACTATCACGGCCGCTATGAGTACGCGTCAATTCCCGAGATGGAAAAATCTGCCATGGCCCTCATCGAGATCGCAAAGGTCTGAGTCAGACCCTGCATTTCCCATCGATATACGCATTCACACACTTCCGGATCAGCTTGAATTTTTCGGCTGTATCCGGATTTGTTGTCTTATAATCCATCATCTCATCGAGATACCCCTGCTTCCGGATCAGACGGAAGCTCTCCGGATAGACGATGCCGAACACAAAGCCGATATGGCCGATGATATAGTCCACCGGCGTCCTTGAGTTGCGGCGGTCGACATTTTCGCAGCGCAGGATCTCATTCAGGACTTCATCCGTGATGGACGAGGTACGGAACTCCTCCTCCGGAATGTCGTAGATCTCCGATCTCGGTGTCTCGCAGTTCACACGGAGAATGTCAACCTTGTCCGCGTCCCTGAGGATTGTCGCAAAGCGGTATTCCCGCTCTGTGAGATTCTCCGGCAGATGATAGACGTTGTGGAGGCGGACAGCCTTCTCGATGAGGCGGTCCTCTGTCGGGTCATCAAGGAAACGACGGATGAGATGCTCCTCATGATCTGAGCCGGCTTCTCCTGCAGGCGCCGCGCAGGCGCCGCTGTTCTCAGGAGCTGTCCCGGCTCCTGCGCCTGCCCTGGCCGCGCCCGGTCTGCCGAACAGAATGTCCGCGCTCAGTGCCGCGTGGTTCACAGACTGTCCGTCCTGAAATGTCCCGTACCGGCGCACCTGCTCGAACCGCCCGATGTCATGGAGTATGCCGAGAAGCCACGCGAGATCGACATCCTCACTGTCCATCGAAAGGCTCCGGGCAATATCGTCAGCGATGTCCGCGACGCGGTAGGTGTGATCGTACTTCAGCTTCACCTTCGGATCAGCGAGATTATAGTGGGACGTATATTCATCAAATGCATGTGTGACTCTTGTCCTGTCGATATTCATCGAATTTTCCTCCTTATCCTCTTTCCCACACAGGCCGCAAGCCGGATGAGCCCGTATACCAGAAGAATCACGCAGACAACCAGTGCCGCGTATCCGATGAGGTAGCCGGGATTCCCCATAAGGTCCGCCAGCGTCTCGAGCGGCGTTCCGCTGACCGGCCGGTTCACGAACAGATAATTGCAGCCCGTCATTTTGTCGAAAATGAAAATCGGCGGCACGATGACGCAAAGGAACAGCAGGCTGTAGTGGATGTGCCTTACGGACGGCTGAATGCGGCCTCCCGCGCGCAGCAACACCGGGAAGAACACAAGCAGGCCGTGCCAGACAAAGCTGTGCAGGTTAATAAAGTTAAAGACCGGGTAGAGATTCGCCCAGTCAGGGAAAATGAGAGCCGAGACCGCGCCCGGCAGAATCAGGCAGAATGAAATCTCACCCCAGATCTTCTGCCATTTGCTGCTCCTTGCGTACGCGGCCCCGAAGAACGGGATGATCCCGAGGCTGCACAGGTGAAGCGGCAGATATCCGATCGAAAACCGGTGAACGGATACAAGAAACAGGTCCTTCCAGACCTCAAGCCCCACCATGACAGGCGGAATCGCACGGAGCACGGTCTCCTGTGCCTGCGCGGAACACCTGACAAACAGTCTGGTTCCCAGAATGATGAGCGCCGCAATCACACAGAGTGTGAGGATGTGCGCCGCGGAAAACCGTCCGTATCCGATGCCCTTCGGCAGATCAAACTCCTGTTTCCAGAAATATTTCATTTTGCCCTTCTTTAAGAATGAGCCCTCCGGAGCTGCAAAGAAGCAGCTCTCAGGGGGCTCAGACGTATATTTATCCGGCATCCCTCATGAGGAACGCAGTGCGTTCCGAGTCTGAGGTGCTGAATAAGTTTTCCATATTCATTTGGCCGTCTGTCACTCCGGATCAGCGGAAGCGACAACTCTGCCCATGTTCATGGACGCTGTGTCATCCTTCGGGCAGTCCTTGATGGAGAAGCTGACGCGGCCCATCTTGTCCTTGCCGAGGCAGATGACGCGGACGACATCGCCGAGATGAAGCACATCCTCGACCTTGTCGATTCTGGAGTTCGCGATCTTGGAGATGTGGACCATTCCCTCCTTGCCCGGCGCAAACTCGAGGAATGCACCGAAGTCCTTGATCGTAACGACCTTGCCGGTCAGGATCTGGCCCTTCTCAAAGTCGGATGCGATGATGCGGATCGCCTCGACGCACTTCTTCATGTTTGCATCGTCCGTGCCGATGATCGAGACCTTGCCGTCATCGTCGATATCGATCTGAACATCGTACATCTCGATGAGCTTGTTGATCGTCTTGCCCTTCTGGCCGACAACATCACCGATGCGGTCCGGATCAATGCTGATCGAGACGATCTTCGGTGCCCACTTGGACACATGGTCACGCGGCTTTGCAATAACCGGCTCCATGACATTGGTCAGGATATACTCGCGTGCTTCCTTTGTTCTCGCGATTGCCTCCTCGACGATCTTTCTTGTCAGGCCGTGGATCTTGATATCCATCTGGATCGCCGTGATGCCGTCATGTGTTCCGGCAACCTTGAAATCCATATCGCCGAAGAAATCCTCGAGACCCTGGATATCTGTGAGAACGATGTAATCATCGTCCGTGTCGCCTGTGACAAGACCGCAGGAGATACCTGCGACATCCTTCTTGATCGGTACGCCTGCCGCCATGAGTGCCATGGAGGACGCACAGATGGATGCCTGAGATGTGGAGCCGTTGGACTCGAATGTCTCAGAGACGGCGCGGATCGCATACGGGAATTCCTCCTCGCTCGGAAGAACCGGAACGAGAGCTCTCTCTGCTAATGCGCCATGGCCGATCTCGCGGCGTCCCGGACCTCTCGACGGCTTTGTCTCACCGACGGAGTAGGACAGGAAATTATACTGGTGAATATACCTCTTCTTTGTGATATACGGATCAAGACCCTCGATCTTCTGTGCCTCGGAGAGCGGCGCAAGCGTCACGCAGTCGCAAATCTGTGTCTGTCCACGCGTAAACATCGCGGAGCCGTGTGCTCTCGGGATCAGGTCGATCTCTGCTGCGAGCGGGCGGATCTGACGGATTCCGCGGCCATCCGGTCTCTTGTGGTCCTTCAGGATCATCTTGCGGACCGTCTTCTTCTCATAGTTGTAGAGGGCCGTATCGATCTGAGCCATCCACTCCTCGTTGTCGCCGTACTTCTCCTCGAACTTTGCACGGACCTCCGCGACATTGTTCTCGCGGGTCTGCTTGTCGTCCGTGAAGACAACCTTCTCCATCTCCTCCGGCGGGCAGATCTCATAGAGAGCTGCGTTCAGGTCATCCGGAACAACAACGTGCTGATACTCGAACTTCGGCTTTCCGCACTCCGCAATGATCTTGTCGAAAAATGCAATGATCTTTTTATTGACCTCATCGCACTTATAGATCGCCTCGATCATCTTGTCCTCGGGGATTTCATTTGCGCCGGCCTCGATCATGATGACCTTGTCGCGTGTGGACGCAACGGTCAGGGCCAGATCGGACTTTGCCTTCTGCTCATAGCCCGGGTTGACGATGAACTCACCGTCGATCATGCCGAGCTGTGTCATTGCGCACGGGCCGTCCCACGGAATGTCGGAGATCGCCGTCGCGAGTGAGGAGCCGAGCATAGCCGGAATCTCCGGATCGCAGGCCGGATCAACAGACATGACCATATTGTTCAGTGTGACGTCGTTGCGGAAATCCTTCGGGAACAGCGGACGCATCGGGCGGTCGATCACGCGGCTCGTCAGAATCGCGTGTGTCGAAGCCTTGCCCTCGCGCTTGTTGAAGCCGCCCGGGAATTTGCCGACAGCGTACATTTTCTCATCAAAATCCACGGAAAGCGGGAAGAAGTCCACGCCCTCACGCGGTGCCTTGGATGCTGTCGCCGTGCTCAGCACGACTGTATCTCCGTAGTGCATGAAGCAGCATCCGTTCGCCTGCTTGCCGACACGGCCGATATCGATCGACAGTGTTCTGCCTGCGAGTTCCATTGAATACGTTTTGTAGTCTCCCATTCTTCTCCTTCTGCCCGAGTGGGCTTATTACACAAGAAACGGAGCAGGTTGCCCTGCCCCGCACTGTGTTTATTACTTTCTGAGACCAAGTCTCTCAATCAGAGTACGGTATCTGTCGATATCCTTCTTCTTCAGGTATCCGAGAAGGTTGCGTCTCTGGCCGACCATCTTCAGAAGACCTCTTCTTGAGTGATGATCCTTCGGGTTCTGCTGCAGATGAGCTGTGAGCTCGTTGATGCGCTCTGTAAGAACTGCGACCTGAACTTCCGGTGAACCTGTGTCGCCTTCTGTTCTTGCATACGCCTTCATGATTTCTGCCTTCTTTTCCTTCGTGATCATTCTGATTTCCTCCTGTGGAATCTTATAGGGCTCCGGCAGGTGCCGGGCAATGTTTCCGGTCATCAGGGGGCGGCTGGAGTATCCTGCCTCCGGACAACGGATAAAGTTACACAACATCTGAAATTGTAGCAAAGCGCCTGACCGATGTCAACAGCAACATCGCACAGGTTACAGATTCCGGAAGTACCTCCGTCCCCGCTCCGCGTCACCGAGGATCTGTGCCTTCAGCTCATCGAGCGTGCGGAATTTCATTTCCGGACGCGCAAAATGAAGCAGCTCGACGCGGAGATTCTTTCCGTAGAGATCCTCGTCGCAGTCGAAGAAATACGTCTCGACGCCGACAAATGTTCCGCCGACTGTCGGCTTTGTCCCGATGTCCGTGACGCCGTTGAAGCGCTTCCGATAGTGAAATACATCCGCAGCGACCGACTCATTGACAGCCGGATCAAGCGTCCGCTCACTCACCGTGACGACCGATCTTGATTCATAGACGCCCTTCGGCGGCAGGATCTTGGACGGGTCCGGCCGGAGATTTGCCGTCGGAATTCCGATTGTCCGGCCCACCTGGCGGCCGCGGATAATTTCGCCCGAGACGAAGTAGGTATAGCCGAGCAGCGCATTCACGCGCTCCATATGTCCCTCAGAAAGCTCGTTCCTGACACGCGTCGATGAGATTTTCTCCCCCGTCTTCTCGTCCCTCACGGCGCTCACGACCTCCGTTGTGAAGCGTTCTTCCTCCCGAAGGTCCGCACCAGTCCCGACGGCCTGCAGCATGGCGGCGTCTCCCCGCCGCTCATACCCGAAGCGAAAGTCGGGACCGACAATGATGTGACAAATGTGCATTTTCCGGACGAGGACAAGACTGATGAAAACCTCCGCACTCATGCGGCAGATCTTCGGACCAAACTCGCACTCGGCGATCGCGTCCACGCCCATACTCTCAAGCATACGTGCCCGCTCCTCCGACGTCAGGATCATCGCCGGAGCCATGTCAAATGAAAACACCACACTCTTCGTCGGCCGCCCCGCAGCCGTCTCCGCCCGCGCATACCGGACAGCCCGGCGGATCAGCTCCTGATGGCCTCTGTGTATTCCGTCGAATTTTCCGATTGTGACGACCGTTCTCGTGTCCATTTCATAGTTAAAAGGATCGTATATCTTCTGTATCATATCGCTCCAATGTAAAAATGCTTCTGCATTATATACTTTCCGCCGCGTTTCTGATATATGCCGATGAAGGATGAGTCCGGCGTGTAGAGTCTGAGCTCACTCATGTTCTCAATCTCTCCGCCCCCGCAGAGCTCTCCCTCAATCCCGGCTCCCGTGCTCTCCGCCTCCGCGCGGTCCATGATCTCCTCCGGCTCCAGCCTCACGCCGTTCAGCGCGAGGTGCACGGCCGGCTCCTTCACAATACACGCGGGGTCTGCCCGGTAAAAGTGATCAATCGGTATGACGAAGCTGTATGCTCCTCCGGGATTCTTCTCATCCTCTTCCTGCTTCATCGCCTCGAGCTCCGCAAGCGTGTGCGCGTCCTCCAGACGGAATTCCTCGACGCGTGTCCGCACGAGGCTTGCCATGCACGCCCCGCAGCCGAGTGCCTCTCCGACATCGTGGCAGAGCGTGCGGATGTAGGCACCGTGCGAGCATGTCACATGAAATGTCACCTGCGGAAGCGCGATCTCCTCGATGCCGATCTCACTGAACTCGACCTCGCGGGCCTTCCGCTCAACCTCAATGCCGCGCCTCGCAAGGTCCACCAGCTTTTTTCCATTTACCTTCACGGCCGAATACATCGGCGGCACCTGCATCTGCTTCCCGGAAAATGAAAGAAGCGCGCGCCGCACATCCTCCTCCGTCGCCGTCACCGCACATTCTCTCAGCGTTGTTCCCGTCAGGTCCTGCGTGTCCGTGGTGCGGCCGAGAAGCATTGTACATCTGTATGACTTCGTCCCCCGGCTCATGTCTTCGACGAGCTTCGTCGCCTTACCCATGCAGATGACGAGCACGCCCTCCACCTCCGGATCAAGCGTCCCCGTATGCCCGATTTTCTTCTGATTGAAGATCCGTCTCATCCGCGACACGACGCCGAACGAGGTCATTCCCTTCTCTTTTCTGACGTTGATCACGCCATGTACCATGTGTGTCCCGCCTTCCTGTGGTTTCTGTTTTATGTGTCTTACATACACGCGTCACAGCCGCTGCGGCTGCTGCCCCGAAGATCAGCGTCTTTTCACCGGAGCTGCGGCCCGACCGCATCCAGAATCTTCCGCCGGCTCTCCTCCGGGTCGCCATATACCGTGCATCCCGCCGCGCGGACATGGCCGCCGCCGCCGAATTCCGAGGCAATGGCCGCTACATCGAGATATTCATTGCTCCGGAAGGAGACCTTGAAGACAGGCTGCGCATCACCCGCATCGCCGGTCTCGTACATGAATACAGCCGCCTCAACGCCCTCCGTAAAGCGGAGCTGGGCGACAATGCTGTCGAGGTCCTGTCTTACCGCGCCGAAGCGTTTCATTTCCTGCTCCGTGAGGATGCAGGTGATGACTCGTCCGTCCAGCGCGAGAGTGGCCTTCTCAAGCGCATACCCCAGCACACGGTTCTGCACATAGGTCCTGCGGTTGAAGGAATCGTCGATGATGCGGCTGAACGGAATTCCCTTCGCGATGAGTCTGGCCGCCGTCTCAAGCGTCCGCGGCGACGTATTGCTGTACTGGAATACGCCCGTGTCGTGGATAATTCCTGTATAGAGCGATGTCGCGACCGACCTGTCGATTTTTTCGTCGTCCATGAGGTTTGCAAGTACCTCCGCCGTCGAGCTCGCATCGGGCTCAATGTGATCAATATCGGAAAATCCGCCGTTTGTCAGATGATGGTCTATGCAGGCCGTCCGGCGCGCCTTTTCAAACAGCGTGCGCGCGACACCGATGCGGTTCTCTGTGCTCACATCACAGATAATAAAGAGATCATATGGCTCCGTCTTTCCCTCCGGAATCTCCCTGTATGCGTCTCTTGCGCCGTCAAGAAAGAGCAGTGCGTCCTTCGGCTGCTCCAGATAGAGATCAACCTCATACTGCGGATAATTCGTCCGGATATAATTCCGGAGCGCGGTCGTGCTTCCGACGCAGTCACCGTCCGGATTCACATGGCCCGCGATGCCGATTGTCCGGATGTCATCTGTCAGTAACTCTGAAATATGTTCCATAATCCGCTGTCCTTTTCTTATGCCTCGTCTCCGTCAGCCTGCTCAGTCTCTTTCCTCTCCTCCTGCACCTTCTCATCGTGCAGGGCGACGTCATCAATCAGCTTCGACATGCGCACACCTCTCTCGATCGACTCATCGAGCACAAATGTGAGCTCAGGCGTGTTTCTCATATTCAGCGTCTCCGCGAGCTCATGGCGGATGAAGCCCTTCGCGGACTCAAGGCCCTTCATGGTATCTTCCTTCGCCTTCTCATCCCCGAGCACGCTGACATAGACCTTGCAGTTCTTCAGGTCCGTGCTCACATAGGCATCCATGACGGATGTCATAAATGAGATGCGCGGATCCTTCAGGTCACGGATGATCTGTGACAGTTCGTGAGCTACTTCCTCGTTGATTCGTTTATTTTTCGGACTGTTTTTTCTCATAGATAATTCCTCTGTCTGAATTGCCCTGCGGAGCATCCGTCCGCAGGGCAATCCGAAGCTGCCGCCATGCGGCAGGTGTCTTATGTAGTTCAGTCTCTCTCGACCTCGACCATTGTGTAGGCCTCGACCGTATCGCCGATCTCGAAATCGCCCCAGTCCTTGAAGACGAGACCGCACTCGAAGCCCTCTCTGACCTCCTTGACGTCGTCCTTGAATCGCTTGAGCGATGCAAGCTCGCCCTCGTAGATCTTCTCCTCGCCGCGGAAGACGCGTACCTTCGAGGTCTTCTGGATGATACCGTCCTTGACGGCCGCACCGGCGATATTGCCGGCGGACGAGGACTTGAACATCTGTCTGATCTCGGCGTGGCCCTGGACCTTCTCCTCGTAAACGGCCGCTCTCATGCCCTTCAGCGCGCGCTCGACATCCTCGATCGCCTCGTAAATGATGTTGTAGAGGTGAATGTCGACCTTCTGCTGATCGGCCATCTTCTTCGCCGAAGCGTCCGGACGGACATTGAAGCCGATGATAATTGCATTTGACGCGGCTGCCAGAGACACATCGGACTCTGTGATCGCGCCGACGCCGCCGTGGATAATCTTGACGACGACCTCGTCGTTCGAGAGCTTCTGCAGGGACTGGGAGACAGCCTCGACAGAGCCCTGGACATCCGCCTTGACGACGATCGGCAGCTCCTTGAGACCGCCCTCCTTGATCTGCTTGTACAGATCCTCGAGAGACATCTGTGTCTTTGTCTCCTCGATGAGGTTCTTCTTGCCCTCCGTCACGAATACGGACGCGAACTCCTTGGCTTCCTTGTCTGTATCAAATGCCATGAGGACCTCACCGGCCTCCGGCACATCGGACAGGCCGATGATCTCGCACGGCATGGACGGCGTCGCCTTGTGAAGGCGTCTGCCCTTCTCATCCGTCATTGCGCGGACCTTGCCATGCGCAGCGCCGCACGCGATGAAGTCGCCCTGGTGCAGCGTTCCCTTCTGGACAAGGATGGACGCGACCGGGCCGCGGCCCTTGTCGAGTCTCGCCTCAAGCACAAGGCCTCTCGCGAGACGGTTCGGATTTGCCTTCAGCTCGTGCATTTCCGCTGTCAGCTGAATCATCTCAAGAAGATTGTCAAGACCCTCATGCGTCTTTGCGGATACCGGGCAGAAGATTGTATCTCCGCCCCAGTCCTCGGCGACAAGGCCGTACTCGGACAGCTCCTGCTTGACGCGGTCGATATTCGCGCCCGGCTTATCGATCTTGTTGACAGCGACGATAATCTCGACGTTGGCTGCCTTGGCGTGGTTAATTGCCTCGACCGTCTGCGGCATGACGCCATCATCGGCCGCAACGACCAGAACAGCGATATCTGTTGAGTTCGCGCCTCTCATTCGCATAGCCGTGAATGCCTCATGGCCCGGCGTATCGAGGAAGGTGATCTTCTTGCCGTTGATGGAGACCATGTACGCACCGATATGCTGTGTGATACCGCCGGCCTCCTTGTCGGTCACATGCGTATGTCTGATCGCATCGAGAAGGGATGTCTTGCCGTGGTCGACATGACCCATGACGCAGACTACCGGCGGACGCGGGACCATGTCCTTCTCATCCTCCTTATCCTCAGCGAGGAGATTTCCGATGACGTCCTCCTTCTCTTCCTTCTCACAGAGAATATCGTGATCCATCGCGATCTCCTCTGCCTTCTCGAACGGAACCTCATGGTTGACCGTGACCATCTCACCCTTCATGAAGAGCTCCTTGATCAGGGTGGAAGCCGGGATCTTCATTTTCTCTGCGAGATCACGGATTGTGATCTTCTCCGGAATCTTGATCTCCGTTACCTTCTCCTCTGCCTTTGCCGGCTGCGAATTCTGGTTCTGCTTCTTCTGAAGAGCCTTCGGGATGCGGTTGAACTGCCTGCGCTGCTGATTCGGACGATTGCCCATATCGCCGTGGCGGCCCATCTCGCGTCTCTCCTCATGGGTTCTCTCGCGGTCCTTGCCGTTGCCTCTGAAATCACGGGATGTCTTGTGCGCAAGCGCGCCGTCTCCATCGGATGGTCTTGAAGACGAGCCTCTTCTTGAGCCGAAGCCGCCGCCAAATGAGCTGCCCTGGCCGCTTCGATTGCCATAGCTGCCCTGACCGTTTCGATTGCCGTAGCTGCCCTGGCCGTTTCTTGAGCCGTAGCTGCCCTGGCCGTTTCTTGAGCCGTAGCCGCCCTGGCCATTTCGATTGCCGTAGCTGCTGCCCTGGCCGTTCCTTGAGCCGTAGCCGCCCTGGCCGTTTCGATTGCCATAGCCGCCCTGACTGCTGCCGTTCCTTGAGCCATAGCTGCCCTGGCCATTCCTTGAGCCGTAGCCGCCCTGGCCGTTCCTTGAGCCGTAGCTGCTGCCCTGACCATTCCTGCTCTGATAGCCGCCCTGACCGTTTCTTGAGCCGTAGCCGCCCTGGCCGTTCCTTGAGCCATAGCTGCTGCCGCCTCTTGCGCTGCGGTCATTGTTTCTGGAGCCATAGCGGTCACCATTTCTCGTGCCGGTCCCACGGTCACCATTTCTCGTGCCATGGTCATTTCTGGCACTGCGGTCGCCGTTTCTCGCGCCGTAGCGCTCGCTGCCTCTTGCATTGCGGTCACCGCTGTGCTCGCCGCTGCGGCCGTGCTCAGCCTGGCCGTCGTGCGTGCCGGCATTCCGGCTCACTGCTGCAGCCGGCTTTCTCTCATTTGTCTCGGTCTCCTGTGCCTTTTCCTCGTGCTTTCTGTCCGACTCAGCAGACGCTGCCATCGTCTCCGTTCTCTTTCCCATCTCAGTCCTAACCGGCTCTCTTACTTCTTCCTGCTTCGGCTGCTTCGTGCTCTGATCGCCTGCCTCTGCTCTTCCCTTGTTGACTGCTGCCTGTTCTGCTGTGCTCTCATGTACCGGCACAGCTTCCGGATTCCGGATTTCCGCAGGCTTCTGCTCTGCCGCGGCTCCTGTCTCCGGCTGTTCCTTCGGTGTAATTCTGACTGAAGCGCCGGGACCGAACTCTCTGTCCCCCGCCTCTGCCTTGTTCTTCGCTGTATGATCAGCCGATTCATGCTTCGGAGTCTCTGCCGCCTTTCTCGGACGTCTCTGCAGCTGTCCCTTGGCGTTCTGAGAACGAAAAACTCTCATGATGCCGCTCTTCTTTTTCGGCTGTTTCTCAGCGTTCTCCTCCGCTTGGCCGGTCTGCTCCTTCGGCGCCCCGGCAGCATTCGCCGGAGCCTTCTCCGCCACACCGAATGCTGCTTTTATGTTGCCGATCTCGTTTTCCGGCACAAGACTGACGGCGGTCCTGACGTCGTATCCTTTATTGGACAGATAATTGATAACGTCCTTGTTCGACTTACCGATCTCTGCCGCCAGTTCATGAACCCTGATTTTTGTCATAAACAATCTCCCCTATGTATTTTTGGTTCAGCACCCCTTGGCGTCCGGGTGCTGAATAGTTGCTCTTAATCTCTAATGTAGCGCTTTTATTGCTGCTTCCGCGAGAGATGCGTCTGTTACCGCCACAGACGTCCGGTCTGTCTTTCCGACAGCCTTCCCGAGCGTCTGCCTGTCCGCAATATAAGCCATCGGAACATGGTAATATGTGCATTTGTCACGGAACTTCTTCTTTGTATTGTCAGAGGCGTCTCCGGAAATGAAGACCGCCTTTGCCTTTCCTTTCTTAATTGCTTCCAGTGTCGAAAACTCGCCGCCCGGTGCCTTGCCGGCGCGCGCCGCGAATCCGATATATGAAAGTGCCTTCCGCTCGTCAGCCACGTCCGATCTCCTCCGTCAGCTTAAGAAGTGTCTCCTCCGGGATCTCCGTCTTCAGCGCTCTCGGAAGCGCCTTTGATTTCACAGCCCTCGCGAGGCACTCCGGGTTCCGGCAGATATAGGCGCCGCGGCCGTTCATGCGTCCGTCCGGATCAATCCGTACCTGGCCGTCCGGTGTCCGCACAATGCGGATCAGCTCATCCTTATTCCTGATTGTCCTGCATCCCAGACAGGTTCGCTGCGGCTTCTTCCGGCACGAGTCCTTCGTCTGCATCTTCCTCTTCCTCAACGCTTTCGCCGTTCTCATCAAAATCATCCAGGTACAGATCGTCAAAATCTCCCGACTCACGTGCCTGTGTCTCAGACTTGATGTCGATCTTGTATCCGGTCAGTCTCGCTGCAAGTCTTGCATTCTGACCCTCCTTGCCGATGGCAAGTGACAGCTGGTAATCCGGTACGATGACCTTCGCAGCTCTCGCATCCGGATCCGCCGCAACCGTGATCACCTTGGCCGGGCTGAGTGCATTTTCAATCAGGATAGCCGGATTCTCATCCCACTCGATGATATCAATCTTTTCTCCGCGGAGCTCATCGACGACAGCGCCGACACGCGCACCGTTCATACCGACGCATGCGCCGACCGGATCGACGTCCGGGTTATTGGAATACACGGACATCTTTGTTCTTGATCCGGGCTCGCGTGCGATTCCCTTGATCTCGACCGTTCCATCCGCGACCTCGGAGACCTCCTCCTCGAACAGCTTTCTCACAAGGTCCGGGTGAGTTCTCGACACGAGAATCTTCGGTCCCTTCGGCGTGTTCTTCACATCCACGACATAGACCTTGATTCGCTCCGTCGGCTGGAAATGCTCTGTCTTGACCTGCTCGTTCTCATTGAGCAGTGCGTCGGCCTTGCCGAGGTTGATGCTGTACGTCTTTCCCTGCAGTCTCGAGACCGTTCCGGTCACGACCTGATGCACGCGGCTATAATACTGATTATAGACTGCGCTGCGCTCCTCCTCACGGATGCGCTGCAGAATGATGTTCTTCGCGTTCTGTGTCGCGATGCGGCCGAACGCCTTGGAATTGATGTCGACGACGATGATATCGCCCTCCACGGCATGCGGATTCGTCCGTCTGGCCTCATCGACCGTGACCTGAAGCGCGGGATCGACGATATCGTCCTGTGTCGCGACGACCTCCTTCTCTGCAGTCACTCTGTAGCGGCATGTCTCCGGATCGATTGTGACATTGATATTGTCGTTCTTTCCGAAATGAGATTTGCATGCGGTCATCAGCGACTGCTCGATGGACTCGAGAAGAGATTCCTTGCTGATGCCCTTCTCCTTCTCGATCATCTCAATTGCCGCGCGGAGCTCGGCAGCCTGCTGCTCGGCAGCTTCCTCCTTTGTCAGGACCTTCGGTGTTCGTTTACCAGCCATGTTTTTCCTGTTTCCTCCTTATGTTCTGTTTCGCACATCATCCGGAATACCGGTTTTCAAAAGTCAAATGCAAGGCGGATCAGCGAGATTTCATTTTTCTGAAACGTTCTCTCACTGTCTCCATCAGCGATTGTCACGGAATTTCTGTCCCATGCCTTCAGGACACCGCGGAATTCCTTCTTCCCATCGATCGCCCTGTAGGTATGGACCTCAACTTCGCGGCCCTCCGCATACTCGAAATCGTGCGGACGCTTCAGAATCCTCCCGAGACCGGGAGAGCTGACCTCAAGTGTGTACGCCTCGGAAATGAAATCCCCCTCGTCGAGAAGCGGATCGATCTCCCGGCTCACCTGCTCACACTCGTCAATTCCGACGCCGCCCTCCTTATCAATGTAGAGCCGCAGATAATAATCGGGGCCCTCCTTGACGAACTCGGCGTCAACCGGGATCAGGTGCAGCTTCTCTGTGATCGGCTGCAGAAGGTCCCACGCTTTCTGTTCAACGATTTCCTTCCTGCTCAAATTCTCTCCTTACAAAATGTTAGGAGCGGACAAACGCCCGCTCCTAAATCTCAACTCATGTACCTTATTCAGCATATCACCGAAAAATCCGGAATGCAAGAGAAAATGCCCATTTTCCGCTTTTTTTCGGAAACAGGGTCATCTTCTCAGCGTTCCCTTCCCGCCGCGCTTTGCGATCTTCAGGCGGTTCAGCGAAACCTTCGAGCCGTGCCACTCCGTCTTCAGCTCACTCTGGCCCTCAAGCAGCCATGCCTCCTCGACTGTATCGCCGTCCTCAAGCGCAATGCCGCGGACACCGATCGCCGTCTTCTTCAGCTCCGAGACCTCGGAGAGCGCGAAGCGGATGAAATAGCCCCTGTGGCTCCTGAGGACGACCGTGTCCATCTCATCGGACGGCGCGACAAGCACGAGGCTGTCTCCGTCTCCGAGCTTCGTCGACTGGATCGACCGGGTCGAGGCGATAAACTCCGTTCCCTTCGTGCGCTTCACAAAGCCATTGGCCGTGACGAACAGCATGTCTGACCGGCTGATCTCCGCGAGCGCGCCGACCCACAGGATCTCCTCGTCCTGATTTGAGAACTTCGAGAGGTTGTCGATCGGAACGCCCTTGTCCTTCAGCCGCTTCTGCGGTATATCGAGCACGCGGATCGCGTGCATGCGTCCCTTGTCTGTGAAAATGCACACCTTGTCCGTATTCATCACAGGGAGCACATACCGGTTCTCCGTATCTGCGGTCTCCCTGTTCTTCTCGTACGTCTGCGCGTCCAGGATCTTCGCGTAGCCGAACCGGTCGAGGCAGAAGACAACCTTCTCCTCCTTCAGCTCCTTTTCCGCAATGACAATCTCACCCGCATCCGTCAGCGCTGTTCTTCTCGAACGCGCATATTTCGTCCGGAACGACTCGAGCTCCTTTATGATCTGCTCCGCCATCGCGTCGTGGTCCTCAAGAAGCTTTTTATAAAATCCGATTTTCCCGAGCGTCTCGTTGTACTCTCTCTTGAGCGCATCGATCTCGAGGCCGATGAGCTTCACGAGGCGCATATCGAGAATTGCATTTGCCTGCCGCTCCGTGAACATGAGGTTCATCGCATTCTTCCTGCTCTCCGCCGAACGGAAATGAATGCCCGTCGTGACACCCATGACAAGGCAGTCCATCGCCTGCTTCCGGCTCTTTGAGCCGCGCAGGATCTCGATAATGAGATCAATCACGTCGCAGGCCCGGATGAGACCCTCCTGGATTTCTTTCCGCTCGAGCTCCTTTGCGAGAAGATCCTGATATTTCCGGTCATTGATCTCGAACTGAAAATCAACGCACGCCTCGAGGATCTGGCGGAGAGACATGGTTTCCGGTCTTCCCTCTGATACGACGAGCATATTGACGCCGAACGTGTCCTCAAGCTTCGTCTTTTTGTAGAGTACGTTGCGGATGTTC
Organism: Eubacteriales bacterium; assembly: GCA_036453145.1. Lineage (GTDB taxonomy): Bacteria > Bacillota > Clostridia > Lachnospirales > Lachnospiraceae > Chordicoccus. The sequence goes on from JAZHVT010000008.1 coordinate 63,748, forward strand.
TCCACATCGGCACCCTTCCGGCACTCAATGACGATGCGGATGCCCTCCTTGGACGACTGGTTTGAGATGTCCGCGATCTCAGGGCAGGTTCTGTTTTCGGCCAGCGCGGCCACATCGCTCATGAACTTTCCGATGCCCGTTCCGATCATCGTGTACGGAATCTCTGTGACGACAATGTTCGTCCTGCCGTTCCGGCCCTTCTCGAGCTCCACCTTTCCGCGGATGCGGATCTTTCCGCTTCCGGTTTTGTAGATCTCCGCGAGGTCACTCTTGTTGACGACAATCCCTCCCGTCGGGAAATCAGGCCCCTTGACGAGACGGAAGAGCTCCTCGTCGCTGATCTCATCGTTCCGGATGAGCGCCTCCTCCGCGCTGATGACCTCCGCGAGATTGTGAGGCGGAATGGACGTCGCCATGCCGACCGCGATTCCGTCGGAGCCGTTGATCAGAATATTCGGCACGCGGGCCGGCAGCACAGTCGGCTCCTTCTCCGTCTCATCAAAGTTCGGCACGAAGTCCACGATGTTCTTGTCGAGGTCCGCGAGGAAGCAGTCCTGCGTGAATTTCTCGAGTCTCGCCTCCGTGTATCGCATGGCCGCGGCGCCGTCCCCCTCGATAGAGCCGAAATTTCCGTGGCCGTCGACGAGCGTCTGTCCCTTCTTGAAGTCCTGCGCCATGACGACGAGCGAATCGTAGATCGAGCTGTCGCCGTGCGGATGGTACTTGCCCATCGTGTCTCCGACGATTCGCGCGCTCTTTCTGTACGGCTTGTCATACGTCGTATGGAGCTCATACATGTCATAGAGCACGCGGCGCTGGACAGGCTTCAATCCATCCCTCACATCGGGGAGCGCGCGGCTCACGATGACGGACATCGCGTAGTCTATATAGTTTTTCTGCATGATCTCCGAATAATCTGTCCGGATGATCCGTTCTTCATTTACTGTCTTTTCACTCATAATTCCCCTGATATCCGGCCTGAGCATGTCCCGGATCCTTATCGCTTGTTAACGCTTACACATCGAGCTCCGCGTCTCTTGCGTGCTCGTAAATGAACTCCTTGCGCGGCGGCACGTCCGTCCCCATCAGGACCTCCGTGATGTCCGAGGAGAAGCCCGGATTGCCGATCTCTATGCGGCGGAGCCTCCGCGTCTTCGGATCGAGCGTTGTCTCCCAGAGCTGCTGCGGATCCATCTCGCCGAGACCCTTGTAGCGCTGCAGCGTGAACTTTTCATTTTTGTGCTTCTTCCGGTAAAGCTCAAGCGCCTTGTCATCGTAGAGGTACTCGCCCTCACCCTTTGACGGCACAACCTTATAGAGCGGCGGCATCGCGATGTAGACATGGCCGTCGTAAATGAGCTCCGGCATGTACCGGTAGAACAGCGTGAGCAGAAGCGTCCCGATATGCGCGCCGTCGACATCGGCATCGGCCATGATAATGATCTTGTCATAGCGGAGCTTCGTGATATCAAAGTCGTTGCCGTACCCCTCCGAGAAGCCGCAGCCGAATGCCGTGATCATCGTCTTGATCTCCGCATTGGCGAGAACCTTGTCGATCGAGGCCTTCTCTACGTTCAGGATCTTGCCGCGGATTGGCAGAATCGCCTGGTAATTTCTGTCGCGGGCCGTCTTCGCAGAGCCGCCGGCGGAATCTCCCTCGACAATGAAGATCTCGCATTTTGATGCGTCTCTCGATATACAGTTCGCAAGTTTCCCATTCGTGTCAAATGAAAACTTCTGCTTCGTCAGCAGGTTGCTCTTTGCCTTCTCCGCCGACTTTCTGATCTTTGCCGACTTCTCCGCGCACTCAAGAATTGCCTTCAGCGCGTCGAGGTTTCTGTCGAAGTAGTGCGGTGCCTCCTCCGAGACGATCTTTGCAACCACACGCGACGCGTCCGGGTTGTCAAGTTTCGTCTTCGTCTGGCCCTCAAACCGCGGGTCCGGATGCTTGATCGCGACGATCGCCGTCATGCCATTTCGGATGTCCGGCCCCGTAAAATTCTGGTCCTTCTCCTTCAGGATGCCGAGCTCACGCGCATATCCGTTCATGACGGTCGTAAATGCCGTCTTGAAGCCGGTGATGTGTGTGCCTCCGTCCGCGTTGTAGATATTGTTGCAATAGCCGAGAATTGTCTCGTGGAACTCATTGACGTACTGGAGCGCGATCTGGACCTGAATGCCCTCGTCCTCGCCCTCGATGAGGATCGGGTCCGTGACCGTCTCCTCCTTCCGGTTGATGTCGCGCACAAAGCCAACAATGCCCTCGGGCTCATGGTACGTGATTTCCTCCGCAGGATCCTGCCGCTCATCCTTAAAGACAATCGTAAGACCCGGATTCAGATACGCCGTCTCATGCAGTCTCGACTTCACCTCCGTCGCGGAGAACTTCGTCACCTCGAAGATCTCCGGGTCCGGCGTGAAGCGGACGGTCGTTCCCGTCTCCTTCGTCTTACCGAGCGTCGGAAGCAGGCCGTTCACAAGCTTCTCTGTCGGAACGCCGCGCTTGAAATGATCGTGGTGAATATAGCCGTCACGCTTAATGATGACGTCCATGTCCGTGGACAGGGCATTGACGACGGAGGAGCCGACGCCGTGAAGACCGCCCGATGTCTTGTACGCGTTGTTGTCGAACTTACCGCCCGCGTGCAGCGTCGTATAGACGAGCCGCTCAGCGGGCATGCCCTTCTCGTGCATGCCGACCGGAACGCCGCGGCCGTTGTCCGAGACCTCGCAGGAGCCGTCGGCCTCAAGTGTGACGTCGATGTGCGTGCAGTAGCCGGCGAGATGCTCGTCGACCGCATTGTCTACGATTTCATAAATGAGATGATTGAGTCCCTTTCTGGATGTACTGCCAATGTACATTCCCGGGCGCACCCGGACAGCCTCAAGTCCCTCGAGGACATGAATACTGGACTCATCATATACTTCTTTTTTTGCCATTGAATTCTCCATGAATCAGATGCTCTGTGCATGTTGCATGTACAATGCGCTATTTAAACACAGGAAATATGCCTTCGTCAAGGGCATGGCAGACCGCCTGCCTGACGAAGGCATTATATCATTCGAACATTTGTTTTTCAAGTCAGAATCTGAGACACCCCTGCGTGATGCCGCGAGCGCTGAGCTCATGGCGGATGCTGTTCAAGACATGGCGCTTGTTTCTGCTCCACAGAGGCGCAATGAGAATCCTTGCATTTCCGTCTCCTGTCAGACGATGGACGACAATGTCCGGATGAAGGACGGAAATGCAGTCCGCAACTGTTCGGACATATTCCTCCTCCGTCATGGCGCAAAGCTCCCCGTCGCCGCCTGCGTTCTCTGCCGTCACACAGCCTGCTGACGACGGCTCATCTGCCGGATCAGACTGCCCGTTCCGTGCCAGGTCACACGGCTTGGATATTCCGGCCGGGTCTTTCAGCTCAGACTTCCCGTGACAGGCCAGGTAAGCGTCTCCGAGCTCTGTCCCGGCGAGATAATGGAGAAGCTGCAGCTTGATGCCGCAGCCGCTGAGAATGCCGCCATCCGCCGCTCTCTCATACACCCGGTTTACGTGGCGCACCGTCTCAAGCATCTGCTGCTCATCCTCGCCCGGAAGACCCAGAATCACATGCGTGATGACCGGAATGCCGGCGCGGATGAGCTCCGCGGCACACGCGTCATAGAGGGCCGTGGAATATCCTCTGCGGACAAGAGATGCGGTCTCATCATCCGCCGTCTGCAGCCCGAGCTCAACCCAGATAAACTTGTCCGGGTGCCTCTTCTTAAGCTCCGCAAGCAGCTGCACAACGTCCCCGTCCGGGAAGACAGGGCGTGACTTGCCCGAAATCCCCGTCGCACGCCCGCCGGCACCCCCGCACCGGAAGGCAAGTCCCATGCAGTCCGGGCGCGTCGCGACCGATATGCCCGCAAACATCGGGTCCGAGAGCGCCGCCTCGAAGAGCTCCCGCAACCTTTGAACCGGCGCATACGTGCTCGTATACGCCTGAAAATACGCGATGAAATCGCCCGGCCGCGCGTCTCTCTCGTGAAACCAGGTGAAGTCCGACATATCCATGCGCTGTCCTCTGTACGCAATCGCAAAGTCGCCGCTGCCTCCCGCACAGAACGCACAGCCATTTTTCCCGAGCGTCCCGTCACGGTTCGGGCAGGTCATGCCGGCATCGAGCGCGATCCGCTCAAGGCGCCTTCCGTACACGTCCCTGCAGAACGAAGGAAACGAGCGGTACGGTTCACCGCCTCTCTCCAGAGGATTTTTTCTCCGCGCGCCGGAGAGCCGTTCATTTTTCTCTGCCATACGTCAGTGCCGGAACGTGATCCGTCCGTCGTCCGTCATAGAGTCCACAATCGCAAGACTGAGCACGTCGTATCCCGCGTCGCGGAGACGCTGTCCGCCGCACTGAAAGCCCTTCTCAATCGCAATGCCAATGCCGGCGATGCTCGCGCCCGCCTGACCGCAGATATCGATCAGTCCCTCCATCGCCTTGCCGTTTGCGAGAAAATCATCGACGAGAAGGACCCTGTCCTCTGCCGTCAGGAACTTCTTCGAGAGGATCACCGTATTGTCGACATTATGCGTATAGGAGTGCACAACCGACGTATAGAGATCGCCGTCGAGATTCATACTCTTCGACTTCTTCGCAAAAACGACAGGCACACCGAAATAGCGCGCCGTGAGACACGCAATCGCAATTCCCGATGCCTCGACGGTCAGAATCCTCGTGATGCCCCTGTCCCTGAATTTATCATAAAAGGCCTTCCCTGCCTCATCGAGCAGCCCGCAGTCAATCTGATGATTGAGAAAGCTGTCCACCTTCAGGATATTTCCGGGCCGGACCTGGCCGTCCCTCAGAATCCGCTGTTCCATAAATTCCATGCTGTTTATGTCCTCACAGTCCTAATAGATTGCCTCTATCATACTCCCGGCCCGGTCCCATCGCAATTCCGGACATAAAAAAGGCCCCCTTGCGGGGGCCAGGAGGTTACTGTTCACACGCCATCCAAAGTCGCATGCGGTCGCGAAT
>JAZHVT010000009.1:0-65301 GCA_036453145.1 Eubacteriales bacterium
CTAATAGATTGCCTCTATCATACTCCCGGCCCGGTCCCATCGCAATTCCGGACATAAAAAAGGCCCCCTTGCGGGGGCCAGGAGGTTACTGTTCACACGCCATCCAAAGTCGCATGCGGTCGCGAATATCAGGGCGGTATCGGGCAGACTCCGTCCTCCTCAGCTTCCCTTCGCCGCTGACACAGCGGCTCAGGGTGATCTTCGGACTCCTCCGTATAACGCCCTCACCGCTCCTGATATCGCTGACCGTTCACCGAGGTCTGGTGGCGTGTGAACTGTAGCGCTCACTCTGCATCGCAGCTTCGGAAGCAGACACCGCCCTGATATTCGCGACTGCATACTATCCCGGATGGCGCGTGGGCCGTGACGCAGGTGTCACGCTCTGTCGACAGCGTCCTTCATGGACTTCACGTAGCTGTAGACATCGTCCTTCGTGCCGCCTCCGGCAATCAGGCGCAGGATCGCCGACCCGACGATGGCGCCGTCGGAGATGGAGGCCATCTTCTCCGCCTGCTCCGGCGTCGAGATGCCGAAGCCGACCGCGCATTTCACGGACGGATTCGTCTCGCGGATGAGACGGACCATATTTCCGATCGTGTCATACGCAAAGCTCGAGCGGACACCCGTGACGCCCATCGAAGAGACGACATAGATGAAGCCGCGCGGGCTCTTTGCGATCCGGCGGATTCTGTCCTCCGATGTCGGAGAGACCATGGAAATGAGGTCCACCCCGTATTTGTCAGAGACTGAGAGAACCTCCTCCTGCTCCTCGAACGGAAGGTCCGCGAGGATCAGCGCATCAATGCCGTCCGCCTTGCAGCGCTCAAAGAACGGCACATACGGCTCCGTCTCCACGCCCTCCGGCGCATCGCCGCGGAACTTGAAGACCGGGTTGATATAGGTCATGAATGCGATCGGAAGGTCCGGCTTCACCTTGCGGACTCTCTCGACAACCTCGAACGCGCCCTTCACGGTCATGCCGTTCTGAAGCGCAACCATGTCGGCCTTCTGGATCACCGGGCCCTCTGCCGTCGGGTCCGAGAACGGGATACCGACCTCGATAAGGTCCGCGCCTGCGTCAGCTGCGGCGAGAATGTACTCGACGGACGCGTCCGCGTTCGGATATCCCGCCGTGATGAACGGAATGAATGCTTTTTTATTTTCAAATGCCTTCAGTGTCTTAGTCATGGAGGTCCCTCCCTCTGTAGCGCGCGATGGCCGCTACGTCCTTGTCGCCGCGTCCGCTCAGGGTGACAATGATCACATCATCCTTGTCCATGGTCGGAGCGATCTTGATTGCGTAAGCGAGCGCGTGAGCACTCTCGATCGCGCAGATAATACCTTCTTCCTTCGCCAGATACTCGAAGGCGCACACGGCCTCCTCGTCTGTGATCGGAACATAGCTTGCGCGGCCGATAGACGCGAGATACGCGTGCTCCGGTCCGATGCCCGGATAGTCAAGTCCGGCTGAGATCGAGTAGACAGGCGCGATCTGTCCCTCCTCGTTCTGGCAGAAGATGGACTTCATGCCGTGGAAGATGCCGATGGAGCCTGTCGCCATCGTCGCCGCCGTCTCCGGTGTATCAACGCCGCGTCCGGCAGCCTCGCAGCCGATGAGCTGGACATCCTTGTCATTGATGAAGTTGTAGAAGGAGCCGATTGCGTTCGATCCGCCGCCGACGCAGGCGAGAACAGCCTTCGGGAGCTTTCCCTCCTTCTCGAGGATCTGCGCGCGGGCCTCCTCAGAGATGACTGCCTGGAAGTCGCGGACAATTGTCGGGAACGGATGCGGTCCCATGCAGGAGCCGAGGCAGTAGTGTGTGTCAGACACACGGCAGCTCCACTCGCGCATCGCCTCATTGACGGCGTCCTTCAGTGTTCCCGTACCTGACTCGACCGGATGGACGCGCGCGCCGAGAAGCTCCATGCGGTAGACATTGAGCGCCTGGCGCTCTGTGTCGAGCTTGCCCATGTAGACATCGCACTCCATACCGAGGAGAGCCGCTGCCGTCGCCGTCGCGACGCCGTGCTGGCCCGCGCCTGTCTCCGCGATCAGTCTCGTCTTGCCCATATATTTTGCAAGCAGCGCCTGACCCAGCGCGTTGTTGATCTTGTGCGCGCCTGTGTGGTTCAGGTCCTCGCGTTTCAGATAAATCTTGCATCCGCCGAGGTCCTTCGACATCTTCTCTGCATAGTAGAGAAGAGACGGACGCCCCGCGTATTCGGCAAGGAGCCTTTTGAGCTCGCCGACAAACGCGGGATCATTCTTTGCCTTGTTGTAGCTCTTCTCGAGCTCATCCAGGGCATTCATGAGCGTCTCAGTGATGTACTGGCCGCCGTAGATACCGAATCTGCCTTTCTGGTTCATAATAATCAATCCTCTGTCTTTCTGGTGGCAGAACTACTCTGCCGTTAATAGCTGCTTATTCCGGATTAAGGCTTCCGGACCACCGGGAAATCAGCGAAAATGCTGTTTTCTTCAATCATGGACAGACCGCGCGTTCTCAATAAACGCCTTCATTTTCTCATAGCTCTTGCCTGTCTCTCCGTCCTCGACACCCGAGGAGACGTCGACCGCGAACGGACGAACCTTGCGGACAGCGTCGGCGACATTGTCCGGGCTGAGGCCCCCCGCAAGGAAGAACGGGCGCTCCGGCAGGCGGTCGTTCAGGTAATTCCAGTTGAACGTGCGCCCGCTCCCGCGTCCCGCGTCAAAGAGCATGAAATCTGCCGACGGAAAGCGTACCTCTGCGGAGGAAGCGTCCTTCATGACCACTGCCTTGATGACGCGCTTTCCTGTTGCGCTGCGGATCCGGCCGGCTACATCGTCCGTCTCATGGCCGTGGAGCTGCGCCAGATCAATGATGCCGCGCCGCAGAAGGTCGATGACAACGTTCTCATCCTCATCGACAAAGACGCCCACCGCCTTGATGCCCGGGTCGAGCTTTGCCTTCAGCGCAGCCGCCTTTTCCGCGGTAATGCGATGACGTGTATTGGCGAAAACAAAACCGGCATAATCCGGCTTCAGTTCATTTACAAGCTTTATGTCATTGTCACTCATGAGCCCGCAGATTTTGACCTTCACAGGTCTCCCTGAAAGCTCCATCAGGCGCCGTCCCTTGTTTCGCGCCCGCATCAGCGTCTCTCCGACGAGAACTGCGTCCGCGCGCATCGCCTCGGCACTCCTTATGTCGTCTCGGCCCTTGACGCCGCTCTCGGAAATGAAGATCGTTCCCTCCGGAACGAGGTTCCTAAGCTCCCCCGCGTGCCTGGTATCGACCGTAAAGTCCTTCAGGTTCCGGTTGTTGACCCCGATGATCCGCGCGCCCGCGTCAGCGGCCATACGGATTTCCTCCGCATTATGCGCCTCGAAGATCGCCGAGAGCCCGAGGCTGTCGGCCAGCTGCCGGAAGTCCCGGAGCTGCACGGGATCAAGAATCGAGCAGATGAGGAGGACCGCGTCGGCGCCGATCGCCTTCGCCTCCCGGATCATGTACTCATCGACCGTAAAATCCTTGCGCAGGATCGGAATGTCCGTCACGCGCCTGATCTCCGTCAGGTATTTATTGCTGCCCTTGAACCAGTACGGCTCAGTCAGACAGGAAATGCAGGACGCGCCCGCGTTGTCGTAGTCCTGCGCGATCTCCGTATACGGGAAATACGGAGCAATCAGTCCCTTTGAGGGACTGGCCTTCTTTACCTCGCAGATAAATGAGAGGCCCGGCGCCCTCAGGGCTTTCTCGAACGCGAACGGCTCCATCGTGGACACGCCGCCCGGAATGTCCCGCCGCCGGAGGACCGGAACGCCTCCGGCCGCCTGCGACGGGTCCGGGCAGGTCCGCTTTGCCTCCGCGACCCGCTCTCTCGTCTTCTCTGCTATTTCATCCAGAATTGTCATATCATTCCTCACTGGTTTGTCGCGGAAATGAACTGATCCATCTTCTCGAACGCGGCGCCGCAGTCGATGGTATGCGCGGCGAGCTCCACGCCCTCCTTGATGGAATTTTCCTTTCCGGCCATGTAGAGCGCGGCTCCCGCATTGATGAGGACCGCGTCTCTCTTCGGGCCGCGGTCCCTGCCGGAGAGAATCCGCCGGCAGATCTCCGCATTTTCCTTTGCCGTCCCGCCGGTCAGGTCCTCCTTCCGGCAGCGCACAAGGCCGAAGTCCTCGGGCTTTATCGTATAGTTCTTGATCCAGCCGTCCCTGACCTCGCACACCGTCGTCGGCGCGCTCATCGAGATCTCATCCATCGAGTCCTGTCCGTAGACGACAAGGGCCCGCTTTACGCCGAGATTGCTCAGGACCTGTCCGAGCGGCCTGCACAGGGATTCGTCGTAGACACCCATCAGCTCCATCGTCGCGCCGGCGGGGTTTGCGAGCGGTCCCAGAAAATCAAAGACCGTGCGGATGCCGAGCTCCTTACGGACCGGTCCCACATACTTCATCGCGATGTGGTAGTTCTGCGCGAACAGAAAGATCATGCCGATCTCCTTCAGAACCTGCGACGCCCGGTCCGGGTCAAGGCGTATGTTTACGCCGAGAGCCTCATACATATCGGCCGCCCCGGCCTTTGAATGCGAGGCACGGCTTCCGTGCTTTGCGACCGGCACGCCGGCCGCTGCGATTACCAGAGCCGCCGTCGACGAGATGTTGAAGGAATTCGACTTGTCCCCGCCGGTTCCGATGATCTCAAGCACATCCTCGTCATTCAGGAATTTCACGCAGTGGTCCCGCATGGCCTCCGCAGAACCCGTGATTTCCTCAACCGTCTCGCCCTTGATCGCAAGCGCCGTGAGATAAGCCGCCTTCTCGACCTCATTCACTGTGTTGTCCATGATCTCATTCATGACAGCCTTGGCCATGTCATGTCCGATGTCCCGCCTCTCCGCGAGAATCCGGATTGCTTCTCTGATCACTTATGAATCGCTTCCTTTCGGGTCCGCGCTCTCTCTGATATCCGTCTTCAGGGACAGCTCCTCAAGCTGCTTCGGATCGACAGCTGACGGCGCGTCCATCATGAGGTCCGACGCGTCCTTTACCTTCGGGAACGCGATGACATCGCGGATGGAATCAGAGCCTGAGAAGAGCATGATCATACGGTCAAGACCGTACGCGAGACCGGCGTGAGGCGGTACTCCGTACTTGAATGCGGTCAGAAGGAAGCCGAACTGCTCCTGGGCCCGCTCCGGCGTAAAGCCGAGGACCTCGAGCATCTTCTCCTGGACGTCATCCATGTGGATACGGATGGAGCCGCCGCCCATCTCGACGCCGTTCAGGACGATGTCGTACGCCTGCGCGCGGACAGAGCCCGGATCGCTGTCGATATTCTTCCAGTCATCCTCATTCGGCATCGTGAACGGATGATGCATCGCAAGGAACCGTCCCTCCTCGTCGGACCACTCAAGAAGCGGGAAGTCAATGACCCAGACAAAACGGAACTCATTGTGGTCAATGAGGCCGAGCTCCTCGCCGAGGTGAAGACGCAGGGCACCGAGTGCCGCGCAGACGACCTTGAATTTGTCAGCCGCGAAGAGAAGAAGGTCTCCCTTTTCTCCGCCCATGGCTGCAATCAGCGCATGCATCTCGTCATCTGTCATAAACTTCGCAAACGATGACTTGACTGTCCCGTCAGATTTCAGCTGGACATAGGCAAGACCCTTCGCGCCGTAGGTCTTCGCGATCTCCGTGAGCTTGTCGATCTGCTTTCTGCCCATATCGCCGCTGCCCTTGACATTGAGACCGCGGACGACACCGCCATTTTCGAGCGCACCCGTGAATACACCGAAGCCACAGCCCCTGACCGTGTCAGAGACATCGACAATCTTCATGCCGAAGCGGAGGTCCGGCTTGTCAGAGCCGTAGAAGTCCATCGCGTCCTGCCATGTAATCCGTCCGATGCCATGCGCCTTCAGCTCCTCATGGGCCTTTTCAATTCCCTTGATCAGATCCTCCGGGAACTCAAGCTCACGCATCTTTGCCGGCATCTCTCCCGTAAGATATGTGAGCAGACGCGTATTGATGTCGATCACATCGTCCTGATCGACAAATGAAAGCTCCATATCGACCTGTGTGAACTCAGGCTGGCGGTCAGCGCGCAGGTCCTCGTCGCGGTAGCATCTCGCAATCTGATAGTACCGGTCCATGCCGGAGCACATAAGAAGCTGCTTTAAGAGCTGCGGACTCTGCGGAAGCGCGTAGAATTCGCCCGGATGCACACGGCTCGGAACGAGATAGTCTCTCGCGCCCTCAGGCGTCGACTTGATCAGTGTCGGCGTCTCGATATCAAGGAACCCCTCTCCCGAGAGGAACTGACGGATCATCTCGACGACAGCCGCGCGGAACATGATCTTGTGCTGCAGCTCCGGACGGCGGAGGTCAAGATACCGGTAGCGGAGTCTTAAGTCCTCTCTCGTATCAATGCCGTTCTGAATGAGGAACGGAGGCGTCTGCGCCTCAGAGAGGACGCGGAGCTCAGTCGGAGAAATCTCGATCGTTCCTGTCTTCATATGCGGATTGACCGCGCTGCGTCTCCGGACCGTTCCGACGACCGCAATCGCAGATTCAGGCTTCAGGGAGCCCCATCTCTTGTCCGCTCCCTCTGACTCCGTCACAATCTGAATGATTCCCGATCTGTCCCGGAGATCAACGAAGACGATGCCGCCCTTGTTTCTGCATTTTGCGACCCATCCCATCAGGGTCACCGTCTTTCCGATATATTCTTCCGTGATCTCGGCGCACCGTGCGGTGCGCTTCAGACCTTTCATGGATTCTGCCATTACTTCTTCCTCTTCTCCTAAATATTTGTCAGCGGTTGAAAAACTCCCGGATATCCGTGTACCCGTTCTCCTCCAGCTGCTCCTTCTGGAACTTCTTGTTCTTCTTCATGAGAGAAATATCGACTGTCTTTCCCTCGGCGCGAAGCTTCATCGCCTCCTCAAAAATCGGCGCAAGCTTATCGGTAGGCATCTTCTTCTCAACGAGGAACGCCGTCTTCTCAGCCGCTCCCGGAACCTTGAATTTCCGCTCGAGAAGCAGCATGATGATGCGCTCAAAGCCGATCGAGAAGCCGACGGCCGGTGTCTTCTGACCCGTGAACTTGCCGATCATCTCATCGTAGCGTCCGCCGCCTCCGACAGATCCGCCGTACTCGTCCATGGAGATCTCGAAAATCGGTCCCGTGTAGTAGCTCATGCCGCGGACAAGCGTCGGATCATACTTCAGACGGAAGTCCGTCGTCTTCACGGCGTCAACCGCGGAGATGATCGTCGGAAGCGGGCTCCCGACCTCGTCCATGAATGCCTTCTGCTGCTCAGAGAGGTGGCACTTCACATCGCGGAACGGTCCCTCCGGCTTCTTCTCCTCCGTCGTATCAAAGAGCGCGATATACGCGTCAACGACGTCCTTCGGGTAATTTTCCTCGAGCTCTGCGCGGACTCCGTCCCAGCCGATCTTGTCCATCTTGTCGAGCGTGATGAAGACGGACTCATAGTCCTTCTCCTCGAAGCCGGCCTTCTTCGCAGCCGCCTTCAGCAGATTTCTGTCATTGATGCGAATTGTGAAATTATGGAAATCAAGTTTTGCAAGAACGGTCGTCGTCGCGAGGATCAGGTCGATCTCGGCGAGACAGCTCGGATCACCCAGAATATCGATGTCGCACTGTGTGAACTGGCGGAAGCGTCCTCTCTGCGGGCGGTCGGCGCGGAACACGCTGCCGATCTGCAGCGCCTTGAACGGCGACGGAAGCTCATTTGCGTGATTGGAATAGTACCGGGAGAGCGGGAGCGTCAGATCATAGCGGAGACCGCTGTCCGTGACAGCCTCCTCTGTGGTCGGCTTTGAGAGATCGAGCTTCTCTCCTCTCTTCAGGATCTTGAAAATGAGCTTCTCGTTGTCGCCGCCGTTCTTGCTGAGCAGGTTCTCGATGTGCTCGACAACAGGCGTCTCAATGGACGAGAAGCCGAAGCCCTTGTAGGTCTCACGGATCAAATGAATGACGTAGTTTCTGATCGCCATCTCCTCCGGCAGAATATCCTTCATTCCGGTTACTGGTTTCTTTGTTAAAGCCATAATCTGTCTCCTTACATAAACGGCGCGGTGTCCGATTCGTGAAGCACGCGCTCTCCCTCATCCGGCTCTTCATCCGGCTCATTTCCGTCAGTTTCGTGCGCATCCGGGCCGTCTCCCGGAGACGATTCCAATTCTCCTGCCGCCATGAACATGCAGATGATCTCATCATCGCCTGCCGGAACGTGCACTCTGTACTTCGTGCCGACTCTGTGGACGACACGGTCGAAGGCCAGAAAAATCTTCAGATCAAAATGACGGATCTCATCGATCATGAGACGGACCGCCTCATCGGCCTCGAAGCGCTTTCTGTACGGCCTGTCGGTCGTGAGTGCGGCGAACACATCGCACACACGGATGATTCTCGCCCCGAGCGGGATCTCATCTCCCTTCAGGTTCGCCGGATAGCCGGAGCCGTCAAAATTCTCATGATGGTACCGGACGGACTCGAGAATCAGCGGATCATATCCCCTCTCCGCGAGAATGTCATAGGACAGCATCGAGTGCATGCGCACGTATTTCATTTCCTCGACGACAAGCGGGCTGATAATCTGCTCTGTCCCGTACAGGTAATTCGCGAGTCTCAGCTTTCCTATGTCATGAAGCAGTCCGGCGAGCGTGAGCTTGTAGACAATCGGTTCGTCCAGGTTCAGCTCCCGCGCGAGGTCCCGCACGAGGCAGCTGACGAAGACGCCGTGCTCCAGTTCTTCTGTTAGATTATAATCAACTATCCGTCCCATGACAATGTCTTCTCTCCAGGTACGTCTTCACGTCCTTCGGGCTCACGGAGCGCTCGATGCGCCCGCCCGCATGGACATACTTTGTCGACGCTCCCGCGCCGAACGCGTAGATGGACTCGATTTCCTCCATAATGAGGATGTTGTAGAGGCACTCGCTGCCCGGCCTCGAGAAGCCTGTGTTCTCAAGATTCCCGCGCATATTCTTCTGCCTGTACATATAGTAAGGCTCCATGCCGAGCGCTTCCGCCGCATCCCCGGCCAGGCGCATAAGCCCGCCGTTATTTTCAAATGCAAGACCCTCAAACGTCCCTCTGTCCGCCTCCGGGTCCTGCTCTCTGTCCTCCCGGATCTTCTTCATGAGCCGGGACGCTCTCTTGATCGCAAGCGAATGGACCGTGAGCGAATCAGGGCCGAGCTCCGTAATTTCATCCAGTGTATGCCTGACCTCGCGCTCCGTCTCGCCGGGAAGTCCGAGGATCATATCCATGTTGATATTGGAAAAGCCCGCCTCGCGGGCCATATGAAACGCCGCCCTCGTCTGCTCCACCGTGTGCTGCCGCCCGATATAATCGAGCGTCTTCTGGTTCATCGTCTGCGGATTGACGGAGATACGCGTGACGCCGTGCTTCTTCAGCACAGCGAGCTTCTCCGGGGAAAATGAATCCGGTCTGCCCGCCTCCACCGTGAATTCACGGCAGCGCGTCATATTCCACGTCTCACGGACCGCTGCAAGAAGCCGGTCAAGAAGCTCCGGAGACAGCGCCGTCGGCGTTCCGCCGCCGATATAGACCGTGTCCGGTCCCGGAGGAAGTTCTCCCTCCGCTCCGGACGGATCCGCCTCGCGGCCGCTCACAATCGCGTCGTGCCGTTCCTTCATTTCCCCGATGACCGCGTCCACATACTCCGATGCGCGCTTCTCCCAGAGCCCGATCGGACTTGAGGAAAATGTGCAGTAGAGGCAGATACTCGGACAGAACGGGACATGAATGTAAAGGCTGTAGCCTCTCGTTCCAAAGCCTCCGTCTGTCAGGATCCGGTGTTCCTTCTCCGCAATATCAAGTGCAAGATGCGCCTTCTCCTCCGATACGAAATAATAGCTCCGGAGATACGAGAGAATCTCCTCGCGGCTCTTCCCCTCTCCAAGCATCTTCATCGGAATCTTTGTCGGCCGGATGCCGGACAGCATGCCCCACGGCAGCTCCTTGCCCGTATAATCGGAGAGCTCCCTGTAGAGCTGCTGCTTGATGCTGTCCTTTGCCGTCTTCCTGTTCGTGTACGGAGGGATTGTGACCCGGATCAGCATATCGCGCTTCTCGGCGCATTTGTCCGCGTCGGCATCTGAATAGACATTCACGTCATCATCGGGAAAAAAGCTCTTGACAAGAGAATGGATATCATAGTGAAAATCATCCTTATCTGTCTGAATTCCGATATTCATAGACCGATTCCTTCCACCTCCCGCTCATGGCCGATGGTCGTCACCGGTCCGTGCCCGCACAGCACCTGCGTCTTTGGCGGAAGCGTTGTGAGCAGTCTCCGGAGGGATGAGGCCATCGCAGAGTCCGAGCCTGTCGGAAGATCCGTCCGCCCGTACGACTCAAAAAAGATTGTGTCGCCCGCGTAGAGGATCTGATCCGCCTCGTCATAATAGCACATGCTGCCGGCCGTGTGTCCCGGCGTCAGCATCGCCTCCAGCGTCATCCCTGCAAATGAAATTTTCTCTCCGTCCCGGAGATATCTCGTCACATGAATGCGGTAATTCCTGTCAAAGCCCATGCCGCAGTTCTTGGATGAATCTTCAATCATCGGCTTCTCCGCCTCCGCGGCGAGAACCGGAAGAGACGGATACCCGGCGATCAATTCATTTAATCCATATATATGGTCAAAATGAGCGTGCGTCAGAAGAACCGCCTCCGGCCTGAGATTGCGGGAATGAATGGCATCAAGAATTCCCGGTGCGTTGTCGCCCGGGTCGACGACAAAGCAGGCCTTTGTCGTCTCATTGTATGGAATATAACAGTTGGTCCCGATCGGACCAACTGTCAGGTGAAGAATTTTCATAGCTTGCTCCATGGCAGGCATCAGCCTGTCTTTCTCTCAATATCAAGGACACTCGGCACAGCACGGATCTGGCGGACAAGCTCGTTCAGCTCGTCAACAGAATGAACGCGGAAGCTCAGCTCCATCGTCGCGATGCCCTGTCTGTTGACGCGCGTGTTCAGCTGGTCAATATCAATCTTCTGCTCCGTAAATATCTTCGAGATATCAACAAGCAGGCCCGTGCGGTTCTGCGCATAGATATTGATTTCCGCCGCATACGTCGCCGCGCCGGATTCATTCTCCGGAACCTGCCACTCGGCCTCGATCAGCCGCGCGCGGTCCTCAGCGGACATATGGACGACATTCACGCAGTCAGAGCGGTGAATCGTGACACCGCGTCCCCGCGTGACATAGCCGACGATCTCATCTCCCGGCAGCGGACTGCAGCACTTCGCAAAATGGACAGCGACATCGTGGATGCCCTTGACGACGATGCCGCCCTTGCCGCCGCGGAGCGACTCTGAGTGGACGAGCGGCAGCTTGTCCTTGTTGTCGGCCGCCGCCTGCAGAACCTCTGCGTCCGTCATGAGCTTCTTCTGGTCCTTCTCGTAGAGGTCGATCATCCGATTGACGACCTGTCCCTCCTTGAGGCCGCCATGACCGACCGCAGCGACGACGCTGTCCCAGTCGTGGAAGCCGTACTTTCTGAGGACCGACTCCTGATATTCCGGCTTCATCAGGCTGGCGAGCGAATATCCCTTCTGCTTCGCATATGTACTGATCAGCTCTCTGCCGTGCTCGATATTATCCGACTTCAGCTCCTTGCGGAACCACTGGTTGATCTTCGTCTTCGCCTGCGTGGATTTGACAATCTTCAGCCAGTCGCGGCTCGGTCCCTTCGAATTCTGGGACGTGATGATCTCCACGCGGTCCCCGTTCTTCAGAATATAATTGACGGGAACCAGCTTGCCGTTGACTCTTGCGCCGATCATGCGGTTGCCGACTGCCGAGTGGACACTGTAGGCAAAGTCGATCGTACAGGAGCCGTTCGGAAGCGTCTTGACATCTCCCTGCGGTGAGAAGCAGTAGACGGTGTCGTTGAACAGATCAAGATCGGACTTGAGCAGAGACATGAACTCCCGGTTGTCCGAGGAATCCTGCTGCCACTCGAGGATCTGGCGGAGCCATGTCAGCTTCTCCTCCTCCTGGTTGCCCGTGACCTTGTTGCCGTTCGATACCTCCTTGTATTTCCAGTGCGCAGCAATACCATATTCAGCGACGCGGTGCATCTCCACAGTACGGATCTGGATCTCGAACGGCGTTCCGCCGGGCCCGATGACCGTCGTGTGCAGTGACTGGTACATGTTTTCCTTCGGCATCGCGATGTAATCCTTGAAGCGTCCCGGAATCGGCTTGTAGGTCTCATGCATAATACCGAGGGCCGCATAGCAGTCGCTCACTGTATTGACAATGATACGGACGGCGAAGAGATCATAGATCTGGTCGAGCGTCTTGTCCTGGTTCACCATCTTCTTATAGATAGAGAAATAGTGCTTGACCCGGCCGTTGACCTCGCCCTTGATGCCGGCCTCCCTGATCTTCTTTCCGATGACATCGACAAGTCCCGCGACGAACTCCTCGCGCTGTGTCTTTCGCTCATTGACCTTCTTCACAAGGTCCGCGTAGACATCCGGCTTCCAGTAGCGGAACGCCAGGTCATCGAGCTCGACCTTGATCTTGCTGATACCAAGCCGCTGTGCGAGAGGCGCGTAGATATCCATCGTCTCACAGGCCTTCTCGTACTGCTTCTCCGGGCGCATGTACTCAAGCGTCCGCATATTGTGCAGGCGATCGGCCAGCTTTATGATAATGACACGGATGTCCTTCGCCATCGCAAGAAACATCTTGCGCAGATTTTCCGCCTGAATCTCAACCTTGTCGACCTTGTAGTCGATCTGGCCGAGCTTTGTGACGCCGTCGACAAGAAGTGCGACGTCGTCGCCGAATTTTTCGCGGATGTCCTCAACCGTCTCCGGCGTGTCCTCAACGACATCATGCAGTATGCCTGCAGCAATCGTCTCCTTGTCCATCTCAAGGTCCGCAAGAATAATGCCGACATTGAGCGGATGAATGATATACGGCTCACCGGATTTTCTCTTCTGGTTCTTGTGATAGCTGTCCGCCAGATGATAGGCCTTGTCAATCAGCGTCAGATCATCGGACGGATGATACTCGAGGACCTTCTTCTTCAGAATCTCATAGATCTTCTCCGGAGATGTAAAATCGGCCGGCGTGCTTAAGTCGCGCTCCGGCTTCTTATGAACAATCAGGCGGTCTGTCATAAGCCCGATATCCGAGGGCTTTAAGGCTGCAGGCTTCTTCTCCACTGCAGCCGGCAGTGACGGTGCCTCGGTCTTTTTCACAGAAGGAGTGCTGGCAGGATCCGGCGGAGTCCCCGCTGCGGTCACTTGATTCATGTCTGTCTTATCCATACCTGTCACCTGCCTTTCTCCCTCACAATAACTGCTGCAGATTCTTGCGCAGTCTCTGGTTATGCACCCGGATAAATAATGACGGATTCAATCTTATACTTTGACAGTCTCTCACGTGCGTGAAGTCCCGCAAGCTCCATCAGAAATACCATGCCCGCAACCTCGCCGCCGAGCTTCTCGACAAGCTTTGCAGCCGCCTCAATCGATCCGCCCGTCGCAATGAGATCGTCGACGAGAAGGACCTTCTGGCCCGGCTTAATGGCGTCCTTGTGCATCTCGATCGTTGCCTGACCATATTCCAGATCATAAGACTGGGAAACAGTCTCGCACGGAAGCTTGCCCGCCTTGCGGACAAGAACAAACGGCTTGTGAAGGTTGTAGGCGAGCGGAGCGCCGAAGATGAATCCGCGTGACTCAACACCAGCGATGACGTCGAAATCCATTCCCTCTGTCTTCTTCTGCATCTCATCAATTGCGAGATGAAGTCCGTCCGCATCCTGAAGAACAGACGTCACATCCCTGAACATGATCCCCTTCTTCGGAAAATCCGGGATCGTGCGCACATACTCTTCAATTTTCTTCTCAGCCATGTCTTAAGTCTCCTTTTCCATATCTATCTGATATCCGGAAATGCCGGCCATATGATACCGGTTTCACACAGGCGCATACGGCGCCCTTTCCGACTTAACTGTAAATATACCATTGTTTTTTCTTCAATGGAAGTGTGTGATACCGATTTGGATGCGTCTTCTGCCCATATATTCATCGATCTTCGGCGAATAGGTAATCGCAATATCCGGATTTTTCATAATTCTGTCGTACAGCTCCTGTGCATTCCGGAAGCAGACGGCATCAAAGCTCGGACCCTCAACTCTCGCCTGAAAGCCCGGTCTCTCCGGATCCGCGTCGCCCGGGACCTTCATGGAGCGGATTCTCATTTTCAGGACATTGCGCTTCGCGCCGAAGAGCCGCGGGTGCTCGCAGTACACATGCTTCTGCGCAAAGACCGGGCGCTCATTTCCCTTCCCGAACGGCGCAAGGCTCTCAAGCTGCCCGATCAGGTCCTCCGTCACATACTGGATCGGCATAGCCGCATCGATCATGACCTTCGGGACGAGATCCTCGTCGGTCAGGCCGCAGTTCTCATTGAGTCTTCTCCTGAACTCTGCGATATGCTCCTCTGCGATGGACAGACCGGCCGCCATCGGATGACCGCCGAACCGAATGAGAAGATCGCTGACCTCTGTCAGCCTCTCAAACATGGAGTACGCCTCGATCGATCTCCCGGAGCCCTTGACGCAGTCCTTTCCGCGCGTCAGCACAAAGACCGGCCGGCTCATTGTCTCCCGGATCCGGCCCGCGATGATTCCCGCGATGCTCTCGTGGACGCCCGGCAGATAAATGACAAGCACCCTGTCATGTTCCATGTGCTCCTTCTCAATCGCGGCGAGCGCAAGGTTCACGCCCGTCTCCGTCATGGACTTGCGGCTGTTATTCAGCGCCTTCAGCTCCTCCGCGTATCTGGCCGCCGTGGCCTCATTGGGAGCCGCAAGGAGCGCTGCCGAGCGCTGAGCCGTGTCGAGTCGGCCGCTTGCATTGAGGCACGGTCCCAGAACAAAGCCGATGTGATAGGTGCTGAGTGTCTTCAAATCAACGCCGCATGTCGCCGCCAGAGCGCGAAGTCCGGGATTGTCCGTCTCCTGAAGCTGCCTCAAGCCCTCTCTCACGAGAATTCTGTTCTCACCCGTCAGGTTCACAACATCGCCCACGGTCGCAAATGCGACATATTGAAGAAGCTTCATGTCCGGATCCCCGCCCATCGCGCGGATCAGCTTCCACGCGACAGCTGCGCCGCACAGGTCCTTGTACGGATACTCATCTCCGGGACGCTTCGGGTCAATGACCGCGTCACATTTCGGAACAGACAGGACCTCATGATGGTCCGTGACAATCACCGTCATGCCGAAGCTCTTTGCGAGTGCAATCTGCGACGATGCCGCGATGCCGTTGTCGCAGGTAATAATCGTGTCGACGCTGTCTTCTCTCGCGTCAAGAATCATGGACTCACTAATGCCGTATCCGTCCGTCATACGGTTCGGGATATGAATATCGGCGTCACCGCCGAGCTCCTCTATGCCCCGTCTGAGTATATATGAGGACATAACGCCGTCAATATCGTAGTCGCCGATAATGCGGATAGACGCTCCGCTTGCGATCTTCATTTTCAGAAGCTTCGCGGCTCTGCCCATGTCCTTCATAAGAAGCGGATCATGCAGTCTCTCAAGCCCTCCGCTTAAGTATTCCTCAATCGCGTCGTCGCCGATGATATCGCGGTTGCGGATAACACGCGCGACCACGGGATCAATATGGAATTTTTCCGCGATCGCCCCGAAATCGGCCCGTTTCGCGTATACGCTCCAGTACTCCTGTTTCATGAAAATGAAGCTCCCTCCCCTGTTTCCTGAACTAAAAGAAGCCGCGTCCGCAGCTCCTTTGTATACTGTAAAGCATTTGCCATGAATTGACAAGCTCACATGTATACAAACTGCTGCGAACGCGGCATGGCTGTTACAGTTCACACGCCATCCAAAGTCGCATGCGGTCGCGAATATCAGGGCGGTATCGGGCAGACTCCGTCCTCCTCAGCTTCCCTTCGCCGCTGACGCAGCGGCTCAGGGTGATCTTCGGACTCCTCCGTATAACGCCCTCACCGCTCCTGATATCGCTGACCGTTCACCGAGGTCTGGTGGCGTGTGAACTGTAACGCATGGCTTATTTTCAGCACCCCGGACTCGGAGAATCAAAAAAGGATTTCGGGCGAGCAGGCTCTTCCGAAATCCTTTTCATTCTCTGTGGGGTGCTGTTTATTTAAAATCTGCAGCTGTATGCTTCTTTGTCTTCTTCTTGCGGATGACATTCGGGTTACCGCCCTCACGCACAGCTGCCGCCTTGACATTAGAGGTCTCTGCCCCTGCAGCCGGAGCGGCGTTCTTCTTCGCCTCAGCCTTCGCGGCTATAGCGCGCACCCTGCGGTATTCCTTCGCGTCCCTTCCGAACGTTGTCCGCATCCAATACCAGAGCGGACCTGTCAGGAAGACAGACGAGCACGCACCGGCGACAATACCGACCATCATCGGGAGCGTGAACTCCTTGATGGACGAGACGCCGAGCACATAGAGCATGAGGATCGACGCGAATGTCGTCAGGTTCGTGAAGATGCTTCGCGTGAGCGTCTGATTGATAGCCCCGTCGACAAGTACCTCGAGATCGCCGTTCTTCGGCATTTCCGAAAGCTCCTCACGGATACGGTCGAAGATGACAATTGTCGAGTTGATCGAGTAGCCGAGGATTGTCAGCATAACCGCGATAAATGAGTTGCCGACCGAGATCCGCAGGATCGCGTAGCTCATGAGCGTAATCGCGACATCGTGGCACAGGGCCAGGACAGCCGAGAGTGCGAACCGGAGATCGCGGAACCGGATGAAGATGTAAAGCAGCATCAGCGCGACCGCGATGATAACCGCGAGAATCGCGTTGTTTCTCATTTCCTTTCCGACAGTCGCGGAGATGGACTCTGCCGTGATGTCCTTGGAGGCAACACCAAAGCTGCTCTCGAGATCGGAGGCGAGCTTCTCTCTCTCTGTGAGATCAAGCGTGCGCGTCTTGATGATGACCTGGTTTGAACCGACGACCTTCGTCATAGAGACATCGGCATCGCCCGTCACCTTCTCAACAACCGGCTTGACCTGCTCATCGAGCTCATCGAGCGTGTAGTCCTTGTCGAACTCAACCGTTGTCGATGTTCCGCCGAGGAAGTCGAGCGAGTAATTGAGCGCGTGCTTTCCGTTGGCCTTGTTGTAGGCCATGCAGCCGATACCGACCGCAAGCACGCAGGCCGCAACGACCAGGAATTTCATTCTGTTCTTTACGAAGCGGATGTGTGTCGGCTTCTTCTTTCTTGCCCACACCTTCGGGTTGTTCACGCCGACAGTGCAGAACGCCTTCGCGAGAAGTCTCGAGATCACAAGTGCCGTGAACATGGACAGAACAACCGAGATGGCCAGCGTCATGGCAAAGCCCTTGATCGTGCCGGATCCGAGAACACCGAGGACAGCCGCCGCGATCAGTGTTGTGATGTTGCCGTCGAGAATTGCGGACAGCGCCTTGTGCCAGCCGGCCGCAATCGCGCCCTTGACGGTTGCGCCCGCTGTAATCTCCTCTTGAATACGGGAATAGATAATGACGTTTGCATCGACCGCCATTCCGATTCCGAGGATGATACCTGCAATGCCGGGCAGCGTCAGTGTCAGGTCAAATGCATTCAGCATGACCAGCATGAGCGCCGTATAGAGAATAAGCGCAATACTTGCGATCACGCCCGGGAACAGGTAAACGGAAATCATGATCGCCATGACGATCGCAAGTCCGATTGCACCGCCGATCAGGGATGTCTTGATTGCCTCCTGACCGAGGGAAGCGCCGACGACGTTCGAGCGGATCTCATTCAGTGTGAGAGAGAGACCGCCGATGCGGATGTAGGATGCCAGCTGCTTTGCCTCATCGATAGAGCTCATGCCCTCGATGACAGCCTGGCCGTCTGTGATAGCCGCATTGACTGACGGAACGGAAATGAACGAACCATCGTAGTAGATACCGATGGACCAGCCGTTCTTGTATGCCTCCGTCGTCGCGTCAGCGAATTTCGTCGTTCCGCTCTTCGTGAATGTCAGGGAGACGACGTACTGGTTGCTTCCTGTCGAGGAATTCTGCTCGACCTCGCCCTGCGCGTCCTTGACATCAGTTCCCTCGCAGACGATGGAGCCGTCCGCCTCAAGAGAATCAATTGTCTTGCCGTCCGCGAGCTTATACTTACCCGTCGAGCTGTCGTACGAGTAGTTTTCATTTCCATCCGAATCATACTGGGAAATGAAATACAGCGAGCCCGGAGTTCCGAGGTCCTCCAGAATCTGGTCCGCATTCGTGACACCCGGGATCTCAACCGTGATCCGGTTCGAGCCCTCCTGGTAGACATTGGCCTCCGTCGAATACTGATCAACACGCTGCTGGAGCTTTGTGATCGTATCGCTCATGTCACTCTTGGACGGGTTGTCCTCATTGGCCTCATAGGTGATAGACACACCGCCCGCAAGGTCGAGGCCGAGCTTGATGTTCTTCATCGCGCCCGTGCCTGTCGGACCCCAGCCGACAAGAGCGGTGAATGTCATAAACACCGTGAGAGCGATCATGAGGATGATAGTAATGATACCATTGCGTTTCTTCATGATACTGCTTTCTCCTTAAGCAAAATATATACAGATCTCCGCCCCATCCCGGAGATTCTGATTCGAAAAAGCCATGGCCGGAATCAGCCGCAGGTGCTGTCTGTACAGCCGTCCTTGCAGTCCGGATCCATAATGGTTCCCGCGGTCGTCCCGAACGGAACATTCGTGATGCCGTTCTCAGCCTCCGCTGCCTTCAGCATCAGAGCGCACTCGACTCTCTTGCGCTCGAGACGGCAGCCGATCTCATAGACATCATTGATTCTTCCGGTGAAATTATAGGAGTTCGCGAGACATCCGCCGCTGCAGTAGAACCGTGCGAAGCAGGAGCTGCATTCCTTCTTCGTATAGACGTTGACGCGCTTGAAGCTGTCAACAATATCTGTCCTGACAACGCCTGTATCCACGTTGCCGAGCAGGAAATCATCCACACCGACAAACTGATGGCAGGGATAGAGATCTCCCCACGGCGTCACCGCGAGATATTCCGTGCCCGAGCCGCATCCGCTGAGACGCTTGTAGACACACGGGCCACCCGTTAAATCTATCATAAAATGAAAGAAATTAAAACCTTTTCCAGCCTTTTCGCGGCGGATCATTTCCTTTACCAGGATATCGTACTGCTCCTCGAGAACCGGGATATCCTCCGGCTTGATCGCATAGTCCATTTCCTTCGGGGCAACGACAGGCTCCACGGAAATCTGATCGAAGCCGAGATCAGCCATCGCGATGACATCAGCCGCAAAATCAAGGTTCCAGTGCGTATAGGTGCCGCGGATATAGTACTTCTTTCCGAGCGCTCTTCTCTGCGCAGCCCATTTCTGGAACTTCGGAATGATGAGGTCAAAGCTTCCCGAGCCGTTCCGGAACGGACGCATCCGGTCATGCACGTCCTTCCGGCCGTCGCAAGACATAACGACATTGTCCATCTCGCGGTTGCAGAAATCCATGATCTCGTCATTGAGAAGCACACCGTTTGTCGTAATCGTGAAGCGGAAATGCTTCGGATGGTCTGTTCCCTCAAGCTCCTTCTCAAGACCGCGGCCGTATGCGACAAGGTCCTTCACGACCTTCCAGTTCATCAGCGGCTCACCGCCGAAGAAGTCGACCTCAAGATTGCGGCGCTTTCCTGAATTGGCGACCAGAAAATCAAGCGCCTTCTTCCCGACCTCAAAGCTCATGAGTGCGCGGCGGCCGTGATACTCGCCCTCCTCCGCGAAGCAGTACCTGCACGCAAGATTGCAGTCATGCGCGATATGAAGGCAGAGCGCCTTGACAACCGTCGGGCGCTTCGCGAACTCGTCGATCGCAGGCGCATACGGCTCCTCCGAGAACAGCATACCCTTCTGCCTCAGCTCGTCAATCTCATCCAGGGCCTCCGCGATCTCCTGCTCACTGTATGTGCCCGCCAGACGGCGCTTTATTTCCTCTCTGTCCGTCGTCTCCTGCATGGCAAGAAGTGCGTCATATGTGACGTCGTCAACAACATGGACGCTTCCGCCCGGAACGTCCAGAACCATATTATATCCGTTTAATTTGTACTGATGAATCTGCATAAAACTCCGATTTTTCTTAAGTATATGATGACAAAATTGAAGCAGCGGCGCACGGCCGCTGCCCCCGCTCATAGCTCTTCAGTTTCGTTTCGCGATCAGCGCTTGTTCTCGCACTCCTGATTGCCAACTGTGCAGGATGTCTTGCACGCGGACTGGCAGGATGTCTGGCACTCGCCGCAGCCGCCCTTCTTAAGTGTGTTCTGAAGATTCTTTGTGTTCAGAGTAACAATATGCTTCATGATAAGATCCTCCTTATGAAAGCTCATGTATAAAAGTTATTATAGCATAGTGCCCTTACCCGCACAAGACAGAATCGGGTTCGTGCAGCTGCTCCCGATATGGCTGTCTGCATCCGGGATTTGCCGGCGCGTGTAAGCTCAGTCCTTCTCCTGCTCAGGCAGATAGATGTGAACGCGCAGGATCCGGTTTTTCTTGACCGCCTCGACGATCATCTTCGCGCCGTCCTTCGTCACGATATATTCGCCGACCTTCGGAAGGCGGTCCTCCGAATGCTCGATGATATAGCCGCCGACCGTGTCATAATCCTCAGACTCAAGCTTTGTGCCGATCGCCTTGTTCAGATCATCGATGTCGACGGATCCGAGGCAGGAATACTCTCTGCCCGGCTCAATAACCGTGATCTCCTCAATATCGCGTCCCTTGTACTCGTCGTGCATATCGCCGACGATCTCCTCAAGCACATCCTCCATCGTAATCATGCCTGAGGCCGCCCCGTACTCATCGAGAACAATGACAATCGACAGCGAATTGAGCCGCATCTCATCGAGCAGATCGGATATGTTCTTCGCCTCATACGTGTAGTACGGCTCGCGCATGATCTTCTCGAGTGAAAAGCCCTCTCTGCTCGTGATAAGCAGATCCTTCATGTTGAGAATTCCCACCACGTGGTCCGTCGTACCCTCGTAGACAGGCACGCGCGTGAAGCGGTGGACACGGAAGGTCTCGATCAGCTCGTCAAATGTAGACTCGACGGGCACGGACGTCATATCGATGCGGGGGATCATAATCTCCCGCGCGAGTGTGTCCGAGAGATCGACCACGTTGTTGATCATCTTCTTCTCGTCATTTTCAATGACGCCGTCCTCCTCGGACACATCGACGAGAGCCCTGAGCTCCGTCTCTGTCATGGACGGCTTCGCGTCCGGGTCAACCCCCATCATCCGCTCAATGCCTCTCGACACATGGTCCAGCACGAAAATGAGCGGCGTCAGCACAATCATGATCGCGTGGATGATCGGCGCGTCTCTGAGCGAGATCTCCTCCGCGCGCACGGAGGCCGCATTCTTCGGCGTGATCTCACCGAAGAGAATAATGACAACGGTCAGTATTCCCGTCGCGACGCCGATCGCCGCATTTCCGAACAGACGCATCGCAAACGCAGTCGACAGAGAGGATGCGGAGAGGTTCACAACGTTGTTGCCCACGAGAATCGCGGTCAGCATCTTTGACCTCTGCTCGAGGATTTTCATCGTCGTCTCCGCCCGCTTGTTTCCCTCGGCGGCACGCGCCTTGATCGAGGTCTTTCTGACCATTGTCAGCGCCGTCTCCGCAGATGAAAAAAATGCGGACAGCGCGATCAGCGCAATCAGAACTGCAAAATCAAGCACATAGTTCATACATTCTCGTCCTTACCGGCCATTTCCTTCAGAATATCCATAAATTGTCCTCCGCAGCGCTCAAACTCACTGATGACAGCCTCCACGCGCTCCGGACTGTCGAGCCAGTTGTCCCTCGTAATGCCGGTCGCCGCGACCGGACAGCTGATAAACTCTGTATCCGGATAGAGGAGCCGGAAGTACATCCGGCTCCTCCTCGCGTGGATTGTATTAGTCACAAGAATCGCCCGCCTCACGTCGAGACCCGCCCTGTCCGTGACGGCCCGGCAGTTGATCGCATTTTCATAGGTGAACGTCGCGCGGTCCTCGCGGAGAATCGCCTGCTCCGGAACACCGTTCTTCACGAGCACGTCGCGCAGAAACTCCCACTCGGTCTCATAGGTGCCGCTGTAGCGGCTTCCCTCCGTGGCCGGTCCCGGAAAATAACCGAGGCCGATATACCAGCGGCCGGACGGGAGCACATAGTCCGCAAAACCGTCCCGGTAAAGCTCCGCAGCCTTTTCCGCCATTTGCGGCTTGTCATTTCCCGGGACAAAGATAATATCTGACCGCTGCGGCTCATCCCCGATAAACATAAAATCCGTGATGTCAGACGCAAAGCGCCTGTATTTCTTATCGATCATGACTTTCAGTTGAAACCGTAATATTTCTGGACAAGCTGATAGCCCTTGACTGCAATGTCACGGCCCGCCTTCGTCGGAATATTGAGCGCGCGGCCGAGCACGCTGTGGCGGATCCGGAGGTACATCACAAGGTCCTTCTTCTTCAGATAGTTCCATATCTCCTTCTTCTGCTCTAGCGCAGCATCCGTTCCGATCCGGAGCAGAAGAATCGATGTGACGCTCATGATGATGCCCATATCGTGAATCATGTAGGACGCCATATTCTTGTTTTTCACGAACTCCGGTCTGTAGCTGTCAATCATGATCTTTGTCACGCGGATCTGCTGGTCCATCCGGCCGACCATGACCTTCTCGTTGACGGACTGATCGCTCCGGCCGATGAAATAGCGGTAGAGCGGAACATTGCAGTAATACATCGTCTTCACATACATCATCGGCGTGAACGCGTAAATATTGTCCACATAGAATGTGTGCTCCGGCAGCTCGAGACCGCAGTCACGGAGAAGCTGTGTCCTGTAGATAATCGAGTGCATGAGGACATAGCGGTGTGTGTTGAGCGGCTTTATGATGTCATTCCACGTGAAGATTCTGTTCTCCGGAAATGTACCCACATAGCGCATGCCGTGCTTTCTCTTCGCGCCCTGCTTCTCATAAATGTAATTCGAGAAGAGACAGTCAAGTGTCGTCGGGCCCTCAATACATGTCCTGAGCGCATCGAGCACCGTCATATAAGAGTCGTAGTCGAGCCAGTCATCGCTGTCACAGACCTTGAAGTACACGCCCTTCGCCTCGGCAATTCCCGTATTGACTGCTCCGCCGTGTCCCTTGTTCTCCTGGTGTATGGCGCGGCAGATCGTCGGGAAGCGCTTCTCATACTCCCTTGCAATATCGAGCGTCCCGTCCTTTGAGCCGTCATCGATAATCAGCACCTCTACATCGTCGCCGCCGACCATCGCGTGGTCGATCGCCTTCCTCATGTAAGCCTCGGAATTATAACATGGAATTGCGACTGTCAGAATCTTCATCGGTTCTTTGTTCCTTTCCTTTTTTACCCACCAGAACTCCCAGCAGGTTCGCATACGCGGCAAATGCCGCAGGTATCGGATAGACGTCCTTCATCTCCGCCCTGTCCGCGAAGATCCATCCGTTCTGTCCTCCATTGTCGGTTTCCGGCGCGATCGTGATGCAGTACCCCGTCATGCGCCATGTCACATGAGAAAACACATGCTTCGCGTCCGGAAGTCTCCGGATCCGAAGCGCCTCGCAGCCATTCTGCCGCACATAGGCAAGCGCATCCTCCTCTCCGACACGGCCCGAAAGATTCGGAAATTCATAGAGACCGCCGAGAAGCCCTCCATCCGGTCTCCTCCTGACTGCAGTCCGCTCACCGTCCTCGATAAGGAGAACGGTCCGGTCCTCCTCCCTGTGCTTTTTCGGCACGATGCGCACCGGAAGCGTCTCTGTCTTCCCTTCAGAAAATGCACGGCACCACGGCCGCACAGGACAGGATGCACACTTCGGGTCCTTCGGCGTGCACACGGTCGCCCCGAGCTCAAACAGCGCCTGGTTAAAGGCGCCGGTCTCCGTCGGCGCGTCCCCATCACCCGGATATGCTTCCGGACCCTTTGGCTGTCCGAACGACGATGCAAGAACACCGCGGAGCTCGTCCGTGACGCTCCGCTTCATTTTCTGCGACAGGATATTGGTTTCATTTGCCGTAAGACGGGCGAAGACGCGCATGACATTGCCGTCGACAGCCGGCTCCGCGAGCCCGAACGCAATGGACGCCACCGCCCCCGCCGTGTACTCGCCGATTCCCGGAAGCTTCCGGAGCTCCGCCGCGTCTACGGGAAGCTCCCCGCAGAAGTCATGAACAACAATAGCAGCCGCCTTCTTCATATTCTTCACGCGGCTGTAATAGCCGAGGCCCTCCCACAGCTTCAGGAGCTGATCGTCCGGACACTCTGCAAGCGCATGCACATCCGGAAGCGCCTCAAGAAATCTCGCGTAGTAGGCTTTCACAGCCTCGACACGCGTCTGCTGCAGCATGATCTCAGAGACCCAGATCTTGTACGGGTCTCTCGTGTGCCGCCACGGAAGGTCTCTATGGCCCCGATTATACCATACAGTGAGCGGCTTTACAAAATCGTTTTCCATCTGCTATACTCCAGTCGTCACAGCAATATCGTAAATAAAAACAGACATAATGAAGGAGAGAAATTATGGATTCTCTGATTTTCGATGTAGACGGAACGCTCTGGAACTCGACGCCGCAGGTCGCACGCTCCTGGAGACGCACAATCGAAGCGCACGGAATTGACGCCGGCTTTATCACGGCGGAGCGTCTCACAAAGGAATTCGGAAAGACAATGGACACCATCGCCATCTCCCTCTTCCCGGATCTCCCGGAGCACGAAGCCATCGACATCCTCCGCGAGTGCTGCGTGCGCGAAAATGATGACCTTCTCTCAGATAAACCGCCGCTCTATGACGGCGTCGCGGAGGTCTTTAAGGAGCTGAAAGAACGGGGCATTCCGGCAGGCATCGTCAGCAACTGTCAGGCAGGCTACATCGAGGTTCTTCTTGCGGACACAGGTCTTGAGCCATACGTGGCCGGCCATCTCTGTCCCGGGGACACAGGCTTTGCCAAAGCCCGCAATATCCGGATTCTCTCTGACCGGCTAGGGCTGGAGCATCCGGCCTATATCGGCGACACCATGGGTGATTTTACCGCGACGAAGGAGGCCGGCCTGCCGTTCATTTTCGCATCCTACGGCTTCGGCTCCGCCCCGGCTCCCGACTACGAGATCAGGTCTCCGCTTGACATCTTAAAGCTTCCCGGCATCTCGCAATAACATGCTTCAGCGTTCCGAAAAAGGCTGCCCGGCATTTTGCCGGACAGCCTTTTTCTGTATGCTTCGCATTTTCTTCCGGCACACAGTGCGCAGAAATCTTTACTCCTTCTTCGTGTACAGGTACTCGGAAATCACATCGTACATCTTGGCCGGATCAATCGGCTTCAGGATTGAATCGTTCATTCCGGCATCGCGCGCGCTTCACATCTCCCTCATACGCACTCGCCGTGAGCGCAATGATCGGAATATTCTTCCCTGTTTCCTCTTCGATGGAACGGATCTCCTGCGTCGCCGCCACGCCGTCCTTGACAGGCATCCGTATGTCCATCAGAATCAGGTCCAGCGAATCTCCCTCTTCATTGTACTGGTCTACAGCCTGCTGGCCGTCAACCGCGGTATCAACCTCAAATCCGACATGCTCCAGCATATTTTTCGCAATCTCAAGATTGAGCGGATGGTCCTCGACGAGAAGGACTCTCTTGCCCTTGAAATTGTAGACATCCCGGCTCACGTTCGGCACCGGCTGGTCTGCCTCTGTCTCAACGGCTCTGACCGTCAGGACAATGTGCGCGATGGTACCCATGTTGATCCGGCTCTCAAAGCTGATGCGTCCGTTCAGAGCGTCCACAATCGGCTTCTCCTCTGCTGTGGCCTGCTCCACTTCCTCCGGCGTCATTCCGATTCCATTGTCCTGCACATAAAATTCCAGTGTCATATTCTGCCCGCTGCGCGACAGCTCTGACACACTGAAAATGACATCGCCTCCGGGCGGCGTAGATGTGATCGCCCGGTCCAGCAGACGCTCGAACAGCCTCTTCAGTTTTTTCTCGTCAACCTCAATCTTCGGAGACGATACATTCTCCGTTCTGTATCGCAGGTGGAGATGCTTCATCTCGATCTGAGGCGTCGCATATGCCATCAGCTTTCTGATAAATGAAGGGATATCCAGAGTGCCGCTGGATCCGTCCGCCTGCGTATTTTCAACATAATCACACATAGTAACACTCCCTCAACATGTCGGTTTCCTTCCCTCGAAAACAGTCTGCCCATCCTTACTCTGTCCGCAGATAAGACTATTAAATTTTAGCACATCACCGCTTGAAAGTCATCGTCAGGAGCCTGAAAATATTCCTGATACCCTGCGGATTTTCTATGTAACAATGTACCATAAACCATCCCGGAGTGGAATAACTCCAGGTTGAATTTCATCGACATTTCAGATAAAGTGTAGAGTACACGCAAGGAGGTAAGGGTGTGGATAAAAGTGATCTGAAAGAAATTCGCAAGGTCGTGAAATCAAAGGACACCGTCGTCGACTGGATCTACGGTGTCTATGTAAATGCAGACAACGTTCCTGTCTGGGAAAATGTTGAGAAGCTGATCGGTATGGAGGAGGCGGAGCAGTTCCGCTATCAGACGCTCTTCTCGAAGGCACTCTCGACACATCTCGGACGGGATTCATTTCCGATACAGCTCGAAAATCAGAATGAACAGCTTCTTTCGCTCCGCGAGGCGAAGGGCCAGTCCGTCAGTGAGTTTGCCGGTTTCCGCGACAGTCTTCTGGCCGGATATGCGCACACGGACCCGTATTACGCGACACTGACAAAAATTGTCTATGATGTCCCGACAAAGGCGAAGGACGGCAGGAAGCTCGAGGACGGCGATCTCGTCTATCAGGCTCTGCTCTTCGCGGTTTCCCCCGCGAAGCTCACACAGCCTGTTCTCGGCTTTGATGAGGACCGTGTCACGGAGCTCGACCGGAGATGGCAGATCGGAAATCCCGTCAGCAGCTTTCTGTATCCGGCATTTGATGGCAGACTCGAAAACCGAAATGAAGTGCTCGTGCACTCCGCTGCGCCGGATGAGGAGGATTTCATCAACGGCCTGTTTCACCTCGAGGAGAGTCATGTGCCTGTCGGCGTGAAGGCTCAGAAGGAGGTCTTCTCCGAGCTTCTTGGCCAGATGGACTGCACAGTCGAGACGGCCGCGGCCATCACAGAGAATATCGTGGAAAAAGCCGCCGAGGAGGACGCGTCCCCGGTGCTTGAGAAGGAGACGCTGCGAAAAATTGTGAGCGCCGCCGGCCTCGGCACTGAGGATTTCGACGAAATGTACGATGATACCGTCGGCAGCACGCCGATCGCGATGGATGTCATCGCGGAGCCATATGTAACGGTCAGGACGGACGCAGCCCTCGTCAAGCTCCCTGCCGACAAGGCACAGCTGGTTGAGACGCGGCGGATCGACGGACGCGACTATATTCTCATTCCTGCGGACGGAACCGTCACGGTGAACGGGGTTGCGGTGAGCGCGGCGGACATCGCGCGGGAAAACGAAGTGTAATCTGTGCACGTCCCCGGAAACGCCACACAGGTCGCGCGCGGTCAGACATATCAGGGCGGTATCGGGCAGACTCCGTATAACGCCCTCACTGCTCCTGATATGTCTGACCGCTCCCCAGGTCTGATGGCAGGT
Source organism: Eubacteriales bacterium (assembly GCA_036453145.1). Classification (GTDB taxonomy): domain Bacteria; phylum Bacillota; class Clostridia; order Lachnospirales; family Lachnospiraceae; genus Chordicoccus. The sequence goes on from JAZHVT010000009.1 coordinate 27,763, forward strand.
TTCCGGGAACATGCTCAGATCTTACGGATAGCAACGAATGCATATTCAGCCCCTTGGGTTCTGAATAATGACAAAAAAGGCTTCGGAATTTTTCCGAAGCCTTTCACGTAGCGAGAGGGAGATTCGAACTCTCGACACCGCGGGTATGAACCGCGTGCTCTAGCCAGCTGAGCTATCTCGCCATCCTTATGTCTTGCGGCCGCTCTCGCGACTGCCTATTTAGAATACTAAATTGTGGCAGTTGTGTCAACCATTTTTTGCAATTATTTTTGTGAATTTTAGCACCCCACTTGGAAGCATTGAAAAGGAGAAGGCCGCCGGAAATTCCGGCGGCCTCCTCCTGCCGCTTGCGCGTCATTCCTTGCTCATACCTGTTGTCGTCGCTAGTGCCCTTGGCCGCCGGCGTGCAAGCACGCCGCGTCCCGGGCACTGCGACCGGGACTGCGCCAGGTGTATAAGTCCCGACGGATTGCTCCGCTGCTTCGCAGCTCCCGCAATCCTACAGGTATTCGCAATCTCCTGCCGCTTGCGCGTCATTCCTTGCTCATACCTGTTGTCGTCGCTAGTGCCCTTGGCCGCCGGCGTGCAAGCACGCCGCGTCCCGGGCACTGCGACCGGGACTTATACAGTAAAATACTCAACTCCGGACTTGAAGACCTTCATGTCCTGCTCACCGAAGATGTTGATTGCAACTCCGTCGCCGCGTCTCTCGACATGGCACATCTTGCCGAGGACTCTGCCGTCCGGTGATGTGATGCCTTCGATCGCGTTGTAGGAGCCGTTCACGTTCCACTCCTCATCCATAGAGACATTGCCGTCCGGATCGCAGTACTGTGTCGCGACCTGACCGTTCTCGAAGAGCTTCTTGATCCACTCATCGGAAGCGACGAAGCGGCCCTCGCCGTGGGATGCCGGTGTGACATACACGCCGCCCAGCTTTGCCTCTCTGAGCCACGGGCTCTTGTTTGTGACAACCTTCGTGTAGACCATATGGCTGATATGACGGCCGATCGTGTTGAACGTCAGCGTCGGGCTGTCAGCTGTCTGACCTGTGATCTTTCCGTACGGAACAAGTCCGAGCTTGATCAGCGCCTGGAAGCCGTTGCAGATACCGAGTGCAAGTCCGTCGCGCTCGTTGAGGAGCTTTTCGACCTCCTCCTTGATCTTCGCGTTCTGGAACGCAGTCGCGAAGAACTTCGCGGAGCCGTCCGGCTCATCGCCTGCCGAGAAGCCGCCCGGGAACATGATGATCTGCGCCTTCGCGATCTCCTTTGCAAACTCATCGACAGAATCGCGGATATCCTCCTCTGTCAGGTTCCGGAATACCTTTGTCGTGACCGTCGCGCCGGCATCCTCAAATGCGCGCGTCGAATCATATTCGCAGTTCGTGCCCGGGAAGACCGGAATGAAGACATGCGGTGTTGCGATCTTGTGTCCGCAGACAGCGATGGACTTCGCGTCGTAGAGCGGGCTCTCGACCGGTGTCTTGTCGTCTGTCACTCTCGTCTTGTAGACCGGCTCAAGCGTCGTCATCCAGGAATGAAGCGCATCATCGATGGACATCGCCATGTTGCCATAGCGGAATGTCGAGTCATCCGTCACCTCACCGATGACCGTGTAAGAGGACTTCAGCTCTCCGAGCTTTCCGTCCGCGACCTCGCACACGAAATCTCCGTAATTCGGGCTGAAGAAATCCTGCGGATCGAGGTTATGCTCAATCTTTACGCCGAGTCTGTTGCCGAATGCCATCTTGGAGACGGCCTCGCAGATACCGTGACGTCCGAGAACGTATGCGGAAATGACGCGTCCGTTCTGAATGTCGTCACGCAACTTGTCATCGTCATCAAGGATGGCCTGATAATCCGGCAGATCATACTGGTCGCGCTTTGCGCGGATCCAGACAATCTTGGAGCCCGGCTTCTTGAATTCAGGCGTGATAATATCCTGTACCTTCGCGACATCCACAGCAAATGAAACGAGCGTCGGCGGAACGTCGATATTCTCAAATGTACCGGACATCGAGTCCTTGCCGCCGATGGACGGAAGACCGAAGCCGAGCTGTGCCGCGTAGGAGCCCATCATAGCCGCAAACGGCTGGCTCCACCTCTCCGGATCCTTGCTCATGCGGCGGAAAAATTCCTGGAATGTGAAGCGGATCTTTCTCGTGTTGCCGCCCGCTGCCGCGATCTTCTGAACTGATTCCGTGACAGCCCACGCTGCGCCGTGATACGGAGACCATGTCGTGAGGTACGGGTCATAGCCGTAGCTCATCATCGTGACCGTGTTCGTCTTTCCGCCCGGAACCGGGACCTTTGCGACCATGGCCTGCGTCTCTGTCAGCTGATAGCGGCCGCCGTACGGCATGAGGACTGAGCCCGCACCGATTGAGCTGTCGAACATCTCGACGAGGCCCTTCTGTGAGCAGACATTGAGATCCGCAAGCATGGACTTCCAGGAGTTATAGATCGATCCGCTGTCGTCCACATTTCTCGTGACATACGGATTCTTGTTGAGCTCTGAATCCGCCTTGTTCGGGACATCAACGAAGACGTCTGTCTCCTGATGCGCGCCGTTCGTATCGAGGAATGCGCGGCTGATGTTGACGATATCCTTGCCCTTCCAGTTGAGGACAAGTCTCGGCTCCTTTGTGACGACAGCCACCGGTGTCGCCTCGAGATTCTCCTCGTGCGCATACGCGAGGAATTTGTCGACATTCTTCGGATCGACGACAACTGCCATTCTCTCCTGAGACTCAGAGATCGCGATCTCTGTTCCATCGAGACCCGCGTACTTCTTCGGCACCTTGTCGAGGCTGACCTTGAGGCCCGGAGCAAGCTCGCCGATCGCGACAGATACTCCGCCTGCACCGAAGTCATTGCATTTCTTGATCAGATGGGCAACCTCCTCGCGGCGGAACAGTCTCTGCAGCTTTCTCTCTGTCGGCGCATTGCCCTTCTGGACCTCAGCGCCGCAGGTCTTCGTCGAATTCTTTGTGTGCTTCTTGGAGGAGCCTGTCGCGCCGCCGATACCGTCGCGCCCTGTTCTTCCGCCGAGAAGAATAATGATGTCGCCCGGATCGGAATCCTCGCGGATGACAGCTCTCTGCGGAGCTGCCGCGATGACGGCGCCGATCTCCATGCGCTTCGCGACATAATTCGGATGATAGATCTCCTTGACATAGCCTGTCGCAAGACCGATCTGGTTGCCGTAGGAGCTGTAGCCGTGAGCTGCGCCGCGGCAGAGCTTCTTCTGCGGAAGCTTGCCCGGAAGCGTCTCGGACTGCGGGCGGGTCGGATCAGCAGCTCCGGTCACACGCATAGCCTGATAGACATATGTTCTTCCGGACAGCGGATCACGGATCGCACCGCCGAGGCAGGTAGCGGCACCACCGAACGGCTCGATCTCCGTCGGATGGTTGTGCGTCTCATTTTTAAAGTTGATCAGCCAGGACTCCTCCTTGCCGTTCACATCGACCGGAACGACAATCGAGCAGGCATTGATCTCATCGGACTTCTCCTGGTCCTCGAGCTTGCCCTCCTTCTTCAGCTTCTTCGCGCCGAGAAGAGCCATGTCCATGAGAGAGACGTACTTGTCAGAGCGTCCCTTGTAGAGCTCGTCGTGATCTGCGAGATACTGCTTGAAGGTGTCCTCGATCGGCTTCCGGTAATCGCCCTCGCCGAACGTGACATTCTTCAGCTCCGTGAGGTATGTCGTGTGACGGCAGTGATCAGACCAGTATGTATCGAGCATGCGGATCTCTGTGATCGTCGGATCGCGGTGCTCTTCATTTGCAAAATAGTTCTGGATGAACTTGAAGTCCTCAAATGTCATCGCCAGATTGAGCTTTGTGTAGAGGTCCATCAGAGGGCCGTTCTTCATGTCCTTGAAGCCGTCCATTGTCTCAACAGAATCGGGCTCCTCATAATTTTCCTTCAGCGTCTCCGGCTTTTCCTCATCCGCAAGGCGGGAGTCGACCGGATTGATCGTGTCCGCCTCGATCTTCTTCATGTCGTCGTCCGAGATCTGGCCGATGATCATATATGTCGTCGCGGTGTGAACAGTCGGGTTCTCACGCTCGTCAAGGAAACGGATACACTGCTCGGCGGAGTCTGCCCTCTGGTCGAACTGTCCCGGAAGGTACTCAACAGAGAAAATCTTCGCATTTTCCTGCTCCGGAAGCGTCTCCTGATAGACTGTATCCACCGGCGGCTCCGCGAACACGGTCCTGCAGGCCTTCTCGTAGACCGCGTCTGAGACATTCTCGACGTCGTAACGATTGAAAACGCGGACATTTTCGCATCCCTGAATATTCAGGTAGTGGCGGATCTCATGACGAAGGTCCTTCGCCTGGCCCGCGAACTGCGGTTTCTTTTCCACATAAACTCGTCTAACCATTTACTTGTATACCCCGCTTTTGATAGGTGTAAAGATTTAAAGTCGTCTCCATTATATCTGAAAATGAGAAACGTGCAAACCATATTCCCGGTTTTCCGCATTTTCTGCCCGATACCGCCCTGATATTCGCAATCGCATGCGACTTTGGATGGCGTGTGAACTGTAACTCATTTCCAGAAGCGCGCAAGCTCCTCCCCGACGGTATCGGCCGTAACATAGACGGCATCGCTCCACTCCCGCGGAAAGAGCCTTCGGTTTGCCGCTTCCGCAAACCGGCTGTCGAGCAGCACGATTACGCCCCGGTCCGTCTGCGTGCGGATCACGCGCCCGGCCGCCTGCAGCACCTTGTTCATGCCGGGATACCGGTACGCGTAGTCAAAGCCCGCCGGCCCTGCATTTTCCGCAAAGTCCCCCTCCGGCGGATTGTCGTAGTACCGCTTCAGGATCTCCCGCTCATTGCTCACCTGCGGAATTCCGGTCCCGACGACGACAGCACCGATCAGTCTCGTCCCCGTAAGATCGATGCCCTCCGAGAACATGCCGCCCATGACCGCGAACGCGACGAGGGACACGGCCGGGTCCTCATAGAAATTCTCCATGAAAATCTCCCTGTCCATCTCACTCATCCCGTATGACTGGCACACATAATTCACGTCCGGGGAATCAAATTCCTGTCTGTAGACGCGGCAGACGTCGCGCATCATCTTATATGACGGAAAGAAAATGAGATAATTCCCGCGCTTTGCCTTCGCTGTCGCAGAGATGTAGCGCGCGATTCTCCTGTACATGTCCTTTCCCCGCGCCGTGTATCTCGTGCTGACGTCAGTCCCGATCAGAATCCGTCTCCTCGACCTGTCAAATGGCGACGGCGCGTAGACTGCCTTTGCGTCTCCGGCCGTCAGCATCCGCCTGTAATAGGCGGCCGGAAGAAGCGTCGCGGAGAAAAAGACCGCGCTCCTTCCGTGCGCAAGCGCATTTCCGAGGCGCCGCGCCGGATTCACGCAGAGGAGCTTAAAAAGAAGCTCAGAGGCCGGAAGCGCATCGCCCTTCGCGCCGCTCCCGCCGTCATCGCCGGTCACACCCGTCTCCGCATACGCAATATACGTGTCGTCGAGATAATCTGCGACGGACACAAATGTCCTGACCTCAAAATAAAAATCGAGCAGTCTCTCCTTCAGCTCCGCATTCTCGCTGTCCTTGTAGAACGTCTGCATTTCCCCGTAGAGCCTCAGCACAGCCGCAAGGCATGCATCAATTCCGCCAAAGCCGCCTGCAGGCGTCATTCCGCCGAGCACATGGAACGGCACTCCCGCCGTATTTCCATCCGGGTGCTCCGCGCAGTCGTGCTTCATAGCAAGCAGGCATTTGTTGACACGCTCAAGCGCACGCGCAATCTTCGGTGCCCCCTCCTTCGTGAGGCGCTTTGCCGCGAGCACATGCGTCTTCCGGAGCTCCGCGCTGTACATGTCCCGCCCGCGGTCGACCAGGTTGTGGGCCTCATCGATAAGGAAAATGTAATCCCCCTTCACATCATCGCCGAAAAAGCGCTTCAGCTGCGCATCCGGGTCAAAGACATAGTTGTAGTCGCATAAAATCACGTCGCACCATGAGGAGACATCGAGCTCCATCTCAAACGGACAGACGCGCCATTTCTCAGCCTGCCTGAGGACAACGTCCCTGTCCGTCACGCGGCTTCCTCCCTCAGTAAGAAGCTCAAAGACCGCGTCATTCACGCGGTCAAAATGCCCCTTCGCGTACGGACAGTCATCCGGGTTGCAGCTCGGCTCAGAGAGCGGGCAGATCTTCTCCTTCGACACGATGCGGACAGCGCGGATATCAAGTCCCTTCCCCGTGAGAATCCCGAGTGCCTCCCCGGGCGCAGAGAGCGTCTCATTTTTCCCTGTCAGATAGAAAATGCGGTCCCCCTTGCCCTGACCGAGCGCGCGGATCGCCGGAAAGAGGCAACTCATCGTCTTTCCGACGCCCGTCGGCGCCATGAGCATGAGAATCTTCCCATCCCTCACCGTCCGGTAGACCGTCGCCGCAAGACCTCTCTGCCCCGGGCGGTACGGGAACGGAAAGTCAAGGCCGGCCATCGACGCGTCTCTCTCCCTCACATGACGGATCTGCCACGAGGCCCAGCGGTGATAGGAGCGCGCGACCTCAAAGAACCACTCCTCAAGCTCCGCGAAGTCATAGTCCCTGCGGAAGCGCTTTACGTCCTCTGTCTCAAGGTTCACATAGGTCATGCGGACGCCGACAGACGCAAGTGACATATCGTCCGCGAATATATACGCATAGCACTTTGCCTGCGCGAGATGAATGTCGAACGGCTCCTCCAGCTCATTCACATCGAGGTACATGCATTTGATCTCATCGATGCAGACGTCCGGCATCGATTCATCCTTCACAGGCTGCCCGGCAGTCTGCGCATCCGGTCCGATCGTCAGCGGCAGCCCGTCCGGCCCGGCCTTCACAGGCTGCCCCACCGGTTTTCTGTCGGGCCCGATTCCCATAATGCCGTCGGCCCTTCCCTCGACGCGGAGCACAAGGTCCGGAAAATGCACATCCTTCTTCAGTGTGACCTCCGGCTCATAGAGTCCCTGCGCGCTCTTCTGCAGCTTTCTGTGAAGACGCGCCCCTGCCATCGCGGCCTCAAGCTTCTGTGCCCCCTGCGTCCGGCTGTCGATATCGCCGCTTCGCAGGACGAACTCAACCAGATGCCTCACGGAAATGCGGACAAGCGGCAGGTCCTTTCCACATTCCGCCCCGCTCCCGTTCTTATCAGTCGTATCCATTCCATGTCCCCCGATCATGAGCCCATTATATCAGACAGTGCGCATTACGCAAAAATCGCCCATACCCGGAACGCTTCGCATTTCGCGCTGTGCTGCGCAGATACGAAAAAAGGCCGCCGCATCTGCGGCAGCCTCAGGAACAGACTGAAATCTTTTCTTGAAATTTTGCTTCGGGAACCGGCTTACGTCAAGCCGTTTCCTGTAAGAGGCATCGCTCTCACGCGACCTGGTACTTGGCGATCTGCTTCTCGAAATGTGCAACCTTCTCCGGCATGCGGACCGTGAGCACCTTCGTGAGGTCGAGGCTCAGGACACCGAGAATGGACTTTGCGTCAATGATAAAGCGGTTATAGAAAATATCGACGTCGCAGTCACAGCTCTCAGCAGCATGAACGAAATCAGCGACATCATTCTGCTTAAGTCTGATCTTGTACTCTGTCATAAAAATCACTCCTTTTTAATGAAAGCCATTGTAAGGACACTCCCCTGATCAGACCGGAACAGTCATCCGCGTTCCGTTTACGCGTCGTATCTCGATCTGATGCGCCCATTCTAATTCCGGTCAACCGCCCTGTCAATCCGGTTTGAAAAATTCGGCGTTTGCACGAAGTTAAATGAATTGAATTTTCGGTGTTTCAGTCATCATTTCATATTTTTACCTTGATTTAACACATTTCTTGTGCAACATATCCTGCATATGTGAAATCGATTTCATATGTGCAGGGCTAATTTTGTTCTCATATTTATACAATTAATTCTGACCACGGTTACAGTTCACACGCCACCAGACCTCGGTGAACGGTCAGCGATATCAGGATCGGTGAGGGCGTTATACGGAGGAGCATCCTCCCTTCCTTGTCTTTCCGCCTGATCCGATGTAAACTGTAATTAATCAGCACCCCTCAGAAAACTTCTGAAATCCGGACGGAGAGCTTGCTCGCCGGACGATTTCAAAAGGCGACACACCACCTATCGAAAGGAGGAGGACGGCCGCCCGTCCCGCGGCAAAGGGGAAATCAACACGGCCGTCTGAGTATACATGACATATCGCGAGGCTTACGACCGCCTCTCCGAAATCGGAGAGACACAGCTTCTCCGTTTCTATGACACACTTGATAAAAAAGACCAGGCATCTCTTCTTGACCAGATTGGCCGGACAGACTTTTCCTATTTAAATGCATTTCGCAACCGAAACCGCGAGAGTGGCCGCGGAGCCATCACGCCGATCCCGGCAATGACGCTCTCTGAGATCAGTGAGCGCCGGATGGATTTCCGGAAGACCGGCTTTGATGCGATCCGCTCCGGAAAGCTCGCGGCCGTTCTTCTCGCCGGCGGCATGGGAACACGCCTCGGCATCACAGGGCCGAAGGGTGCATTCAACATCGGCATCACAAAGGATGTATTCATTTTCCAGAGACTCATCGAAAATCTGCTTCGCGTCGTCGAGGCGGCAAACACCTGGATTCACCTCTTTATCATGACGAGTGAGCGGAACGATGCGGAGACGCGCTCCTTCCTCGCTGAGCATCAGTATTTCGGCTACGACAGGGACCACATTCACTTCTTCACGCAGGCGATGGCTCCGGCTGTCGGTGAGGATGGGCACGTGCTTCTCGAGACACCGTCCCGCATCGCCGTCTCCCCGAACGGCAACGGCGGATGGTTCCTCTCCATGGCCAGAGCGGGATATGTCAGCCTGCTCCATACGCTCGGCGTCTCCTATCTCAATGTCTTCGCCGTCGACAACGTCCTGCAGAGCATCGCGGACCCTGCATTTCTCGGCGCCGTCATCGAGACAGGAAGCGCCTGCGGCTCCAAGGTCGTCCGCAAGGCAAGTCCTGACGAAAAGGTCGGCGTCATGTGTCTCGAGGACGGGAAGCCGTCTGTCATCGAGTATATTGAAATGACTGATGAGATGCGGAATGCGAAGAACGCGGACGGCACCTACGCCTACAGCTTCGGCGTCATCCTCAACTATATGTTCCGCGTCGCAGACCTCGAGAAGGTCATGAACGAGGCGATGCCCGTTCATTTTGCGCACAAGAAGATCCCGTATGTCGGCGAGGACGGACAGACCATCCGGCCGGACAAAGAAAATGGCTGGAAATTCGAATATTTCATTCTCGACATGGTTCATGAGCTGCCCGGCTGCCTTCCATTTGAGGTCGAGCGGGAGCGCGAATTTGCCCCCGTCAAGAACAGAGTGGGCACCGACTCCGTCGAGAGCGCGCGAAGGCTCCTTGAGATGAACGGCATCGCGCTTTAAGTAAACGAAGAAAGGAAATGACATCCTTATGGAAGAAGACAAGAAAATAGCACTGCTCATCGACTCGGACAATGTCTCGTCCAAATATCTGAACGGGATCTTCGATGAGCTCTCTCAGTATGGCACCATCACGTACCGCCGGATCTACGGAGATTTCACGACGTCCGCCAATGCCCGCTGGAGCCAGAAGCTCCTCGAGAAATCGATTATTCCCGTCCAGCAGTTCTCAAACACGACGGGCAAGAACGCAACCGATTCCGCGCTGATCATCGACGCGATGGATCTCCTCTACACCGCCAATGTCGACGGCTTCTGCATCGTCAGCTCGGACAGCGATTTCACGCGGCTCGCCTCGAGACTCCGCGAATCCGGCAAGATGGTCATCGGCATGGGTGAAAAAAAGACGCCGGACTCATTCCGCGCGGCCTGTACAGTCTTCACCGAACTCGAAAATCTCCTCGAGAATGAGGAGGCGACGAGCTCGATGACAAAGGACGCGATTGAATCCGACATCATCAATATCATCACGAAAAATGACAACAACGGCAGGACGACCGGCCCCGGCGAGATCGGCAGCCGCCTGCAGAACAAATATCCTGATTTCGACATCCGCACCTTCGGATACAGCCAGCTCTCAAAATTTCTCGCTGACATGGACGGCATCGTCGTTGATAAGGGAAAGAACAACGTCATCACCGTCAGCCTCAAGGAGGGAAAATCCGAGGACGACGAGCTCATCAACGATATCCGGAAAATCGTCAAGGAGCATGGCAAGAAGGGCATCGCCCTCTCGACGCTCGGCCAGGAGATCCGCCGCAAGCACAAGAATTTCAATGTCAAGCTCTACGGCTACTCACAGCTCTACAAATTCATCGATTCGCTGCGCGGTCTCCGCGTCACCGGCCAGTCAACGAACCGCCGCGTCACGGCTGAGTAACTGTGGTCACACGATCTGCAGGATGTAAAACTTCAGGTAGTCCGACTCGGCCGCTGTCCAGAGGATCGGGTGGTCCGGCGCCTGCGCGCGGGCCTCGACCTGGCGCACTCTGACATGTGCCTCCCTTGCGGACTGCCGGAGCATCTGCTCAAACAGCTCTCTCGTCATGAAATGAGAGCAGCTGCACGTCGCAAGAAATCCGCCCTTCTTCACGAGCTTCATGCCCGCCACATTGATCTCGCGGTATCCCTTCGTCGCGTTCCGCACGCTTGCCTTCGCCTTTGCGAACGCAGGCGGATCAAGGATCACAACGTCGTACTGCTTCCCGGCCGCAACCAGCTTCGGAAGCAGCTCGAGCACGTCGGCCACCAGGTATTCGACGCGCGGAGAACCGTTCTCCGGGGTGATGATATTCCCGTCCGCATCGGCGACTGCGCCGCTGTAGCGGCCTCCCCCGATGTCGGACGGCGCATTAAAGCCATTCAGCTCTGCATTTTTCACTGCCATATCGATCGCGCTCTGCGACGCATCGACACTTGTCACATGACTTGCGCCTGCAAGGGCTGCATTCAGGCCGAACGATCCCGTGTGTGTAAAGCAGTCGAGCACGTCAGCACCTCCGCACAGCCGCTGAATCGCCTTTCTGTTATATTTCTGATCGAGGAAGAATCCCGTCTTCTGGCCGTCCTTTACGTCGACGATATACTTCACTCCGTTCTCCGTGATCCGGACATTCGTATCAAATTCCGGCCCGATGAAGCCCTTCTTGCGCTCCATGCCTTCCTTGAGCCGCTCCTTCGCGTCGCTCCGCTCATAGACGCCGCGGACCGTGATTCCGTCCTCCGCGAGCACCTCCTTCAGGATATCGACGATCTCCTCTTTCCTGCGGTCCATACCGAGAGCCAGTGACTCGACAACAAGGACATCCTCATACTTGTCAATCGTAATTCCGGGGAGATCATCCGCCTCACCGAAGATCACCCGGCAGGACGAGGTGTCCGTGACCTTTTTTCTGTACTCCCATGCGGCGCGGATTCTTCTCCTGAAAAAATCGGAATCGATCGCCTCATTTATGTCTCTTGTCAGCATCCGCACGCGGATCTTTGAGTTTCTGTTAATGAATCCGGTACCGAGCGGATATCCGTCAAAATCGGTCACGCTCACAAGATCGCCGTTCATATAGAGACCCTTCACATCCGCAATCTCATTGTCGAACACCCAGGCGCCACCCGATTTGAGCAGTCTCCCGCCGCCCCGCTTTAATACTACTTCTGCACGCTGTTCCATCTTAGCTCCGTCTCTCAGGCAGCATATGCCTGTTTTTGTAAATACTCACAAAGATTTAGGGGATTCATCGATCATTTGTGAACAATTGATGAATTTTCTACCCCCCCCTTTACTTTCAGACATCCTACCGATATAATAGGCTTTGTGCTTGATTGCACAGACTTTTTCCAAGTCGGATTATCCGGCGGAGGACAGCTGCCACCCCTCATAGACAGCTGTCCTTTTTTTGTGATTATTCTGTCCGCCCACAACGAGGAATGCGAAGCGTTCCGAGTCTGGGGTGCTGAATCATTACTTCATTCTGCCCATTTATCCGGGCAATGGGCAGAATCGCTCGCCGTCCAGTCAGATTCGCATGCCGTCAATACAGATCCATTCCTCTCCGCTCTTCGTATGGATCTGCACATGCTCAAAGCCTGCATTCGCAAACAGCTCCCCGAACTTCTCCTTTGTCGGATTGAACAGATTGTACATCGCGACATTTTCTCTCTCCCGGTCGCTCATGGCCGGACTGTCATAGGTCTCCGCAACCAGCAGGAAATGCCCGCCCTTCTTCAGGACGCGGTACACCTCCTTCAGGTTTTCAGCCGGGTCCGGCCAGAAGTAGAAGCTCTCGACCGTGATAATCTTATCGAACGTCTCATCCTCAAACGGAAGCGCCTCGACAGACCCCTCCTGAATGGTCATTTTTCCCTGATCGATGAATGCCTTATTCAGAGCTGTCGATTTTGCAACGGACACCTCAGAATAGTCAACTCCGTCCAGATGTCCATCCGTGATTTTATCTGCAATGCGGTTTAACGTCATGCCCCCGCCGCAGCCGATATCAAGCAGACGGTCGTCCGGCCTGATATCGAGAAATGTAAGGGCCCAGCCCGTCATCGCATAGTGGCTCTCATTCATGCGGTCGAGCATTTTTTCTCCCGCTTCTCCCTCCGGCCGTCTCGGATTGCCCAGTTCCGTCGTGCGGGTTTCTTCATTTTCTGACATATCTCTCCTCCGAATTCATCACATGTCCGCGACTGTAAAGCCCTTGCTTCTGATGCTGTTCTCAACAGCGCTTAAGGAGCCTGCGTGCAGAATGATGATCGGCTTTCCTACATTTCTGTCAAATGAAGTGTAAATATAGTCGACGTTGACATTGCTCGTCTTAAGCGCCTTTAAGAGCTTGTTGAGACCGCCGTTCGTATCCTCAACATAGGCGCCGATGACGACATCCGTCCGGCACAGATATCCGGCGCGCTTGAACGCGTCGACCGCTGTGTCCGTCTTGTCGACGATCATGCGGACGATCCCGTACTCGGCGCTGTCATTTGTCACCAGAGATATGATATTGACCTCCGCGTCATCGAGCACCTGCGTCACCTTCTGCATCGCGCCCTTTGTGTTCTCCGCAAAAATAGCAATCTGTCTAAGCATTTATCCCTCCACAATCAGATATGTTCCGTCCGGAAGCGGGAAGACCTCTGACTGTTCCTCAATTTCCTCATCGGTCATCCCCGTGACATCCATTCCAGACTCATCCAGAAATTTCCGCACTGCCTTGACAGACGGCAGGACCTGCGCCATGCAGTCCTCCAGAAACGCCTCTGCCTCCTCGCGTGAATCCGCGACAGGCTCGTCAAACATCTGGTCCTGATGAGCCAGAAAATAATCCAGACACTCTTCGGTAAAATCCATGATGATTCCTCCAGGTCAAACAATAATTACAGAATATCTCTGAACGCATCCTTCAGCGTCGCGACCACATTGTCTGTCGTTCCGTAGCAGAAATCGCGGATCTCCTCCGGTGCGCTTCGCATCGCATAGCTGTATCCGACATCATTGAGCATGTCCTCGTCGTTGTAATTGTCGCCGAAGGCCATGACCTCATCCTTTCCGATGCCGTATTCATTCATATACCATGTAATTGCGCTTCCCTTCGTGACTCCCTTCGGCGAAAAGTCGACCCAGCCGTTCCCGCTGTAGACAACGGTGAAGAGATCTCCGAACAGGCGGTCCCAGTACGTGACCTCCTGCAGCGCATGCTTTTCATCAGAACACCAGCCGGATATCTTAAAATAAGGCTCCGGAATGTCATGGATGGTCGGCACGAATGTGACATGATTGTGGACCACGTCCCGGCAGAAGGTTCCGAACTCCCTGGATGTGGCATAGACATAGCTTGTGTCCACGCCGGAGACAAGGACCTCATACTCCTTCTTGTCATCGAATGCCGAGAGAAGGTCAAGCGCCGCATCCTCCGGCATGATCTCCTGGTGAACAAGCTTTCCGTCATGAAAGACGAGGCAGCCGTTCTCACACAGGTAATCAATCTCATCCTTTACAGGCCTGAACATATACTGCAGGTTCGCGTGCTGACGGCCGCTCGCGGCCATAAACTGTATGCCGTGCTCACGGAATTTCCGGATCATCCGGAACATTTCCTCCGGAACCCCGTCGCCGTAGTGCGGAATCAGTGTCCCGTCCATGTCGCTTGCTATTACTCTGATCATGCATCCCCCATCTCTTGCACGGGCAGCTGCCCGCGCCTTGCTCATCTCCAGTTCTCTTTCACAAGAGCCGGAATCTCATCCGGCCGTTCAATAATCCGTTCTGCCCCGTTTTCCTCAAGCTCTTTTCTGTCACGGTAGCCCCAGAGAACGCCGATCGTGTGCATTCCCGCGTTGCGTCCCGTCTTCATATCTGTCCATGTGTCTCCGAAATACAGGCATTCTGACGGCCTGACCCCGAGCGTCTCCGCTGTGCGGAGTGCTCCCGTCGGGTCCGGCTTGATCGGAACTCCGTTTCCCTGGCCCTGTACATGATCGAAGAGATCGCCGTACTGGGCATGGACGGTCATCTGCGCGGAATCATCCGGCTTGTTTGAGACAACAGCAATCCGGATGCCCTGTGCCTTCAGCGTGCGCAGAGCCTGCTCCATTCCCTCATACGGATGGACATGGTAATTCGGCTTCTCTGCCAGAAATTTTCTGTTCAGAATATATCCCGCATCGAGATTATCCTCTGTGTCGCCGCCGACCTTCTTCAGGCATCTTCTCACCAGATTGTCAGACCCGTCCCCGCAGTAATAGCGGTAGTCATCCACGGGCTGAGCAGGAAAGCCGAGCTCCTCGAGCATCCGGTTTCCGGCGAGCGCGATTGCGTCCAGTGTGTACAGAATCGTTCCATCAAGGTCAAATATACACGCGCGAATCATGTCTTCGTATTCTTCCTCCTTCTCAGCGCTTCAGGTTAACATCACATGCAGAACCCATGCAGCGTCATCTCAAAGAAAAGATCACGCATACATGGGCTTAAACGGCAGTTACTGCTTCTTCGGAAGCTTGAAGGAAGATTTCAGTGTGACGATGCGGTTGAACACCGGCGCGCCTTCCTTCGAGTCCTTGCAGTCGACGCAGTAGTAGCCGTCGCGGACAAACTGGAAGGAATCATATGCCTTCGCATCTTTCAGCGCCGGCTCCAGCATCGCGTTGTCAATGATTTCCACAGAGTTCGGGTTCAGATTGAGCGACCCGTCCTCGTTGTAGACGCTCTTATCCGGATCGATCAGCGGATTATAGAGGCGGACGGTCGCGCGGAACGCTTCCTTCGCCGGAACCCAGTGGATGGTTCCCTTGGCCTTGCGGCCCGTAAAGCCTGTGCCGGCCTTCGTCTCCGGATCATAGGTGACATGGACAGCCGTCACATGGCCGCTTTCATCCTTGTCGCAGCCGACGCACTTCACAAAGTACGCATGCATGAGACGTACCTCATTTCCCGGATACAGTCTCTTGTACTTCGGGACCGGTTTCTCCATGAAGTCATCCTCATTGATATAGAGCTCACGCTCAAACGGGATCTGTCTCTTACCGAGCTCCGGATTCTCGAGGTTGTTGTCCGCATCGAGCAGCTCCGTCTGTCCCTCCGGATAGTTATCGATGATGAGCTTCAGCGGATGAAGGACAGCCATCATGCGCGGGCGCTTCATTTTCAGGTCCTCGCGGATGCAGTACTCGAGCATGGCCGGATCCGAGACGGAATTGGCCTTCGATATGCCGGAGAGCTCAACGAACATCTTGATCGACTCCGGCGTATAGCCGCGGCGGCGAAGTCCCGCGATGCTGACGAGACGCGGATCATCCCAGCCGTCCACGACACCGTCCTGAACGAGCTTCTTGATGTAGCGCTTGCCGGTCACGACATTATTGAGGTACATCTTCGCGAACTCGATCTGTCGCGGCGGATTCTCCCAGTCCGTGTTCTCAACGACCCAGTTGTACAGCGGGCGATGGTCCTCGAACTCAAGCGTGCACAGGGAATGTGTGACTCCCTCGATCGCGTCCTCGATCGGATGCGCGAAATCGTACATCGGGTAAATGCACCACTTATCGCCTGTATTCTGATGTGTCAGATGGGCGATTCTGTAAATGATGGGATCACGCATGTTGATATTGGACGATGCCATATCAATCTTCGCGCGGAGTACCTTCTCGCCGTCGGCGAACTTGCCGTCCTTCATTTCCGTGAAGAGCTCAAGGTTCTCCTCAACACTGCGGTTTCTTGACGGATCCTCGCGCCCCGGCTCCGTCAGTGTCCCGCGATATTCGCGGATCTCATCGGCGGAGAGATCAGATACATAGGCAAGTCCCTTCTTAATAAGAAGGACAGCCTTCTCATACATTGTATCGAAATAATTGGATGCGAACAGCACCGGACCGTCGTGCTTCGCGCCGAGCCAGGCGACATCGCGCTCGATCGACTCGACGAATTCATTTTTCTCCTTCGTCGGGTTCGTATCATCAAAGCGAAGATGGAACTTTCCGCCATATTCCTTTGCGATTCCGTAGTTCAAGAGAATCGATTTCGCGTGTCCGATATGAAGGTAGCCGTTCGGCTCCGGCGGAAATCTGGTACAGACTTCCTTGTACCTGCCCTCCGCGAGATCCTTGTCAATCATTTCCTCAATAAAATTCCGGGAAACCGGTGCGGTCTTTTCTTCCTCAGAGGCCGCGGACCGACTGTTCGTTTCTCCCATTGTTATCTCCTCCTAACACTTACTCTGCTTAATCTTAGCATAAGAAAACGCGTTTGGGTAGATTTTCTCAAGTGAGTATGTTATGATATTGCGTAAACAAATTGTAACAATTCCCGCCGAAAGGGTGCGTCATGCACCACAGGCAGGGTGAAGGAGTGAATTTTATGCCTGTTGTGGTCACACAGATTCTGAACTCGATTGAAAATGTGCCGCAGTACTGTCTTGATTTCTTCAACAAGCATCAGCTGTACACAATCATCGGGCTTATCGTTTTTCTGATTGTGCTTCTGTTTTCAAATAAGGTGACGCATATCCTGCGCGAGCTGATCGTGCTCGCAGCGGTTGTCGCCGGTGTTATCGGATATTTTACGAAGACATATGAGCAGATGTGGGTTTCGGTATTCGTGATTCTGATCATCGGAATCTTCCGTTTCCTCCGCTATCTCATCGTAACTGTCCGTCAGAACAAAATTGACGCGAAAATCAATGAGCGGGCCCTCGCCAAGGCTGCAAAGCGCCGCGGCTCCTGGGAGGAGAAGAAGGGCTACAGCGGTGATGCCAAGCCGGAGGACGAAGATGATGTTCCGGCCGAGATGACAGACGAAGAGCTGGATGACGTCGTCGAAAATGAGACCCAGGGCCACGAAGGTGCAAGCATCGATACATCTTCCGCGGACGCCGTGAATGATAAGATGGCGGACAAGCCTGACGATGATGGATATCTCTCAAGAACAGCAGCCGAGAGAGCACTCGGAGAGCTGAAGGACCTGAGAACTCTTGGCATTCTGACTGAGGAGGAATACAGCAGAAAGAAGAGCGAGATTTACTCGAGACTCGGATAAACATAAGAGAAGAGAGCGAGGGGGCTGTGATGATCACAGCCCCCTCGCTTTTTGTCTTTGGGATGGACGTGCCGACGAACTCCGGCCTGTACGGTGCAGTTCACACGCGCCAAGCGTCGCAAGCGGTCACGAATATCAGGGCGGTATCGGGCAGACTCCGTCCTCCTCAGCTTCCCCTCGTCGCTTACAGCTCCTCGGGGTGATCTTCGGACTCCTCCGTATAACGCCCTCACCGCTCCTGAAATCGCTGACCGCTTACCGAGGTCTGAGAGCGTGTGAATGACAACGTGCGCACGGAGTCCGCCGGCACATCTGCGATGTCATTAAAAATCTGCTCTTAGTTCAGCCAGTTCCACCAGTTGCCGGTATTATCTGTGTTGTTTTCAGTTTTATCATCGCCATTTGCAATTTCATTCTTATCATTTTTATCAGTTTCATTATTTCCGGTCGTTCCGTTGCCAGCATCATCAGACTTTTCTGTCTTATCGCCGGACCCGGATTTCCCATTCTGGCTCGATGCGCTCTCCGCGCTGCTGTCTGTGCTTCCGCCTCCGAAGAGGTTATCCCACCAGTGTGTCGGCTTCGTGTGCAGTGTGCACGTCCCGAGATCGGCCGGCATGACATAGGCCGCATCATCGGTTCCGTCTGTTCCCTTCTTCAGGTAGACGCGGTCCTCCGTCGACGGGCAGTACTGCGTCGCAATCTGTCCGGACTCCTTGCAGATCGTGACCTTCTCGTGGATGTCGCAGTCCTCTGTCGGCTCTGTTCCCGACGCGAAATATTCTGTCCGCGTCATATCGCCCTGCAGCGTGTCGTCGCAGACACCGTCGACCGCCAGCTTTCCGGATTTGATGCAGATCTTCGCGCTGTCCATGTTATCCGCATCATTCAGCGTCGACTCGCCGAGCGACGAGTGTATCTGCTCCATCACGGCGCGCCACAGGCTGTGCGTGTAGGCGCTGCTCTCCTGGGACGAGTGGTCGTCGTAGCCTCCCCAGACGCCGCACGTGTAGTAGGAGGAAAATCCGATAAACCACGCGTCCGTAACATTTGACGTCGTGCCCGACTTGCCCGCGAGCTCCTGCCCGTCGAATGTGGCGTCCGTTCCTGTTCCATCGGTCATGACGCTCTCCATCGCCGATGTCAGGAGCTTTGCCGTGGACTCCTTGACGACGCGTGTCTCATCCGCGCTGTGCTCGAGGATTGTATTGCCGTCGTGATCGACGACCTTCGTGTAATAATACGGCTTGATGTATTCTCCGCCGCGGCTCAGAGCGCTGTAGGCCGCCGTCATCTCAAGATTTGTCACGCCGCCGGACGTGCCACCGAGTGCAAGCGCCTCGACCTTGTCCGCGTCCGTGAGTGTATCGATGCCGAATTTTTTCAGCATGCTCCAGACGGAGTCGATTCCTGCCCGCTGGAAGACCTTAAGTGCGACAATATTTCTTGACTCCGCGATCGCATCTCTCACCGTTGTCTCGCCCTTGTAGAGACCATCTGAATTCGTGACAGCCGTCCCATCCGAGTAAGCATACGGCGCATCGTCAAATGTTGTCGCGAGCGTAATGTCTCCGGCATCAAGTGCGGCTGCGTACTCCCCGATCACCTTGATCGTTGAGCCGGGCTGTCTCGTCTCTGTCGTCGCGCGGTTGTAGACGAGGCTCGCCGTCTTCTCACCCCGCCCGCCGATCAGTGCCTTGACAGCTCCAGTCTCATTGTCAATGAGAACCATTGAGGACTGCGCGTCGTTGATATAATACTCATCATCATTGATGACTGAATCCGCCGTGTTCTGCAGGAGGCTGCTCTCCGTCGAATAGATCGTGAGGCCTCCCTTGTAGATCTTGTTCCATGCCTCTGCCTCCGTGCAGCCGGTTGACGACTCGAGGTCATCGATCAGCTCGTAGATCAGCGCATCCTGAAAATAGTCCGTGATCTGTGTGGAATCCGATGCCCCGCCGATGCCCTGAATCTCCGAGTAGACATCTTCGGCACCAGCCGCATTATACTCATCCACTGTGATATAGCCCTGATCGAGCATGTCCTTCAGGACAATTAACCGCCGCTCTGCATTTTTCTCGGGATTCTTCAGCGGGTTGTAGGAAGTCGGATTCTTCGTGATCGCCGCAAGGCACGCGCACTCCCCGAGGTCAAGCTCCGACACATCCTTGCCGAAATAGTACTTCGCCGCTGTCTCGACTCCCCAGTTTCCGCCTCCGAGATTGATCGTATTCAGATAATTTTCGAGAATCCAGTCCTTGTCGACCGTATTTTCAAGCCGGATTGCGAGGTACTGTTCCTGAATCTTACGCTCCAGCTTGTCGAGAAATGTCTTTTCATC
The DNA here is from genome assembly GCA_036453145.1 of Eubacteriales bacterium. Lineage (GTDB taxonomy): Bacteria > Bacillota > Clostridia > Lachnospirales > Lachnospiraceae > Chordicoccus. Next base: position 47,646 of record JAZHVT010000009.1, read on the forward strand.
CGTCCAGTCCGTGAAGACATTGTTCTTCAGGAGCTGCTGGGTGATCGTACTCGCGCCCTGCGAGAAGTCACCCGACGTAACTCCCTTGGCAAATGCTCTCGCGATGCCGTAGAGATCGATGCCGTGGTGCTCGTAGAACCGGCTGTCCTCCACTGCGATAAACGCATGCTCGAGATCATCCGGAATTTGATCAAGACTGACATAGACGCGGTTCGAGGACTCTCCGGACAGCGTGAGCACGACATTGCCGCTGTCATCGAGGACCGTTGAGCGGTAATTCTTTGGTCTCGCGTCGAGGACCGAGATGTCCGGCGCCTTCATCACGCAGTAAATAACAAATGAAGTACCTGCCAGAAGAAAAATGAGCAGCAGAATCCCCACCGTCTTCAGGAAGGGATGCCGCTTCTTTTTCTTTTCCATGACCGGCTCTTTTTCTTTTCTGTTTCCGTTCATAGGTCTCCTTTCTGCTTACGGATCCGGGATGATTTGTATAATTATACCACAAGAGGGCCCGCCGCAATATGCGGCGGACCCTCCTGACGGGAGTTATGAAATTCACCCTGCCTTTCCGACATTTCTCGTGGCGACGACATCCACACCGGTCCCGCACACGTCGTGGATCACAACGTCCCCGATCCGGACAGGCGCGCTGACGCTCGTGCGGTTAATTTCCCGCATGCAGTCAAAAATACGGTCCTTCGGAATATTTCCCTTCGTCTTGACGGACAGGCGCTCTCTGTCACCGCCTGTCACGACGACCGTTGAGGTGACCGTCCGCTCGGGATGCGTCACCTCCTTGCGCGCATATTTGTCACCGACCGCGCAGCTGTTGCCTGTCACGCTGCTGATATTCTCTCCATCGAATTCCACTGTGATCTGGCAGCCCATCGGGCAGCCGATACATGTCAGATTCCGTTTCTCCATAATGTCCTCCAGTTATTCGCTCTCAATCTTCACAGTGATTGTCTTCAGATCTGGCACGGCGAGGAGCTGCTTCTTCTGCAGAATGACCTGCTCCATCTCGCCCGGCGCCATGATCTTCTTCTGCCGGTGAAGAACACGCTCATCGTTCAGATACACGCTGACGTATGCCTTCTTATAGACGGCTCCCACACGGAAGCGGACGGTCAGGAGATCATCCATTCTGCCTGTGTTGACCGTGCACGGAACCGTATAGCGCACGCCGCTCTCAGCAAGCAGCGGAATATCCGATCCTTTTGCCGGAGGCACACTGCCCTTCACATATTCCGCCGCGCAGGTACCTGCACGCTCCGCCTCCTCCGAGACATAATCGACAAGATCATGGACGTGGAGGACATTGCCGCAGGCAAAGACGCCGGGGATATTGGTCTCGAGCATATCGTTGACCTTAGGACCCTTTGTGACAGGGCTGAGATCAACGCCCATGCCACGGGACAGTTCATTTTCAGGAATGAGACCGGTCGACAGAAGCAGCGTGTCACACCGGTAGCGCTCCTCCGTCCCCGGAATCGGCTTCATATGCTCGTCGACCGCAGCAATTGTGACCGCAGAGACGCGCTCCTTTCCCTCGATGTCAACGACCGTGTGGGACAGCTTCAGCGGAATGCCGAAATCATCGAGACACTGCACGATGTTCCGCTTGAGGCCACCCGAGTACGGCATGATCTCCGCGACGACCTTCACGTCCGCCCCCTCGAGCGTCATGCGGCGCGCCATGATGAGACCGATATCGCCGGAGCCGAGGATGACGACCTCCCGTCCCGGCATATAGCCCTCGATATTCACGAGTCTCTGTGCCGTGCCCGCACTGTATATGCCGGCCGGACGGAAGCCCGGGATATTCAGCGCGCCGCGCGGACGCTCCCGGCAGCCCATTGCGAGAATAACAGCTCCCGCGCGGACCTGGAACATCCCGTCCGTCCGGTTCATCGCCGTCACGACCCTGTCCTTCGTGATGTCAAGGACCATTGTGTCAAGCTTATAGGGGATGCCGAGATCAAGGACCTGCCGGATAAACCGGTCCGCGTACTCCGGCCCTGTCAGCTCCTCATGAAATGTATGGAGGCCGAACCCGTTGTGGATGCACTGGTTCAGAATTCCTCCCAGCTCAGAGTCGCGCTCGAGAATCAGAATGCTCCCGGCTCCGCTCTTCTTCGCGGCGACTGCCGCTGCCAGTCCGGCGGGACCGCCGCCGATAATTACAATGTCAACTGTCATCATATGCTCTTCCTGCCTTCCTGCTGCGGATCCGTTCATTGTTCATCCTCCTTCGTGCGTCCCATGACAAGCTTCGATTCACCGCCGCATTTTGTGAGCTGCTCATACGGAATGCCGAGCTCTCTGTGCAGAATCTCCATAACTCTCGGCGAGCAGAACCCTGCCTGGCAGCGTCCCATTCCGGCCCTCGTGCGCCGCTTGACCCCATCGAGCGAGCGCGCGCCGAGCGGACGTCTGATCGCATCAAGAATCTCACCCTCCGTCACGGATTCGCAGCGGCAGATAATTCTTCCGTACGCCGGCTCACGGCGGATCAGTTCATTTCTCTCTTCAAATGAAAGGTCTGCCGGATGAAGGATTCCCTTTCTCACCGAAATCCAGTCCTCCTTCTCATCGGCATGAAGCATATCGCGGACCAGATTTCCGATATACTCTCCGATTGCCGGACTCGATGAGAGGCCCGGAGATTCGATGCCCGCGCAGTCAACGAAGCCGGGAGCGTCCTCCGGCTCACCGAGTATAAATTCATGTCCGTCCTCGTGCGCTCTGAGTCCCGCAAATGAAGTGATCACCTCGCGCATAGGAATGTTCTTCACGTGCTGCCCGGCCTTCCGGATGACCTCCTGAATTCCCTCTGCCGTCGTGTTCGTTCCCTCGCGGTCATCGATATCCTCCGCTGTCGGGCCGATGAGCAGATTTCCGTGCACGGTCGGTGTGACAAGAACGCCCTTGCCGAGCTTTGTCGGCTGCGGGAAAATCGTGTGACTGACAAGGTTCCCCGCGGACTTATCGAGCAGACAATAGTCGCCTCTCCGCGGCGTGATATGGATTTTCTTTTTGCTCACCATATTGTGGAACCTGTCCGCATAGACGCCGGCTGCATTGACGACGCAGCGCGTCCGGTAGACACCATTTCCGGTCCTGATCAGGAAGATGCCGTCCTCCTTCCGGATGTCCTCGGCCTCCGTATTAAAATGAAAATCAACTCCGTTCACATAGGCCTGCTCCGCCATCGCGATCGTCAGAATAAACGGACAGATGATGCCGCTCGTCGGCGCATAGAGCGCGGCGACCGTATTGTCCGAGAGGTTCGGCTCCATCGCGAGCGCCTCGTCCCGGTCCAGAATCCGAAGACCCGGCACGTGGTTTGCAATGCCGCGGTCATACAGCGTCTTGAGACCGTCCTTATCAGCCGGGTCCACGCAGACAACCATCGCGCCATTGCGGCGGAACGGAATATCAAGATCGCGGGTGAGCTCGTCCATCATCGCGTTTCCGCGGACATTCATTTTCGCCATCAGACTTCCTTCCTTCGCGTCGAAGCCTGCGTGGATAATTGCGCTGTTTGCCTTCGACGTCCCGCTGCAGACGTCCTCGCCCTTTTCAATGACACAGACATTCAGTCTGTATTTCGAGAGCTCCCGCGCGACAGCCGCGCCCGTGACGCCTCCTCCGATAATGACAACATCGTACATATATAATTCCTCCTGTTTCCGCATCAGTTGATCAGCACCCTCAGGCTCGGAACGCTTCGCGTTTCTCGTCGTGCTGAATAATTGCAAATGAAGTCAGGCCGACCAGGGCACCTTCCGGTGCCCTGTCGCCTGACTCCATATCTCCCGGCTCTCCATATTCATTTATTCCCTGCTCAGGAGCAGCCCTTTGCCCAGCCGCGGGTCGATTGAACGGCCTGCCGCCAGCCCGCAAGCTCCCTTGCGCGCGTCTCATCGTCCATCATCGGCGTAAATTCCCGGTCAATCGACCAGTTCCGGACGACATCCTCTCTGTTGTCCCAGAAGCCGACGGCAAGACCAGCCAGATAGGACGCACCCATCGCCGTCGTCTCCACACACTCAGGTCTCCGCACCGGCGTGTTGATGATGTCCGCCTGGAACTGCATCAGGAAGTTGTTGCGGCACGCGCCGCCGTCGACCTTGAGCGCCGACATGTGGATGCCCGAATCGAGCTCCATCGCGCGCAGGACATCGCTCGTCTGAAATGCGAGCGACTCAAGCGTCGCGCGGATGATGTGATATTTATTCACACCGCGCGTAAGTCCCGTGATTGCGCCACGCGCATACGGATCCCAGTACGGAGCACCGAGTCCCGTAAATGCAGGAACCACATAGCATCCGTTCGTATTCTCAACTCTCGTCGCGAAATACTCCGAATCCGGCGATGAATCGATCAGCCTCATCTCATCGCGCAGCCACTGGATCGCGGCGCCCGCGACGTAGACAGAGCCCTCGAGCGCATAGTCGACCTTCCCGTCAAAGCCCCACGCGATCGTTGTCAGAAGCCCGTTCTCCGAAAAGACCGGCTTCTCGCCGACGTTCATCAGCATAAAGCAGCCTGTTCCGTACGTATTCTTCGCCTCGCCCGGATGGAAGCAGGTCTGTCCGAACAGCGCCGCCTGCTGGTCACCCGCCGCTCCCGCAATGAGGACCGGGCCGCCGAAGAATTCCGGATCGGCCTCGCCGTAGATACAGCTCGACGGCTTTGCTTCCGGAAGGATGCTCATCGGAATATCAAGAATCCGGCACAGCTCCTCGTCCCACTCGAGCGTATTGATATTAAAGAGGAGCGTTCTTGACGCGTTCGAGTAATCCGTCACATGGACACGCCCCTTCGTCAGCTTGTAAATAAGCCAGCTGTCGACGGTTCCGAAGGCCAGGTCGCCCTTCTCCGCGAGCTCCCGCGCGCCGTCGACGTGGTCGAGCAGCCAGCGGATCTTCGTTCCCGAAAAATAAGGATCAATCACGAGCCCCGTCTTCTTCCGGAATATATCCACAACCTCCGGCTGATTCAGCTTCAGATTTTCCGTGAAATCAGCCGTGCGGCGGCACTGCCACACGATGGCGTGGCTGATCGGCTGTCCGGTCCTCCTGTCCCAGAGGATCGTCGTCTCGCGCTGATTTGTGATGCCGATCGCCGCGATGTCCTCATATTTCGCCTCGATATTCGTCATCGCCTGCCGGGCGACATTCAGCTGCGTCTGCCAGATTTCATTTGCATCGTGCTCGACCCACCCGGGGTGCGGAAAATACTGTGTGAATTCCTTCTGAGCCATGCTGCAGATATCTCCCTGCTTATTAAACAGGATACATCTGCTGCTCGTCGTCCCGGCATCAAGTGCCATTACATACTTTGCCATGCGCCTATCTCCTTTCAGCCTCCCGCATTTCACATAAACCACACGTTCTCACTTGTCGTCGAGATCGCAGAGGCGCCGCTCTTTAAGGCATTCATTGTGTCCTCCCTGTCCTTGATCAGCCCGCCGCAGATGACGGGAAGACGCGCCGTGTCGCAGATCTGACGAATCATCTTCGGCGCAAGGATGCCCGGAAGGATTTCAATCAGATCCGGCCTCGCGCTTCCGTGAAATGAAATTCTCCCGATCGTCTCAAGTGCCATGCTGTCGAGAATGAAGTACCTGCAGATCGTGCCGAGTCCCAGCTCATTGGCGTGCGCGATGAGACTGCTCTTCGTCGTAATAATGCCGTCAGCCCTCGTGTAGCGTCTGATAAAGTCTGTGGCTGCGTCCTTTGTGGAAAGTCCCGCGATCAGATCGAGATGGACGACCGCCGTCTTGCCTGCCTCCTTGATCCGCTCCACGATGTCAGCGATCGAGCACACATCGCCGTACAGGACGAAGACGACACCCACATCGGATTTCAGACAGTGCGCAAGTCCGGTCTCATTCTTGACAGCCGCGATCACCGGCGAAGCTTCAATTGCCTCGACAAATTCTTTCTTCATTTCCCTCACCATGACACAAAAAAGACAGGGAGCACGACATAAGGAGGAACCGCTCCCTCCTGTCCGCCGCATTCTCCCTGTCTCCATGCGTAATTATCGATTACCTGTATTTTACCATGCCACTATGCATTCTGCAACATTTCGCACCGGATTCCATGCTTTTTTTAGTAACTATTCAGCACTCCCAGACTCGGAACACCTCGCATTCCTCATTGCGAGATGCCGAATAATGACAAAAAGAGCCGGGGGCTGTCCGCATACCGCGAACCAGGCCTCCGGCTCTGTCAGCTACTTCCGGGACTCGGACCCGGGACCTCCTCACTACCAATGAGGTGCGCTACCACCTGTGCCAAAGTAGCATTTGCCTGCGTCTGAAGAAATATGGCAGTGACATCAGACGCATATAACAGTATATAGAATCGGGTTCTCATTTGCAAGCGCTTTTTCAAAAAAGACCGCGGATTTCCTCCTCGGATGCACAGATACTGCCCTGCACCATGTCGGCCTTTCCGCCGCCCCGCGCATGGAATGCAGCTGTCAGCTTCTTCAGCGCCTCATGGCTGTCGCCTGTCCGGCTTCCAATCACAAAGCTGTACCCATCCGCATCATTTCCCGTGAAGATGCCGCAGAAGCCGTCGTGATCCTCCGCAAGCGCTGTGACAGCAGTCCGCACCGCCTTCTTGTCCGCATCGCGCGTAAACAGAAGGACATTCTCCGCATCCGCCGGCAGCGCCCTGATCTTCGCGTCGAGAAGGCCGGCCGACATGTCCTTCATCTCCGCGCGGAGCTGCCGGATCTCGTCCCTCATTTTCCGGAGCTGCGGGCAGATATTGTCCGCAGACGTCGTGAGAAAGTTTGCGGCCTCCGTCACGATCTCATGCTCCCTGTCAAACAGAGAGAGCGCGCGGCTCCCGCAGACGATGCTGACGCGCACGCCGCCTCTCCAGCTGATCACGCCCGTCACCTTGATCAGGCCGATCTCACCCGCATGCCGCACATGGGGCGCGCAGCACGCGCACATGTCATAGCCCGGAAAGATGACGACACGGATATTGTCCGTGAGGTCAAGCTTGCTGCGACACGGGGAGCGGTCAAATTCCTCCTTCGTCGGAAATGTAATGATGGACGGAACATCCTCCGCCACAGCCTCATTGGCCTCCCGCTCAATATCAAGGAGCTGATCCATCGTGAGCACCCCGTTAAAGTCGAGCGTGACCTCCCGGTCCGAGAGATGAAAGCCGACATTGTCAAGTCCGTAGTGCCTGTGGACAAGTCCCGAGAAAATATGCTCTCCGGAGTGCTGCTGCATATTGGAGAAGCGGTGCGTCCAGTCGATAACACCCCGAACCTGTTTTCCCTCCGCAAATGTCTCCCCGACCCCTGAAGCACCTTCGGAGATATCGACATAGTGGTGGATCTCGCCGCCTTCGATCTGCACATCTCGCACAGGAAAGCCGGCAAGTGTCCCCGTGTCCGCGCTCTGACCTCCCTCCTCCGGGAAAAATGCGGTCTGATCGAGAACAACATCGAGCATGTCCGTTCCGCCATTCTCGGAATCGCCCTTCATTTTCGGGCTTGCAGACTTTACATGGCCCACAAACTCCCTGGCATATGCGTCATCATAGTACAGCTTATGTGTTTTTACGGTACCTGCGTCTCTCATCTTCCTGCCTTCTCGATGATCTCGCCGCTCCTGTAGGCCGCAAGGAGTGTCTCGATCTCGCCAATTCTCTCTTTAATCTGTTTGCCCTGGTCCGTGTCCGCGATGAGAAGCCTGTTCGTGTACTGCTCCACCATCACGCGGTCCGAGTGAATATCCGTCCCATAGCGGATCGCGTCCTCCGTCGATGTGAACGGCTCGTGCGCGACAAGTCTGAGTCCCCATGAATTGAAAATGAGTGTATACCCGGCGATGCCTGTCTCGCCCTGATATGCCCTCGAGAAGCCGCCGTCGATGACGAGAAGCTTTCCTCCGCAGTGGACCGGCGACTCGCCCTTCCTGACCGGCACATGGCCGTTAATGATGTGGCAGTGACTGCCCGAGAGCCCGAACTCCGCGAGGATCGAATCAATAACCTCCTCATTGTCCAGAAGGTCATAGTACGCATTCTTGTGCTCCTCATGAGTCTCCGGCTCCGCCAGCAGATAGCGCTCGAACGTCGCCATCTTGTTTTTCCCGAACAGTGGCGAATCCCTGTCGCACCAGATCCACCAGAGGATGTCGCGTCCCTCCTCGCGATGCCGCGGGTTCGTCGAGAAAAATGCGCGGCGAATATAGGTATCGAGCCTGTCGTAGAGTGCCCGTCCGCGGAACGTCTTCCCATAAATCTGAACGTCCTTGAATTTTCCGTTCTCATCGAGCGGCATGCAGCCGTGGTACAGAAGATTCCCGTTGTGTACCTTGTAGAGCGAGCCGTTGTGGAGCAGAAACTGAATATGCTCCTGAAGCCTGTGACAGCCCATGAACGCGCTCTGGAGGCGCTCCATGACCAGCTCCTCCTCCGGGCTCAGCCGGCTCGGATCAGACGGATCGACAGTCGGAAAATTCGTATCGAGCAGTCTGTACGTCTTCCCGGAGCACGGATCATCAGGGGTGTATGCATTTTCCGGGAACGTCACTGTCCCCTTGTCATAGTCGATAAACTCCATGACGGCGCGGTCCTCCATATGGAATTCCGGCCGCTTCTTCGCGATCTGCCCCTGCAGCTTGAACTGAATAATGGAGATCGCCTTGTGGATCTTCATATTGAGGCTGGTGTCCTCCGCCTCCGCCGCTTCGTCCTCCGCGCGGACATGACCGCCCGTATTTTTGATCTTGAAGCAGCTGCACGGATCGTCCTTGTACGTCTTCAGGGCAAATGCAGCCAGCGGCAGAAGATTGATGCCGTACCCGTCCTCCAGCGTATCCAGATTTCCGTAGCGGGCACAGACGCGGATCACATTGGCAATACAGCACATCTGTCCGGCAGCGGCGCCCATCCACACGAGGTCGTGATTGCCCCACTGAATGTCCAGGCTGTGATATTCCATCAGCTTGTCCATGATGTCATCCGCACCGCTGCCACGGTCATAGATATCGCCCAGGATATGCAGGTGATCGACCGTCAGCTTCGGAATCAGCTCCGCAAGCGCGATGATAAAGACGTCGGCGCGCTCGATGCGGATAATCGTATTGATGATCTCCTCGTAATACGCCTCCTTGTCCTCGATGTCGTCCTTCTCGGTAATCAGCTCCTCAATGACGAACGCGAAGTCGTCCGGCAGCTCATGTCTCACCTTCTCGCGCGTATATTTGCTAGCCGTATATTTGCACACAGCGATCAGACGATACAGCATGACCTTGTACCAGTCCTTCATTTCCTCTTCCGTTCTGGTCCGCCGGACAAGCTCAATCTTCTCCTGCGGATAATAAATCAGGGTAGAAAGCTCCCGGATATCGCTCTGGGAAAGTGTGCGGCCGAACACCTCTGTGACCTTCTTCCTGACCGCGCCCGAGCCGTTCTTCAGCACATGGGAAAATGCCTCATATTCCCCGTGGATGTCCGTTATAAAATGCTCTGTCCCCTTCGGCAGGCTCAGTGTCGCCGACAGGTTAATGATCTCCGTGGACGCCTTCGCGATCGTCGGATAGATTTCCGACAGGCGTTCCAGATATTTCCTCTCGAATTTATCCATGCGCACCTCCCATGCAGCGGAGCAATCCGCCGGAACCTACAGACCTTATGGAGCCCTGAAAAGCAGGGCATGCAAATTCAGTGATTGTTGCCCTTCGCGATTGTCGCGACGATCAGAATGATCGCAAGAATGATCAACAGTGCCGGGCCGAGCGCAATGACGACCTTACCGACAATCCAGATCACAGCGACGATAATCATGACAGCCGCAAGGATAAATGCAAACAGCGGCCAGTTGAACTCACCGCTCTCGTCATGCCAGACACTGCCCGTCCTCTCTGCCTTACCGGTCACACTCTCATGTGCTTTCGATGATTCTGACGTGTCATTGTCTGACCTGCCCTGAGCATTGCCTTCCTTCCGCTCCCTGCCGCGGGTTTCATGTACCTTCGCGCCTTCCTCCGACGCACTCCCGGCGTTATCCGGGCCCGCATGTCCGCTCTCCGACGCTTCTCCGGCTTCTGCGTCCCGGGCTGCCTCAGACGCCTGCTGTCTCGCCTCAGAAGCCTTTCTGTACTGCTCTCCGGCCGCGCGGTGCATGTGCTCCGGATCAATATGGTGCGTCTCCTCGGGCCGTGAATGGCTGCCCTGGTACGCGCCCTCCTCGTAGGCGGATTCTCCGTCCTGAATCGGAATGCCGAAAACAGAGCCCTCCGGCCTCGGCGAGTCGATGATATTTCTGGCGATAAGAATCGGATCTCCGAGCTCATCAAAAATCTCCTGCTCTGTTCGTCCTCTGTGCAGCTCTCCGTCAATGTATCCCTGATAATACTGCACCTGGCTGAGCACTTCAGCCTCAGGGAGCGCCTCGGCCAGCTTTTGTCCGAGGGCACTGATAAACTCCTGTCTTGTCATTGGTCATCCTTTCCTGATTCCATCCGTTTCCCAAGGGATATTCTATTCAGCACCCCCAAAGAATCCAAAAGTGATCGGGCGGGCAAGCTCTCCCTTCATCTTTATGGTTCTTTGAGGGGTGCTGGATCATTAACAGTATACTGTAAAAAAAAGCCCCGCACAACGCTAGTTGTGCGGGGTAAATACGTGAGTGACAAGATTCGAACTCGCGACCTTCTGGTCCGTAGCCAGACGCTCTATCCAGCTGAGCTACACTCACACACTTCCGAAGAAGTTGTTGCTGTTTCAACAGCAGAACCTATAATACCCTAAAAGGCCGGATCCGTCAAGCACAATTTTAAAACTTTCCAAATTTTTTGAAGAGAAAGAAAAACGTTCCGAGTCTGGGAGTGCTGAATAAGCTTCGACGTAAAAGAAGGGACGGCCTTTGCCGCCCCTCCGCATATCTTCTGTTTATTCCTGGAAAAGTGCTGTCGAATAATATCTGTCGCCGGAATCCGGAAGAACAGCCACGATTGTCTTGCCCTTGAACTCAGGCTTCTTTGCGAGCTGGATCGCGCCGTAGAGAGCCGCGCCGGAGGAAATACCGACCAGAACGCCTTCCTTGTGAGCGATGAGCTTTGCTGTCGCGAAGGAATCCTCGTTGGAAACCGTGACAACGCCGTCATACAGCTTTGTGTCGAGGACATCCGGAACGAAGCCTGCGCCGATACCCTGGATCTTATGCGGGCCACCGTGACCCTCGGAAAGAACCGGCGATGTCTCCGGCTCAAGCGCATAGACCTTGATGTCCGGGTTCTGCTCCTTGAGGTACTTTCCGGTTCCTGTCAGTGTTCCGCCTGTGCCGACGCCTGCGATAAATGCATCAACCTGTCCGTCCGTATCCTTCCAGATCTCCGGACCTGTTGTCTTATAGTGGGCCTGCGGGTTAGCCGGATTGCTGAACTGTCCCGGAATGAAGCTGTCCTTTGTCTCCTTTGCCAGCTCCTCTGCCTTCGCGATTGCGCCCTTCATGCCCTTGGAGCCGTCTGTCAGAACGATCTCGGCGCCGTATGCGCGGAGGATATTTCTTCTCTCGACGGACATCGTCTCCGGCATTGTCAGGATGATCTTGTAGCCCTTGGCTGCCGCGATGGACGCAAGGCCGATGCCTGTGTTGCCGGATGTCGGCTCAATAATTGTGGAGCCCGGCTTCAGCTTTCCCTCAGCCTCAGCTGTCTCAACCATCTCCTTGGCGATTCTGTCCTTGACAGATCCTGCCGGATTAAAATACTCAAGCTTCGCGAGAACCTTCGCCTCAAGACCAAGCTCCTTCTCAATATTTACAAACTCAACAAGCGGTGTGTTTCCGATCAGTCCAATTACACCCTGATAAACATTCGACATATAATTTTCCTCCTTGGATTATGTGCTTTGCTTCAGCTCATTTGTCATTCCTACATTTCCTAGAGCTGTTGTATGATTTAGATTATACTGTCAGCCCTACTCGCTGTCAATATGTTTTTATATTTTCTGCAGAAAAAATAAAAGGAGCCGGGACAATCGTCTCAGCTCCTTTTGCATCATTCATATGACATAATCATTGACCCGAGCCAGCTGCTGATTCACAAGATCCTCCAGCGTCACGCTGTCAACATAATCATTGATCACCTTATTGAGTCCCTGCCAGAATGACAGTGTCGGGCACTCGTCCGCCTGCGGGCAGTCCACATACTCCCCGTTCTCGAGGCAGGCCGTCGGGACAAGCGGTCCCTCGACCACACGCAGAATGTCGCCGGCCGTGTACTCCGACGGCTTTCTCGCCAGTCTGTAGCCGCCATTTGATCCGCGCAGGCTAATGACAAACCCGGCCTTGCTGAGCGGCGATATAATCTGCTCCATGTATTTCAGCGTGATATTCTGTCTCTTCGCGATGTCCTTCAGCGGAACCAGCTCTCCGGAATTGTGGAACGCCAAGTCAAGCATGATGCGAAGCGCATATCTTCCTTTTGTCGAAACTTTCATATCTCTATTTTTTTATCTCCATTTCCTACAGGTTTGCTATGCTATATAATACCGCACTTTTGTAGGAAATGCAATCACTGTCTTGAAAAAAGAAACTCTGATATGGACAGGGTATTACTGTTCACACAGCCGCCTGCAGGATGATGCCGCTTAAGACCGCGATTCCGTAGAGAAGCGCAACGATCCCGGCATTTTCTCTCTTGTGATGGTCATTCATGCGAAGCAGCACAACAAGCCCGAGCCCCGCCGCCGAGCACAGACCCGCAACCGCCGAGCCGAAGCTGATGATTCCGTCGATATACAGCTGAATCAGCATGACGGACGCGGCGCAGTTCGGAATCAGACCGATGAGGGCCGCCAGCACAGGCTGAAAGACAGAGTCGGACAGCAGCACGCGTGAAATCGTCTGCATGCCGATCGCCTCCAGGAGGATATTGAGCAGGACCGTGAAGATCAGCAGGAAAATGAACACCTCAGCCGTATGATGAAGCGCCGGTCTCAGGATCCCCTCTCCCTCCTCCTCGCAGTGGCAGTGCCCACAGAGCTGCTCGATCTTCTTCGTGTGCGGATGATGTCTGTAATACAAGTTTTCAAAGAACAGGACGATATAGCCTGCGATAATGCCGATCGCCACCTTTGTCAGAAGAAGTCTTCCGACATCTCCGAGATACTTCGGATTTGACATCAAAATAATCACAGCCTCATCACTTGTCGACAGAAAGACGGCAAGAAGAGTTCCGAGTGAGATCACTCCGCCCGCATAAAAGTCAGACGCCATAATCGAAAAGCCGCACTGCGGAATGCAGCCGAGGAGCGCGCCCGCCAGAGGCCCCCAGTTGCCCGATTTCTCGAGAACGTTGTTCATTTTCTCTGATACATGGTGCTCAAGCGCCTCCATCAGAAGAAACGCAACAAACAGGAAGGGCAGATCCTTCAGGCAGTCGAGGACGGCGTCCAGGATTGTATCTATCATATGTACCTCAATTCATATGTACAGATGTGAAAATGTTCTTTTCACACCAAAAGGCTGCCGTACAAACGTACGACAGCCTTCTTTTTCGGTTACATATGTAGTATAACACGCCTGTCAAGCCCCTCCGGGCCTGCGCTCTTTAATCCATCTCGCGAATGATCTTTCTGACCGGAAGGATGGAACTCGGGCTCATGGACAGCTCATCGATGCCCATCTTGACGAACTGCTCTGTCAGTGTCGGGTCCGCACCGAGCTCACCGCAGATACCAACCCATGTGTTGTGTCTGTGGCCTGCGTCGATCGTCATCTGGATCTCCCGGAGGATTGCCGGATGATGCGGATTGAAGAACTTCTCAAGCTTCTGGTTCTGGCGGTCAATGGCCTCCGTGTACTGTGTCAGGTCGTTCGTGCCGATGGAGAAGAAATCAACCTCCTCCGCGAGCTCATCAGCAATCATAACCGCTGCCGGAGTCTCGATCATGATGCCAAGCGGAACATCCTTGAACGGGATATTCTGGTCATGAAGCTCCTTCTTGACCTCCTCGCAGTACTTCTTCGCCTGCTGAACCTCCCAGACCGATGTGATCATCGGGAACATAATGTCGATATTACCGAACGCAGACGCGCGGTACAGAGCGCGGAGCTGTGTCTTGAAGATTTCCGGTCTCGTCAGGCAGATACGGATCGCGCGGAAGCCGAGTGCCGGGTTGTCCTCATGATCAAGATTGAAGTAGCCGACCTGTTTGTCAGCGCCGATATCGAGCGTGCGGACGACGACCTCCTTGCCGGCCATCATCTCAGCGACCGTTCTGTACGCCTTGAACTGCTCCTCCTCTGTCGGATAGTCATTGCTCTGCAGATACAGGAACTCAGAACGGAAAAGTCCGATGCCCGCGGCGTCATTCTCAAGAACGAAGTTGAGATCGCCAATGCCGCCGATATTCGCGTACAGCTTGATCTTGCGGCCGGACTTTGTGACCGTCTCCTTGCCCTTCAGCTCGCGGAGCAGTCTCTTCTTCTCTTCCTCTGCAGCCGCCTGCTCCTCATATTTCTTCAGTGTCTCCTCGTCCGGATCCACAATGATGCAGCCCTTGAAGCCGTCGACAATACCCATCTTTCCGTCAACATTGGCCGGGACCGGTGTCTGGCAGAGAGCCGGAATATTCATCGTTCTCGCAAGGATTGCCGTATGAGAATTCGTGGAGCCTCCTCTTGTGACAAATGCAAGAACCTTGCTCTTATCGAGCTGGACTGTCTCCGACGGAGCGAGATCATCGGAGACCAGGATCACCTGCTCCGTAAAATTGTTTCCGTCACCGGAGCCGCCGTTCATATCGCGGATCACGCGGTCAGCAACGTCCTTGACGTCCGTCTGGCGCGCCTGCATGTACGGGTTGTCGTCCATGGCTGCGAGCATGGCCGCTGTGTTGTCGCCTGTTGTCGCGACGGCATACTCCGCATTGACGTTCTGCTCGCGGATAATATTTTCGACGGAGTCATCGAAATCATCCAGGAACATCGCATGGACCTCAAAGATTTCAGCCTGTGCCTCACCGACCTCCTTCAGAGCCTTGTCGTGAAGCTCCATGATTTCCTTCTGGGCCATTTCCTTGCCTGCGTGATATCTCGCGATCTCCGCGTCTACATCATCGACATGTGTTCTGCGGACAACCGTATCGGCTTTCTTCATTTCGGCAATTCTTCCGATCGCAACGCCCTTGAATGAAGCCTTTCCCTGAAATACTTCCATCTGAATTTCTCCTTTTCTTCAATATCATGGTCAAGCTGTACAAACCATCATATGGCTGCGTTCATTATATTCCGAACAGCCTGTCTCTGCAAGAATTCCGTCAAGAATCGGAAATCCCGCCGCCCGCCGGATAAACCGTACGGACGGCGGGATGCAGAGTCAGATCAGAAATTAATATCGCTCAGCGCATTCCGGATGGCTGTCTCCGCAGCCTCCGCGTCATCGCCTTCGATCGTCACCGTAAAGGTGCCGCCCTTCTTCATAGGAAGTCCCATCAGAGGAAGAATCTTCTTCATGTCGACCTTCTCTCCGCCGTACTCCACCGTGATGTCACTGGCAAACTCCTTGGCTGTCGCAGCCATGACGCCTGCCGGACGGGCATGCATGCCCTTCGGATCATTGACAACGTATGTGAATGTCATGTTCTGTCACCCTCTTTTTCCGTCAGTATTCAATCCTTGTTGATCTGGACGTTCTTCATGTCGTCTGAATTCGTCAGAAGAACAACGACGATGTCCGGATGACCCGCATCCTTGATCTTCTTTCTGTCAAATGTAAGGAGCTTCTGTCCGGCCTTGACTGTATCGCCCTCCTTGACAAACGGCTCAAAGCCATCGCCGTTCATGGAGACCGTGTCGACACCGACGTGGATGAGAAGTTCCATGTCATTCGGTCCCGTAATGCCGATTGCATGCTTGGACTCAGCGACCGTTGAGATCGTGCCGTCGAACGGAGCATATACCGTATCACCGTCCGGCTCAATGCCTACGCCATCACCGAGAACACCGGATGCAAATGTGTCGTCCGGGATCTGGTCGCGTGCAACAACCTTGCCCTCGATCGGAGCCTTGACCTCGCCCTCATCGCACTTGATGATGACCTTGTTAATAACCTTCGTGTCCGGAGCGTTTGTTGCTGCCGGAGCCTTCTTTGCTGCCGGAGCATTTTCCCGGAAGGTAGCCATTGTAATAATGAATGCAACGCCGCCTGCAACAGCAAGGATAACTGTGTACAGAAGCGGATTGTTGATTGTCAGGTAGCCCGGGATACCTGTGACACCGTAAGCCGTAGCGCCGATGCCGAGGAATGCTGCGACGAGAGCGCCGACAGCGCCGCCGATCATGCCGCCGATAAACGGCTTGAAGAAGCGGAGGTTGACACCGAAGATAGCCGGCTCAGTGATACCGAGAGCTGCAGACAGAGCTGACGGAACAGCGACTGCTCTTGTCTTCTCGGACTTTGTACGGATACCGACGGCAAGGCAGGCACCGAACTGTGCGAAGTTTGCAGCAGATGCGATCGGCATCCATGTGTTGAGACCTGTCTCAGCCAGCATGCCGGCCTCGATGACGTTGTACATATGGTGAAGACCCATGACAACGGTCCACGGATACAAAGCGCCCATCGCGCACGAGCCGATCGGATTCTTGACAAGAATACGGGCACCGATGAGGACCCAGGACTCCAGCTGTCCGAAGATCGGGCCGACGATCCAGAGTGTCAGGAGCGCTGTCACGAAGACCGTGCAGAGCGGAGTAACGAAGAGATCGATGATTTCCGGCACATGGTCATGCAGCCATTTCTCGATCTTGCTCATGAGATAAATCGCTATGATGACCGGGATGACGTGGCCCTGGTAACCGATTCGTCTGATCGTGATAAAGTTGCCGACCAGATGCCACTTCGGTGCAATACCATTCTTGACGCCGAAGAACGAATTAATGGCGTCTGCCGAGCCGGCGTTCCAGCCGTTCAGGAAGTTCGAGTGGATCATCAGAAGACCGATGACCGCGCCGAGGAAGATATTGCCGCCGAATACGCGCGCCGCAGAGACAGCGACGATAACCGGCAAGTATGCGAACGCCGTGTTGGAAACCGTATCGAGGAATGCGTACCAGTCACTGCCTGAAAATGAAGGAATCGCCTTGCCGAGAGCCTCGACGATACCCATCATAAGACCGGATGCAACGATGGCCGGAAGAATCGGGACGAAGACGTCGCCGATCGGCTTCAGGAGCCGTCTCCACAGCGGAGCCTTTGCCGCTGCGGCAGCCTTGACATCATCCTTTGTCGCCGCCGTCATTCCTGTAATTGCCAGGAATTCGTCGTAGACCTTGTTGACAGTACCGGTTCCGATGATCAGCTGCAGCTGGCCGTTGGACTCGAACATACCCTTGACGCCTTCGACGTTGTCGAGGTAGTCCTTGTCGACCTTGCTGTTGTCCTTGATGACGAGACGAAGACGGGTCGCGCAGTGCGCCGCCTGTGCCACGTTCTCGCGACCGCCGATATGATCGACGATCTCTTGCGCACACTTGTGATAATCCAGTGCCATAATCTCTTCTCCCTTCACATAGTAAGATTTGGTGGACTTTTGCAAACCGAAAGTGCAATCGGTTTCACATTTAAGTTTATTATAATTTTATATTTATATATTGTAAA
>JAZHVT010000010.1:0-64197 GCA_036453145.1 Eubacteriales bacterium
GTCGCCAAACAGAGCAGTCAGCCGTAAGGTTTTTCCTTTTCTAGGATAAATCCAGCATAAAAGAAAAAGGCCGCCAATGCAACGGCGGCTTGAGAAAGGTTTCACGCGCAAGCGTGATTTGGTTCAAATTCTAATGGACAAACCAATATAGCTATGGTATGAGTATTAATAGAAATACATTCTTATTGAATATATTCTTTCCACAATATTCTCGTTATGACAAGCCGAATCATTACATTCATTCAGCACTGTCACGGAGGTATTTATGAAAAGATCAAGGTTGATTATCAATCTACTTTTAAGTATTGTATTATTTCTCTTCAGTTCGGTTAACGTTTCGGCTAATACTCTTAATATTGCTACATCAAAGGTGAATGCAGTCGATTATTCAAGTTACACTTTCTCTTCTTATACAGATTCCAACAATAATATTGTGATCTGTTCTATAAATCCAGATTCCGTAGTCGAGGACACTGTCATCCTGGAAACCAGTACAAATCAAATTTTGTATCATGGTCAAGTAATCGGCACATACTCTTCTAAAGCCCCTCTTTTAAAGATTCCAAGGTCAAATACATCTTCAACCTGGAAATATCTTGGATCGCAAAACTATAAAATAACAGCGACCGGTGCTGGTATAACTGCTGCCGCAATTGTAATTATTGCAGGCTTTGTTGGTGGTCCTGCCGCCGCAACTTTATTAGGTGGATTAAGTGCTTTCATCGGGACAGCAACCCCCGGAGGAACGCTAACCGTTCAAACATGGGAAAGATATATTGGGACACAATATTATCAAAAATACAGAATCAAATTCACGACTTCTACTGGTGAAGTCTGGGGTCCTGTTGAAACAATAAAAGCTTACTAAGGTTAGGTGGTAAATGAACGATCGAAACATTGGATCTATCATAGTAATCATCGGTTTTTTTATTGCTACTGTTCTAGCTCTAATGAAAAAGAAAAGCAGTAATGGGAAGAGCAATATTGGGCTTTCTGTTCTTTTCGTACTATGGATGATATTCTGTGCATCCTACATAGTATATCATTTCATGAATTATTAACCGATTATGCTACTCCGATTGTTCTGTAGAAAGGCATCTTCGGACAAAGGCGGGTAAAACCACCGCCTTCGTCCGAAGATGTTTTTGGATTAGGACTATAAAATCCGACTTACACGCTGTCCAATTTCAGCAACCGCGCGCCTCGGACGGGTCGCGCCCGAAGTAGATGTTGACGAACTCATGCAGGCGCTTCGCATTCCGCATGTAGACGGCACTGTGCATCGGCTCGCCGTCCTCTTCTGACATCCAGAAGCACGAAAATGTCGTCATGTACGTGATCAGCCCGAATTCGGACTGGGAAATGAACACCGGCATGAGCTGCCGCTCATTTTCAAGCTGGAGCTTCTGCGTGCTGTCGATGTCCATGAGGCGGATCTCATCGCCATCCGAATCCTGAAACGCATCGGCAAGTCGCTTGTGCGCGTCGACAAATTGTGCGAGCTCTTCGCTCGAGGGAACCTTCTCGCCCGCACCGAGCAGCCTGCGGTCAAGCGCGACGCACGTATTCAGCGCTTTCATCAGACTCTGTTCTCTATTTTCTTCCATTTCTGTCACCTCTTATCACCCCGGCAGGTGCGTCAGCACAGCCCCGAGTGCATTTTTCGCCGGCACAGACGTCACGAGAAGAAAGACCGTCACCACGATACCGATGCTCATGAGCGCCTTGTTGATGAAGCCATCCGACTCGCACATGCGAAGGCAGAACCTGTGCCTTAAGGGCCAGAGCAGCTGCTCTCCCTTGTAGTTTAATAGATCAATGACCATATGGGAACCAAATGCCGTCGCAAAATATGGCGCGGCTGCCGGGAGAATAATACTGACGCACCATGTGAGGAGAAGAAGAGCCACGAACGAATGCATGAACGCCCGGTGCGGCTGCCTTTTCCCGAACGCACAGACCGCAAGAAACAGCGCAATGCCGATGACCACGCGCTCCATGCTGCTGTCGCTCCTGATTTTTTCGTAAATTCCCGCGTGAAACACGCGGTCCGCGACAATAACGGCGATCACCGCAAGGACAGATACCAGAATGGCCTTATCCGCGCTGCCGTGCGCCTCCGATGAACTGGAATCAATATCCGGAATCACGCCGCCGATCGCGGCCGCTCCCGTACCGGCCACGAGGACGGGAAAGGTCTGCGGCTGCTGAATGGCCAGCGCCGCCGCGATCCCGACAAAGAAATGTGTTCTTCCTAACATAGCAAGCCCCTGTTCTTTTTTCGATATTTTAGCATAACTTCGAAAATTTGTGCAGGCGGTTTTTCCTTAGAAGAGTTTCATAACACAAAAAGAGAGGGCCACTAAGGCCCTCCCTTTTACATGGAATCATTTGAAAATTCACCACTTCATCGACTCGATCGCCGCCTTCTCCGCGGCAAGTCCTGCCCTGTAGTGCTCCGTAAATGTCTCGAAGCCTTCGACGTCCTTCGGGTCCGGATCCATCGTGCTGCCCTTCATGCCGGCGAAAATCCGGTCATCAAGGTAGCTCTCGAGCGTAAGGTCCGGCTCGTTCTTCTTTGCGAGCATGAATGCCGCTAGAAGCGCTTCGCCCCACGGACCGCCCTCAGATGCCGTGTCCATGACGGTCACCGGCGCATTGACAGCCGCAGCAAGGTACCGCTGCCCGACGCCCTTCGTCTTGAAGAGACCGCCGTGGCCCATGATCCGGTCGACGCTGACGTGCTCCTCCTTGAAGAGAATATCAAGGCCGAGCTTCACGGCGCCGAGCGACGTGTAGAGGTGGACGCGCATGAAATTCGCGAGCGTAAAATGACTATCAGGCATGCGCGCAAAGAGCGGACGTCCCTCATTTAAATGCGTGACGCCCTCGCCGGAGTAATAGCCGTACGCAAGCAGTCCGCCGCAGTCCGGATCTCCACTGAGCGAATTCGTGTAGAGCTTTCCATAGAGCTCGCCCATGTCGACCGGATGACCCATGAGCTCCGAGAACTCCTTAAAGAGACCGACCCACGCGTTGAGGTCCGATGTGCCGTTATTGGCGTGCGACATCGCGACCGGATAGCCAGTTGGCGTTGTCACCATATCGATCTCGCGGTAGAGCTTCGAGAGCTTCTTCTCAAGAACGATCATTGCAAATGTCGATGTCCCGGCGGAGACATTGCCCGTCCGCGGTGCGACAGAGTTTGTCGCAACCATACCGGTCCCGGCATCGCCCTCCGGCGGGCAGAGCGGAATCCCGGCCTCAAGATCGCCCTCCGGATCAAGAAGCTTTGCACCCGCCTCCGTCAGCGTGCCGGCCTCTTCTCCTGCGACAAGTACCTTCGGGAGGATATCTCTGATTTTCCACGGATAGTGCTTCGGCTCGATCAGTGTGTCGAACTTGTCCAGCATGTCCGCGTCATAATCCTTCGTCTCCGAATCGATCGGGAAGATACCCGCGGCATCGCCGATACCCGTCACCTTCTGCCCCGTGAGCTGCCAGTGGATGTAGGAATCGAGCGTCGTCACGAAGTCAAGCCGCTCGACATGCTCCTCATTGTCCAGAATGCACTGATAGATGTGCGCGATCGTCCAGCGAAGCGGAATATTGAAATCAAAGAGCTCCGTCAACTCGTCCGCCGCCTCGCCTGTGTTGCTGTTGCGCCACGTCTGGAACGGTGTGAGAAGCGTTCCCTCTTTGTCAAATGCCATATATCCGTGCATCATGGCGCTGATGCCGATGGCCCCGACCTTCTTCAGCGTAAGGCCGTACGTCTCTCTCACGTTTTTCTTCAGAGACGCATAGCAGTCCTGAAGCCCCGCATGGATCTCCGCAAGCGGATACGTCCAGATGCCGTTTACAAGTGAGTTCTCCCAGTCATGAAAGCCTGTCGCAAGGACATGGCCATCAAGATCCGTCAGCACCGCCTTGATTCTCGTTGAGCCGAACTCGATGCCGAGTGCCGTCTCGGCCGCCTTAATCCGTTCATTTTCGTTCATTGACGTTATCCCCCTTGTCATGTAATGATTCAGCTGCTCATATTTTCTTCGCAAGTCTCCGGCCCTTCCGGTATGCGAACGCAATGCCGGTCGGCACCAGACTGATTGATCAGACTCTTTCCTGGCAGTCAGTCCTGCCTTATATTTCGAGCCTCATCACAGATTCTCTCCGCACCGGCTCCGTCCGGAAAATGAAGTTCCCGTCAAAATCCGGGTTGTCGATCATTTTCATCATGTTGTCGGCCGCCTTTACGCCGAGCGCCATCTTCGGATGCGGAAATGACGTAAACGGCACGCGGCAGATGCTTGCCAGGTTTGAGTCATCGACGCCGACGACACTGATGTCCTCCGGTACGCGGATGCCGCGCTGGTACGCAAGGTTGATGAAATCCATCGCGACCTGATCGTTATAGCAGACGACTGCCGTGCAGCCGGCGAGCCGCTGAAAGAGATAATCCGCCATTTTCTCCGGATGATTCACAGCCTCTGTATCCTGCCAGACAATATGCGACGGATCATAGTGTATGCCCGCCTTCAGAATCGCGTCCGTAAATCCCGCATAGCGGAGATGCCCCTGCATGTCGTCGAGCTTCAGGATGGCGCCGATCTGCCGGTGCCCGGCCTCGATGAGGACCTCCGTCGCCTGCCGGAACGTGTCCCGGTCATCGATGCGCACACAGGGCAGATTCAGTTCCCGGTAGGCTGCGTTGAAGAACAGGATCGGCACATGCCGCTCCATCAGCTCTTTGTAATAGCGGATATTCGGGTTCGGCAGCGCGCCCTTCGACGGCTCGATGATGAGTCCGTCGATGTTGTCTTTTTCAAGAAGGCCCCGCAGGATTTTTTCTTCATTTGTCACCCGGTTATCGGTAAATGAAACCTGCATTGTGTAGCCCTTCCGTGACAGCTCCTTCTCGATGCCCTTTAAAATCGGTGGGAAGATATAGCTCTCATAAAATGTACTCACGACGGCGATATTCATGTACCGCTCTTTTCTTGCGGGCGCATAGTTGCCGCCGATATAGGTGCCGCTTCCCTGGACGCGTGTGATCACGCCCTCGTTGACGAGCTCCCCCGTCGCGTGCCGGATGGTCTGACGACTTAACCCGAACCTCTCACTCAGCTCATTTTCAGAGGGCATGCGGTCACCATAGCGCAGCGTTCCGTCCGCAATATTTTCCTTTACCCAGCGGATCACTTCCCGATATTTTGACTGCGATCCCATCCTGCCCCTCCTTCACAGTTACGCTTAATCATGATATGAACTCCGGCTTTACTCGTGTTTTTCCTGCCGCCAGCATATCATAATCCGGAGACTTTCCGCCAGACCGCAGCCGGCAAAAGGTCTCCGGAGATTTATGCTTAGATCGTGAACCTGCGGAGGTCCTCCTCTGTCGTGTCGTCACCGATCGTCACAAGCTCCGTGCCTGTGAGACGCGCGAACATCTCAATATCCGCCCGGTTCAGTGCCGTCGAAATGACGCTGTGATGTGCGCCGCCCGCATAGCACCATGCAGCGGTTCCGATCTCGAAGTTCGGCTTATGGCGATACATGATCCGCGCGACCGGAAGCTTCGGCATCGGAAGCGGCTGCTTGATCAGCTCGACATCTGCGCAGACAATCCGGAAATGATCGCCAAGGTCAATAAGTGTCACCTGGATGCCGTCACCTGTCACACCGTCAAAGACAAGCCGTGCCGGATCCGCCTTGCCGCCGATTCCAAGCGGATGGACCTGAATTTCCGGCTTATTTGCCGCGAACGATGCCGGAACCTCGAGCATATGCGATGCAAGCTCAACCTCATGTCCTGGTGTGAGATCATAGGTATAATCCTCAATGAAGCCTGTCGCGCCCTTCCGGCCCTCTGCCATCTTCATGAGGACTGCGGAAAATGCAGCGATCTTGTAGTCGCCCTCCGGACCGAAGCCGATGCCCTTTGCCATGAGGTTCTGGGCCGCGATGCCCGGCAGCTGGTCAAGGCCGTGAAGATCCTGGAAATTGTCCGTGAAAGCACTGCATTTGTTGGCGGCAATGAACTTGTCAAAGGCGACCTCATATCTTGCCTGTGTGCGGACCGCGTCAATGTTGTCCGTCGCCATTGTGTACTTGCTCTCGTACTCGGCCATCTTCGCGTCGACTTCCTCGTCGGTCGCTTCCTTTGCGAGATCTGCGATCTCTCCAATGCCCCAGTACTTGATCTCCCAGCCGTACTTGATTTCACACTCAAGGCGGTTGCCGTCCGTAACTGCGACGTCACGCATGTTGTTGCCGAACGTTGCCACTCTCATTCTGTGGGAGAGACCGATGGCCTTTGCGACCTGCGCGAACTTGCGGATCTTCTCGACGACGTCGTCATGTCTGTAGTAGCCGGCGACGACCTCGTGCGGAACATGGAGCTTTGCGAGGATGAAGCCGAACTCGCGGTCACCGTGCGCTGCCTGATTGAGATTCATGAAGTCCATATCGATCGCATCGTACGGAAGCTTTTCATTTGCCTGTGTGTGCAGGTGAAGCAGCGGCTTCCGGAGCTCCTGCAGACCCTTGATCCACATCTTGGCTGGTGAAAACGTATGCATCCACGTGATGACGCCGACGCAGTCATCATCGTCCTGGACGCGGCGCATGTCCTTCAGGCAGATCTCCGACGTCTCGACCGTCGGCAGCTGCTCGATCACAATCGTACCCTTCAGCTTCTCATTTAAAAATGCAACCATCTCGGCGACATCCGCCGCGACCTGCTTCAGGCATTCTTCTCCGTAGAGATCCTGGCTGCCCGGAATAAAATATAACTTCTCCATACCCATTCTCCTTTTCTAATATTTTCAGCGCAGGCCCGCCTCGCAGCGGATCTGCGCGCTTCTTTAAGATTATTTGATGACCGACAGAGACTGGCGATCTGCGAAGATGTAGACAAATGCAAGGAAGATCACGCCCTCGATGAGCTGCATCGTCTGTGTCGTGTAGCCGATCATTGTGAGGCCGGACTGCAGGACTGTGTAGAGCAGGGAGCCGACAATGATATTTTCAAAGCGGACCTTCGCGCCGCCAGAAATCGGCATGCCGCCGAGAACCAAAGCGATCAGGATCTGAGTCTCGAGCTGATTGCCGCCCGATGATGTAACGGATCCGGTGTGCAGGACGGATACAAATGCTGCAAAGCCTGTGATCGCGCCCGAGAGAACATAGATCAGGAACTTCATGCGGTCAGTGCGGATACCGGCATACTTCGCTGCCTTCTCGCCTGCACCGATTGCCTTGAGGTATGTTCCGAACTTCGTGAAGCGGAAGAAGAAAAATCCGATTGCAACAACAAGAAGCATGCATCCGAGCTTGATCGGAACCGTGTCATAGAAAAGTGACAGAGATGCGTTGCCGGTGACCGGTGCCTTCGATGTCAGATACTTGATAATGCCGCGGAACAGGAACATCGTGCAAATTGTAACGATGAAGGACTTGATCTTGCGGTTCACATAGAAGAAAGCGTTGATCGCGCCAATGGCAGCGCCGGCAGCGATGCCGCTCAGGATCGCGACCGGGATCGGTGCCTTCTGTGATACATAGCAGATGACGATCGATGCAATACCAAGAATCGAGCCCTGAGAAAAATCAAGGCCGCCCATCGTCATGATGAAGAATACGCCGGTCGATGCAATCATCAGGGAATAGACCGATGAGAGCGCCAGCGACAGGTTGCTGATCATTCGGCCGTCCGTGCGGAAATTAAACCAGATGAAAATGAGAACCAGTCCGATGATCGGCAGCACGGCACGGACTGCTGCCATCGTAGAGGCCTTCTTCAGCTGCTCATCCTTGCTCAGTTCAGCTGTCTTTGCCTTGTTATTCATATGTTACCTCCATAAATGAATCGTCATACCATGCTTGCGATCAGATCGTTTTCACTGAGATCCCGGCTTCTTTCAAGCTCGCCGCTGATCTTTCCATCCTTCATGATGATAATGCGGTCGCACATACCAATGAGCTCCATGAGCTCCTCGGAGATCATAATGATCGACTTTCCGTTCTTCCGCATCTGGTTCATGAGCTGATAGATATCCTGCTTGACCTTGATATCAATGCCTCGCGTCGGGCTGTCCAGAACGACAATATCGGAGTCCTTTCCGACCCAGCGTGCAAGCACGACCTTCTGCTTATTGCCGCCGGAAAGCTCAGAGACAAACTGGTTCGTATCGACCATCTTGACAGAAAGCTCCTTCGCGTACTTCTCCGCGAATGCCTTCAGCTTCTTGTCACTCTGAATCTTCAGCGGGCCAATGCCGAGATCATCAAGAGACGGAAGGACAATGTTGTCTCCGATGCTCTGGTTCATGACGACCGATTCATTATCACGGTCCTTTGATGTATACGCGATGCTGTGCTTGATGGCCGTCGGAATATCATTGATCTGCGTTCCGTCAGCCAGCGTGACTGTTCCGGTTCTGTCATAGGAGGCTCCGAAGATGGCCTTGCCAACCTCATGCATACCGGATTCGGACAGACCGCCGAAGCCGAGGATTTCGCCCTTATGGAGGTCGAACGATACATCCTCAATCTTGCCGGGAACGGTGACATTCTTTACGGACAGCGTCACTTCCTTCGATACAGGCTCGCCATAATCTGACCGGTAGTAATCGCCCGTCACCTCACGGCCGACCATGAGACGCTTCAAGTCATTTTCCGTCACATCGCTGCTCTTCACACAGCCGATGTAGACGCCATCTCGAAGGATCGTAATCCGGTCTGACTTGTCAAGAACTTCCGGCAGGTCATGAGAAATGAAGATCACCGTTCCACCGTAGTCTCTGACCTGATTCATGACCTTGTAGAGTTCTTCACGTCCCTCCTGAGAGAGCGCTGTCGTCGTCTCGTCGACGACAAGAACCTTCGGCTTGAAATAGGTGGATTTGACAATCTCGACGAGCTTTCTGTCCTCGAAGTTGTAATCATCTACATAATCCGCAGCCTTGATCCGGTCGAAGCCGTACTGCTTCAGCAGCTCATTTGCCTTCTTGTTCATCGCGCCCGTATTCTTGATGCCGTGCTTGACGAACAGGTCCTCATGGCCAAGGAAGATGTTGTCTGCGACGGTCAGGCCGTCGAGCGTTCCGAGCTCCTGTACGATAATGGCAATTCCGTGATTGTTTGCGTCGACCTGGTTCTTCGCATTCACCTCAACACCGTCGAGAATGAACTTACCGCTGTCCTTTGTGTAAATACCGGTCAGCATATTAGTCAGTGTTGACTTGCCGGATCCGTTCTCGCCGATCAGCGCGTGAATTTCACCTTTATAAAATTTCTCTGAGACATGCTGGACTGCCTTCGTGATGCCGAAGGTCTTGCTTACGTCCTGCACCTCGAGTCTGACTTCATTTGACATAATCCGTTCCTCCTCCGATTACTTGACGATTTCACCCTTGCGTGCCTTCGTCGTCAGAGTGATGATGACCAGCAGCGCGAGACCTGTGATGACATCCTGAATAGCAGTCGGTGCTCCGAGAGCGATAAAGCCATAAAAGATAATGTTGACAAAAAACTCACCGATGATGATAGCCTGAAGCGGGATGCCGTATTTCTTGAATGCAAGTCCGAAGAAGCAGCCCATAGTCGGAACGAAGTTTCGGCTCATTGAGCTCATGCCTGTGACGGCGACCATCGAAGAGCCATAGGAAATCGACAGAATCGCTTCGGCACCGAAGAAGGCGCCGGATACCATAAATGCAATCAGCTTATACTTATCGCAGTTAATACCCATGTTTTTCGCGACAAATTCATTGGAACCAATCGCGTACGTATAGGTACCAAGCTTTGTATATTTGAGAAGAACGAAGGCAACAACAAACGCAATTGCCGCAAGGACAATCGAGCCGGCCATCGAACCGAACCACCGCATGTTGGATGCAAGCGTCTGCTCTGTGCCGCCTGCTACGTAATTCGCAAGGGCTTCATAAATCAACGCAAGGCCTGTTGTGACGATCATGGACGGGATACGAAGCTTTGTATAAAAGAAGCCGTTGCAGAAACCAACGATCGTACCGGTTACCAGTGCACCGATAATCAGTCCGGCATATCCCATACCGAAACGGTTTGCAAGGACACAGCCGACAATCGCGGAGAGGACGATGTTCGCGCCGATGGAGAAATCGAACATGCCCATGACCATAACGAAGTAGAAGCCGATTGCGCCGGTCGCCGCAAGAAGTCCTGACTGGAAATAGGAGAGGAGATTTGCCGGAGAGCCGAAATTATGGGGCGTAATAATCTTGAAGACTGCCCAGGCCACGAAGACGAGAAGGAACAGGATCAGGTATCCCTTTGCTGCACCTGTGAGCTTTTTTCTTCCGGTCGCCGAACCGGCTGCTGTTTTTGCAGAAGAACCCATACCATTTACCTCATTTTAAAAAGTTGTATTCACAAGTTTAATCTGACTGAAAGTGGCCGGTACCGCCGCGCGATACCGGCCACCTCAGAGGGAGTATATTCACATGAAAAGCAGATTTTCCAGTTACCGATTGTTCCGATCAGGATGCCGCCGATGTTGCACCGGAGCTCGCTGATGTCACGATGCTTCCTGTCGAACCGCCTGCACGCTGTGCTGCATCTTCAATAGACAGCGACTCAGCGGACTTCTTCAGGGCATCAAAGTTTTCATTGGACAGAGCCACCATCTCATCATCTGTGTACGGAAGCCGGTCAACGAAATACTTCTGATACTGTGCATAATCATCAGAAGATGATACATACAGATACGGGAATTCGATCTCATCAAACTTTCCGGAGAAATCTGTAAACCCGTTCGTACCCTTGATGGCATTGTAGACCATCATGAATGCATACAGCGGATCGCAGTAATGACCGCCGGACTCACCAGCCATCGAGCCGTTTGCAAGTCTGTCGCCGAGATCATCGAGGAAGTCTGTGGAGACAACATCGATATCCTTTGTCTTGCCGGCTGCTTCAATTGCGGAGATCGCACCGAGAAGCGGGTCACCGCCGCCGCCTGCCGGGATAATTGCGTCAAGCTTCGGATCCGCGCTCATCAGAGCGTTCGCAGCCTTCGCACCACCATCAGAGGTTGTGCCTGCGTACTGCGGCTCAGAAAGCTTTGCCTGATCATCTGCATGATCCTTGTTCCATTCCTCAACGCCCTTCTTATAGCCTTCGTATCTGCCGAGCCATGTCGCATCGCCCTGCTCCCAGCCGATCAGACCGATATCTCTGTCGCCTTTATCGAGGAGGATCTTGACAAGCTTTTCGCCGTTCTCTACTTCGTTCTCATGAACAGCACCGATGTAATACGGAGACTGCTCTGCTGCCCTGTAGATGTCCGGGCTGTTGTCCTTGCTGATGATACGGAAGAACTGAGCCAGATAAACCTTGTTGTCATTGCAGGTCTTGATCGCAGATGTCATCTCTGTATCAGAAGAGTTGCAGATGATAATGCCCTGGCATCCTGCTGCGCAGAGCGTCTCGACAGAGGCCGTAACCTTCTCGGATACATGGCCCTGATCGACGTACTGTACATTGACGCCAAGTGCCTTCGCTGCCTCATCAAGAACCTTCTTGCACTGAGAACCGAGGACATCTGTCGAAGACCAGATTGAAACACCAATCGTGATCTTGCTGTTGTCGATCGATTTCGTTGACCCTGTGGCCGCGCTTCCTGTTGATGACGCGCTGCCGCATCCGGCGAGAAGTCCGCCGACCATCGTCGCGCAGAGCGCTGTACTGATGAGTTTCTTCTTCAGTTTCATTCCGTTTCCTCCTTCTGCCTTGTCTGGCAAGCCCCGTCTGTTGTACATACATGTCAAACATGCTCCGTTTTGTAAACAGACATCTTCCGGAACCTTTTCTGGCATCTGTCAGTTCGGTGCTTGTGCATTTTTCCAATTAAGTCATCGAATCTGGCATGCTTTTTGGTTCCTTTGCTGTTATCGACTATATATCATTGCTAATGTTTCGTCAACATGTCAATACAAAATTCGTGCAGTTATACAAATTGGCCCTGTACTGGTTTGTACATATTGACAAAGCATGTGCTGAGTTGTATTTATATTTGCCAACTTGTACAGGTCATATAGATACAGTTGTTAATCTGTTTTTCGATGTTCCGCCGCTGAATTTTCTACGCCTGCTCTCTGCCCTTTCCCCTTATATACGGCTCGCTGTAAAATGCATACAGGAGCTGCGTGGTCATAAACAGCCAGATGACCGGCTCGCAGGCGATGACGGCCGGGTACCCGAACCGCGGTACGAGAAGCCACGTGAAGAGAATCTTCCCCACAAGCTCAATCACGCTGGAAATGAGCGGCACAAGCTTTGCACCAAGTCCCTGCAGAGCAAATCTTGTCTGCAGAAGCACGCCAAGGACGAAATAGAACGGCGCCGTAAACCAAAGATAGGCCTTTCCGTTGCCGAGAATCACCGGGTTGTCCGACCCGGAAATAAGCCGCATGAGCGGGGCTGCCAAAAAATAAAAGAGGACAGCGACAATGAGCATGCTGAAGAGGTCAAACCATCTCGCCTTCCGCATGGCCGTGAGGATCCGGTCCCGTTTGTCCGCGCCACGGTTCTGTGACACGAAGGTTGCCATGGCTGAGGCCATCGACATGAACAGGAGATTCCCGATCGAGAAGATCTTCCGCGCCGCGACGTGACCCGCAATGACAGCCTCGCCGAGTCCGTTGATACCGAACTGGAGAATAATTGAGCCGATGCTGACGATCGATCCCATGAATGCCATGGAAAAGCCCTGCCCCGCAAGATCCGCCAGCATGAACCGGCCGACATGCCGGAAATCCTCCGCACGCGGGATAAGAATTCTTGCCCTCCGGAAAATGTACAGCACGCAGAGCGCCGCGGAGACAGCCTGCGCGATGACGGTCGCGTACGCCGCGCCGGCCACACCCATGTGCAGTGACGTAATCATGAAGATGTCGAGCACGACATTGAGCACCGATGAGAAAATGAGAAATACAAGCGGCATGACGGAGTTCCCGATCGCGCGCAGAAGTCCCGCGCAGAGGTTGTAAAGAAAGGTCACCGCGAGCCACTCTCCCACGATGCGGATGTACGCATACGACTCATCAAGAATCGCGTCCGGCGTGTTGATGAGCTGAAGCAGCGGGCGGAGTCCGAGAACAGAGGCAGCCGTGAGCACCGCGACCGCTGCCGCGCCGATCAGAATCGAGCCGGCGACTGACCGCCGGAGATTTCTCTCATTTCCCGCGCCGAATGCACGCGCCGTGACCATCGCGAAGCCATTGCCCATGTTGTTGGCAAAGACAGTCAGAAGCTCAAAGATCGATGCACACGCGCCGATGGCTGCAAGGGACGTCTCGCCGAGAAAATTTCCGACGATCGCCGTGTCTGCAGCATTGTAGAGCTGCTGGAAGACATTTGAAATAAACACCGGGAACATAAATGTGAGCAGGGACGGCATGATGGGGCCGTTGATCAGATCGACGCTCGTACGGCTCCCTGTTCCGGATTGGTTCATATGCAGGTATCCTTTCTTATCAGCCGGCTGTAGAAAGCAGGCTCTTCTCACATTTCTTCACGCACAAAAACAGCGTCGGCACGATATAGCAGCTCGCCGCGACCCACGCCGTCTGGTCCGCGAAGCAGATCGCCGTGAATCCGAAGTACGGAACGAAGACAAATGACACAAAGCAGCGGGCGATCATTTCCGTGACGCCGGAGAAAATCGCGCGGTTCGAGTAGCCGAGTCCCTGCGTCGTATAGCGCGCGACGTTGAGAAGCCCGAGCACCCAGTAGAAGAAGCCCATGCAGCGGAGATACTTCGCGCTCGCATCGAGGACCGAGCCGTATTTTGCGGCGACGAACAGCATCGAGAGCGTGCGCCCGAAGAGGATCATCACGATACCGATGCCAATCCCGTACAGTACGCCGGCAAGAAAGCCGATGTGGATTCCGCGGCGGATTCTGCTGATATGGCCCGCGCCAAGATTCTGGCTGCAGAATGTCGAGACGGATGTCGCGAGCGCGTCAAATGGGCACATCGTGAACTGCTTGATCTTCATGCCGGCCGTAAAGCCGGACACATACACGGAGCCGAGCGAATTGTTCGCGCTCTGCATGACCATGCTGCCAATCGCCGTGATCGAATACTGCAGCCCCATCGGCACACCCATCGCAAGCGTCCGCCCCGCAATCTGACGGCTCATGGCTCTTTCATTTTTCGAGGGAATCAGAACCCGGAATTTCCGGAAAATGAGAGCCACGCAGAGCACGCCGCTAAGCCCCTGGGAAAAAACGGTCGCAATCGCCGCGCCCGCGACGCCCCAGCCGAGCACAAGAATGCAGAAGAAGTCGAGGCCGATATTGAGAAACGCGGAAAATGCAAGAAAATAGAACGGTGTCCGGCTGTCCCCGACAGCTCTGAGCACGGAGGAGCAGAGGTTGTAGAGCAGCGTGCACGGAATACCGATAAAGATAACCAGAAGGTACTGGTAGGCCATCGGATAGATGGAATCCGGTGTCTGCAGGACATGCAGGATCGCCGGGCAGAGCAGAACACAGACAGCCGTCAGAGCTGCCGCAAAGAAAACCGTCAGCACCACGCTGTGCCAGATGTAGCGCCGCATGAGCGGCAGATCGTTCGCCCCGAACGACTGCGCGACCGGAACCGCGAAGCCGCAGGCGATCCCGATGCAGAAGCCGAGAACCAGAAACTGAACGGAGCTTGAGGCGCCGACGCCGGCGAGCGCGTCCGCGCCGAGCGTCTGCCCGACAATCGCCGCGTCGACCATGTTATAGGTCTGCTGGAACAGATTGCCGAGCAGAAGCGGCAGCGCGAAATTCATGATCAGCCGAAGCGGGCTGCCCTCCGTCATACTTTTTGTCATGTTACATTCCCCCCTGGCGTAAATTTATGCAGATACTCCCTCTATGTCGTTTACTGCGTCGGCATCTCACCCGAGTGCCACGTCGAGCGCCATCATCAGTGTAAAGCCGGTCTGCAGTATGAGAAAAGTATAGCACAGAGGCCGTTCCGGCGCAGGCCGGAGATAAAAAAAGCCGGCCCTCCGATTAACACAGAGGGTCGGTTTGAAATGCCCGGACACGAGGTTCCATTTAGTGTGTGAGTGCCTGCTCTACGGCCTTCTTCCAGCCGCTGTAGAGAAGCTTTCTAGTATCTCCGTCCATATCCGGCCGGTACACGCTGTGGCGGACATGCTCGAAAATGTGCTCTGGATCGTAAAGTCCGCAGGAAATGCCCGCGAGATACGCGGCTCCCATGCCGGAGAGCTCCTGAAGGTCCGGAACGATGACGTCCGTCTCGGCCATCGATGCCTGGAACTGCATGAGATACCGGTTTGCGGTCGGACCGCCGTCAACATGAAGCCGGCGGACTGCCTGCCCGGACTCCTTCCGCATGATTTTTACCAGATCGGTGATCTGATACGCGATGCTGTCAAGGCACGCCCGCACCATCTCACATCTTCCGGTCGTCCTTGTGATGCCGGTGAAGAGGCCGGTCGCCTCGGAATCCCAGTACGGCGCGCCAAGCCCCGTAAAGGCAGGAATAAAATAAGATCTGTCCTTCGGGTTTGCATGCTCCGCAAGCTCCTCCGTCTCCCCCGCACTGGAAATGAGATGCATCTCATCCTTGAGCCACGTGATGACGGCGCCCGTGTAATTTAGATTCCCCTCGAGCACGTAACTGACCTTTCCTCCGATGCCCCACGCAATCGACGTGACGAGGCCGGACTCGGAGAGAACCGGCTTCTCACCGATATTCATCATGACTGAGGATCCGGTGCCGTAGGTGGCCTTAATGCCGCCGGGCCGCCGGCAGTTCTGCCCGAAGAGCGCGCCATTGCTGTCGCCGAGCACACCGCAGACCGGAACCTTTTTCGGGAGAAGGCCGCCGAGATCCGTCATGCCGAACACGGAATCGGACATAGAAACCTCCGGCATCGCGGACTCCGGGATGCCGAACATGCGAAGCAGATCCTTGTCCCACGCAAGGCCGAAGCTGTTAAAGAGCTGCGTCCTCGCCGCATTCGAATAATCCGTCCGGAACTTATGCCCCTCCGTCAGGTTCCACACAAGCCAGGTGTCGATTGTGCCGGCCGCAAGCTTCCCGCGGGACGCAAGAGCACGTGCCTCCGGCACATGCTCCATGATCCACTGGAGCTTTGCCGCCGGAAAATACGGCGACAGGCGAAGACCTGTCTTCTTCCAGATTTTCTCCGCCTCGCCGGCCTTCTCGTGGAGCTCAGCGATCTCAGCAGCCCGCGCGCACTGCCAGACGATGGCATCGCAGACCGGCCTGCCGGTTTCGCGGTCCCACATGAGCGACGTCTCTCTCTGATTGGAAATGCCAAACGCCTCCACGTCGCCTGCATTCACTCCGGCTTTTTCGAGCACATCCCTGCACACGCCGAGCGTGTTGCGGAGGATCTCCATCGGGTCGTGGCTGACCCAGCCCTTCTCATTTACAATCTGGCGGTGGGGCCTGTCCGCCCGTGCGGCAAGGCGCCCCTCCCCGTCAAAGAGCAATCCCTTCGTGCCCTGTGTGCTCTGATCTACCGCGAGTATATACTTCATGTCTCTGTTCTCCTTATGCGTCCTCCCGACGCAATGTTCTATTTCATTCACTCACGACTGATGTTCTTTCCGCTACTGCTTCCAAAATTCAGTCACAGCATTCTCGGCTCTTCATCAATACCATCCAGCGCGCCTTAACGTGAATCGTTTTATCCAAGCTCTTCCTTTACGCGCTTTGCGATGCCCTCGCCCGTCATGCCGTAGTAGTCAAAGACCTCCTTCGATGTACCTGTGATGACCGGCGCATCCGGAAGCGCGATATTGACCACCTTCCGCGGGCAGCTTCTGCCGACAACCTGCGCGACCATGGAGCCGAGACCGCCGAACGGGCTGTGCTCCTCTGCCGTGACGACAAGCTTTGCTTTTTCCGCGGCGCGGATTACGGCCTCCTCATCGAGCGGCTTGACGCAGTACATATCGAGGACTGTCGCGGAGATGCCTTCCTTTGCGAGGAGATCCGCCGCATCGACAGCCGGGCGGACCATCTCGCCGCAGGCAATAATCGCGACATCGCTGCCCTCGCGGACCGTCGTTGCATGGTTCATTTCAAACGGGCAGTTATCCTCCGTATAGACATCCTCGACCGGATTGCGGCCGACACGGATGTACGCGCATTTCTCATCCTGAAGGAGGCTCTCGATCAGGTGTCTTGTCTGGAAGCGGTCGCTCGGGAGATAGACGCGCATGTTCGGAATCGCGCTCATCGCGGCGATGTCCTGCGCGGAGTGATGGCTCATGCCGAGCGCGCCGTAGGAGATGCCGCCGGAAATGCCGATCAGCTTGACATTGGTATCGGAGTACGCGCAGTCGACCTTGCACTGCTCGTAGCTTCTCGTGGAAATGAAGCTCGCCGGCGACGCTGCAAACGGCTTCTTTCCGCACTTCGCGAGTCCTGCCGAGATGCCGACCAGGTCCTGCTCGGCAATGCCGACCTCAACGGACTGCTCCGGAAATGCGTCAAATAACGGTGTCAGAGACGCGGAGCCGCGGGAATCGCTGCAGAGGACGAAGATGTCCTTATCTGTCTTTGCGTGCTCCATGAGAACGTCGCAGATAACCTTCCGATTGGCGATTTTATTCATTTTCAAGGGCCTCCTTCCGTGCCTTGAGATCCTTCATGATCTCGTTGTACTCCTCCGCATTCGGGAGATGATGATGCCACGACGCCTTGTTTTCCATGACCGGTGAGCCCTTGCCCTTCACGGTATTGGCGATCACACAGGTCGGACGTCCCTTCACGGTCTTTGCTTCCTCAAATGCCGCGTTCAGCTGATCGATGTCGTTGCCGTCCTCCACGGAAATGACATGCCAGTTGAAGGATAAAACCTTGTTCTTCAGATCCTCAAGGGCCATGACCTCCTCGGTCGAGCCCGAGATCTGGAGACGGTTCCGGTCGATCACACAGCAGAGGTTGTCGAGTCCGAACATCGCGCCGGACATGAAGCCCTCCCAGTTGGAGCCCTCAGCGAGCTCGCCGTCGCCGGTCACCACATAGACGCGGTTCTTCTTTCCGTCGCGCCTGCACGCAAGCGCCATGCCGACCGCGACCGGAAGGCCGTGTCCCAGGGAGCCGGAGTTCATTTCGATGCCCGGAAGCTTGTTGTTCGGATGACCGATGTACGGGGATCCGAATTTTGAGAAGCGGTTCTTCACGTCCTCATAGTCAAGGAAACCCTTGTCGCAGAGGACCGCGTAATAGGCCTCCATGGAGTGGCCCTTGCTCATGATGAAGAGGTCCCGGTCCGGATCGTCCACGCGGTCCGGCGCGACGTTCATCTGCTTGTAGTAGAGGCTCACGAGAACCTCCATGACCGACATGTCGCCGCCGATGTGACCGCCCCCGCCGGCCATGATGATATCAACTGTATGCTCTCTCAGCTCATATGCCTTGACTGCTAATGAATTCATTTTATTTTCCTTTCCCCGAAAATCATTCGCCCCGCAGATACGCCTTCACGTCTTCCTCAATCGGATCATAGAGGTCCGGCTTGATGCCGATGTATTTACATGCCTCATAGAGAATCGGGACGACGTTCTTGTGGATGCCAACGCAGTGATGAATGTACGGTCCCTCAACGATCTTTGCCTCAAGACGCTTGATGTTGTCGACCTCGACCCAGAGATAGGTACCCATGCCCTTCGGGCCGTCGACGCCTTTCGCATTGCCGAGAAGCAGGCTGTACTCGCCGTTGTCGCCGTCAAACCTTGCGAGTGTGACATTGCCGTGCTTTGCCTCCGCCGTGATCGCGCCCGGATAATCAAATGCAAGCGGATAGGTGATGCAGGGCTTCTCCTTCGCGACCGAGATCGGCCACGGGCCGCAGTGCTGCAGAAGCTCGCCGTTCGGGATATCCGGATGGCGGATCGTCCAGTCCGCAAAGAAGCTCCGTGTTCCGTCATTGGCCGCCGCCTCGACCATGAGAGCTGTGACAGCGCCGTGAATATCCGTCTCGCAGACGATCGGGATGCCCTTCTCATTGAGAATCGAGTTTGCCGCGCACGGCATAATGCCGAGCTCATCCTGCAGAGCGTTCCAGCACTGGATCGCACCGGCATTGCAGTGGTACTTAGCGATCAGATCCTCCATCGCGACCGCAAGTCCGGCGACATTGGTAAGCTGCTCGTCTGTGACATTAATTGTCATGTTCTTCCGGCAGTAGTCCATCGTCTCGCCGACGCGCGGATCCTCCGCAATCGCGCGCTTCACAGCTGCCGTCAGCTCCGGAAGCGGGATCGGCGCGAGCTGGATGTTGAACTTCTCAAGAAGCTCGCCCTCATTGCACATCGTGGACCAGAAATCGTACGGTCTCGGTCCCATCTGCAGGATCCGGATATTCCGGAACGTCTTCACGACGTTACACACCGCAAGGAAGTCCCTCACGCCGCGCTCGAAGACCGGATCAGAGAGGCGGCAGTTCGTGAGATACGTAAATGGCACGCGGAACCGGCGCAGGACCTTGCCTGTCGCAAAGAGACCACACTGAGTATCGCGGAGTCTCCGTCCGTTCTCATCCGGCCGCTCATCGAGCGGGCCCCACAGAAGAACCGGGACATTCAGGTCCTTCGCAAGCCGCGCGCACTCGTACTCCGTGCCGAAGTTGCAGTGGGCAAGCAGCAGGCCGTCCACCTTCTCGCGTCTGAATTTCTCCACGATCTTCAACCGGTCGTTCTCGTCATAGAGAAGTCCCTCGTCGTTGATGTCATCAATGTCGACAAAATCGACCCCCATCTCGCGAAGCTTGTCCGCCGTCAGTTTTCTGTATTTCACCGCGGCCGGCGCGCTGAAAACGCTGCGCCGCGTCGGTGCGTACCCTAATTTGATCGCCATATGTGTTCTCCTTCATTCGTAAATGCACGGCGCGGATTCCGTTTGGTTTCCGCCTGTCATCATCTGTTGTAATGAATTATAGGATGAACGGAGCTGAATTTATTCTTATTGTTCAGTGATTATTGCTAAATTACAGACTTAATACTTGCATGATTCACTGCCCGAGCTGATAATGTAGACATGGAAATTTACTGTCTTTCCTGAAACAGTCTGAATCGGACAATTGTTTCCGCAGCCGGATGCAGGAGCTGCACGGCGTGGCCGATATAGCCCGAATGCCGCGGAATATATGGGGAAGTGTGACACAAATGGGAATTACCGCAAAGGAACTTGCAAAGAAGATGGGCCTAAGCCCGGCCGCCGTCTCGATGGCGCTGAACGATAAACCGGGGGTCAGCACAAAGACGAGAAAAGCCGTGAAGGTCGCCGCTGAAAAGTACGGCTATGAATTCAGTAAAATTAAGACAAAGCATGTGAAGGATGGGTGTATTCACTTTATTGTCTATAAAAAGAACGGCGCCATCGTCGATGACACGCCGTTCTTTGCCAAGGTCTCCGAGGGGATATCCGCTGCCTGTGCGGAGGCGGGATATCGCCTGAAGATCCAGTATCTCTATGAATCGGAATTCACGCAGAAGGACCTCGATGAGATTCAGTACTCCGACTGCGCGGGGATCCTCCTGCTCGGGACCGAGATGGTGACTGACGATCTCGTCCCGTTTCTCGCGCTGCCGGTCCCGCTTGTTCTGCTCGACAGCTATTTTGAGACATTTGCCTGCGACACCGTCATCATCAATAACACGCAGGGCGCGTACCTTGCGACCCGCCATCTGATTGACAAATGCCACGCGCAGCCGGGGTATCTCAAGTCAAGCTACGCGATCAACAACTTTAATGAGCGCCAGGACGGCTTCTACAAGGCCGTGCGTCTTCACGGCATGTCGGCCTCGCAGTCGATCGTCCATGAGCTCACGCCGTCGATGAGCGGCGCCTACGCGGACATGAAGGAGCTCCTTGCCGGAAATGAACCCCTCGCGCGCTGCTATTTCGCGGACAATGACCTGATCGCAGCCGGCGCTATCAAGGCCTTCCGTGAAGAGGGCCTCCGCATTCCGGAGGACATCGCGGTTGTCGGCTTCGACAACATCCCGATCTCGCAGATTCTCGATCTCACAACCATTAATGTCCCGAAGGAGCATCTCGGCCGTCAGGCAGTCCTGCGGCTCCTGCAGCGCATGAAGGACCCGTCAATTCCGCCGGTCAAGATCGAGATCGGAACAAATCTCGTGGACCGGTACAGCTGTTAGTAAAAAGGAGCCGGGATAAACCCGGCTCCCTCTTATGCCTCCTCGATCGCGCCGACCGGGCAGCTGTCCTTTGCCTCTGCTGCAGATGCCTCTGCATCAGCCGGAACCTCATCCTCAATCGCCTTCGCGACTCCCTCATCTGTCAGGGAGAAAACCTCCGGGCACGTTGCCTCGCACATACCACAGCCGATGCACTCATCATTTACCTTGTACTTCATAATAGTTCTCCTTTCTTGTATGACTCTTTTTAAGGTCATCTCTTGTTGAAATTAAATGCGCCCTTGCCCGGGTAGACTGCCGCGTCACCCAGGTCCTCCTCAATGCGGAGAAGCTGGTTATATTTCGCGACACGCTCGGACCTTGACGGCGCACCCGTCTTGATCTCGCCGGCGTTCAGAGCGACCGCGAGATCCGCAATCGTCGTGTCCTCTGTCTCGCCGGAGCGGTGGGACACAATCGCTCTCATTCCGGCGTTCTGCGCCATCTTAATCGCATTCAGTGTCTCACTGACAGAGCCGATCTGGTTGAGCTTAATGAGGATCGCATTGCCTGCGCCAAGGCGTATGCCCTTTGCAAGGCGCTCTGTATTTGTCACGAAGAGATCATCACCAACAAGCTGGACCTTGTGTCCGAGCTCAGCCGTCATCTTCTGCCAGCCTTCCCAATCCTCCTCGTCGAGACCATCCTCGATGGAGTAAATCGGGTACTTTTCAATCAGGCTCTTCCAGTGCGCGATCAGCTCATCGCTTGTGAAATCCTTACCGGACTTCGGCTGATGGTAGAAGCCCTTGCCCTTTTCACTCTTCCACTCCGATGAGGCCGCATCCATCGCCAGCACGAAGTCCTTCCCCGGCTCATATCCCGCGTTCCGGACAGCCTGCAGGATGTGCTCAATCGTGTCCTCATCGCTCTTCAGATCCGGAGCAAAGCCGCCCTCGTCGCCGACCGCCGTTGTCTTGCCCTCGTCCTTCAGCAGCTTCTGCAGTGCGTGGAAGACCTCTGTCGACCAGCGGAGGCCCTCACGGAAGCTCTTCGCG
This sequence comes from Eubacteriales bacterium, assembly GCA_036453145.1. Taxonomy (GTDB): domain Bacteria; phylum Bacillota; class Clostridia; order Lachnospirales; family Lachnospiraceae; genus Chordicoccus. The sequence continues at coordinate 22,245 of JAZHVT010000010.1, forward strand.
CCGACCGGCATGATCATGAATTCCTGAATATCGACAGAGTTTGCAGCGTGGACGCCGCCGTTCAAGATGTTCATCATCGGGACCGGCAGCGTATTGGCATTTACGCCGCCGAAGAAGCGGTAAAGCGGAACGCCGAGGGACTTTGCTGCCGCATGACTTGCCGCAAGCGATACGGCAAGAATCGCATTTGCCCCGAGATTGGACTTGTCCTTCGTGCCGTCAAGATCGATCATGATCTTGTCAACCGCATAGATGTCACTTGCATCGGCGCCGCGGAGCGCGGGCGCGATCTTTTCATTGATATTCGCGACAGCCTTCGAAACTCCCTTGCCTCCGAACCGGCTCTTGTCGCCGTCACGAAGCTCCAGCGCCTCGAACTCACCTGTCGATGCGCCGGATGGGGACGCGCCCCGGCCAACCGTTCCGTCCGCGAGTGTCGCCTCCGCCTCGACCGTCGGATTTCCTCTCGAATCAATGATCTCTCTGCCATATACCTTTTCGATCTGCAAATTATTCATATGATTTTCCTCCGTAGCTTATTCCAGTGTCAGAAGCAGTGCCATCTTGAATTTCTCAGTCGCCTTCACAAAATGAAGACCGCCCTTTGCGAAGTGGAAGTTCTCACCCGCCTTGATCGGATGCTCCTTGCCTTCGTAGCCGATCACGCCCTCGCCGTCGAGTGCGAAGATGAGCGCCTCGCCCGGAGCCGCGTGCTCGGAAAGCCCTGTTCCCTTGTCAAACGCCATGACGACGAATTTCATTTTGTCGTTGTGCGCAACATCCATATTGACGATCTTTCCGTCCTGATACGGAACCAGATCCGCTAAATGAAATACCTCTCCAGCCTTTACCGCGTTGTTCATAACATCCTCCTTCTGAATTGAAATTTCCGTATAGACCGTACCTGATTGTGTCCGCATGCCGACTGCTCTGTCCGCATATGTCAGGATCCCGTCTCCGGCACCCAGTTTCTTTGAAAATCCGTCAGTCCCGTATACTTCGAGATCTCCCTCCGCCACAAGGATCAGCTTGTGATAGGGGTGAATCTCCGCGCTGATATCGGTATCAGCAGCAAGAGAGAAGTACGTGACCGCGCTGCGACCGTTCTGGACTGTCTTCGAGATCGTGCAGCCCATGACCGGCCTGTTGTCCTTTGCAATGGAGAATACCTCTCCGACCTTCTCATCCATAACATATCGCCTTTCTGTACCTCCGTGGGAGCTTTCTGCTCCTCTCTCGGTACGCCATTATCATACACAAATTGAGGCACGATTTCTGTATCCTCAGATACATATTTTAAAAAATTTTTGTGTATAATATGTTTATACTCAGCACCCCACAGCAAACTGATGAAATCCGGACGGAGAGCTTGCTCGCCGGACGATTCAAAAGTTTGCTGTGGGGCGGATAAGCGGCAAAGCCGCTCTGTCCGTCCACAGTGTTCCGAGCCAAGGGTGCTGAGCCGCTACGATTTTGACAGGAGGACAAGTTTAATGGATTACTTTTCTTTATCAGAAAGTCCTCTCTTCCGAGGTCTTACATCAGCCGAGCTGCGGACTGTGCTGCAGGAAACGCCTCATCATATCCAGTGCTATGAGAAAGGGGAGCTCATTTTCATGCAGATGGATGACGCGCGTCAGGTCGGCATCATCCTCGAGGGACAGGTGCAGGGACAGAAGACATTTCCGAACGGGAGTCTTGTGAATGTCTCATCGCGTGGTCCCGGAAATGTAATCGGACCGGCAGCCGTCTTCTCCCGTATGCATCAGTATCCGTGCGATGTCACAGCAGTTGAGCCATCCACAATCATGATGCTCCGGCGGGACGACCTGCTGGTGCTTCTGCAGAAGGATGTCCGGATCCTTCAGAATTTCATCACAGAGATCTCGACTACAACCGTCATGCTGCAGCAGAAGATCGAGCTCTTCTCCTACAACGGCATCGGCCAGAAGGCCGCATTCTGGCTGCTTCTCCGGTACAGAAAGACGGGGAAGACATGCGTAGCCATTCCCGGTTCCGTCACGAAGTGGGCCCTGCAAATGAACGTCTCCCGGCCCTCGCTTCACCGGGAGCTGAAGAAAATGGAGGAAAACGGCTATATCCGCTACTCCTCGAAGCAAATCGAGATCCTGAGCCCGGACGGGCTGCAGGATATGCTGGGCGAATAAGTTCTGTCATTCCAGCCCTTGACATAAGTCCGAAATCAGACTATGATAGTTTAAGTCCGATTTCGGACTTTTATTTTTGAAGATGCAGCTGCCAGCTTTCATCAGGCAGACGCTCAGCCTGTCACGCAGAAAGGAACGGTATATGGAAAAGCAGATCCCTTTTATGCGGCGCTTTAACGCCATTAATGATGCAACCAATATGGCCTACCACAATCTCAGTCAGAAGCTCGGATTTTCCGATGGCGAGGCAATCATTCTCTATGCCATGTATGACGGAGGCTCTGTCACGCAGAAAGAGATTGCGGCGCGGACAGGCATGAGCAAGCAGACAGTAAGCTCGGCAGTCCGGCAGCTCGTACAGAAGAATCTTCTCAAGCAGCCAAAGGGACTCCGGAATGAGCCGCTCAAGCTGACCGGTGAAGGTCAGAAGGCGCTTGAGGAAAAGATCAGCCTTATCGTCCATGTCGAAAACAGCATACTCTCCGACTGGACGCCGGAGGAGCAGCAGCAGTTCCTCACGCTCAATGAGCGGTATCTGGACAGTATGCGAAAGGAAATTAACAAACTGACAATCCCAGAAAAGGAGTAATATTTATGATGAACCGAATCCAATTGTCCGATCACTTCACATACCGGCGACTGATCCGCTTCACACTGCCATCCATTCTGATGATGATCTTCACATCCATCTACGGCGTTGTGGATGGATTTTTTGTGTCCAACTATGTCGGAACCACACCCTTTGCCTCGCTGAACCTCATCATGCCGTTTATCATGCTGTTTGCTGCGATCGGCTTCATGCTCGGATCCGGCGGCAGTGCGCTGACAGCCCTGACGCTCGGCAAGGGAGATCCGGAGCGGGCAAATGAAATTTTCTCGCTCGTCATCTATACCTGCATTGTCCTGGCCACAATCTGCGCGGTGGTTGGCTTTATCACGGTTCCGAAGGTTGCTGTTCTGCTCGGCGCTTCGGACACGATGCTTCCCTACTGCGTAACATACGCCCGGGTCAGCATGCTGGGCCTTCCCGCTTATATGCTGCAGAACTGCTTCCAGACGTTTCTCATCACGGCGGAACGACCGCGGATGGGCCTTGTCGTAACAGTTCTGGCCGGTGTGACGAATATGATTCTCGATGCGCTGTTTATGGGTGTCTTCCACTGGGGCATCGGCAGTGCCGCTGCCGCCTCGATTATCGGCGAGTATATTGGCGCTCTGATTCCGATGATCTTCTTTTTCACGCCGAACCGCTCGCGGCTCAGACTCACAAAGACACATTTCTACGGAAAAGCTCTTATTAAGGTCATGACCAACGGATCCTCCGAGTTTCTCTCCAACGTCTCGATGTCCATCGTCAATATGCTCTACAACTGGCAGCTCATCAGGCTCGCCGGAGAGAACGGCGTCTCCGCCTATGGCATCATCATGTACACAAACCTCATTTTCTCAGGCGTGTTCTTCGGCTATTCCATCGGCATGTCCCCGATTGCAGGCTTCGATCTCGGCGCAAAGAACGATCAGGAACTCCGGAACGTCTTCTCGCGCAGCATTAAAATGATCGCTGCCGCCGCCATCCTCATGGCTGCCGTCGCGATTTCCGCTGCCGGGCCGCTTGCTTCTATCTTCGCCAGAAAAAGTCCGGAGCTTCTGGCCATGACAACGAAGGCAATCCGCCTCTACTCATTGTCGTATCTGATCATGGGCTTCAACATCTTTGGATCTGCATTTTTCACGGCAATGAACAACGGGGCAATTTCGGCCCTCATCTCGTTCCTCCGGACACTGGTCTTCCAGGTAGCGAGTCTTCTTGTCCTCCCGGTCCTGCTGGGCTTAAACGGCATATGGCTCTCCATCGTGGTTGCCGAAGGTTTGGCCTTCATCGTGACGCTGACGTGTCTCATCAGATACCGGGGCGTATATCACTACGCCTGAGGGCAGTCCTCAGGCAGATGGTCATCATCCTAAGCTGCAGGGAAGCTGTTCTCCGAGGAGTGCGAGCGATTTATGCAGGAACTGCTGTAGACAACAACAGAAAGCTTCACGGAGATCAGCATCGGGATCTACCTCGTCGATTTCTGACAGGTATACGTCATGTTCGTCTCAGCAAATGAAAGCAGCCTCTCCGGATCTGCATCCGGCCGTATCCACTCGTCTGTCTGATCCTCTGGCAGAATGAGCGGCATACGGTCGTGAATGAAGCGGATATTATCTCCCGGCTCACGCGTCAGGATCACAAAATGCGGGAGGCCGTTCTCGATGCGGTACAGGCCGCCAAGCCACGTAATCCGGGCATTCTCCGGCCTGATTACAAATTTCCGTCCTGTCTGCTTCTTTCCGTCTGCGCCAATGAGATGCTCCCACTCAAAATACCAGGAAGCCGGCACAATACAGCGGTGCCGCTGCCAGTCCTCCCGGAAAGTCGGCTTATCTGCAGCCGTCTCCGCCCGGGCATTAATGAGGAGAGACCGCCCCGTATATCCCCACTGCATCGGGAAGACTGCCCTGTCGCCTCTGCGGCTCGGCGCGATGACCGGTACAACATTGGTCGGACGGACCTCACCGTGCGTCACAACAGATACGTTCTCTTGCCACCGGGACACAAGTGGTGAGCGGTTCATCCGGCTGACAATCTCCTGCAGCTCCGGCGTACCCTCATCAATATAATAGCGGCAGCACATAGCTTATATCCCCTGGATCTGGCAGGAGCGCATGGTCTCAAGCGCCGCCTCATGCTTCTCCGGCGTCACACCGGCGCAGCAGGCCGGGTCGACGGAAATCTTCGTCTCCGGCAGCATGGCCTTGAGAATCAGTGCATTTGACACCACGCAGATATCCGTGCAGAGCCCGACAAGCTCGATCTCGAGCGGCTCCTTCTCCGCCATCACCTTCACGGCCTCCGCGAGTTGCACGGAGCCGAAGGTCGGCTTATCGAAGATATGGTCCAGTGAAATGAGCGGCGCAACCGATGCACAGAGCTGCCAGCCTTCCGTTCCGCGAATGCAGTGCTTCACAGGAAGATATTTTCCCTCCTGCGTCTCAAGGTAATTTTCCGGATGCGTATCTCTTGTCGCGTAGACATCCGCCGCCCGGTAGCTCTTGATTTTCCGCACAACCGCCGGCACAATCGCCTGCGCCTCCTTCGTGCCGAGCGTACCGTCTATAAAATCGTTCTGCATATCAATGACAATCAGAATTCTTCTCATCGCCTTATCCTCCGATCGTGCTGCCTTCCAAGGCAGGCTGTATCAATATAATAGCACCCGCTGGTTATGTCCGCAAAGTTTACGCCTCCGGCAGAGCAAACTTATCACTTGCATGACCTCCGGTCCTGTGCTATACTTCCGAACAAATGAAAAAGAGACCAATTCCATCCGGGAGGGTGGACTGGTCTCTTTTTGTATTTATTCAGCACCCATCAGCGAGGAACGCGAAGCGTTCCGAGTCCGGGGGTGCTGAATACTTACCAGTATTTCAGCATGAAAGGAGTTTCGACATGAATCTGACAATCCGCCCGAGAAGGCTCCGCACAACCCCTGTACTCCGCAAAATGGTCCGCGAGACGCGCATCGACGCATCGACGCTGATCTACCCGATGTTCGTGATCGAAGGCACCGATATCCGCGAGGAAATCCCGTCTCTTCCCGGTCAGTACCGCGTGAGCCTCAATCATCTGGCAGCGGAGCTTGAGTCCGTCGTCAAGGCCGGTGTCAGCGCCGTCATGTTCTTCGGCATTCCAGCGCACAAGGACGCAGTCGGCAGCGGCGCGTGGGACGAGCACGGCATCGTGCAGGAGGCCTTTCGTCTGGCCCGGAAGGAATTCCCGGACCTCTATCTCATCGGCGATGTCTGCATGTGCGAGTATACCAATCACGGCCACTGCGGCATCTTAAATGACCACACCGTCGATAACGACAAGACGCTCAAGTCGCTTGCAAAAATCGCGGTCTCACAGGTCGAGGCCGGCGCCGATATGGTCGCGCCGTCCGACATGATGGATGGCCGCGTCGCCGCAATCCGCGCCGCTCTCGATGAGGCGGGCCATATCGAGACGCCGATCATGTCCTACGCCGTCAAGTACGCCTCCTCATTCTACGGCCCGTTCCGCGAGGCAGCCGGATCCGCGCCGAAATTCGGTGACCGCCGCGGCTATCAGATGGACGTCCACAACCGCCGCGAGGCAAGGAAAGAGGCAAAGCTCGATCTGGCCGAGGGCGCAGACATCCTGATGGTCAAGCCGGCCATGTCATTTCTTGATATTGTATCTGACGTAAAAGCCCTTTCCGACGTGCCGGTCGCTGTCTACTCGGTGAGCGGCGAGTACGCGATGGCGAAGGCCGCCGCAAGAAACGGCTGGATCGATGAGCGCCGCATTATCGGAGAAATGTGCGTGGGCGCATACCGGGCCGGCGCGGACCTCTACCTCACCTACTACGCCAAAGAACTGGCACAAATGATCCGGGAGGGTGAAATCGGATGAATGGCACACTGATCTCTGCAGACAACAGCTGGGCACTGTTTGCTGTGCTGGCCTGTGTGGCCGCTGCCGCAATCTATCTCGAGCAGCATTACCGCTGGGCAGCGAAAATGACCGGCTGCGTGCTGGCACTGCTCGGATCCATGCTGCTGATAAACCTGCACATCATCCCGACAGAGGCAAAGACCTACGACTTTATCTGGGATTACATCGTTCCGCTCTCGATCCCGATGCTGCTCTTTGAGGCAGATATACGGAAAATCGGAAAGCGCTCCGGCCGATTCATGATCGTCTTTCTGATCGGCGGCCTCGGAACGATTGTGGGCGGACTTCTGGCCTACCAGCTTCTGCGCTCCGTGATTCCGGGACTTGCCAAGGCGGTTCCAATGATGATCGGCACCTACACCGGAGGCACAATCAATCTCGTGGCCATGGCGGACAACTACCATGCAAGCTCGGAGCTCGTCTCCGCAGCCGTCGTCGCGGATGATCTCGTGATGGTCGTCTACCTCTTTATTCTGATGGCCGTGCCGGAGGGGACTTTCTATCTGAGCCTGAGCAGGCGCAAGGACAAGAGGGCGGGATTAAACAAAAGTCCTTTATCACAGGCAGCCGGTTATGAACATACTTCTGTTTCCGGAAAGACCGGACAGGAAGAGGCCGATTCGCAGTCCGCCTCCTACTGGCGCCCGAAGAAGGTCTCCCTACAAAGCGTCGCCGCAATTTTCGCGCTGTCTGTCTTCATCGTTGCGGTCTCATCGACAGCAGCCGACTATCTGTCTGCTGTCATCCCCAAGTCGGGCTTTCTTCTCACGCTGCTGAACGGCCTTCTTGGAAATGAGTACCTCCTCATCACGACGATCACGATGCTGCTCGCCACACTCTTCCCGAGGAAGGTCGGAAAGCTGGACGGCGCACAGGAAATCGGCACATACCTGATTCACATTTTCTTCGCGGTCATCGGCGTCCCCGCATCGATCAGCCTGATCGTAAAGAAAGCGCCGCTGCTTCTCATTTTCTGCCTGATGATCGTCACAATGAATATGCTCTTCAGCTTCATCAGCGGCAGGCTTCTTCATTTCAACAATGAGGAAATTGCGATCGCCTCTAATGCCAACACAACATCGGCGGGCCGACGACAGCCGCCGCGATGGCCGTTGCCCGCGGCTGGGGAGAGCTGATCGTGCCGTCAATTCTGGTCGGCACACTCGGGTACGTGCTTGGGAATTACTACGGTATCTTCTCGGGGACGCTGATCGGGCTCAAATAAACGAGATAGCGCAAAATTCGACAGTGCTCAAAGATCGGTGCAGCTGCGCAGAAGAAACTGCCGGATACGAGATATTCCTCAGCTCTGTCTGCGCATCGCGCCTTTCTTCCTGAGCCACACAAAATATGTAACGCACAGAATGATCTGTACCGTGGATGAGGCCGGTGTCGCAAGTCCGATATGGAACAACGACACCGGAACCTGCCTGCTCATCATGTATGAGACCGGAATCCGGACAAGGAACGCACCGACAATTCCCTGCACCATGACGAAGCGCGTTTTCCCGATGCCGTTGAAGTATCCTATGAAGCAGAATAAGACCGGCGTCAGCAGACAGTCAACCGCATAGGCCTTCAGGTAGTCCCACCCGGCCTGCACAACGGCCGGGTCCCGGCTAAAGAGAGCCGTCAGCACGCCGCCGTGGAAGAAGCTGACAAAGCTCATCACGACACCAATCGCAAATGACGTCGCAATCGCATAGACAAGCCCCCGCCTTGCGCGGTCCATCCGCCCCGCTCCGAAGTTCTGTGAGACAAATGCAGCCATCGACTGCATGAACGCGCTCGGCACCAGCATGACGAATGCACAGACCTTCTCCGCCACGCCGACGCCGGCGGACGCCGTGACACCGAGCGTATTGACAATCGCAAGAATCACGAGAAATGACACGCTGACGAGGAAGTCCTGCACTGCGATCGGCGTGCCGAGCCGGAGCAAATGGCCGGTCAGCTTCCCGTCCCAGCGGACTTCATTTTTCGCAAAATCAAACGGCAGCTCTTTTTTCGAGATAAGAACCAGCGACAGCGCGACTGAAATTGCCTGGGAGGCAACCGTCGCGATCGCAGCGCCGGCTGCGCCCATATGAAAGGCGCCGACCAGCAGCAGGTCACCCACAATATTTCCGACGCACGCAAAGCTCACGGCAATAAGCGGCGTAACCGAATCGCCGACCGCGCGGAATATACTGCCGATCAGGTTGTACCAGGTGATGATCAGCATCCCGCCTCCGCAGATGCGCAGATATGCCGTCGCCGCTGCCATCGCCTCATCCGGTACCTTCATGATCAGGGCAAGCGCCGGCGCAAACACCGCGAGGAGCACGCTCGCCGCCGCGCCGAGAATCGTAAAGAACATGATGGACGCGCCGATAATCCGTCCTGCCCCTTCTCTGTCTCTCTGGCCGATGCTTTGACCGAGAAGAATCGTCGTCCCCATCGCAAGACTTGCCATGGCATTTGTCAGTGTCGTCATGATCTGCGCGCCGTTTGAGACCGCCGCAACATCCGATGAAGTCGAAAACTGCCCGACAACGAGAAGGTCAACCGCGCCGTAGAGCGACTGCAGAAACAGTGCTCCCAGTACAGGAAATGCAAACCGGATCAGCGCCGGATAAATCCTTCCCTCCGTCAGCTCATGATCAGTCTTCATTGTTCTCTCCTTCACTTGATGTCGAGTTCCAGAGGCTCGTCCAGATGCTCGGACACATATTTTCCGTTCTTCTTTCGCTGGCGGACGCACTCTGTGAGCAGGTATTCGATCTGCCCGTTCACGGATCGGAAATCATCCTCCGCCCACGCAGCAATCTCATCATACAGTTTTTCACTGAGCCGAAGCGGCACCTGCTTTTTCGCCATGTAGTTTCCTCTTTTTTCAAATACAACTATTGCCTGAGTTAGTACAGGCTTCCTGAATTCACGACCGGCTGCGCGTCGTGGTTTCCGCACAGAACGACGAGCAGGTTCGAGACCATCGCGGCCTTGCGCTCCTCGTCGAGCTCGACAGTCCCGTTTTCTTTCAGACGGTCGAGCGCCATTTCAACCATGCCGACCGCACCGTCGACGATCATCTTCCGCGCGTCGATCACCGCTGATGCCTGCTGTCTCTGGAGCATGACAGCCGCAATCTCCGGCGCATACGCCAGATACGTAATTCTCGCCTCAATGATCTCAAGGCCGGCGTCCTTCACCTTTTCCTGGATCATGGCGCGGATCCGCTCAGCGACGACCGTCGTCGAGCCGCGGAGCGAGCCGTCATCGGCCTTTCCATCCCCGGTCGTATCAATACCCGGCGCGACGTCGTACGGATAGATCTTCACGATGTCGCGGACAGCGGAATCGCACTGCAGCGACAGATATTCCTTATAATTATCGACGTTGAACACGGCCTTCGCCGTATCCGTCACCCTCCAGATCACGGCGACACTGATTTCAACCGGATTTCCGAGCACGTCGTTGACCTTCTGCTTCGCGTTGCTGAGCGTCATTGCCTTTAGCGAGATCTTCTTATTCGTCTGCTGCGCCTCCGACGTGCTGCCCTGCATGATCGTGATGCGTCCTTTCCGGTCCGAATCGTCGACATCGCCGCTCTGACCGAGTCTCGTCTTCGCCGCCGGGTTGACCGACGTACAGAACGGATTCACGAAATAAAAGCCTGCGCCTTTTAATGTGCCAATATATTCGCCGAACAGCGTGAGAACCAATGCCTCCTGCGGCTTCAGAACCTTGAGCCCCGCCAGCGGAATCCAGCTCACGCCGAGAAGAATAAAGCCTCCGAGGATGAGCGGCACAAACGGCTCATCCGCTGTTCCGATATTCGTGCTCTCCACGATCATGAGGATTGAAAGAACCATCACTGCAATGGTCAGAATCATAGCCAGCATGCCGTGCTTCTTTCCCGTGAGCACCTTTTCCTTCATCGGTTCCTGTTCCGACCCTATCTTTCCACTCATAGTGTCACCTTTCCGTCCCCTTCCCGGGACATCTGAAAATGAGATGAGCTCCGCCGCGGTTCCGATCGCCAATCCGCGCGGGATCAGATATTTATCTGATATCATATTGATATCATTTTATCGACGAATTGTCAAGCTATAAGTGCACGAAAAAAGAACCGCGAAGTTCTCCCCACGCGGTTCCTCTCATGCATCTTAAATTTCGGAAATGCATCAGTCGAAGACAAGCACTCTCTTCGAGATGTCCTCCTTCTCCTTTGCGTCCGGCTCTGCGACAATGCCGCCGAATGGCATCTGGCCGATAAGCTTCCAGCTCTCCGGCAGATCGAACATAGCCTTGACCGCATCATCAATCACCGGATTGTAATGCTGCAGGTTCGCGCCGACACCGAGCTCGCGGAGGGCTGTCCAGATATTGATCTGGAGCATGCCGTTTGCCTGATTCGCCCATACCGGGAAGTTCGCCGCGTAGAGCGGGAACTGCTCCTGAAGCGCCTTCACAACACTCTCCTCGTAGAAATAAAGAATCGTGCCGGCAGCGGCCTTGAATCCGTCGATCTTCTCCCGCGCGACCTTTCCGCCGAATGCATCATAAATCTTGTCCCAGAGCTCATCCTGCTTTGCGCCTGTCACGACAACGGCCCGCGCGCTCTTCATATTGAACGCATCCGGCACAAGCTCCGTCACTTCCTTAACGGTCTCGATGACCTTGTCCGTGGAGACCGGAAGCTCCTTGTTTAACTGATAAATGGTTCTTCTCTTTGCTAACGCTTCAATCACTGACATTGTCTGTCCTCCCTTTCATGTGGAATTTCGATCAGTTCTATGCTTTCACTATATCAGAAACCGTCTTCTTCGCAATACCGTTCTTTTCCAATACCAGGTATTTAATCAAATACTTTTCAGTGTCTGCGCGAAAAAATCGTGCTAAGGAGATCGTTGCCGGCAGGCAGATTGTCAATCCTGCGACGTTTCAGCATGAACAGAATTTTCCTCATTGCAGTTTTCCATATGTCATAAAAAAGGGCTTGAAATGAAAAATGCACGATTCAGGAAGCGCAAGTGTTGTCTGCGCAACACCCAGTGACCAATCTTTCCGGTAAACTCGGGTCAGATGCAAGGGAATTCAATACATTTCGAAAAATAAGGAGTAATTACTATGAGCATGTTTTTAGGTCCTATTCATTACTGGCTTTACAATAAAATCGGACATCAGGAGGAGCTGACCCGGCTGCTGGCTGAGAAAGCTGTCGGAGAAGGCTGGATTTCAAATGCTGATGACTATGTCCGCGACCTTCCGGCACTCGAGACAGTCATTGACGAGGAAAACATCCATGGCTGGCTGCAGTCCCGGATCTCAGACGCAGAGCAGCGCTATGCTGATCTCGTCCTTGCCGCTGCCGGACAGGATGACGCAAGACTTGACGCACTCTGTGAGACAGCCTTCGCCTTCGGCAGAGAGCATGCGCTGGCCGCGGAGGCAACTCCCGAAGAGGCATATAAGGCATTCGAGAATTTCTTTGTAAACGGTATGCCCTGCGACCATGTGAACTCCGTCACTGAGAGCAGCAACACCTCTCTCTCCTGGGAGCAGACGCAGGAACTGCACGCTGATTACTGGACATCTCAGGGCGGAAACGTTAATCCGTATTACCGCCTGCGCAAGAGCGTCATGGACGGCATGCTGTCCGCATGCGCACTGAAGCTTTCCACGGCAGATAAGGACCACTATGTGCTGGAGGTCGCCTGAGGCTTGTTGATCTTGCTGCCCGTGTTGTTGTGTGCTACCATACAGACAGGCTCTTGTGGAAATTAATTTGCGTATAGAAATTTGATGAAAGGAGCATCGACTATGATTACGATTTATGGTATGCCGTCCTGCCCGGACTGCTCCTACGTGGAGTCCCAGATCAGCGGCAATGATCAGTTTCAGTTCATCGATATTGGCGGTCACGTAAAGAACCTGAAGGCCTTTTTGAGGATCCGCGACACAAGCCCGGTCTTCGACGACGCGAAGGCAAACGGCTACGCCGGGATTCCCTGCTTCGTGAAGGAAGACGGCTCGGTGACGTTACAGCCGGAGGCCGTCGGCCTGAAGTCAAGACCGAAGGAGCAGAAAGGCTCTGCCTGCCGTCTGGACGGCAGCGGGTGCTGAAGGACGGGTAAACATCTGATGTCTGATGATATAGCCGAATATACAATCAGTTAAATGAATGAACGAGATGCCAGAGAAATCTGTCGTTGGAAATACAGTGGCAGACTGGCCATCTACAACTATCCAGATTGGGACGAGTGCCGCCGACAGGGTTGGGATATTACCGACCCTGTCAGGCGGCTTTATTCTCATTTCGTCATTTCCTGTCACAAGAAGCTCTTCGCCTATTTTATTCTCCGCGATAAGGGAAGCTTTATTTCTCTCGGACTCGGCATGAAGCCTGATCTATGCGGAAAGCATCTCGGGCACATCCTGATAGAGCTTGCGGTCAGGACATATATAAACAAATACTCTATGAAGAAGCCTCTGTGCCTTACCGTACTCACGTGGAATCAGCGTGCCATAGCCTGTTATCGCGCAGCTGGATTTGTGATCGAAGATGAGTACTATGACACACATGCCTATATTCCCGGACACAGGTATCGAATGAAATGGAGTCCGAAGACTCGTTAAATGTCAGATGCTAATGCAAGGCTTCCCGCCTTCGCTACATGTTTCCACAAATGATCTAATTCCTCCGGGGTATACCCTACTACATCAGTGAACCCTCCGCATGGGTAATTGCACTGGGCCGATTTAAAATTCTTGCCAGTTTCATCCGGCTGCTCGAAGTATATCGTCACATACTCAGAGCCACTGCGTTTTTTCTTTATGTCGGAATAGGTGATTTCAAGCCCATTGCCAAAGGACAAAAACGGATGATGTTCCATATGCGCCGCCCCCTCTTGATGTATATTTCAGCTTCAGTGTATCGCAAAATGAAAATTACGGCAATAACCCTTAACCGCTCATTCCGCGCACGGCAATCAGGGAGTTACAGTTCACACGCCACCAGACCTCGGTGAACGGTCAGCGATATCAGGAGCGGTGAGGGCGTTATACGGAGGAGTCCGAAGATCACCCTGAGCCGCTGCGTCAGCGGCGAAGGGAAGCTGAGGAGGACGGAGTCTGCCCGATACCGCCCTGATATTCGCGACCGCATGCGACTTTGGATGGCGTGTGAACAGTAACATCAGGGATGAGTCCCTCATTTCCTGAGCGGCTTCCCGAACTGCTTTGCCACCTGCCGGATAATATAGCTGTAGGCGATCAGTGTAAAGATGCCCGCGCCGATCCAGGCGGACGGATCGCAGAAGGCCGCCAGCAGATAATTGTGAAAATGCATGGACAGACCGGCCGTCGTCGTGCGGCACAGAAGCTCCGTGATTCCGCTGCACATCGGCAGAAGTCCGTAGCCGCAGCCCTGCATCGTGCTCCGGAAAATGAAGATAAAGCTCAGCGGGATGTAGCAGACCGCGCAGAACCATACGTACGGCTTTGCCCATTTGAGAAGCTCCGTGAAGTTCTCATGGCTAGCGAAGAAGAGCCGCATCGTCGTCGGCGTGAGTGCAATCACAAGCACAGCGGCCACCAGGGAATAGATGCACATCGAGAGCACGGCGGCCTTGACACCCTTATGGATTCTGTCCACGTCGCCCTTGCCGTAATTCTGTCCCGTGTAGCTCGCCATGACCTGTCCCATCGAGTACATGCCCTGCGTGAGCAGGCTCTGAATCTTGCTGCTGGCTGAGAATGCCTCCACGGCCACGGCGCCGAAGCTGTTCACGGCCGTCTGCATAATCATCGTGCCCGATGCCGTGATCGCCGACTCAAGCGCCATCGGCACTCCGACTGTGAGCTGTGCCTTTGTCGCCTGTCCGTGGAAATGCCACTGACTCTTATGCGGCACGAGAATCCGCACCTTCTTCAGGATATACACCACGCAGAGTGCCGCGGACACGCCCTGCGAGAGAACAGTCGCGCGCGCCGCTCCGGCCACTCCCATATGAAGATTAATAATGAAGAAGAGATCGAGCACGACATTTAAGACGGCTGAGATCACCAGAAAGACAAGCGGCGCCTTGCTGTTGCCGACACTCCGAAGGAACGCCGAGAACAGATTGAATGCCACGGAGCAGACGATGCCCTTGCAGATAATCGTGATGTAGGTCTCCGCGTCCGCAAAGATCGCGTCCGGCGTATTCATGAGCATAAGAATCCCATGCATCGCAAGGAGCGAGGCCGTCGTCATGACGAGAATCACGATGATCGAGAGGAGAATTGCATTTGCCACAGAGACTCTCATGCCCTCCTCATCCTTCGCGCCGCACCGCTGCGCCGTGAGGACCGTGAAGCCCTGCGTGAGTCCCGTCGAAAACCCGATGACAAGAAACATGATTGTGCCCGTCGAGCCGACTGCGCCGAGTGCCCCCGCGCCGACAAAGCGGCCGACGATAATCGTGTCGCACATATTGTAAAGCTGCTGAAAAATGTTGCCGATGAAAAGCGGGATCATAAACTCCCAGATAACCTTCATCGGATTTCCCTTTGTGAGATCCAGATTCATACGCTGCCAGTCCTCCTTACGCAGAACGCAATTATAAGAAGCCAGGCGAAAAGAGTCAAGGGGTTTCGGGCAATTTACCGGAAATTAACGAGGGCACATATTCTTTCATATAAACGCCAAAATAAGAACATAAAGCGCAAAAGCGCGTCATACCTCGCAGGGCCTACGGAGTATACTAAGAGCATAAAATGAATTCCGGAGGTATATTCTATGATACTGGCAACCAACTGGATCTGGACGCCCGACTGGACAGAGCACGACAAGTCCCAGGCAAGAATTGTATATTTCAGAAAAGCATTCGAAATAGCTGATGACGCCATGAAGGCGCCCTGCCGGATCCGCATTTCCGCGGATTCAAGATACAAGCTCTATGTGAACGGAATCTTCGTCCAGGACGGCCCACAGAAGGCACTCGATCTCAAGGAGTGGTTCGTCGATGAGGCGGACCTGACCGATTATCTGCAGTCGGGAACAAACACACTGGCCGTCGAGGTGCTCCGCTATCCGGAGCCGAATCTCTCATTTGGCATGCCGGTCAGCAACGACAGTCTGCTCCGCAGCCCGCTTCCGCAGCTTTATATCGAAGACATCGAGGGACCGGTCCATCTTGAGGGAAAGTCCGGCTGGAAATGCTCGGTCAACCGCGAGATCACAGTTCTCGATGAGGAATCGCAGCCGGCGCCGATCCATGTGCAGGAACATGTCCGCGCGACGGACAAATACGCCGGCTGGCGCGAAAAAGGCTACGATGACAGTGCCTGGGACGAAGCTGTTCCTAAGGACATCATGGACATTCCGACAAGCGACGCGCCCGGGAACCTTGTACAAAGAACAATTCCGTACATGAAGAATACGGACATGCATTTTACAGGCATCAAAGAAATCAGACAGACCGCGCGGGCTGACAAAGCGCAGGTGAAGGCAGAGTGGGAGGCTATGCTCGCCGGCCGGGGATCTGTCGAGGTACCGGCGCATACTACCGAAATCGTTGAAATCTCCTCTGATGTCGAGGAATGCGGCTTCCTGCACTATGCCTTCGAGGGCGGAAAGAACGCAGAGATCACCACAGTCTGCGCGGAGTGCTACGCCTATCCGCCGCAGGGCGCCGCATCGAATAATCTTCCGGTCAAGGGGGACCGGACAGATTCCGTGAACGGACGGCTCTACGGCCACACCTCAAGCTATATCGCGGCCGGATACGGAAATGCGAAGCAGCCGGAAGCTTATGAGCCCTTCTGGTTCCGCACGTTCCGCTTTATTCAGCTCAAGATCGTGACACATGAAGTCCCGCTCCGCATCGACCGCTTCGATTACACGGAGACCGGCTATCCGCTCGAGGCAAAGACCGCTGTCACCGTATCCGATCCGGGCTATGCGCCGATCTGGGACATCAGTCTCCGGACATTAAGACGTTGCATGCACGACACCTACATGGACTGCCCGTTCTATGAGCAGCTCCAGTACGCGATGGACGGCCGGGAGGAAATCCTGTACACCTACGCCGTCTCTGCAGATGACAGACTGGCCCGGCAGGCCATCGAGGCGTTCCGCCGTTCCCAGCGACCGGACGGCCTCACAAATTCCGATGCGCCGACTCAGAAGAGCAACGTCATCCCCGGCTTCTCCATTTACTATATCCTGATGGTCTATGACCACATGATGTACTTCGGAGACCGCGATCTCGTGAGACGGAACTGGGGCGCCATCGACCAGGTGCTTGAATTCTTCGGCCGCTGCATCGCTGAAAACGGCATGGTCGGAAAGGTCGGCGGTCCGCTCATCGGAAGCACGTACTGGTCATTTATTGACTGGACAAAGGAATGGAATGGCACCATGGGTGTTCCATCCGCGACAAATAAGGGAACGGGCGCGCTCACGATGGAGAGCCTTCTGTATGCCTATGGCCTTAAGAAGGCCGCAGACATGTCCGACTTTATCGGCAGAACAGGTGTCGCCGAGGAATACCGCACAAGGGCCCGCAGCGTCCTTGAGGCCGTGAAAAGGCATGCGATGGGAACCTACACCGACGCTGAGGGACATTCCACAGTTCTCCTCGAGGACGGTCCGGGCGTTGCGGACTTCTCCGTGCATCCGCAGGTATTTGCCGTTCTCACGGGCCTGGTCACGCCGGAGGAAGGACGAAAGATGCTTGAGGCCACGGTCGGAAATCCGGACATGGCGCAGTCATCCGTCTCCTATATGTTCTATCTCTTCCGCGCTCTCGAGATGACAGGCTGGTACGAGAAGACCGACGAGCTCTGGAATCTCTGGAGAAAAATGGTCCGCGAGCACATGAGCACCTGCGTCGAGAACGGGACCGACAGCCGTTCCGACTGCCACGCGTGGTCAGCCCTCATGCCCTATGAGCTGCCCTGCGCTGTTCTCGGCGTCACGCCCGCTGCGCCCGGCTTCCGGAAAATGAACATCCATCCGCACGCCGGTGCATTAAAGAGCGCAAAGGGCGATGTCATCACGCCGGTCGGAACTGTCCATGTCGAGTGGTCACTTAATCCGGACGGAGAAATGAGCCTTTCGTACCAGGCTCCGGACGGAGTCGAGGTAATGAGCCCTGAGAACTAAGGCCTGAATTCTTGTATTTTCTGCCCCGGCAAGTGCCGGGGTATTTTTCTTGACCATACGCGCCGGTTCGCAAGCCTCATCTGCGCCGCTGCATCAGGTGGGGTTAGAAGCGCATCCCGTCCTCCCGGGTATCCACGATCACGAACGCCGTGTACTGGGGATATCACGCGGCGCTGGATATTTAAGAGGAGCAGCCGGGAATTCCCGGCTGGCCAATGCCCAGATCGTTCACGCGATTGCAGGCAGCGGTAGGCAGTCACAGCCTGTCTACCGCTGTCCCCCAGAATTCCAGAAAGGTATCCTTGAGGAAGAGGCCATTGGTCATGCCATTCACGAGGAGAAGGCGCAGAACCTTCTCAAAATCCGAATTGAGATGATTGATGTCCCCTTCCGAGAGGTCCTTCCACTCGCCGCGCAGGCGGAATTCGTCGGTCAAATGCATAACGCCCCAGAGAAGCTGGGCAAAGCACTCCTGATCGAGCAGCATAGGATTAGAGGCGAGGGTGATCAGCTCAATCTGCCACCCCAGGATCATGCTGCGCATTTTTGTATAGCTTTCCTCAGTGATATGGACCTCGATGTGCTCCTTCATGACCTTGTCACGCATCTCGGGAAATTCATCTTCACGGCCAAGCGCCAGCTCCTTCGGATCTATCTCTGTCTCCGAAACGCCAAGGAGTGCGCCCGTGAGCCCGGCCCCGAGTCCTGTAAAAAAGGCGCTCGTCAGCATCCGCGTCTTGCGCTCGGCATCCCGCTTTTCATGTTCATCCATAATCACGCCCACGACAACCGAAGTGATCGCAAAGCTGATCGGCACAAAGGCCAGGTCCTGCAGAATGTAAAATTCCGTCGTGCGGAGGTCGTGGAACACAAAAATCTGAATTCCATAGATCGCAGCTGACAGAGCGATCAGTCCGATGATCAGCCATCTGGTTCTTCTTTTCCTTTTTCTTTCCATATGATCATCCTTTCTTCATCCGGTTCAGCTCCGGCCAGATCGTCAGCAGCATGCAGACAAAGCACGCAATACCGCCGATCACGTTGGAGACAGGCTCCGCGAGAAATACGCCGTCCGTCCCCAGCCCCGCAAGATGCGGCAGGATATAGGTGAGCGGAACGACCATGATGACCTTCCGGAAGAGACTGAAGAAAATCGCATGCTTCTTCTTGTTCAGCGCCTTGAACACGGTCTGCCCGCTGTACTGAAGCGCCTGGAATATGAACGCCAGAAAATACAGGTGCAGGGCACGGGACGCATCCGCCATGATCGTCTGGTCACTGCTGAAAATGTGAATAAACCACTCCGGGCAGACCATGATCAGAAGCCACACAATAGCGGTATACGGAACAGTCAGCGTCATCATGACGCGGACCGCCTTCTTTACGTTGCCTGGCCGCTCTGCTCCGTAATTGTAGCTCAGGATCGGCGTTGTTCCCTCTGTGATGGCAAAGACCGGCGTATCCAGAATCGACCGCACCGAGGAGACAATCGTCATAATCGAGACAAACAGTGCCCCGCCGTATGCCATCAGGACCTGATTGCACGCAATCTGTACGAGAGAATTCGTGAACTGCATGATAAACGGCGCCGTTCCGAGACCGATAATTTCGCCGGCATGCGGAAAATGAAACTCGAACGAGACCGGGTGTTTATTTTTCGCGCTGCAAAGAAAACGCATCACATACAGAAACGAGAGAGCCTGCGAGATCACAGTCGCGATCGCTGCTCCCCGAACACCCATATTGAGTCCGAAGATGAAGACAGGATCAAGAATCAGGTTTGTGACTGCACCGACCATGACCGAGTACATGCCGATTCCCGCATATCCCTGCGCATTGATAAATGAATTCATGCCCGTCGAAACCATCAGAAACACCGTGCCGAGAAGATAGATCCGGAGGTAGGAAAGGCTGACAGGAATTTCATTTTCTGTTGCGCCGAAGAGCAGAAGAAGCCCGCGGCCGAAAAGCTCGCCGACGATTGTGAGAACCGCACCGGACAGAATCAGAAGCCGGAATGACGTGTTCTGAATGGCGGACGCTCTTCGTCTGTCTCCATGGCCGAGTGCCATGGAAAAGAGCGGAGAACCGCCCAGACCGAACATATTTGTGATGCCTGTGATGATAATAATGATCGGAAAGCACAGCCCGACGGCGCCAAGTGCTTCCGTGCCCGAGCCGGGAATACGCCCGATGTAAATTCTGTCCACGATACTGTACAGAAGATTCAGGACCTGCGCGATCAGCATCGGCAGTGCCGTCTGCAATATGCTCCTTGTGATCTGCCCGTTTTCAAAATCAACCTTCTTCATACGATACCTGACTTCTGACACTTTACGGGATCTCTCCTGCTCCCTGCCACCTGACTGCCGGAGCTGTGATCCGCTTTATAAAATATAATCATATACTCCCATTAATTAGTTCGCAATTCATTTGTAGAAAGGAGTCAGGCCATCCCTGCTGCATACGCCGCAGGCAAAAAACAGTCTCCTGAAAGCAACCTGGTATCAAAAAAAATCGTAATTGACGGGCACCTGTCATATGCTAAGATCAAGATAACCAATGCCCGCAAATGAAAGGAGATGCCCTATGAATAGTCTCAGAATGCCGGTCATTTTTTCCGGCCATGGCAGCCCGATGGTTGCCCTTGAACACAATGATGTGACAGAAGGAATGGCAGCGGTTGGCAGGTCCGTGATTCAAGCCTATGGAAAGCCGAAGGCGATTCTCGCGATTTCTGCGCACTGGTATACGGACGGTACCTTTGTCCAGAGCGCCAAGAAGCCGCGGCAGGTCTATGACATGTACGGATTCCCGAAGGAGCTGTACGAGGTAAAGTACCCGGTCACCGGAAATGCAGACCTCACTGACGCGGTCATCTCTCTGCTCGGCAATACCGTGTCCGTGGACGATTCCTGGGGCATCGACCACGGCACATGGACGGTACTTGTGCACATGTTCCCTGATGCCGATATTCCGGTCGTGCAGCTCTCCGTGAACGGCCGCCTGACGCCGGCGGAAAGCTATGCAATCGGGAAAAAGCTCGCTCCCCTCCGCGATCTGGGATTTCTGATCGTCGGAAGCGGAAATGTCGTCCACAATTTAAGGCAGGTGGAATGGGATAATGAGGGCGGCACCCCGATGACGCTCCGCTTCAACCAGCGGATAAAAGACGCTGTTGTCAGTGGAGACCATCAGACCGTCATCGATTACGCAAAGCTCCCTGACGCAGGGTATGCCGTTCCGACGCCGGACCATTTTCTGCCGCTCCTCTACTGCCTCGGGGCAGCGGAGGGAGATTCTGTCTCTGTCTTCAACAATGTCTGCAATCTGGGATCCATGGCAATGACAGGATTTCTATTTAACTCGAAATAATTGCGAAATAATTGCAGGAAGCGGGCGGCCCGAATAGGGCCGCCCGCTCTGGCTTTGCAATTGCAGTAATTGTCAGTCTTTTGCCTGTGATACGTAGTAAGGAAGCGCAACGAAGCAAATGCCGCCGATCATGTTTCCAATCGTAACCGTCACAAGATTATAAAAGTATCCGCCGATCGAGACAGCCTGACCCGCTGGATCGAGCAGCGCGACCGTGAGCTGTGTCATATTCGCGACACTGTGCTCGAAGCCGCAGACAATGAACGCGAAGAGGCACCAGAAGACCATGATCAGCTTGCCTGCGTCAGACTTGCAGCGGAAGCTGCACCAGATCGCCAGGCAGACCAGCACATTGCAGAGAATGCCGCGAATGAGAAGCGGAACGAAGGGCACCGTCATCTTCGTGGCTGCTGCTGTGGCAAGAAAGGTGGCCGTCGCCTCATTATTCAGCCCGGAAAAATGAAAGAGAACAGCAAGAAGCGCAGATCCGGCCAGATTACCGATCCAGCAGACAATCCACAGCTTCACAGCCTCTGAAACCGTGATCTTCTTCTGGAAGATGCCCGCTGCCATGACCAGGTTGTTGCCGGTAAACAGCTCCGAGCCAGCAATGACGACCAGCGACAGAGCAATCCCGAAGGCCGCGCCCATCGCAAGCTTCGTCACCGGCGCACCAGCCAGCTGGCCTCCGATCGTATTGATCAGCAGATTGCCGAACCCGATATAGGCCCCCGCTGCCATAGCCATTAAAAAGTAGCCCGCCGGATTTTTCTTCAGGAATCCAACCTTTGTTACCGCAGCACTGCCCGCTGCATCGAACGATTCTTTGTACATACGATCCTCCAATTGTCTGGGTTGCACAAGTGTTGCCGCCAATATGTGCATGATTTTTGCCATTTTTATGATAGCATACCGATCGGATCCTGTCATCTGAAAGAAAATTCATTTATGAACGCGAGAAGCGGGCGACCTCCTCAGAAATGCGATCAGCTCTGTCAGCCATCTCATAATCGTAAATTCCGCAATTGCGAAGACAACGCACAGAGCCGCTGCCCTCACCGATATATCATCAATACTGAACAGTGTCTTGAAGCCGGTCGTGCATGCCAGAATAACGCCGATTGCGCACACGATAAAGACAGCGACATGGTACCAGTTGAGCGGCTTTGTGATGTCCGCGAGGATCATGAACCCGATCAGCGAGAGCAGATACGTGCTTGCGGTCGAAATATCCTTCGATGGAATATCGAAAAGAAGACCGAACTGCATCAGCGCGGCAATCGTGAAAAATGAAGTCAGCGCTGCCGGCAGTGCGCGGAGCATCGTGTTCTTGAGGAACCCGTCCTCCTCCTTCTGCTGGTTGTCCTCCAGCGTGAGCAGAAATGCCGGAATTCCGATATTGAACAGCGAGATCAGTGAGACCTGGCTGGAATCAAGCGGGTACGTGAAGCTGTTTATGATCGAGAACACAGCGAGCAGCAGGGAGAAAATATTCTTGTACAGAAAGAGTGTCGCCGACCGGGTGATATTGTTGACATCCCGCCGTCCCTCGGCCACGATGTTCTGCATATGCGAAAAATCCGAATCCATCAGGACGACCTGCGCCGCCTGGCGGGCCGCATCCGAGCCTGCTCCCATCGCAATCGAGCAGTCAGCCTCCTTCATCGCCAGAATATCGTTCACGCCGTCGCCCGTCATGGCCGCCTTCCGCCCGCTGCGGTGAAGCGCCTCGACAATCTCCTTCTTCTGCTCCGGCTTAACGCGCCCGAACACCGTATAATCCCGAACGGCCTCATCGATCATCTCGGGCGTTGTCAGCGAAGTAGCGTCCACGTATTTGTCCGCATGATCAATGCCCGCGGCTGCCGCAATGCGAGACACCGTACGCGGATTATCTCCGGAAATGACCTTGATCTCCACGCCCCGGTCATGAAAATAATGAAAAGTATCCTTTGCCGTCTCCCGGATCTGGTCCTTCAGACAAATGAATAAAACCGCTTTACCGTCCTCTGTGAGCGCAAGCACGCGCTCTCCCTTCTCCAGTCTCTGTTCAAGAAACGGTTTTTCGGCATCAAGCTCCTCTTCGCCCAGCAGATACTCAGGCGCACCGAAGCAGTACACGTGCTCCTTCGTCCTGACCTGTGAGTATTTTGTCTTTGAGCTGAACGGCTTCACCTCTTCCGCCGGAATGGACGCGCCTGTGCCGCTCCACGCGCGGACCGCCCGCATCGTGCTGTTTGAGTCCGGAACCGTTCCCGCATAGCGGGCGAGCAGCTGTCCGGCCTCACTCTCCTTTGCAAGCGGCGACGGCTCTTCCCCATCCCTCGCGGGAGCAACAACCGCGGATACGGACATCTCGCCGGTCGTGATCGTTCCGGTCTTATCCACGCACAGAACGTCCACGCGGGCAAGTGTCTCGATACTCTTCATATCATGGAGCAGGACCTGCTTCCCGGCAAGTCTCGCTGCACTCATGGCCAGGGCCACCGTCGCCAGAAGGTACATCCCCTCCGGAATCATGCCGGTCAATGCGCCGGCCATAGAGGTCACCGCCTTCTGAAGTCCGGTTCCGTTCACGCCAATGGACTGATAGAGCAAAAGAGCGCCGACAGGAATAATCGCTATACCAAAAATCCGGATGATCCGCTCAATATCGCGCACCATGTCCGCCGGCTTCTCGTTCACCTGCTTCGCCTTCTGCGTCAGCTGTGACGCATACGACTCACTGCCGACACGCATAAGGCGCATCCACGCCCTGCCGGACACAACAAAGCTTCCGGAGCGAAGCTCCGCGCCCTCCTTCTTCGCAATTTCATCCTGCTCACCGGTCAGCAGAGATTCATTGACTGAAATCCCGCCGGCAACGACGATGCCGTCCGCCGGGATCTGCTGTCCGCTCTCAAGAAGAACAATATCGTCCTGCACGAGATCGCCGGATGAAATCTTCTCCTCGCGTCCTTCGCGCAGCGCCGTGTAGTCCGTCACATCAAGGAGAGACAGCTTGTCAAGCACACGCTTCGCATAGAGCTGTTGCGCAATACCGATGAGCATATTTGCGATGATGACGGGCAGAAAGGTCAGCCCCTTGAAGGCCCCGACTGCAATGAGCATCGCCGCGATCACCGCGAAAATCAGGTTGAAGTAGGTAAATACATTTGATTTGATAATCTGCGATACGCTCTGCGACGAGTGGTCTTCGATCTGGTTCGTCTTTCCCTGCGCCACGCGCTCCTGCACCTCAGCGTCTGTCAGACCGCGCATTCCATCCGGCGCAGAGCATTTCTGTTCTATTCTCAGCTCTTCCTGCATATCCATATGAGCATCCTCTTCTTTCAAAGCTACCTTTCATTATACACTGTTGCGACAGAAGTCACACACAGAAACTCTGTACAGGAGAGAATGCCCCGGGCTCATATCAGAATGTTGATCCGAGCTGTAATCTCTAACCTGCCGATCTTATTTTCTCACCTCGTCAAAGACCTTCGTCACCTCTGCATCCGGAGCCGGTGTCAGAAGAGAGACAATCACATTGACAAGAATTGCCAGCACGAAGGCCGGAAGGAGCTCATAGATATTGAAGTTTCCGCCAAGCGGACGGATGCAGTATTTCCAGATGAAAATCATCACGCCGCCGGTCGCCATTCCTGCCAGCGCTCCGTATTTATTCGAGCGGCGCCAGAAGAGCGCAAGCAGCATAACCGGTCCGAATGTAGCTCCGAACCCGGCCCATGCGAACGACACGATGCCAAACACCGAGCTGTTCGGATTCCAGGCGATCACGACACCGATCAGCGCGATCGCAAGAAGGCTGAGTCTCGAAATGAGCAGCAGCTTCTTCTCCTCGATATGCGCATGCATGAACCGGATCAGAATATCATTTGAAACGGATGAGGATGCGGCCAGCAGCTGCGAGTCGGAAGTCGACATCGTCGAGGCAAGAATACCGGACAGCACCACACCGGCCGTGAGGGCCGCCAGAATGCCGTAATGTGACAGCACATCAGAAATCCGGACGATAACGGTCTCAGAAGCATTTCCCGAAAGTGTCTTGATGACGCCGGCGCTTGTCATCGCATTGCCGACCAGACCGATGAGGACAGCCACAGCCATCGAGATCACGACCCAGATCGTCGCCACACGGCGGGAGAGCTTGATCTTGTCCTCACTCTCAATCGCCATAAAGCGGAGCTGGATATGCGGCATTCCGAAGTAGCCGAGTCCCCACGCCAGTGTGGATACCACGGTGAGGTCCGAATACGGATGCGCCGTGCCGCTCACCGGATCATAGCTCTGCGAGAAGCTGAGATAGCCGGGCAGCGATTTTGTATTCGCAACGACCTGGTCCCAGCCGCCGGCCGACCAGATTCCGAAGAAAAGGACCGCAAGCAGCGCCGCCGTCATAATAATCGACTGGATAAAGTCCGTCAGCGACGCAGCAAGGAAACCGCCGGATGTTGTGTAGAACATGATGACAACCGCGCTGATGACCATTGCCAGATGATAGTCCACGCCAAACAGCGAATTAAACAGCTTTCCGCAGGCAGCGAACCCGGATGCCGTGTACGGAACAAAGAAAATGATAATCCACACCGCAGCCAGGCATGTCAGGATATGCTTCTCATCGCCATACCGGTTTGAAAAAAACTCCGGCAGCGTGATTGAATTCGTCCGCTCTGTGTAGCGGCGGAGATTCTTCGCGACAAGCAGCCAGTTGAGATAGGTTCCGCAGGCAAGGCCGATAACCGTCCAGCCGACGTCCGCCGTACCCGAAAGATACGCCAGTCCCGGCAGGCCCATCAGCAGGTAGCTACTCATATCGGAGGCCTCTGCACTCATCGCCGTAACCAGCGGCCCCAGATGGCGTCCTCCCAGATAGAAATCGCCGACTGTTTCATTTTTCTTTGACAGCCTGGCCCCGATCCACATCATCGCGATCAGGTAAATACACATCGCTGCCAGCATCAGAAATTGTGATCCTGTCATGTTCTGTCTCCTCCCCTGCGGGCGAGACAGACATCAGGCCCATCTCAGCCCTTATGCACATTTTATGCATAATTATAAGCCAGTAAGTCCCTGCTGTCACGCATTGTTTCCCGCTTCGTCCTTTCAGAGACACAAAAAGCGGGGCCTGCCGCACGAAGAATGGTGCGGCAGTCCCCTATCTCTTGCTATCATGCAGTTCTACAGGCGGTATGAGCCGAAATGAGCAGGCAGTTATGACTTTCCGCCAAGGAAATGCTCCTTTGCAAACTCCATGTCCTGGACAAGCTCAACGGTTCCGATATATTTTCCGGACTTATCCCGCACAGCCATGTACCGGACGAGCATCGAACGTCCGCCCTTCTCCATCCAGACCGGGACAACATCGCGGCGGTTATTTCTGAAATCATCGATGATCTGCCGCACCATCGGCTCAATCTTCGGCGGGTGGCAGGAGAAGACCTCGCGGCCGAGTGCCATAGCCGGGCGCTTGAATACCTTCGGACCTTCATTTTCATTGAAGAAGCGGTTGATATTGTCAGCGTCGACGAACGTGATCTCCATCGGAATCGTATTGAGGAGCGCCGTGAGCTGCTCAAGCGTGAGCGAACCGCCGGGCATGACGATGTCTCCCTGAGCGCCTGCCGGCGCGGCTGCTTTCGCCTGTTCCGCAGCCTCCCAGGTCTCCTGCGCCACGCCGAAGCAGACCGCGTAATCCTTGGAATCCTGATAGATGCCCTGCCACTCCTCTTCCGTGAAGTTGACGGCGCAGATCGGGAACAGGATATTCTGCTCCTTGTAAATCATTTCCTCCGCGCGGGTAAGCACGGCGTCCATCTGCTTCTTCCACTCCTCGCCGCGCTCATGTTCATTTGCAAGTCTGCCGATCTCATCGCGAATTTCATCATCAACCGTCCACATGACATCGGAAGGACCGGATACTCCGTACCTGACCTTGAGAACCGGATAGAGCAGATCGCCCTTCTTTGCATAGTGAATTGAAATTTCACGGATGTCAGAAATGAGGGACGCATCGCCTGTCTCTCTGTATTTCTTAATCAGGCCGGAAAATGCGTTATTCTCCTTTGTCAGCGTATACAGCGGATGACCCGTAATCTCCTCGAGCGCCGCAGCCATGGCATTCTTATTCGCATAGTCCTTCTTCGGGAAAGCCTTCTGCTTTGCGAGCTCCTCCTGCGCCTTCTTTCTTAAGACGGAGGCCTCCACCTCTTTCTCCGCATTGGCGATCTTCTCTTCCTTCGTTGCGCCATGGAACAGAGCAGAATGAATATCGCAGAGCTTCTGCACCTCAGTCAGCGGCGTCCCTTCCTTCATCAGCTCCTGCTCCGCCTGCATAATTTCAGACGCCTCGACATCGCCGAACTCACGGACGAAATCCGCGCGGACATGCTCCAGAGAGTCACCCTCGCCAAGTCTTTTCAGATACGCCTTCAGCTGCTCCGTGCGGCCAAGGGATGCGTGATCTGCATTTGCAGGCTTTGCCTCGGGCTTTGTTGCATCGGAAGCCGTCATGTCCGGCATGTCTCCGACAAGCTCAAAGCCATGGCCTATCAGGGTGGTCGCCACATCCATCATGGAAATGTGCTTCATTTTCGCGCCCTTCGGGATCGTCATGACCTTGCCGACGGAATGCAGCATGGGCGCCTTTGTAATCTCCGTAAATCCAAGGCCTGCCATTATCTGAATCAGTTCCGGATATTCCTGTGTCAGTTCAAAAACGGTTTTATTTAAATCAAGTTTCTTTGCCATCGTGGTTAAACTCCTTTTCTATTAGTTTGATTATACACGCGTGGCAACCTCCTGTCTGTTGTCTATGCAACAATTTCCTGTGAGGGGACAATTCCTGCCGGTCACATTGAAATCAGCCCGAACGCATTCAGTACAGAAGAGACCAGGATGATCATGAGAAATGCAATGCACAGATACTTGATCATAAAATAGAATGTTCTCTTCCTCTTGAACTTTGCGCCATCCTTTGTGATTTCTCCGGAAATCTTATCAAGTCCGATCACATAGACGCAGAGCAGGCAGGTCGCACTTGCCGCAATCGGCATCATGACCGAATTGGACAGGAAATCAAAGAAATCCAGTAACTGCATGCCAAGGATCTTGACCATGGAGAGCGGCCCGTAGCCCAGCGCGGACAGCGACCCCAGAATCAGCATCAGCACCGTGACAAGCACCGCACTCTTGCGTCTGCTTAAATGGAACTGGTCCTCAAATGTAGACACCACGCTTTCTCCGAGCGCAATGGAACTCGTGAGCGCCGCAAACAGCACCATCACGAAGAAGGCAATTCCGGCCGGCATCGCAAAGCCCATGCTGTCAAAAACCTTCGGCAGAATAATGAACATCAGTGACGGGCCTGCCTGCAGGATCTTCGGGTCACCGCCGGAATAGGCAAATACAGCCGGAATGATCATAAAACCTGCCAGAAGGGCAATCGCCGTATCAAAGATCTCTACATTTTCCGTAGAGCTTTCAATCGAGACATTATCCTTCATGTAGGAGCCGAACGTAATGAGAATGCCCATGGCAATCGACAGGGAATAGAACATCTGCCCCATGGCAGTAACCACTGTCATCCACGAGAAATGCTTCACATTCGGAATGAGGAGATACTTCACGCCTGCGACCGCCCCCGGTCTTGTCACGGAATACACCGAAATAATAATCGAAAGCACAACCAGAATCGGCATCATAATCTTGGATACCCGCTCGATTCCGTTCTGTACGCCGGCAAAAATGATCAGCATCGTCACACCGGCAAAGATCAGGAAATAAACCTCTGACTGCGAGCCGGAAGCAATAAAGGATTTGAAGTAATGATCCCCTGCCATCTGATGGGCCTGCCCCCTGCAGTATCCGACTGCATATTTCAGCACCCAGCCTCCGATGACGGAATAATAAGGCACGATGATCAGCGGGATAATCGAGTTGATCCATCCGCCGAATTTCAGGGAAAGCTTCTTCCCGAAGGTTTCAAATGCGCCGGCCGGACTCTTCCTTGTCAGCCGCCCCAGAGCCGTCTCGGCCATGATCATGGTATAGCCGAACGTCGCGGCCAGAATGATATAAATCAGGAGGAAAATACCTCCGCCGTATTTTGCACAGAGGTATGGAAACCTCCATATATTTCCGAGTCCCACAGCGCTTCCGGCCGCAGCCATGACAAAGCCGAGCTTGCCAGAGAAGCTGCTTCTTTGTTTCTTCTCCACGTCTTTCTCCTTTTGCAATAGCAGTATAGAATACTCACGGCCGGCCATCTGATATGGCCGGACAATGAAAAGCGCCATTGAGATAAATCTCAATGACGTTGATTCATTATAGCACAGACAGACAGAGGGAGAAAGGGGTCAGTCACCCGACTATGACCTTCTCATTCAGGGCGGCATGTGAAGAAGCTGCCTGCCCAAACTTTCTTTCTTATGACTTCCCGTTCAGGCGGGCATCATAGAGGCGAAGATCCTCGTCCTTGAACACATTGAAGACGACCTTTCTGACAGATGTAGCCCGCATATTCCGGTATTTCTTTCTGCAGCTCTTGAATGAGAAATCTGATTTTTTCCTGCTGCGTCATATAGATCACCTCATGCTTCCTCAGCGACCAGTTTGTGTATATTGGCCGTGACATCTGAGACCTTATACTGCTTCAGATCATCTTCGAAATGCTGCTGCGCCTCCTCAAGCTGCCCGACGAGTGCGGCATGAATATTCCGCCCGACCGGGCAGGCCGGATTCGGATTCTCATGAAAATGAAAGAGCTCTTCCTTGTTCTTTTCTACGGCAGCGTACACATCATAAAATGTAATCTGGTCGAGCGGCTTCGTGAGCGTAATTCCTCCCGGACCGCGCTTGATGTCGATCAATCCGGCCTTCTTCATCTCGGACATAAGCCCGCGGATAATGACCGGGTTCGCGCCGATACTGGACGCCAGAAGGTCGCTCGTGACCTTCTGATTCTTCCCGAAATATTCTGTTGCTGCCAGAATATGAATCGCGATTGTAAATTTCGTGGATATCTGCATAAGGCATCCCTCCGTGCTTGTTTTGATGTCACATTCTATGTTTTATCTCGTAAACCGACCATAGCACGAAGTGCATTTTATGTCAACATTATTATTACAAATATTATTTCCGATAGACGGCCAGCATCTCATCCATATCCGGCCGGTAAATCTT
Organism: Eubacteriales bacterium; assembly: GCA_036453145.1. Classification (GTDB taxonomy): domain Bacteria; phylum Bacillota; class Clostridia; order Lachnospirales; family Lachnospiraceae; genus Chordicoccus. Next base: position 52,624 of record JAZHVT010000010.1, read on the forward strand.
CCTCTCACGGTCCATACTGAGAAGTGCCATGCACCCGAGCAGCGTCTTCCAGCAGGAATCTCCGAAAACAGCCAGATCCCCATCATGAAAATCCCCCTGCTCCTGTCCTCTGGCGAAGATCGGTCCGAAATAGTCCCGCCCGAACGACTCGCGGACCGGCTTCTTCTTCTGACCGAGTGTCATTTCATTCGAGATTAAGCCGATCTGCCAAGGGGGCTAATATAAACTGGCGGTTCTGAAGTCAAGAGATGCATATATAAAGCATGGGATGTGAAAACCAGATTTTTCACATCCCATGCTTTTTGTATGGCAATCATTCATAGCCTGCGTGCAGAGCTTACAGGCAATTGATCTATCCCGGAATCACGCGCCGTACCACGCGATGCCCTCGTATCTCCAGCCCTTCGTCACAAGGCCGTCGCGCTCTTCTGCACTTCCTGTGTAATGATGCGCGCCCGCGCCCTTGCAGTTCGGGTTATAGAGACGGTACTGCGGCTCGCCGGACAGTGCGCTGTAGAAGCTCACGTCCTCATATCTCCAGCCGCGTTTCACGAGATCATCCCGCTCGTCCGTGCTTCCTGTGTAGTGATGGTCACCGCTGTTCGGATTGTAGAGACGATAGATCGGAGATCCGGATGTCGGTGCCTTCCAGCCGATTCCCTCGTATTTCCAGCCTGCCTTGACAAGGCTGTCCCGCTCAGAGAGATTCGCCGTGTAAAAATGCTCTCCGCTGTTCGGATTGTACAGGCGGTACATGCTGACGGTCTGCGTCTCCGGCTTTGCAACCGTAAATGTCGTTGTACCGAGCAGCGTCACTTTCCCGTTTGTCTGCTGCGCATAGCAGTGGACATTGTACGTCCCGTAGCCGCTGAAGTCATCGAGGTCAATATCTCTCGTGTACGTTCCGTTTGCGCCGCTTGCCTTGAGCCACAGGAGATCGTCCTGTCCGTTCTCCTCGGACCAGACCGCAAAATAGAGATTGGCAAGATTCGGGATGCTCGCGCCGCTCAGCGTCGCCGTGTACTCTTCATTTTCCGTGACAGGCGTGACAGAGACGGTTCCCGGAACAATCGGATCCTCATAGTACCACACGTCGAGGTCGACATACGTCGAGCTCACGCCGGCCTGCTGCCCGTGCGAGCTGTACTGCCAGAATGTGTAGCTGCCCGTATACTTCGGATTCATGTCCCAGTGCGCCATCCAGATCGTGCAGTCGCTGCTGATCTGCGACGCCGTGAGGTCATCATGGAGATAATCCGCGTCCGCATAGAGAGCCGGCGTATGACCAAGGCGCTTCATTTCCGCTGTAAATGCATTGACGCAGGCCGTCTTCGTGCTGACAGGAACACTTCTTGAGAGCCGGCCGTTCGCATATTCATAGTCCATGACGTACGGCAGGGAAATGTTATACCCGCTGGCCCAGTTTGCAAGCGCATCTGCCTCTTCCTTCGCCTCGTCGGTTGAAACCGCCTGCGAGAAGATATAGACACCGACCGGAATGCCATTCGCAATCGCATTTCGCAGATTCGTGATACCGGTCCGGTCCGGGAGAATCGCGCCATTGCCTGAGCTTCTGTACCCGAGCCTTATGAACGCAAATGTAACGCCCTCTGCTTTGAGTCTTGCCCAGTCAATATTACCGTCCCATTTGGAGACGTCGACACCGTAGCGCTTCTGCATGCCCGCGTGCTCGCTGCTGTGCTGAAGTCCCGCTCCGCCAAGCGTATCGCACCGCGCTCCGACAAGGCCTGAGACCTCTGCCTCGAGCTCATCGAGCACGCGCTGTGCCTCCGGGTCGCCTTCCGCGACGCCCTGCTTTGCCTCCGCGATTTTCGAGGCGAGATCAGAGCCGGCTGCTTCGGACTCCGAAGAAGAGGATGCGCCGGACTCTGCGGATGCGTCTCCGCTCTCCGCTGCTGTGCTCTCCGCATCGCTGCTCTCAGACCCCACTGATTCGGACGACGCTGCTGCACTCTTATTTTCATCGCTTCCGGCTTGAGCTGCTGTATCGACTGACGCTGTTTTATCTGCTGCTTCTGTTGAGCCACCGGATGTGGACGCTGCACTAGCGTCTCCCACGGCCGTGGTTTCTGCTGCTTCTGCTGTTGCTCCTGCAGGCGCCGTATCTGCGGACGCACTGACCGGAACAGCGGTGACAAGAAGGGCCGCGGTCAGAAGCGCAATGATCCATTTCATTTTCATACATATACCTCCATGAATTTTTCTGCCAGACCCATAAAATTTATTATATGCCCTTGCTCTATGGCATGCAAAATGGATAGAAGCATTTTACTGCATAAAATTCCAAAAGTTGCAAATTAGCAAAACTATCTAGAAGGATTATATTAGTGAACGCCTGCGAAACAGGGCTTGGGATATCGGGGCATTAGGTAAGATTTACTGCATACGCCTAGCAAATGCCTGAACTGACACTTATGACATGTCTGCCAAGTGTGCTGCATACCGTCTATATAGCTGAAAAAGCATTATCTGATATATATGGCATGGTTTTTTCATAAAGATAAGGAGGCGAACAATCCGCCTCCTTATAGAGTCAAGTCATTTCCCCTTAAAGCTCAAAGATTCTCCTTTTTCTTCTTCAAGGTAACTGTCATGACCCCGGCACTGGCAAGAAGCATGGCAAACTGGGCCATCATGTCTGAGCTGTCACCAGTCTCGACCGGTTCGGTCTTTTCAATTTCCGGCCCAGAATATGCCTTCACACTAACCGGTATGCTGACTTTTTCAGTGCTGAGCTTTCCAGCAGATGCTTTTATATCAGGATGATAAACCGGTTCCGTAATAATGGCCGTTCCACGATTCTGCGTGACAGCAGACTCCGCAATAGCCGCAATGTATCCTTTCCGCGCCTTATCTCTGTCACTTACTCTGGCTGATAATTCTGCATTTGCTTTCTCCAGCTTCTCCTGTGCCGTTGCAACCTCTGCATCCGCTGTTTTAACCGCGGATATGTAGTCGTTCAGATAAGCAAAATCTGGATCTTTGATATCCTCAGCCAGGGCATTCTCTACTGACAGTCCGCCCGCCCTTTCAAGGCGGTCAGCAGCTGCAGCCTTGGCAAGCTTTGCCTGCGCGAGGTTCTCCCTGGCCTTTGCCAGCGCATCTTCTGCGGCAGACAGCGCAGTCTCAGCCTGATTAAGCTTATCCTTTGCCTCATCGCGGGCATCAATTGCCTTCTTAACAGACGCATATTTTTCTTTGAGAGCTGTGAGCTCCTCACCAGTCCGGGCAGCTGTCTCCTTCGCCGCATCTCTATTAAGCCGTGCCTGTTCAAGAATGCTTTCAGCCTCCTGCAGAGCCTCCTTCGCTTTTTCTTCATCCGCTTCTGCCTGCGCCAGAGTCTTGTCTGCCTGCTCTGCTGCCTTCGCTTTAGAGGCCTGCTCATTCAGGGCTGCCTGCAGAGCGGTATCTGCCAGTCGCTTTTTCTCACTCAGGGCATTGATCGTATCGTCAGAAGTCAGATCCGCCAGCCTCTTTTCCGCCGCGGAATGTGCGGATACCGCATCATCCAGTGCCTTATTGGCATCCATTAAAGCAGCGCGCTTTGCCGCAAGGACGCTTGCAGCAGACGCTTTATTATTCATGGCGTCTTTCAGAGCATTTTCAGCATCCGATACTGTCTGTCCGGCACGATTTCTGGCCTGTTCTGCAATTGTATAATTTCTCTCAGCAGCCTGGGCTTCCTCTGATGCTTTATGTAAAGTTTCCTGTGCAGTTTGCAGTGCCTGATCAGCGGCAGCCTTCTTTTCTTTGGCATCTTCAAGTTTCTTCTTTGCTGAAGAAAGGCTTTCATTTGCCGATGTCAGCTTCTGTGCTGCCAGATCTGCCGCACTCTCTTTTGCCGCAAGATCGGCCTTAACCTTCTGCACCGCTGTTTCCACAGAAGCTTCCTTTCCGTCCTTCAGAGTCTGAAGATTATTTTCAGCCTTCGACTGCTCCTCTGCAGCTTTTTTCAAATCTTCTTCGCAGGCCGACTTGTCGACAGACTGATAATATTCACGAACAAGCTTTTCAAAATCGGCGATTGTATAGAGATGCATAGCGCGGTTATAGCTGTCGTCCGTATAATTGGATGCTGCTGATGCATTAAAGCAGTAAGTCTGCTTGTACTGAGTATAGCCGGTTCCCATTACCTGGTCCTTAGCCCAGAAGAGGTTCGTATAATGTCCTACAACGATTCCCTGCTTATCAGCCTCCTCCTCGATCTTACTTACGTCATCCATGCTCGTGATTTTCTTAATGCCCAGTTCATCCCTGATACGGTCAAAGGCAGGCTTTTCACGGTAATACCATCCGGATACAGGATCAGAATAACCGAAGGCAAGATTCTCGCAGGACGTAGTAAGGGAAGAATGACGCATCAAGCCGGCTCCGCGCATAGCTCCGGCTTCCGCTGTCGCCATGAAGTAGAAGTTCGTATAAGCATCATTTCTCTTCAGATCACCGGTGAAATTATCATCCTGAGCGCGCATTTCGTTGATTTCCTTCAGAATCTCGATGGCTTTCAGAAGATTGTCCAGATTCGTAGCATCTTTCTCATCGCCGATCACGACGACTTTTCCGCCTCTCTCCTCCGGAAGTCCGGTGTCATCTCCGCCATACCACTTGGTAAAATCCTCCTGGGAAGCATCGACAAGAACCTGACGGGCAAAATTAAGATCCTGCTTCTGATCCTTGGTCAGTCCTTCCTTTTGCAGCATCCAGTCGATCAGCCCAAGCGTTCCCTTCTTATAATTTTCTTCTACAGCCTCCAGAGCTTTCTGTGCAGCCTCTGTTGCCGCAGTTTTCGCAACAGCATCCTTTTCAGCCTCTGAGATTTCCGCCTCTACTGCGCTTTCAGCGTTTTTTCTGGCTGCATCAAGGGCATCTGCCGCTGTTTTTACTGCTTCATCAGCTTCTTTTTTTGCCGTTTCAGCTGCATTTACATTTTCATCGGCTTCCTTCACTTCATTTTCCGCATCTGAAACGTTCCTGCCGGCACTGGCTGCGTCATCGGATGCCTGATCATATCCTGTCTGTGCATCATTCTTGGAACCTTCAGCAATATCTTTCGTCTTTGCTGCCTCTGTAAGGGCAGCTTCTTTTACATGCAGATCATCTGTCGCTGAATCAAATGCACTTTTTGCTTCAGCTGCGGCAGTATCAGCAGCTGCGGCATCTTTGGAAGCTTTGTCCGCTTCCGCAGCCGCAGTTTGGGCTATCCTGTCTGCCTGATCCATGACCTTTTTTGCGTCCTGCTCTTCCTTGTACTGAACGGTATCTTTTATATCTCTCTTTCCATTTTTCAGATCTTCTGCCGACTGAGCATCTTCCGCTGCCTTCCTGGCTGTTTCGGAAGCTTCGGCCACAGCGCCATCTGCCTCCTGCTTTTCAGTCGCCGCCTTGCTTGCATCTTCCTCCGCGGCGGTTTTCTCAGTCGCCTTCTCCTCTGCGGCTTTTGCTGCCTGGTCCTTTGCACTGTCTGCTTCCTGCAGCTTATTTTCCGCATTTTCCAGATCTGCTTTGCTCTGATCAAGCTCTGATTCTTTATCCGCGACATCCTTCTCGGTCACAGAGTTCTCTGCTGCTGTCTGATCTGCGTTACTTTCAGCTTCCGACAAAGAGCTCTTTGCCGCATCGACCTCATTCTGCGCCTGCTGCACATTGCCGTCAGCTTCATTGACCTTCTCCTGGGCTGTATCGACCTCCTTCTGTGCCGCTGCATCATCTGCAGCGGCTTCGGATTTTGCATTTTCAAAAGCCTGGCTGGCCTCATTTCTGGCAGTCTCCGCTTTCGCAGAAGCATCCTCGACAGCTTTCTGTGCGTTATCTGCCTGTGTCTGCGCTTCGTTCACAGCTGTATCTACGCTTTCTGCCTCAGCCTGCGCCATCTCTACACTTTTTCCGGACTCTGCTCCCTGTTCAGTTGCTTCGACGGCCTGCTGTGCATCTGCCACCTGCGCTGTTACGTCCTGCGCAGGCGCCGCGTCATCCGCGAATACCGGCGCGCCTGTGAGCGCCGTTCCTGCAAGAATTGCCGCAGCCGCAAGGGCTGTCCCTGTTGTCTTTTTCATTCCTTTTCTCCCCTCTTCCCGCAATTTCCGAACTCCATCAAATCCCCACTTCCGCCAGCTGGACATATTGAATTCGGAAATGCAAATGAATTTGGTAATTATTCAGCTCAGCGAGAAATGTGAAACATTCCAGTTCTGGAGATTCTGAATAGTTACATGAATTGATAGTCAGATCCGTCGCTACCATAGAATACTGACATTGCATCATAAAAATCTGACCACAATTTCTATTATAAACTCTGATTAGAGGGATTCAACAATGAGGTGGATTTCTGGCACTCCTGAAACGCAATTCATCCCTTTACATAGCAAAAGCGCCATGGAAATTCTCCATAGCGCTTTCAAAGAGTAATGTCATTTCTTTCCGCTGGAACGCTTCCGTGGCTGTGCCGGATCTGTGAGCTCCGGGATCGCTCCGCCGGCGATCGCCCACAGATAGAGACTTGCCACAGACCCGCAGGGAGAATACCGCCTGCGGAGCCGATCGAACTTCTGCCTGTCGATAACACGGTGCCTGTACAGCATCCGCATGCCTCTTAAGATCGCCAGATCGCCGTAGCTCACCACGTCCGGACGCTGCATGCAGAAAATCATGATCATTTCTGCGGTCCAGACACCGATTCCCTTCAGAGACGACAGTTCTCTGATCACCTGCTCGTCCGGCATCGACTGCAGGGCATCTATATCAAAGGAGCCATCCGAAACCTTCGCCGCAAAATCAAGAATGTACTCCGCCTTCTTATACGTCGTTCCGATCGATTTCAGATTTTCCCGTCCGAGAGACAGAATTTCCTCGGCATCGACGGTTCCGAGTGTGTCTGTCAGCCGCTTCCACACCGTCGCCTGCGCAGCTGTTGAAATCTGCTGGCCGAGGATATGATGTACAACAGAAGCGAACAGATCATCATCAACCTCGCGATTGATATGGCCGATCCGGTCAATCGCTGCCGCCATTTTCTTATCCTTTGCCTTCAGATAGTCGGTCTGTTTCTCGTCATATTTAAAATACAAGAAGTACCTCCATCATCCGGGCTGACGTCCCGAAGATACGTCTGAAAGCCCAGCCGTTCCAGTGTCATGCCAAAGCGCTCATGCCCCGCAGCATTCGCCTTGTACCATTCGAGAGTCCGGTCAAGCAGAGGAAATATCTCCTCTCTTTCAACAAGACGGGGATAGCTGTCGGCTATCCGGCTGTTTCTGCCCCAGGTCCCGCCCAGATAAATCTGATACTTCGTCCGCGCGTCCTCATGAAAGACATGGAACGGGCACTTGTTCCGGCAGATCCCGCAGGTCCTGCATTTGTCAGACTCGACGTGGACCTTCCCGTCAATAAATGAAATCGCATCTGACGGGCAGTGCCGCTTGATCTGACAGACCCTGCAGCCGCGGCATTTGTCCTCATCATACTCCGGGACAATGTGACCTTCAATGCCGAAATCATTGAGAGACGGCTTCATGCAGCTGTTCGGACAGCCACCGACACAGACCTTGAACCGGTTCGGCAGAAGATCATCCATCCTTCCGACCGTGTACCGCTCATTTTTTGAAATCAGGATATGCCGTTTGGCATTAAAAGGGCTGAGCGGGATTTTGCGGCCATTCCACAGCCGGGTTATTCTCTGCTTACTCCACCGTCACCGACTTCGCGAGGTTCCTCGGCTGGTCCGGATTGATGCCGCGACCCGTCGATGTGTAGTAGGCAAGCAGCTGGCAGATCACGATAACTTCAAACACCGTGAATTCATCCGGTACATCCGGGATATGAAAATGAACATCACACAGCGCCGGATCCGTGACATTTTCATCCCTGCTAAGAAGGATCACATAGGCGCCTCTTGCCTTTGTCTCACGGATATTGGAAATGACCTTCCCATGGACTTTCTTCTGCGTGGAGATTGCGATCACGGGGACTCCGTCCTCCACGAGGGAAATCGTTCCGTGCTTGAGCTCACCGGCCGCGTAGGCCTCGGCGTGGATATACGAGATCTCCTTGAGCTTCAGCGCGCCCTCCATCGCGACCTTGTAATCGAGACCGCGGCCGATGTAGAAGACATCTCTTGCGTGAATCAGCCGCTTTGTGAGTGTGGCAATTCTGTCCTCATAGCCGAGCATCGTGCGTATCATATCCGGAACCGTGCGCAGCGTCTCGATAAACTCCTTCGCCTCAGGGATCGTCATTTTCTTCTCCGCAAGACCGAGCTTCACGCCGATCAGATAGAACGCGGCGACCTGCGATGTGTACGCCTTCGTGGAGGCGACAGCGATCTCCGGGCCCGCATGCGTGTACATGACATAATTGCTCTCGCGGGCAATGGATGAGCCCTTTACGTTGACGAGCGCGAGCGTCTTCTTTGTGTATTGATTTGCCAGACGAAGCGCAGCGAGCGTATCGATCGTCTCACCGGACTGCGAGCAGACGATGACGAGCGTGTGCTCATTCAGGACAGGCCGCTCGTAGCGGAACTCAGAGGCAATCTCGCAGCTGACCGGGATACCGAATTTCTCCCGGATCATCTGTGCGCCGACCATGCCCGCATAGAGCGCCGTGCCGCAGGCGACAACTGTGATATCATGAACATTCTCAAAGAGCGCATCATCGATACCATCGACGGAGAAATCCGGAAGCGACTCTCTGATGCGCGGCGCAATCGTCTTTTCAATCGCATCCGGCTGCTCATGAATCTCCTTCAGCATGAAATGCGGATAGCCTTCCTTCTGCGCAGCAGACACGTCCCAGTCAACCGTGAGGTACTCCGGCTCGACCTCATTGCCGTCCATGTCCTCAAGCCTGATTCCATCCGGCGAAAGCGTCAGCAGGTGATACTCAGGAACTGCAAAATACCGCTTCGAGTAATCAATAAATGCAGTTAAATCCGAGGCAATGAAGGCTCCGTCATCCTTCGTCCAGGTCGCAACCATCGGGCTGACATTGCGGATCGCAAAAATCTTTCCCGGATATTCCTTGAAGAGTGCGCAGAATGCAAATGAACCCTTCATTTCCTTCACGGCTGCCTTGAGCGCCTTGCCCGGATCACCGAGCTCGTCGTACTTTGTGCTGATGACGGCAGCGGCGACCTCCGTGTCGGTCTGGGACTTAAGCTTCGGCCCGAAGCCGTATTTGTCCGTCAGCTCCTGGTAATTTTCAATGATGCCGTTGTGAATCAGCGCCACATGCCCGAACTTGTGCGGGTGTGCATTTGCCGTGGAGACACCGCCGTGCGTCGCCCAGCGTGTGTGCCCGATGCCGCAGGTACTGTCATTGTCATCGTCACAGACAGCTGCGAGATCGCTCACCTTACCGGCCGTCTTTCTTATCGAAATGTGAGTCGTGTTATCACGAAAATACGCGATGCCGGCGCTGTCATAGCCTCTGTACTCAAGGCGCTTCAGGCCCTCGAGCAGGATGGGCTGCGCCTTATGAAAGCCGGTGAAACCAATAATTCCGCACATTATGAAATCCTCCTTATTATCAAACGACGCTCTTTTCTGATTCTTTTCTTCCTGAATAGCAGGCACGCGTCTTTACGTATTTTCCCCAGAGACTCCCTGGGGCAAGCTGCCAGTCAACCTCAGATCACTTCCGTCTTGTCCTTCAGATATGTCTCAACCCGGTCGGTAAATTTGCCGGCCGTCACGATGCCCGTGACCTCTTCCCAGCGCGCGTAGGAAAACCGGTCCTCACTCAGAGCCTTGCTGCTGTCGGCCACGACATACGTCCGGTCGGAGCACTTCACACCCAGCCGCTTCAGATTCATCTCCTCGTAGGACATGGACGTCGGTCCGTCCGCATTCTTAAATCCATCTGATCCCAGGAATGCCAGGTCCGCGTGGAGCGACGATAAGACCTCCAGCGTCCAGCCGCCGACTGTGGCCTTGCTGCTGTGACGGATCTTTCCGCCCAATAGATAGATATCGTTGTCCGACTCCGCCAGGATATTGACCAGGTTCACGGAATTCGTAAACACGGTGAGTCCCTTCCGCATCGTAAGCTGGCGGGCGATTGCATTTGTCGTGCTGCCCGCATCGAGAAGAATCGTTGCGTTCTGCGGGATGAGGTCCATGACCTTCATGGCGATTTCCGCTTTTTCATCTTTATTAAGGAAATCCTTCTCGCTCAGCGTCTTTTCGACTGCATTCACCTTTGCGATGGCCCCGCCGTGGTTCTTCTCCGCGATCCCGGCCTCCTCGAGATAAATGATGTCCTTCCGAATTGTCTCCGTGGAGACGTGAAAGAGCTCTGCCATCTCCGTGGCCTTGATGCTTCCGTCTCTCAGAAGGATCTGCGCAATCTGATTGCGCCGGTCAGCTGTCAGTTCTGCCATATGCTTCACTCCTTATTCTTCAAGTCATGCTTATCAGCTGTCCTTGGAATATGTTCCTTTTCCAAATCAGACTATAGCATATATCACAAGAAATGCCAATATTTTATGTTGTGAAAAATTGCATTTTCTTGTTGACAAGCAAGCGTTCGCAAGCTATTATGTATTCAACAGCAAGCGATCGCAATATTATTGATTTGTTTTAATTGGCTTTTGATCTGGCAAACAAACGGAGGTTACGGATCATCATGAAGGAAAAAGTTCAGAGCTTTGGACGCTTCTTAAGCGGCATGGTCATGCCGAACATCGGAGCGTTCATCGCATGGGGCCTGTGTGCGGCACTCTTCATCGACACAGGCTGGCTGCCAAACAAGCAGCTGAGTACAATCGTCGGACCGTTTTTAACGTACGCACTTCCGCTTCTTATAGCCTACACCGGCGGCAAGATGGTAGCAGGCACAAGAGGAGCGGTCATGGGCGTCATCGCGACAATGGGCGTCATTCTCTCGAACCCGGACACAACAATGCTGATGGGAGCCATGATCATGGGACCTCTGGCCGGTCTCGTGATCAAGGAATTCGACAAGGCAGTCGAAGGACACATCATCCCGGGCTTCGAGATGCTGGTGAACAACTTCTCGATCGGCATCATCGGTCTGCTTCTTGCCATCGTCGGGTTTTACCTGTTCGGACCGCTCATGGCCGGCATCCTGGCAGCTCTTCAGGCTGGCGCCGATTTTCTTGTCAACCATGGCATCCTGCCGCTCGTGTCCATCATCGTGGAGCCTGCGAAGGTGCTGTTCCTGAACAACGCGATCAACCACGGCATCTTCACCCCGCTCGGCGCTGAGGAAGCCAAGAAACTCGGACAGTCGGTCTTCTATATGATCGAGACAAACCCGGGCCCGGGTACAGGCGTCCTGCTTGCCTACTGGTTCTGCTGCAAGGACAAGGCGACAAAGCAGTCGGCACCGGGCGCGCTGATCGTCCATCTGCTCGGCGGTATTCACGAGATTTCATTCCCGTATATCCTCATGAATCCGCTCCTTCTGATCGCCACAATCGGAGGCAGCATGGCCGCTATGTTCTACAACACAATCTTCGGTCTCGGACTGAAGGGACCGGCATCTCCGGGATCCATCTTTGCATTTGTCGGCATGGCGCCGAAGGGACAGACACTG
>JAZHVT010000011.1:0-56384 GCA_036453145.1 Eubacteriales bacterium
TCGAGGTGCTTACGCACCCTTGACAGTCCCTTCAAGAGAGCTGGTGGTTAGCTAAGGGATGCAAGGCATCCCTTGGCACCGCAGGTACCTAAGAGCAATTTACACACAAATTTGGACTTGACTGACAGATATTTTAATTATACACCTGTATCTGCTATAATTGGCATATCACATTTTGAAACGGGGCAGATCATGAACAAAAATCGGACACTGAAATCAGCAAAATATGTTCTCGCGGCGATGAACATCGCCTTCGGGACTGCTGCTGCGCTCAGCATTATCTTTGTATCCTATATGATTGCAAGCATCATCAATGACCGGTATTACCGGGCCTATTATTCATCAAGCACGACACTGACTGATTTTCTCCTTGGCAGGGGGCTCTATTATATTCTCATTCCGCTGGCTGTTCTTCTGGCCGTGTCCGCGCTGACAGGCTTTGCGGTCTACAGAGCTCACCGGAAAGACATGCGGCAGGACCCGCGAGAAAGCTCCGTATCTGAGCCGCTCGAAGGAAGTGCTACGGAGATTGCGTATACCTATGTGCGTAGAAGCCGCGCAAGGGCTCACGGCACCGGCTATCTGATCCTTATGGTCATCATCGGCTGCGCCTATGCAATCGGTATGCTGGCATCTGTCTATTTTATCGGCGACCGCATGAAGACGATGGCAAATGTACGCTGGGAAATCGCGGCAAAACGGATTCTTGGCGATCTGAATCTTCCCAATGCCTCGTATAAGATTACGCCGCCGGCAGATTCCAATGAGCATTCCTGTACAGTGACATTCTCAAAGGCATCTGAGGACGGTTTGCTGACATTTGAGATGCAGATTGACATATCCGGTTCAGTCATGCAGACTGACGGCGACCAGAAGATCTGCGGCGTCGACATGACATACAGAACCGGTCAGGGCTTTGACGACACTGCCTGGACAAATGCGCAGAATGCCATTGATCGTGTCATGAGTGTTCTGAGCCTTGATTCGGATATGTTTTATTACCCTGAGGTAGCAAAAACGGAGGTTGATATCCCGTTCAGCGTCATCAGCGGCGTCAAGGGAGAAGAAATCATCAGCTCTGACGATGGCGTAAATGCACAGTTTGACTATTACGGGACATACCTGACCGTCAGCTGTGAAAAGACCGGAACCTGATGATCCCGGTCTTTTCTGCTTTTCTACCATCTCCTTTTGTTAAACTGTGGTTTGCCGAATCGATTCGTCTGACTTCCACTGCTGGTTTTCGGGGAACTTTACTCCTCTCTCTCATAATACGGCACACAGATATATGAACCGGCGTGCAGATCATTGCCGTTAATCCGGTTGATTTTCTCTACCTCTGTAATATATGCCCGCTTATCCGTATAGCCGACGCCCATCTCACGGTCAGCAATTGACCATAGCGTATCACCTGCCATGATTTCGACTGACTTGTAACCCTTGACATAGCCGGAGCTGCTCTCTGCATTTGTGTTATAGGTGGAATATGTAAGCCCGGCAATGACCGCAATTGTGATTCCGGCAATAACCAGAATAAGGATCAGGATTCTCCTCAGCATACGCTGCCGGCGCATGTCTCTTGCTCTTTCCCGCTTTGCATGCTCTCTGACGAGTGCCCTGTGTGTTCTGCAAGGCCTGTGCATAAATTCCGGATATTCCAGTTCTCTGTAATGTGGTCTGTAGATCTGTTCCATGATGCCTCGCTTCCTTCCGTTGTCTGCGGTTTTTCAGCTAAGAAAAAAGAATACATGTTTGCGAACGTTCGTTTGTTTCAGTGATTGTATTGTACGGTAAGAACGAATGTTTGTCAACAAAAATCGAACGTATATTTTCGAATATCCGTTTGCAATCGGAAGAGGTTTATGGTATGATCAGTGTAGAAAAAGCCGGCTATTTTGGCATTGATAAGAAGGAGGACAGAATATGGCTTACGGAAAGATCACTGCGAAGCAGAGAGAGATCCTTGAATTTATCAAAAACCAGATTCTGAACAAGGGCTACCCGCCGTCAGTCCGTGATATCTGTGAGGCTGTGCATCTGAAATCAACATCATCGGTACACGCGCATCTCAACACACTTGAGAAGAAGGGCTACATCCGCCGCGATCCCGCAAAGCCTCGTGCGATTGAAATCGTCGACGATAATTTTAATATGACAAGACGCGAGGTCGTCAATATTCCGATTGTCGGAACTGTGGCGGCCGGACAGCCTCTTCTTGCCGTTGAGAACATCGAGAACTACTTCCCGATTCCTGCCGAATATCTTCCGAACAAGAAGCTGTTCATGCTGAATGTGCACGGTGAAAGTATGATTAATGCCGGCATACTGGACGGAGACATCGTGCTCGTGCAGGAACAGAGTGAAGCCGCAAACGGGGACATGGTTGTCGCGCTTGTGGATGATTCGGCGACTGTCAAGACATTTTATAAGGAGGACGGCTACTACCGCCTGCAGCCGGAAAATGACTCGATGGAACCGATTATTGTTCATGGAGAGGTGAAGATCCTCGGCAAGGTGATCGGCGATCTGCGTTTCATGAAGGACCGTTCGTAAGACACGCCTCATTTCCGGTTCATTTCGTTTCTATGAGAGACACAAAATGGCCTGTGACATCTGATTGGATCAAATGCCGCAGGCCATTTCACATCTTTTCTGTAAGAGCGGTACTGCCCTGCCGAACTCCTGCAGGCAGGACCGCATGCGTTTATACTCTCTTCTGCATATTCTGCAGTGCATCAATAATGATGTCCGCGCAGCCGTCAATTCCGAAGACAGAGCTGTTCAGCACAAGATCATAGCTTGCGGCATCACCCCATCTTGAGCTGGCATAGTAGTTGTAGTAGCTGGCGCGCTTCTTGTCTGTCCGGGTGATCAGATCTCTCGCCTCTTTTTCAGAGAGCTTGTTTTTCTTCATGATGTGTCTGACCCGGTCTTCTGCCTCACCGCGGATAAATACAGACATCATGTGCGGATTCTCCTCAAGCGCATAGTTGGCGCAGCGGCCGACAATGACACACGATTCCTTCTCGGCGATCTTTCGAATTGTATCAAACTGTGCGAGAAAGAGCTTGTGGTCGAGCGGCATCTCTGTCGCTCCGTATGCGCCAGGGCCATAAGGATAGGCGCCCATTGCCATTGAGTAGATCAGAGAATTGGCTGGTTTTTCATCGTGGCGCTCAAACAGCTGCGGTGTGTAGCCGCTCTCCTTGGCGGCCAGTGTCAGCAGCTCGCGGTCATAGCATTGATCCCGAGACGCTGTGCAATCGTCTGTCCGATTTCTACGCCGCAAGAACCGGTCTGTCTGCCGATCGTAATAATAGCTCTGCTGATATCCATATGATTTACCTCCTTTTTCTGAGCGTATCGAGTAATTTCGTAAAGTATTCCGGAAGCGGTGCCGTAAATTCAACATATGTTCCAAGGGACGGATGAATAAATCCGATCACCATGGCATGCAGTGTCTGCCCCTTGATGTGAAATTCGTTGTCCGACGGCCCATACACGACATCTCCCAGAATCGGGTGACCGATGGATGCCATATGCACACGGATCTGGTGCGTTCTTCCTGTCTCAAGCTCGAATTCGCAGTATGTATACCGGTCAAACCGTTCGAGTACACGAAAATGAGTAACTGCCGGCTTTCCGAAGCCCTCCGGAACAATGGCCATTTTTTTTCTGTCGCGGCTGCTTCGCCCTATATTTCCCTCTATTGTACCACTGTCCCTGGCAATCCGGCCGAGAACAATTGCGTGGTACCGGCGCGTGATGGAGTGGACCTTCAGCTGCTCTGCGATTTTTCTGTGCGCCGTGTCATTCTTGCAGATGATCAGCGCACCCGATGTATCCTTATCGATGCGATGGACAATCCCCGGGCGCATAACGCCGTTGATGCCGGACAGTTCATTTCCGCAGTGATAGAGAATGCCGTTGACCAGCGTGTGGTCCGCATGCCCCGGTGCGGGGTGGACGGTCAGTCCCTTCGGCTTGTTGACAATGAGGACGTCTCTGTCCTCATAGAGAATGTCCAGATCCATCTTCTGAGGCTGTATATCGGGCGCTGACGGCTCCGGGACGTTGATGACGATTTCTTCCCCGCTTCTGACCTTATAGCTGCTTCTGACCGCTTTTCCGGAGACAGAGGCGGCCCCGCTTTTTATGAGCTCCTGGATATATGAGCGGGACAGGCCGGGGACATGCTCTGCAAGAAAACGGTCTGCGCGTGTTCCGTCATCTTCCGGTGACGGCATAATTGAAACCGGTCCGTATACCGGCATGTCCTGTTCTGACTGACTGTCTTTTGTCATATCATTTCTTCTTCTTTAAAAATGCAAAGTCCTCGTCCGAATACACGAACAGAATCATGATGATCAGTGCAGCGGCTGAAAGCGTGACGTAGATATCTGCCACATTGAAGATCGGAAAATCAATGAGGACAAAGTACAGGAAATCCCGCACATAGTGCAGGAAAATCCGGTCGATCAGATTTCCGACTGCTCCGGCTGCCAGAACGACGCAGACAATACGGAGCGGTCTGTATTTCCGGTCATCCGGCAGAACAGAAAAGAACCAGACCGCCGCGACGAGAAACAGCACCGTGATTGCGATGAAAAAGCCGGTTGCGTTCTGGAAAACGCCGAAGGCCGCGCCGCGGTTTTCAAGATATTCCAGCCGGAATACGCCGGGAATCAGATTGATATATCCATTCGAGAGCTTTGCGGCCGCCAGCGCCTTCGTGATCTGGTCCAGTGCGACGAGCAGTGCCGCAGAGACGATGGCTGTGATCCATCTGGAGATTCTGCCTGATTGTCTCCTGACTGTAGATGCTTCCTTCATGCTGTCTGTGCCGCCTTTCATGCTGTGATATACCGGATCCCGTTCAGAATCTCCTCGTCCGTCACGTCATCCGTGTAGAATGCCTCTCCGGGACGTTTCAGGAGAACAAACCGGATCTGGCCGTTCTTCATTTTCTTGTCTGATTTTGTAAAATGAAGGACCTCCTGCGCATCGATCCCGTCCGCCTTCAGCGGAAGGCCGTAAAGGTCGCAGGTCTTTTCGATGTCATGGAGCTCTTCCTCTGTGATCAATCCTCTGTCAGCGCTGATTTTCGACGCAGCGATGAGACCGAGTGCCACGCAGCAGCCGTGCTGCATACGAAACGCAAGATACTTTTCGACGGCATGACCGATTGTGTGTCCGAAATTAAGGAGCGCCCGCTCTCCATGCTCTTCCGGATCGCGGCGCACAATTCCAACCTTAATGGCAGCTGTGCGGCGGATCATAAATTCAAGCGCAGCTTCATTTCCAGCATTGACTTCGTCTGCGTGGTCCTTCAGCCACACGTAGAGCTCAGCATCTCCGAGCAGGGCCGACTTGATGACCTCTCCCATTCCGGAGACAAACTGATCAGCCGGAAGTGTTTTCAGAGCAGAGCTGTTTGTGTAGACAAGGGCGGGCATATGAAAGGCACCAACCATATTCTTGAAGCCGTCGAAATCGACACCAGTCTTTCCTCCGATGCTTGAGTCGATCTGTGCAAGAAGCGTCGTCGGAAGCTGAATGACCGGAATGCCCCGGAGATAGATGGCAGCGGCAAATCCGGTCATATCTCCTGTTACGCCGCCTCCGAGCGCCAGGAGGCAGTCGTGCCTGTCAAAATGATGTTCAATCAGGAAGCGGAGTAATTCGCGGATAGAATCCAGCGTCTTATATTCCTCTCCGGCTGGAAATGTATACTGCTCAACTGTCTTGAAGCATTTGCCGGCTGCCTCCATAACAGCTTTTCCGTACAGAGGCATCGTGTGACTGTCTCCGACAACGCAGATCCGGTTGCGTTCAAAAGGAAGAGCCGTGAGTGCGTCTCCGAGGTCCGCAAATGAACGGCTGATTACCGGTGCAAGCTGATCCATGTATATGTCCTCCTTATATGCTTATGCTATGTTGTGATAAAAAAACAGAGACCAGCCGTGACAGGCAGTCTCTGTTTGAGAAATAACCATCAATACTGTGCTCTCATAGGCGGAATATCGAATGCCCCATTCAGGAAATCCTGGAAATCCCCTGAGATATCAACACCCTCCGGTGTAAGAATGAAAATGTAGTTTGAAATCTTCTGCAGATTTCCGCTCAGAGAATAACAGACACCGCATGTGAAATCGACAACCCGCTGGGCAACATCGACGTCAAGTCCCTCGAGATTAATGACAACGGTGCAGCCGTCCAGCAGTGTATCTGCGATCTCCCACGTATCCTCCATAGATGATGGTCTGATCACATTGACTTCCATGGCAGGTGACGGGTTCTTCCTTCCGCGGATAGGAGTCACTTTCGATTTCTTCGGCGCATGGTCTGTTTCGCGGCGAACCTGCTTTGTGTCCGCACTTCTCACGCGGCTGCGGCTCTCACGGACAGACGACTGCTCATAGGTATCGGCTCCCCGCACTGTCTTTCTGCGGCTGTAGACCGGCTCCGGATCCTCTTCTTCCTCATCATAATCATCATAGAAGGAATCAGATGGGATATCCTCAGGCTCGTCCTCCTCTTCGTCATATGCTTCAGACTCTTTTCTGTCGGCAAACTTCTGAAAGAACCTCTTTCTTTTCCTGGGCTTACTGAAGCGCTCTTCCTCCTGCGGCTCATCAGCCCTTACTTCAGCCGGTTCTTCATTTTCTTCGTCGTCGATGTAATCGTCCTCTCCATCGAAATCGTCATTCAGTTTGATTGCATCGAGAAATTTGTCAATGAGACTCATTTTGTTTCTCCATTCGGTACCCGGTCAGGATATTCTCTCTTTCCGAATATGTCGGTCCCTACACGGACAATTGTTGATCCTTCCTCGACCGCCACCTCGAAATCATTAGACATACCCATACTCAGTGTATCCACGTTTCTACTATTATCTGTGTTTCCGGAATTCATGTCAACACTTAATTGCTTCAGCGCGGCGAAGACGGGACGATCGTCCTCCGGATTTTCAACGAATGGAGCGCTGGTCATAAAGCCGCGCAGATTGAGATGAGGAAGACTGCTGATATAAGCGGCTAGCTTTGGCGCTTCTTCCAGTGTGACTCCGAATTTGCTCTCCTCCCCCGCTACATTGACCTCGATCAGGACAGGAATGATTCTGTCATGCTTGGCAGCTTCCTTCTCAATGGTGTCTGCCAGCTCCTTCGTGTCAACAGAATGGATCATATAGACATAACCGGCAATATACTTTACTTTATTTCTCTGAAGATGGCCGATCATATGCCAGCGGATATCCTTCGGAAGGTGGTCCGCCTTGCTGCGGAGCTCCTGGATATAGTTTTCTCCGAAATCCCGCTGTCCGGCGTTATAAAGCGCCATGATGTCAGATTCCGGCTTTGTCTTGCTGACCGCAAGTACAGTGACGGAGTCAGCCGGGCGTCCCGCCCTCAGGCAGGCTTCCCTTGTGCGCTCTTTTACCTGTTCCAGATTATGTCTTAATTCTTCCTCTCGTAACATGTCTTTCGCCTCTTTTATCCGGATCTCTCTCAGGAATATCCATTTATTTTATTTATGAATGCAGGTTACAGCCTCATTGTGATGTCCTGTCTGCTAGCGGGCTGTGATCTGTGATTCTCTGACCTTGGATGCGTCAAGCGCAATGTTGTCAAACTGGGCAATCCCGTAGGACGTTCCCTTGCTCACGAGGCAGTAGGCCTCATTTTTATCCAGAATAATGACCCTCCGGAAAACCGCGTACCCTTTATTTATGCAGTAGACACCATCGAGGTCCGCCGTATCTCCTATAATATAGCGGTCAGATGTTGACCCCTCACGGATAATAATATCACCCTTGGAAATGTCAGAGCTGCTGACATAATATTTTCCATTCTCGTGGCAGTAAATTGTCGGCTGAATAAAAGTGGTGGATACATTTCCGGATGAATCGGTTGTTTCCCTGAGGAAGCCTACGCTGCCTGAATCGCCGCCCGCTGCCGAAAATTCCTCCGGTATCGTGTAAAATGTCTTTGTTGTCACTGCCGTCACAGGAACCTTCAGACCGGTGTTCGTATTGGTCACCAGTTCGATTGAGACATAGCGGCTGTCGAGATAGCGGCTCAGTCCGTTTGAGAAATCAAGCCTGCCGTAATATGTACCATCTGCTGCTTTGCCGACAGAAAAAGCTGCATTCAGTGTATTTCCGTCCTTCAGAAACTTCACCTTGATTGAGGTGGTGTCACTGAGTTTTACAGCCTCTCTGGAAGCAAGCGGGATAAGAAGCGACCAGTTCTCCGATGTGATCAGCTTATAGACGGAATCGCCGGCACTGATCTTTGCATCTGTCTTCAGGGATGTAAGTTTGTAGGATTTGGAATCGAAATCGCTCTCCTTCAGACTGCTGATGTCAAAATTCTCATAGCCATCCAGTGCGTAACGAACGATACCGGATGCGGACGCGCGGTTAATGGTCTCATCCCCGACTGTGACGGAATCAGATTCATCCGTTCCGCTCCGCCCTGCGTTCAGGATTTCTCCTCCGATCAGATATTTCAGGCTGTATGCATCGCGAAAATTCTCCGGGTCAAAGGACCCGGCAAATTCTTTGACGTCTGTTCCGATCTCAGAAAGAGTTCCGTCGTCAACAGATACATCAGATGCATCCTGTCTGTCTGCACTGATTCCATAGACGGCACCGCCTGATCTGATTTTTCCCCCGTCCTGTGCATAATAGCTGAGATAGCCGGAAGAATCAGCTGTGACGATCTTCTCCGAATAGACAGCCAGTCCGGTGTAGGTTTTATTCTGTGAAAGAGGGCCTGCGGTGACCTGATAGGCCGCGATATGCGTTGTCAGGGCATAGGCGATTGCGAGCACCAGAAGATAAACAAGGAGAATACCAAAAATAATCGTTCCGATATTCAACGTAAATATACGCCTAATACCGGAACGATTATGTTCTGGCGAATGCTTATGAAGTTCTCCAGAAGTTTTCTTCATCATCAAAGCGCAACCAATACCTTGTCCTTGAGCTTCTCGTCAAGATCGGAAGCGTCCATGGAGACAGAAATGACAAAATTAACATTGAATGCCGAACTGATCTTGTCAAGCTTCAGAACCGTGCCGGTGATATCCTTGCCCTCGAGGTGTGCGCACTTCATGAAGCCATCCAGATACATAGACTGGAGATCATGGTCCTGTGAGATGATTCCGGCAATAAAACCGATGAATTCATCACTGTTCGAAATCAGATATTCGGATACATTGATCAGACGGATCTTATTGTTGAGCTCAAACATATGCTCAGAATCCTTGTCAAGAAATACAATGTTTCCCTTTGCTGTTTTAATTTCCTCATTGACCTTGTCAAGAATGACGGTCGTCTTGCCCTTTCCCTTCTGTCCGACAATTAACTGAACCATTGGCGGCTACCTCCTTTAGTTTATTGTGATGCAAAAAACGGGCATTTATTTATCCAATATTATAGATTATTCACTATAAAAATACAAGGCTTATTGCCCGGAAATCTAAAAAGCGACGGAACCGCCATGTCAGTTCATACAGGGCGGTTCCGTCGCAGATAACGCTTCATCAATTAATAGAGGCGAGCAGTGCCGACATATCCTCATAGAGAACTGCCTTCGTCTGCGCGCCGACAATGATGGATATGTAATACTGCCCGTAGGCATTCTGGGACACAAGAGCAAGACAGCTGCCTGCCTCGGACGTTGTTCCTGTCTTGCCGCCAAGCACGGTCACATTCTGCGGAGCAGTCTCCTCACCGGTCAGGTAGTGGTCAGTTGAGTCGAGCTGAATCGTTCTGGACTCTCCGGAAGCCGAGGTGACATTCATGGCGTAGACACTTGTCTGCATGATGGATACGAACGTATCATACTTCAGCGCCTCATTCAGCATCAGATAAATGTCATATACAGTCGTATAATGATTGCTGTCGTGCAGACCGGTCGGATTTGTGAAATGACTTCCTGTACATCCAAGCTCAGTGAGCTCTTCATTCATCATTGCCACGAAGTTATCCATTGTTCCGCCGACGTGACGTGCAATCGCCTGTGCACAGTCGTTGCTCGAGTGAACGAGCATGCCGTTCATCAGGGCGCTCATCGTCACCTGATCACCGATAGCAAGTCCGGCGACCTGGGAGCCTGATTCCAGCTCGACATCCTGCCAGTTGATCGTGACCGTGTCATCCATATTGCCGTTCTTCAAGGCAACGATTGCGGTCATGATTTTGGTGATCGAGGCAGGATAAATCTTCTTGTACATATCGTGTGAAAAGAGCACCTTCTGATCGTCAAGCGAAAACAGAGCGCCGCTTTCATTTCCCTGAAGTGTGATGTCGCTGCTGGTCGTGCTGTTTTCTCCGACACAGAGTCCCGATGTGAATGCGTCGGGTGTCCGCATTGCCGTCTGGTCTGTATCCGTATAGACCATATTCTTATTTGACCACTGCATCGGGATGGCAAGTGTATTCTGTGCCCGCGACACAACAAATGTAATGATGATCGCAGCGATCACGGCAACGGCGGCAATGATCAGTACGAGCTGTCTGCGGTGCTTTGTTCCGGCTGTTCCGGAACCGGTATGCTTTCTACGGAAAAACTTCGCCATATGTTTCATGAAGCGGTCTTCTTTCTCCGCGCCGCGCGCGGCGTGACACGAATCTTCCCCTGCAAACCGACGTTTAAAACGAGGCCGATTCCAAGAAAATTGGACAGCAGGGATGTGAGACCATAGCTGACAAACGGCAGCGGCGTTCCTGTATTCGGAAGGATCTTAGTCGCGACACCGATATTGACAAAGCTCTGCAATGATATCAGTGCCGCCATTCCGCAGCAGATCAGCGTCCCCGAAAGGTTCTTTGCTTTCATGGCCGTCAGTATGCATTCAAGTGATATCAGAAGCAGCAGGATAATGATGCCTGCACTTCCGAGAAAACCGAGCTCCTCTCCTGCCACGGCAAAAATGAAGTCGTTCTGAATTTCCGAAATAAAGTTGCCTTTATTTGCCGATGAAACATCACTGTTATTGAGTCCCTTGCCGGACAGCTCTCCGGAACCGATTGCAATGACGGAGTTGTCCTGCTGTGTCGAATCATCACTGTACTGTGAATCATTCGGATTCAGGAAGGCCATGATTCGCTGTCTCTGATAGCTCTTCAGAAGGCCGTTTCCGGAGGAATCCGTCTGCGTGACAGCAAACAGGAATATCACTGCCGCCGGAATAACAATGGCAAGAATAATGCCGATTGTCTTTAAACTGAGTCCCGCAATGAAATACATGACTGCAAACAGAAGGAAAATGATAATCGTATCCTTCAGGTCAGGCTGTGCGATGATGAGCGCCAGAGGCAGAACGATCAGCAGCACGGCGCGCAGAAATATCTTCGGCTTGTTCAGGTCATTCTCATGCTTCATGAAGTACTGAGCAAAAAATATAATCAGAATGATCTTCGAGAGCTCGGCAGGCTGGAACGTAAATCCGCCGATCGAGATCCAGCGCTGTGCTCCGTGACTGGAGTTACCGAAGACCAGGACGGCGGCGAGCATGCCCAGATTGAGTACATACAGAATCCAGTAAAAATTAAGAATCCACGAGAAATCAAACAGCGACACAATGATCATCATGACGGCGCCGGCAATCACGCCGAGCGTCTGTCTGGGCTGCAGCGACGCCTTCGCGCTTCCTACAAGCAGGATGCCGATGACGGAAATCGCCATAACCCAGATGACCAGCCTGAAATTGTAATCTTTTAAACGGTATTGTTTTAACATCAGTCAACATTCCCCGATGATACAGATTCTGTCATGGCCTTGCCGGTCAGGATGTTGCTGGAATCTGTGAGATTGAAATAATACTGCAGGATATCCCTTGCCACAAGTGTTGCGTTCGTGGAGGAATATCCGTTACCGATACGAACTGCCATTGCAATCTGCGGATTCTCATACGGAGCATAGCAGATAAACAGCGCGTGAGACGGTCTTGACTTACTCTCCTGTGCCGTTCCGGTCTTGCCCGCAACGTCGATGCCAAGGTCCTGATACTCCGGCTTGTTCTCAATAACCGCCCGCATTCCTTCATGAATAGCATCCCAGGTTGTACTGCTGATGGACAGCGTACTCTCAACCGTCGGCGTGTAATCCTTGACGACATTTCCGGACGAATCCGTCGCCTTGTCGAGCAGAGAAATATTATAGCTTGTTCCACTGTTCGCAAGTGTCGTGACATAGCGCGCGAGCTGCGTCGTTGTATAGGAGTTCGTGCCCTGTCCGATTGCTGTCTGGATCGCATACTGATCGGAGACCTTTGAGTCGGCCTCCGGAACCTCAATTCCGGACGGCTTGTCAAGATTATACAGCTCTGCATACTTCTGCAGCTTGCCGAGAGAGAGCGAATCGGAAAATGTTCCCTCCTCATTGAGGCCCAGCTGATACGCGACATTCGCAAAGAAGACGTTGCAGGAGTTTGCGAGACCGCCGATGACGTTGAGCGTTCCGTGTCCCGGCTTGTACCAGCAGGAAAGCGACGGGGATACCAGATCGAAGACACCGTTGCAGGTGAAGGTTGTGCTCGCTGTGATCGCTCCCTCCTCAAGTCCGGCCGTTGTTGTGACTAGCTTGAACGTAGAACCAGGCGCTGTTGTCTGCTGCGTCGCCTTGTTATAGAACGGCTGTGATTCATCCGCCGCCAGCTTGTTGTAATACGCGACATCCATGGTATTGGCGAGACGGTTGTTGTCGTATCCCGGGTAAGAGACGCACGCAAGAATTTCGCCGGTATTCGGGTCCGTGATGACAGCGGATCCTGAGCAGGGATCAAGAGCAAGCTGCGCCGGTGTCAGCTCAAGCTTGTCGATCTTGTCCTTGATCAGATCTATGCCTGACATAGAACCACTCTCCAATGCCGAATAATCCTCATCGTCCTTGCTGAAGATTCCCTGGTCGTACATGGCATTAATAACTTCTGTGCCCGTCAGGTCTCCGTTCTTGATCATCCACTTATACAGAAGCTTTGAGAAATCCTCATCCTCCTGAAGATTCTTGATGATGTAATCTGAAAGAGCGGAATAGATCTCCTTCGAATCCATATAGGTGTCACCGGAGCTTGAAGAATCAGAGGATGTAATCGCCGACACATCGATCCAGTTCTGGCTGGCCGCATATGTGAGATATTCCTGAAGAGAGATCGTCTCATCTCTCGTCCAGGCCAGATAAGTCGAATCTGTCTTGTCGATCTTGCTGCTGTCCAGAATTCCCTTGTCACTCATCAGAAAATCATTGACAATGTAGGATTCATACTCCTGCATCTCATCCGTGAGCTTATTATACGGAACCGGGTCACTGCGTGTCAGCTCCGCCTCGATCGCCGCAAAGACAGAGGCTTGTTTTGTATCGAAGGCTGACTGGATTTTCTGTTCTGTCGCTGACGCATCCGTTGATGCAAAATGAGAGATGTCAAGGACGCTGTTCCCGATGATCGCATTATAGACATCACCGATCGGGATCCGGATATTCTCTGTATCAGTAATTGTGGATGGATCGTAGGTCGGATCATCGATGATGACATTTTCAAGGATACCTGCGATTCTCTGCTCAAGAATCTGGTATGCCGCATCCTGCAGGTCCTTGTCGATCGTCAGATAGACATTGTTGCCGGCAACCGGCTGGATTGTCTTGCTGTCGTCTACCTCCAGAACTTTTCCGAGCTTGTCGACGTACACGGTCTGCTGTCCGTCGCTGCCCTTCAGCACGCTCTCACAGATCTTCTCGATGCCCGATTTACCGACGATGGAATCGCTCGTATAGCTTGAGTCCTCAGCCTGCAGCTCGGAGAGCTGTGAGCTTGAGACCTTGCCCGTATATCCGATAATCGATGCGAACGCCTCGGGATCCGAATAGACGCGGATCGTGTCCTGCACAATATCGATTCCCTCCAGCGTATCCTTCTGCTCATTCAGGGCGGCAACGGAATTGTCCGACAGGGATGTCGCAATTGTGACCGGTACATATTTTCTGTAGGATGTCGTCGACAGCTCATAGCGGACATAGACGATATCAAGAATCTGCTGCTTTGTCAGCGTGGCGGGAAGGCCGACACTGTCAAGCTCCTCCTGCGTAAACGGTTTTGATGTGCGCGTGAGGCCGAATTTCTTCTGGCTGGTCAGAAAATCCATCATCTGATCAGCCGTCGCATTCAGCTGCTCGTCTGTCAGATCATCAATCTTTGCCTGTCCATACACATCGGCCTTGAACCGACTCAGTGTTCTGCCCGTGACATTGAACGTATAATTCCCATTGCCGTCAAGAACAATATGGAAATCATTGGAGAGAGAATCTCCATTCGCCTGCAGAATCTGATCGATCCGGTACGCCTCGCCGTTCAGCTCGAGGTCCTGCTGTCTCGTGGAGTCATATGTTCCGGAATCTTCAATCGTAAGACTGTAGCTCAGCTGGTTGGAGGCCAGCACATTTCCGTTGCGGTCATAGATATTGCCGCGTGTACTCTTGATTGTACGAGTCTTCGTCGTCGTAATGGCAAAGCTTGTCCTGTAGCTTTCTCCTTTAATGATCTGCAGATGGTAGAGCCTGTTAATCAGGACACCGGAAAGTATAATACAGAAGATCACCAGTATAAGCGGTCTGTTTAAATGGAAATGTCGAAAATGGTTTTTTCTTCTCAGTCTCTTATCCATAAGGACTGTCTGCCTTTCTTGTCCTGCTCAATGTAGGAACGGTTGATTCTGTAAAGAATGCTGTAAAGTATAAATGTGAACAGTGCGGTACAGATCACGTCTGGAAATACCACGCTTGAGAAATATCCCCAGACATTTGTTCTTCCGCGAAGCAGAAAGCCTGCCACGAAAATAATCCCGTCATAAATGAACTCAAATACGGTGACCATACAGACAGGAACTCTGATCATGTTACTGAAATACACATCTGTAAAGAATCCGCTTGCATAGCCGATATACATATACAGAAGCGCATAGATTCCGAAAATACCTCCGTATGATATATCTAACAGCAGGCCGGCAATAAAGCCCGTGAAAATTCCTTCTCTCCTGCCGTGCATAAATCCCATGGAGACTGTCGTGATCAGAAGCAGATTCGGGACTGCTCCGAGAAAGTTCAGGTAACTGAGTACCGAGCTCTGCAGCAGGAAGCAGATCCACAGCGTCAGGATAATAATCAGCTTATGTTTCAATTGGCCGTACTCCCTTCCGAGGCGGAGCTTGCAGAGGATGTCGAAGCCGCACCCGTCGGTGCAGCAGCATCGGTTCCGGATGTCGAGTCAACGGCCGATCCGTCTGTCGTCTGCTTCAGCTGCGTGATGACAAGAACCTCACGAATTGTCCGGAAATCAACAGCCGGAATCAGTGTTCCGCTCTTTGTCAGCTTATTGGAATCCTCCGATACATCGGATACATATCCGATGAGCAGGCCGGGCAGAAACTTCTCGGAAATATTCGACGTAACAAGTGTCGTCCCCTCGGTCACCTCATTATTGTCATCGATCAGGTTGATAAAATCAATCTTGCCGCTGTCCATTTCCGTCAGGTTTCCGGTCACGACACAGGTGTCTGATGTCGATGCGGCCATCGCGCTCACGTTGCTCTCATCATCAATGATGGAACGGACGGTTGCCCAGGATTTCCCGACCTCGGTGACGATTCCGACGAGACCGCCCTGTCCGAGTACATTCATATCGACTGCAATCCCGTCATTTGTGCCCTTATTAATCGTAAATGTGCTGTACCAGTTCCCGGCATCCTTGGCAATGACCTCTGCGCCGACCTTCGGATAATCCGGATATTCCTGATCCATCTGATACAGCGCCTCGAGTCTTGAGAGCTCTGTGGTCTGCTGCATCAGCGTTGTATTTTCTGATGTCAGCGCGTTGACCTGTGACTGAAGGGATTCATTTTCCGAATTCAGCTTCTTGACGCTCCGGAAGCCCGAATACTGCTTCGTGAGCCAGGTGCCTACCTTATTGATTCCGTTCTGAAACGGAGCGACAATATACCCTGCTGCGCTCCGCACGGAGGATGATACGGCATTTGTTGTACAGGTGCCGAGAATCAGCGCAAGGCATACAATTGTCATGATAACCAGCAGGTGTTTGTCCTTCAGATGATGAAACTTGTTTTTCATTTCCCGTCCTTCATTGAATACGTCCATTTCTGGTATTCTTTATGCTTGATAATCTCTTCGAGTCCCCTGACCGTACTGTACTCATAATTTCCGGACAGGTTGATCCTGCACTCAAGAATCCGGCTCAGATACTGATCAATGCCGGGAATTCTCGAGGTTCCGCCGGTCAGATAGATTCCCTCGTCCATCAGGTTCTTGGAGACCTGGGGAGGCATGCGTTCGATCAGTGTGCGGATCTCCTCTGCTCCTCTCCGGACACAGGCCTCGACAGCCTCACTCACGAGCCCGGAAGGAATTTCCTCCTCTCTCGGGAGTCCCGAGAGGGCGTCCATGCCGACGACCTTCCGTGATTCAGGCGTCCCGCTCACATAAAATGTGGCAAGCACCGCCTTGAGACAGCCGGCCGTCTTCCTCCCGATCAGCAGGTTCCGATCTCTGCGGACCGCACCGAGAATTGCTTCATCCAGCTGCTGTCCGCCGCACGCGACCGAGCTGTTGATGATGACCTGCCCCGCTGCAATCACGGCGACCGATGTGCTTTGAGCCCCCATGTTGAGAATCATGCTGCCGCGGGTCCGGAGAATCGGTATGCTGAGTGAGATGGCATCGCAGATCGGTCTGTCAGCCATATATGTCTTCTGGCTCCGCAGGCCCCCGGTATTGCATGCCGCATAATAGGCCCGTTTTTCAAGACCGGACATATTGACCGGAACTGAAAAGCAGATTACCGGATTGCTGCCGGCATGCGGATCTGTCCGTCCCAAAAGGAGCCGCAGCAGCATGCTGACCTCGTCAACATCCGCGATTCTTCCGTCAGCTACCGGGGAATCAACGACAATTTCGGGAGGTGTCTTTTCATACATTTCGAATGCGTCGTTGCCGGCTGCGATGACCTGATGACCGTTTCTCACGGCAATCATGTTCTTTTCAACCAGCAGTCTGTTTCTGCGCAGACTGTATATCTTGACGGCGCTGGTTCCAAGATCAACGCCAAATACGTTTTTTGTGAGCATTTCTCTTCCTCAGTCCCGCTGCCCGACCCTCGTCTCCGGTCTCCAGTACCCATCGTCAGCAAGGGACACATACCGTCTGTCCCCGATGATGATGTGATCAACAAGCGATATGTCAAGCAGCTCGCCGGCCTCCCGGACCTTTTCCGTGATCAGGATGTCTGCCCGGCTCGGTGTAGGGTCCCCGCTCGGATGGTTGTGGACCAGAACAATGTTGACAGCGCGCCACCGGATTGCCGCGAGAAACAAGTCTCTCGTGGAGAGCGGCGCCTCACTGCATGTGCCCCTTGTGATCAGCTCGTCGCCGATAAAATGGCATCTGGAGTCAAGCATCATACAGATGACGTTTTCCTGTTCATCATGGCGGAGATGTTCCATATAATAGCCTGCGACCGTCTCCGAATCGCGAACAGTCAGTGTGCTTCTGGCATGCTGGCGGGCAGCCCGCGATGTCAGTTCAGCAAGGCACATGAGCTGTACAGCCTTGACCTCTCCGATACCGGTGATGCTGAGCAGCTGCTGCAGTGTCAGCATGTTAAGCCCCGGAAGTCCGCTCCCTTTCGGGCAGAGCTCCAGGACCTTTTCAGCCAGATGCTCGGCCGGTGTACCCGCTGTTCCCGTGCGGAGAATGACAGCGACAAGTTCCGCGTCAGTCAGAGCAGCTGCGCCACGTGCAAGGCAGCGCTCATATGGCCTTGACGGATCTGTCTGCTTTCTGTTTTTACGATTCATACGCTCTTCCTTCCCCGTCTCAGGATTGCCGGCGAATCAGAGCTATATTATTCTACACTATTCAAGCAGGCGATGCAAGGGAGCCCCATCTGCTTTCAGAGCTGCGGCCCGCCCGGCTACAATACCGGTTGTAAATGCAAACTGCAGGTTATAGCCTCCGCAGCAGCCGACGACATCGAGCATCTCTCCTGTCAGAAACAGACCGGGGCACGGCTCTGCCTCCAGCGTGAGCGGACTTATATCTTTTACATCGACGCCTCCGGATGCAGCCTGTGCCTGTGAAAGCGGACGGGAGCCTGTCACACGGACATCGAAGCACTTCAGCGCATGTGAAAGATCCGACTGCCTGCTGAAACGAACGACAGAAGGAATCAGCTTTTCCGGAATCAGAGCCCGGATCTGCTCCTCTGGGGCAAGGCCGGACCGGCCTGCCAGAAACCGGCGCATTTCTTCTTCCTTATAAGACGGAGCGAGATCGAGACGGATCCTTGTCTGCCTGCCGCCGCGGATGGAGGCAAGTGCCCGCATGCTCAGATTGAAAATGGCGATTCCGGAGAGGGCATCCTTCAGCAGCTGGACCTGGCCGAATTCTCCGGCCAGTATTTCATTTTCCGAGATCAGAAAGGCTTTGGCATGCACGCGGGTACCCTCCCACGGCGAGGCCGGCTTATCCGCAATGAGGAGGGGAACAAGTGCAGGCCGGACCGGAATGAGCTTGAGTCCCGCCTGCACGGCCAGATCGTAGCCGGATCCGGTCGCTGCACCATCAAGCGACGCAGGTGAACCGCATGCGAGAATCACTGCGTCTGCCTGGTACTGCCAGCTGTCTGTGCTGACAAGAAAGGAGCCGTCCTTAGTCCGCTCAAGTCTCCGCGCCCGTTCTCCAAGCTTCAGCTTCACATGATTTGCACTGAGCGCATCTGTGAGGACGCGGAGCACGGACTGCGCCTGCTCCGATGCCGGGTACAGCCAGCCGTCAAAGCTGACCGTCAGGATGCCAAGCTCCCGGTACCAGGCAAGAAGCGAGGAAAGCGGAAAGGTACGGAGAACCTCCTCCGCAAACTCCGGACAGGCTCCGAAATACTTTCCGGCCGGATCGGCTTCATTGGCCAGGTTGCACCGGCCTCCGCCCGTGCGGAGCAGCTTTCTGCCCGGCTTCTTCTCTGCCTCAAGTACCGTCACGCTTGCACCGTTCTTTGCGGCCTCACAGGCAGCGGCAAGGCCGGAGGCTCCCGCGCCGATGACAAGGACGCGCTTTCCGCGATGATTGTTCATGCTCTGTTCCTTCCTCAGATTTTGATGGCGGTCGGGATCTTTACGAGATGCTTGTCCTTCATGCACTGCAGTGACATGAGAACACCCAGCTTTGCTGACGGCCACGTGAGACCGCCCTGGAAATAGACGGTGTATGGAGGACGAATCGGTCCGTCTGCCGAGAGCTCAATTGAGGATCCCTCAACAAATGCGCCGGCCGCCATGATGACCTGATCATCATATCCCGGCATGTCCCATGGCTCCGGTGTGACAAATGAATCGACCGGCGCGCCCTTCTGGATGCCTGTGCAGAACGCGATCACGCCCTCCGGACTTCCGAGGGTGATCGCCTGAATGATGTCATGGCGTTCCTCCGTGCTGTCCGGCAGGCAGGAAAAGCCGAGCCGTTCATAGAGATTGGCCGCAAAAACCGCTCCCTTCAGTGCCGCTGCCGTCACAACCGGCGCGAGGAAAAAGCCCTCATAAAATGATGTGTTGAGATTGAGGGACGGCCCGATTTCTGCGCCAAGTCCTGGGCAGGTCATGCGGCAGGCCGCATTCTCCACGCATTCCTTTGTCCCCGCAATATAGCCGCCGCTCGGTGCGAGACCGCCGCCCGGGTTTTTGATGAGCGAGCCGACAATCATATCGGCTCCGACATCAGAGGGCTCCTTTGTCTCGACAAATTCACCGTAACAGTTATCGACCATGACCTTAATGTCGCTGCGGACAGACTTGACGCAGCGGATTGCCTCGGCAATCTGCGCGACGGAGAGTGTCCGCCGGTCTGCGTAGCCCTTGGAGCGCTGGATTGCCACGAGTGCCGTCTTCGGTGTGATGGCCTTCCGGATTCCCTCGAGATCAAAATTTCCATCCGGAAGCAGATCGACCTGCCGGTAGGTGACGCCGTATTCTGCGAGAGACCCGCGGGACGGACGGATGCCGATGACCTCCTCGAGCGTGTCATACGGACGGCCCGATACGGACAGAAGCTCATCTCCCGGCCGCAGATTGCCGGAGAGTGCGATGGCAAGTGCATGTGTCCCGCAGGCAATCAGAGGCCGGACAAGTGCCGCCTCTGTGTGAAATGTAGCGGCGTAAACCTCTTCGAGCCGGTCACGTCCGATATCGTTATAGCCATATCCGGTCGTTCCCGTGAGGCAGGCCTCACTGACCCGGCAGGTCTGAAATGCGTGGATGACCTTGAGCTGATTATATTCCGCGCGCGTGTCGATCGCGTCAAACCGCTCCTTCAGCGGCGCGAGAACAGACTCTCCGAACTGGAGAACATCCTCGTCTATCCCTGCGGCTTTGTATAACTGCTTAGTTTCTGTATTCATTTTCTATCTGTCTCCTGTCGTTATGTTGTAGCATTCCCCGCTGCCCGAGGATCCTCATCATTTCTTCCAGAATCCGGAACGTATCCTCTCCGAAGTCCCTGCGGTCAAGCCAGATGGCTTCCTTCTCCCGCTTGAACCACGTGATCTGCCGCTTGGCATACCGGCGCGAGTCCCGCTTGATGATCCGCACAGCCTCGTCAAGGCTCATGTCCCCGTCCAGTGCCGCGAGAATTTCCTTATATCCGATCCCCTGCATCGAGACATTCTGTCTCGTAAGCCCCATGGCGCGAAGATACCGGACCTCATCCGGAAGACCGGCCTTCATCATGAAGTCGACGCGCCGGTCGATCCGGTCGTAGAGTGTCTGCCGGTCATCGCTGATCACAAAAAATGCAAGATCATACGGGCTCTCCCGCTCCTTTTCCTTCTCGTTGTGATCAGAAATCCGGGTTCCGGTCTCCTCATAGTATTCGATCGCGCGGACGACGCGCTTGATATTGTTCGGATGAATGTCTCTTGCGGATGCAGGGTCAACGGCGGCAAGCATCTGATGCAGGTACGCATTTCCCCTGTCGGCGGCGAGCTGCAAAAGCTCCTTCCGTCTCCCTGTGTCCGCCTCTGTGTCCTCAAAATCGATATGCCGCGTGACGGCCTGAATATAAAAGCCCGTTCCGCCGCACAGGATCGGCAGCTTCCCACGCTTTAGTATGTCCTGCACGCAGGCTGTCGCCATGGCCGCATAGCGCGCGACGTCCATCTCCTCCGTCGGATCGGCGACATCGATCATATGGTGCGGAACACCGAGCATCTCCTCGCGGGTCACCTTCGCAGAACCGATGTCCATATAGCGGTAGACCTGCATGGAGTCCGCAGACACGACCTCGCCTCCGATCCGCCGGCCGAGCTCCGCTGCCAGCTCACTCTTTCCGCTGGCGGTCGGCCCGGCAATGACAATGAGCGGCGGTTTCTTTCCTGTGCCGCTCCCATTTGCCGTCTTTTTTGTATCTGTCATACCCGTCTTCAGCTCCTTACGCCGCTTATGTTCCGCAGCGCGGACCGCCCTGCCCTGTCAGACAATCCGCTTAAACCGCTTCTCAAGATCCTTCTTTGTAAATGCAATGATTGTCGGGCGGCCGTGCGGGCAGTGATACGGATCATCGCAGCGCATGAGCTCGTCGAGCAGCGCCTCGGCCTCACGAAATGAGAGCTTCTCTCCGCCCTTGACAGATGCCTTGCACGCCTCTGTCGCCACCCGGTGCACGAAGATGTCGAGGTCCGCCAGCTCATCGCTCACCTCGATCTCACTTAAGAAGTCGCGGAAGAGATCCGCGGAATCGATCGTGCCGAGCGTATACGGCACCGAATGAACGGCAAATGAACGGCCGCCGAACGGCTCGATATCAAATCCGATTTTTGCGAAGGAATCCTTGTACTGAAGCAGCAGCATTTCCTGCTTTGCGTCCGCCTGGAAAATAATCGGCGGGCTCACCTGCTGGGCTGCGATGTTCCGTTCCTTGTACTGCTTCATAAACCGCTCGAAATTCACGCGCTCATGGGCGGCGTGCTGATCGAAGATATACATCTTCCCGTCAAATTCGCAAATCCAGTACGTATTGAATACCTGTCCGATGATCCGGCGGAGCGGCTTTGCCTGCTCGGAGAGAAATGTCCCCTGCACGGGGACAGGATGGTTCTGCTCCGGGGAAGGCTTCTCCGGAGCGGATCCGGCGGATGGCTTTTCGATAGCCGGTTTCTCTCCGAAGGCTGCGGACGTATCTCCTGAATGGGCCTCCGCCGGCATCCGCGCCTGTCCACCTGAAGCATTCCCGGAAGATGCCGCGGGCATACCGCCACCGCTCTTCATTTCCCGGTGGTCTGCATCCGGCTTTGGCTCTGTATTCGGCTTTGACTCCGTATTCGGCTTTGGCTCCGTGACCGGCGCGGAGCCCATGAATTTCCGGATATAGGGAGCCGCCTCCTCACGGAGCCTTTGATTTTCTTCCCGGAAGGCGCGTGTCTCAAACGGCTGTGCCTTCAGCTCCGCCTTTTCCTCGTTCTGCTTTCTGTCGTTTTTATCCGGTTCATTCAGGGATGACAGAAGCACCATATCGAGATGCTCAAATGCCTGCCTGACTGCATTCAGGACGGCCTGATAAATGCGCTTTTCATCAGAAAAACGGACCTCGAGCTTCCGCGGATGCACATTGACGTCGACGGCGCCGCCGTCAATATCGAGAAACAGGCAGACAAACGGGTACTGGTGCTGCATCAGACGGTTCCGGTATCCGTCCTCGATTCCGCGTGCAACGACGCGGCTCTCAATATAGCGTCCGTTGACATAGTAATTCTCAAAGCCCCTGTTTCCGCGGGAGACGGAGGGCTTCCCGATAAAGCCGTGGATATGGATGCCGTCCTCCCGGTAGTCCGTCTCCACAAGCTGCGAGACAACCTCGCGTCCGTAGATATGGTAAATGCAGTCCCTGAGATTGCCCGATCCGGTTGATTCCAGCTTCGTCTGGCCATTGACGATGAAGCGGAACGAAATGGACGGATTGGACAAAATGAGCTGCTCGGCAAATGCACCCACATGAGCGGCCTCCGTCATGGCTGTCTTCAGAAACTTTGCCCTCGCCGGTGTGTTGTAAAACAGATCACGGACGATCACGGTCGTGCCGTCCGGTGTTCCGACGGCCTCATTGACGCGCGGCCGTCCTCCCTCGACAACATACCGTCTCCCGGAGAGGTCAGCCGGCCGCTTGGTCAGGACCTCGACGCGGCTCACAGCCGCGATGGAGGAAAGCGCCTCGCCCCGGAAACCGAGGGACGAAAGCGTGTCCAGATCATTGACCGTTGTGATCTTTGATGTCGCATGGCTCTGAAATGCGAGCGGCAGATCATCGGGCGCCATGCCCTTCCCGTTGTCCGTGATCCGGACCATGGATATCCCGCCGTCCCTGATCTCAATCGTGATCCGGTCCGCCCCCGCGTCAATTGAATTCTCCGTCAGCTCCTTGACAACGGACGCCGGACGCTCGACGACCTCTCCGGCCGCGATCTTATCTATGGTCGACTGACTCAGAACATGAATTTCACTCATCTGTTAGCCCTTCCATCTGTTCTTCAGCTTGCTCTGAAGCCTGTACAGCTCGTTCAGCGCATCGATCGGCGTCAGGGTCTGCACATCGATACTGCTCAGCTCCTTCAGGACATCCTGATCAGACACCGTATCGAAGAATGACATCTGCTCCATATCGACCTCGTCATAATGGTTCTTCTGCTTTTTCCGCTGTGAGCCTGTGATCGTCTGTACAGCCGCTGTGATATCCGCGCCCGCAAGCTGTCCCACAATCTCATTGGCGCGCGAAAGAACGGCTTCCGGGACGCCGGCAAGGCGCGCAACCTGAATGCCGTAGCTCTTGTCTGCGCCGCCGCGGAT
The DNA here is from genome assembly GCA_036453145.1 of Eubacteriales bacterium. Taxonomy (GTDB): domain Bacteria; phylum Bacillota; class Clostridia; order Lachnospirales; family Lachnospiraceae; genus Chordicoccus. The sequence goes on from JAZHVT010000011.1 coordinate 23,900, forward strand.
AATCTTCCGGAGGAAGACAATGTCATCGCCCTGCTCCTTCACGGCGATGCAGTAGTTCTTCACGCCGTCGATCTTTCCCTCGAGCTCGGTCAGCTCGTGGTAATGAGTCGCAAACAAGGTCTTTGCCCCGATCAGCTTCCGGTCCGCCACATACTCGATGATGGCCCAGGCCAGCGCGAGGCCGTCAAATGTCGATGTCCCCCGGCCGATCTCATCGAGGATCAGCAGGGAATTCGCCGTTGCGGTGCGGAGAATCGAGGCGACCTCCGTCATCTCGACCATGAACGTGCTCTGACCGCTTGCCAGATCGTCAGAGGCGCCGACACGCGTGAAAATCCGGTCGACAATTCCGATCGAAGCCGAGTCTGCCGGCACGAAGGAGCCGATCTGGGCCATCAGCGTAATCAGCGCTGTCTGGCGCATATACGTCGACTTTCCGGCCATGTTCGGTCCGGTAATAATGGAAATGCGGTTCGCCTTCTTGTCAAGAAGCGTGTCGTTTGGCACGAAGCCGTCGTTGCTGATCATGCGCTCGACAACCGGGTGACGTCCGTTCTTGATATTGATCACGCCGTCCTCCGTGATCTTCGGCCGGACATAATGATATCGTCTTGCGACGGACGCAAGGGACTGCAGGACGTCGATATAGGCAAGCTGGTGCGCCGTCTTCTGAATGCGCACGATATTGTCCCCGACCTTGTCCCGGATGCCGGCAAAGAGCTCATATTCAAGCTGGGTCAGCTTGTCCTCTGCGCCGAGGATCTTGTTCTCCAGCTCCTTCAGCTCCGGCGTCGTGTAGCGCTCACCGCTGACAAGCGTCTGCCGGCGCGTATAGTAGTCCGGAACCTTGTCCCTGAAGGTATTCGAGACCTCAATGCAGTAGCCGAAGACGCGGTTATATTTGATCTTCAGTGTATGGATGCCGGTCTTCTCCCGCTCGCTTGCTTCCAGATCAGCGAGCCACTGCTTTCCCTCCGTCCGGGCGCGGCGGTATTCGTCGACATCCGCGTTGTAGCCGTCCCTGATAATGCCGCCTTCCTTCATCGCAAGCGGTGGATCCTCAATAATGGCCTTGTCAATCAGTTCAAAGAGGTCATCGAGTGTATCAAAGTCCTTCTCATACGCCTCAAACAGGGCACAGGGAAATTCACGGATCTCATTTTTAATGGCCGGAAGCATGGAAAGCGATGTCTTCAGAGCAATCAGGTCTCTCGGATTGGCGCTGCGGTAGCTGATCCGGCCGGCGAGCCGCTCCAGGTCATAGACAAGGTTCAGATATTCCCTGAGCTCCTCACAGCCGATCTCATTCTGATAGAGTGCAGCAACGGCATCGAGCCGCTCATCGATTTCCTTCTTGTGAATGAGCGGCTGCTCGATAAATGTCCGGAGAAGACGCGCACCCATCGCTGTCTTTGTGCGGTCCAGGACCCATAAAAGAGATCCCTTCTTTTCTTTTTCACGCATCGTCTCAACAAGCTCCAGGTTCCGGACTGTCGCACGGCCGAGCACCATATAGGATTCCGTATGATACGGCGTGATATGGGTGATGTGATCGAGGTTTGTCTTCTGGGTCTCGAAGAGATACGAAAGAAGCGCGCCCGCCGCGCATACGCCGCAGGGAAACTCACTGAGACCGAGTCCCTCCATGGTCTGCACATGGAAATGGTCCTTCAGAAGTCCCACGCACGCCTCGTCATCAAAGTACTGTTCATCCATTGGTTCAACCAGGATGTGCAGGCGGTTCCGGAGATCATCAAAATCAAGCCCGGACATCATCGCGGCTTCATTGCAGATCATCTCGGATGGAGAGATCTTGCTGATCTCATCCATCAGGTTCTGGACGGTCTTCTCCTCCGTCACAAGGAATTCGCCTGTCGAGACATCGGCTGCCGCGACACCGAACCGGTCGTCTGTAAAGACGAGCGCCATCAGGAAATTATTCCGGGTCTCGTCCATGGCCGCCGCGTCCAGATTTGTTCCGGGAGTGACCACGCGGGTGACCTCCCGCTTCACAAGGCCCTTCGCCATCTTCGGGTCCTCGACCTGATCGCAGACCGCAACCTTGTGCCCGAGCTTGATAAGACGCCCGATATATGAATCCACAGCGTGAAAAGGAACGCCGCACATCGGCGCGCGTTCCTCCAGTCCGCAGTCCTTTCCTGTCAGTGTCAGTTCCAGTTCCTTTGATACCGTAATTGCGTCATCAAAGAACATTTCAAAAAAATCTCCGATGCGGTACATGAGAATACAGTCGCTGTATTCCTTCTTCCGTTTCATGTACTCCTGCATCATGGGTGATAATGCCATAAAGCCTTACTGCCTTTCCTAAATTTGTCGTCGTTATTCAGCACTCCGGAGGAACTGAGAAACATGAAGGAAGATCCTGCCCACCCGAAATCCTCTTCCCGTGTCAGTTCTCCGGACATCCGGCCTGTGTGCCGAAATAATAGAATCCGCGGCAGTCATCCAGGGTCACCGGGACAATTTTTCCGATGAGGTCCTTTGAGCCTTTGAAGTGAACCGTGATATTATTTGAAATTCTGCCTGTCACGTAGCCCGGCTCCTTGTTTTCATCCTCAACCAGAACGTCCATTGTGCGCCCCAGAAAGCGCGCGCAGCGCTCCTCTGCCGTCTCCCGGACCACGCCGAGCAGGCGGTCAAACCGCTCGTGGACCGTTTTCTCCGGCACCTGGTCCGGCATAGACGCCGCCGGCGTGCCGGTTCGGGGAGAATAAATAAATGTAAACACACTGTCATAGCCGACTTCCCTGACGAGAGAGAGCGTGTCCTCAAAGTCCGCCTCTGTCTCCCCCGGGAATCCGACGATGATATCGGTTGTGAGCGAAATATCCGGCACCCTCTCCCGGAGCTTCCGGACAATATCGAGATACCGCGTCCTGTCATAGTGCCGGTTCATGGCCTTAAGAATCCGGTCGGACCCGGACTGAACGGGAAGATGAAAATGACGGCAGATCTTCGGGTTCTCTGCAATGACATCGATGAGCTCATCGCTCAGGTCCTTCGGGTGTGATGTCATGAAGCGGACTCTGCGGATGCCGTCGATTTTGCAGACCTCGCGGAGAAGAGATGCAAAGCTGACCGGGTTCTCCAGCGTCTTTCCGTAGGAGTTGACATTCTGGCCGAGCAGCATGATCTCAATGACGCCGTCTGCTGCAAGACGCCGGCACTCGTTAAGGATTGCCTCCGGCTCCCGGCTCTTCTCCCGTCCCCGCACATAGGGGACAATGCAGTAGCTGCAGAAATTATTGCAGCCGAACATGATATTGACACCCGATTTAAAGGCATATTTCCGCTCAACCGGAAGATTCTCGACAATCTCCGGAGAGCTCTCCCAGACATCGATGACCCGGCGCTGGTCCGTCAGGACTCTGTGGAGAAGCTCCGGAAATGTAAAGAGATTATGCGTGCCGAAGATGAGATCGACAACCGGATAGCTCTTTTTCACCTTTTCTACGACCTGCGGCTCCTGCATCATGCAGCCGCAGAGACCGACAATAAGCCAGGGCTTCTCGCGCTTTAAGCCGACCAGCTTGCCGAGGCGTCCGTAGACATGCTTGTCTGCATTTTCACGGACGGTGCATGTATTGTATGCAATGAAGTCCGCCTCATCCTCCGAGTCGGTCAGCTGATAGCCGACGGCCTTCAGAATGCCGCGCAGCTTTTCTGAGTCCCGCGCGTTCATCTGGCAGCCGAATGTGACGACGCAGGCGTGGAGCGGATGGCCGACCTCCCGGGACCGCTGCAAAACAACGTGCTTTGTCCGCTCAATGTACATCAGCTGCCTGTCATCTGTTTCTGTGTGAAGTTCTGTCATATGTTTTCCAATCTGTTTTATAAAATAAGGACTGCAAGAGCTGCTTAGCAGCGAGGCAATCCGCCATGACTGATAGTAAATCCCTGGGGCAATGCATCCTCAGTGAATGATACCGCGGTCTGTGATCAGCATGTCCGGTACAATGTCCGTCTCTTCCGCCGGCACAGATGCTTCCAGGGCAAAATCAAAGGAGAGGGCTGCCGTCGGATGGCCCGGATGGGCGGCAAGCCAGCGGTCATAGAAGCCGCGTCCATAGCCGATTCTGTGTTTTTTGACATCAAAGGCAACGCCCGGCATCACAACGAGCGCGGACGGGTCATCCTCGGCCGGAATGCCCTGCGGCTCCCGGACATGAAAATACCCTTCCTTAAGATCGTCATAGGAGCGGATCTGGCAGAACACGAGATCATCGCCCTCTACGCGCGGGCAGGCCACTGTCTTTCCTTCCTCCCACGCGGACGTAACGAGTGTGCTCGTATCCACCTCGCCCGGAAGAGAAATGTATATATATACGCTCTCTGCCTTCTTCCATTCCTCCGTCTGCATGAGCCGTTTTTCAATGATGCCGCTCTTCTGCGTGAGCATGAGGGCAGGGATTCTGCTGCGCATCGCAAGAATCCGTTTCCGTATATCCTGCTTTGTCTCTTCCATGAGCTGATACCTCCTCAAAGCCTGGTGTGCTTACATTTTTTCCAGATAATCCATCAAATACATTTCGCGCGGATGTGCCCGGAAAATCGTTCCGATATCCTCTCCGTCAATCAGCCGGTGGAGAATCCGGAAATCAGACGCGTCCGCGATAATCATGTCTGCGCCCGAGGATGTTGCGATGTCCGCGGCCGCAAGCTTTGTCGCCATTCCGCCGGTTCCGAAATCACTGCCGGTCGACTGCTTGCCCATTTCCCGGAAGTGGTCGTCCATGACGTCTACCTCCGGAATAAATCTTGCATCCGGATTTCGTTTCGGGTCATCCGTGTAGAGACCGTCAATATCCGAGAGCAGGATCAGAAGATCCGCGTGGATCAGGGCCGTAACGATCGCTGAGAGGCGGTCATTATCACCGAACCGGATTTCGTACGTCTCGACGGAGTCATTTTCGTTGACAATCGGGATAACACCGAGCGAAAAGAGCTCCTCAAATGTGTTCATGGAGTTCACGCGGCTCTCCGGGTCCATCAGCGTAGCCTTCGTCAGCAGGAGCTGGGCAGCAGTCTGTCCGTACTCCGAGAAGAACTTCTGATAGATCATCATGAGCTTGACCTGTCCGATCGCCGCGCACGCCTGCTTCTGCTTGAGTGTGTGGAGCTTGTCAAGCTTCATGGACGCGCGTCCCACGGCGATTGCGCCGGAGGACACCAGGGTCACGTCCTTCCCCTGATTCCGGAGGTCTGCAACCTCCCGGGCCAGTATTTCGATTTTCGGAAGATTCAGTCTCCCCGTCTGTGCGTGAACAAGCGATGACGAGCCGATCTTGATGACGATCCGCTGCTTGTCACTGAGTCGTTCTCTTATATTCATACCGTGTCCTGTCCATCCTTCTTAGCGCCTGCAGCCTGCCCGCTCTCTCTCGTGATGCCGAGCGATGCGAGTGCCCGCTCCTGCCTTGCGAACATGTCCTTTTCTTCCTCCGGCGTCATGTGGTCATAGCCGATCAGATGCAGCATGCTGTGCGCAGTCAGGAAGGCAAATTCCCGCTTTGTGCTGTGCCCGTATTCCTCGGCCTGCTGCCGGATGCGCGGCACGCAGATCACAATATCACCGACAAGAAGACGTCCGCTCTCCGGATCAAAGGAATCGGCCTCGGTCTCCTCCGCCTCTTCAAAATCAGCCGGTGTCCGGTACTGGGTCATCGGAAATGAGAGGACATCTGTCACGCGGTCAATGGATCGCGTCCGCTGGTTGATCGACCGGATCGTCTCCTCATCGACGAGCGTCATGCTGACCTCCGCCTCGTACGGGCAGTTTTCCTGCGTCAGCACTCTGTCCGCAACGAGCTCTGCGATTGTCTGGTAATCAAAATCAAGGATCTCCCCGAAATCGGAGCCGCTGTATTCATTTTCAATCGACACGAGCGTCGGCTTGTCCTGCTCTGCCCGGTTTTCATCTTCGTTCATAGCGTGTCCTTCTCTTTCCCGGCTGGCGGCGGGAGGCTTCCTTCCGCGCGCTCTCCTTCTTCTCATAGGTCTCATAGGCCTCAACAATCTTCTGAACCAGCGGATGACGCACAACGTCACGGCTCGTCAGCTCGCAGAAGCCGATCTCGCTGATCGGGCGGAGCACCCGTGAGGCGACATCAAGTCCGCTCGTCTGATCAGACGGCAGGTCCTTCTGCGTGCGGTCGCCGGTCACGACAACCTTTGATCCGAACCCGATCCGCGTGAGAAACATTTTCATCTGTGAGGGCGTCGTGTTCTGTGCCTCATCGAGGATAATAAATGCATTGTCCAGTGTGCGGCCACGCATATAGGCGAGCGGCGCCACCTCGATGAGTCCCTTTTCGGAATTTCTTAAAAAGGCCTCTGCACCCATGATCTCGTACAGGGCATCGTAGAGAGGCCGGAGATACGGATCGATTTTGCTCTGCAGATCTCCGGGAAGGAAGCCGAGCTTCTCGCCGGCCTCGATCGCGGGACGCGTCAGAATGATGCGGGAGACCTCCTCCTCCCGGAACGCGCGGATGGCCATGGCCATCGCCAGATATGTCTTGCCGGTTCCTGCCGGACCGATGCCGAAGGTGATCATCTGCTTCCGGATGGAATCCACATACTGCTTCTGGCCGAGTGTCTTCGGGCAGACGGGTCTTCCTGCCATCGTGTGAATGATGACATCGTCATTCATGCTGACGACATCCTTCATCTGGCGGGCCGTCTCCGGCTCCGAGGCGCCGCTGCGGCTCACAAGAGACAGGGAATACGCGAGGTTCTGGTCGGTGATCTCATTTCCCCTGCGGGAGATCGCAAGCAGCATATCAAACAGCTGGCGGGCCTTCAAGACGGCCTCCCTGCTCCCTTCAATGCGTACGCTTCCGTCCCGCGCCGTTACCGTGACACCGAGTGCATGTTCAATTTTCTTCAGGTTTGCATCCAGCTGGCCGAAAATGTTCTGCTCGTGCCCGGCCGGCATTTCAATGACTGTTTCTGTAATTTCTGACATACATGTATTAATCCTTAAAAATCGTAGTACGTTTCATCATAACATGTTTTCGCATGAAGTAAACCCCGTGTTCTCACCCAAAAAACAGGAGATCCCGTTTATCCGGGATCTCCCGCTCGTTTACTTGTGATATGGCTCGTGGTTCAGGATCCGGAAAGACCGGTAGATCTGCTCCAGGAGAATCACCCGCATCAGCTGGTGCGGAAATGTGAGTCTTGAAAAGCTCACGGCCTCATCCGCGCGCTTCATAACCGCAGGTGAAAGCCCGAGAGAGCCGCCGATCACGAAATCGATCGTGCTTGCGCCGCGGCCCATCAGCGAGCCGAGATGCTCTGCAAGGCCGACGGAATCACATGAGACGCCCTCGATAGCCAGGGCGATGACATAGTCGCTGTCGCGGATCTGCGCAAGGAGCCGCTCGCCCTCCCGGCGCTTCACATCCTCAGCGGCGCGGGAGGAGATTTTCTCGGGTGTCCGCTCATCCGCCGCCTCAATGATCTGAAGCTTCGTATAGCGGGACAGCCGCTTTTCATACTCTCCGACGGCATCCCGGTAAAACTTCTCCTTGATTTTCCCTACACACAGAATCCGGATCTGCATCCTGTTCCTTTCTTCAGAAACGCGTCATGCATTCTTTGCACGGATGAATTCGTCAATGCCCTTCGCGCCTGCCTTGCCGGCTCCCATCGCAAGAATAACGGTCGCTGCGCCTGTCACGGCATCTCCGCCGGCATAGACACCCTCCTTGGAGGTCTGTCCTGTCTCCTCTGTGGCAATAATGCATTTTCTCTTATTGACATCAAGGCCCTCCGTTGTCGAGGAAATGAGCGGATTCGGCGATGTGCCGAGCGACATGATGACCGCATCGCAGTCCATCTCAAATTCAGACCCCTCAATCGGAACCGGACGGCGTCTTCCGGATGCATCCGGCTCGCCGAGCTTCATACGGATGCAGCGGACACCGCGGACATTGTCGTTCTCATCCCGGAGAATCTCAACCGGGTTGGTCAGGAGATCAAAGATAATGCCCTCTTCCTTTGCGTGGTGGACTTCCTCCGCTCTCGCAGGAAGCTCAGCCTCTGACCGTCTGTAGACCAGATGGACCTCCGCGCCAAGGCGCAGTGCCGTTCTTGCGGCATCCATCGCGACATTGCCGCCGCCGACAACAACAGCCTTCTTCGGATGATAGATCGGCGTGTCATAAGCATCGCGGAACGCCTGCATAAGGTTGTTTCTGGTCAGAAACTCATTGGCTGAGAAGACGCCGTTAGCTGTCTCCCCCGGGATATGCATGAACATCGGAAGTCCTGCACCGGATCCGATAAAGACCGCCTCAAATCCTTCCTTTGTCATCAGCTCATCGATCGTCTCTGTTCTGCCGATGATTGTATCCGTATTGATCGTGACGCCGAGGCCCTCGACGTTTGCGATCTCCGGAGCAACGACCTTCTCCTTCGGCAGACGGAATTCCGGAATGCCGTAGGTCAAGACACCGCCGGCCTTGTGAAGCGCCTCGAAAATCGTGACCTCATAGCCCATCTTTGCAAGATCACCGGCACACGTCAGTCCTGCAGGACCGGCACCGACAACCGCGACGCGGTGTCCGTTCTTTTCAGCCGGAGCCTTGGGACGGATGCCGTTCTCTCTCGCCCAGTCCGCAACGAAGCGCTCCAGCTTGCCGATGGAGACGGCCTCACCCTTGATACCGCGGATGCACTTTCCTTCGCACTGTGTCTCCTGCGGGCAGACACGGCCGCAGACAGCCGGAAGTGAGGAGGACAGACTGATCGTCTGGTAAGCGCCTGCAAAATCGCGCTCCTTGACCTTCGCGATAAACTCATTGATATGAATATTGACCGGACATCCGGTGATGCATCTGGCATTTTTGCAGTTCAGGCATCTCTGTGCCTCTTCGACGGCTTCCTCCTCGTTATAGCCGAGGCAGACTTCGTCGAAATTCGCCGCCCGCACCTTCGGCTCCTGTTCTCTGACCGGTACCTTCTTTAATACGTCACCCATTGCTCTCTATCTCCTTTACCGTATGTGCGGACATTCAGCAGTTTCCGCATCCGCCCTCGTGCGTCTTGCCTTCCAGGTATTTCAGCTTCGCCTCGCCCTCCTGCGTCTTGTACATCTGGGCGCGCTTCATGCATTCCGTCCAGTTGATCTTGAAGCCGTCAAATTCCGGGCCGTCAACACAGGCGAACTTCACTTCATCCCCGACCGTGAGGCGGCACGCACCGCACATGCCGGTTCCGTCGACCATGATCGGATTCATGGAGACGACCGTCGGTATGCCATACTTCTTCGTTGTGAGCGTGCAGAACTTCATCATAATCATCGGGCCGATCGCCACGCAGTGGGTATATGTCTTTCCCTGTGCGACAAGCTCATCGATGACCGTTGTGACGACGCCCTTGTGGACATAGGAGCCGTCGTCCGTTGTAATGTACAGATTCCCGGCGACTGCCCTCATTTTATCCTCATAGAAAATGAGGCCCTTCGTCCGGGCACCGATGATGACATCGGCAGCAACGCCGTGCTCATGCAGCCACTTGACCTGCGGATAGACCGGCGCTGTTCCGACGCCGCCGCAGACAAACAGGAATTTCTGGTTGTGCAGCTCTTCCTCACTCATGGACAGGATATCAGACGGCTTTCCGAGCGGACCAACCACATCCTCAAAGGAATCTCCGGCCTCAAGCTCAAGGAATTTCATCGTGGAGACACCGACCGGCTGAAAGACGATCGTCACGGTACCTTTGTCCGTGTCATAATCGCAGATCGTCAGCGGAATCCGCTCACCGATCTCATCCTTTTTGACAATCAGGAACTGACCGGGTCTGGCGTGACGGGCAAGAAGCGGTGCCTCTACGACCATCTCCCAGACGACATCGCTCAGCTGCGTCTTCGAAAGAATCTTGTACATAGCAGTCCTCCATTTATCTAGGTTTTCACGGTCTTCTTATCGGACCTGTATGGTATAGCCGGCCTCTGTGATATCCGACTCTACACCCTTTTTGTTGACGGCGATTGCCTTGACGGTCACCGTGCCGGACGGCAGAACGATCGGAGACGAATACGTCTGTGAGTTCTGGTCCGGGTCAGTCCCGTCTGTTGTATAGTAAATTGTGGCACCCTGATCGGCTGTTATTTTCAGCTTGGTGCTGTATGTATAGGTCTGGCCGTCCTTCAGATTAAAGGAAGGCGCGGAACACACATAATCCGAATATTCGCTGACCAGCGCCGGATCCGATGCGGAGAGAATCACGTCCGCGGCCTTCTGCGCCTCATTTTCGGAAATGTAAATATCCGCAAGCGCGCGGTAGGCATCTGTAAATCCCGGCGTGTCCCCGATGATCTCGTTCAGCATGGACACGGCCTTACTGCTCTCTCCCATAGCGCTTAATATCCTGGCTCTCAGGACTGCAAGGTCCGCAGAGCTCCCGCGCAGCTTCTCTGCCGCATCGGCATAGGAGAGCGCCGTCTCATAGCGGCCGGAGCGGAACGCAGATTCTGCCGCATTCTTCTGATAAAAATAATCATGGCCGCTGCCCATGGACATCAGCCTGAACAATCCGAGTGCCATTGCTCCCGTGAGAAGAACAGCCGCGCAGATCTTAAGAAACGTCCGGAACGGATGACGGCTGTGCTTTTCTTCATTTTTTTCAGAATCGAGGTTGCTTTTCTTCATGGTTACTCCGAAGATAACATCTGTTCAAACTGCTCGGAAGTCATCAGAATCTTGCGGGGCTTTGTCCCCTCCTCACCGCCGACAACGCCGGCGTCACAGAGCTGGTCCATGATCCGCGCGGCCCGGTTAAAGCCGATTTTGAAGGCCCGCTGGAGCATGCCGATCGATGCCTTCTCCTTCTGAATGATGAGGCGTCCGGACTCAGCGAAATATTCATCGCGCCCGTTATTTCCGTCATCTGAAAGGCTCGCGCCATTCGTCATGGCGTTTACGCTGGTTGCGATCGATTCCTCAACTTCTTTATTATACGCTACTTCCTCTGATTGTGCAGTCAGAAAATCAACGACCCGCGCGATATCGCTGTCCGAGACATAGGCGCCCTGCACGCGTTCGGGCTTTGTGTGCCCCTGTGGGTAGTACAGCATGTCGCCCTTGCCGAGCAGCTTCTCCGCGCCGTTCATATCAAGGATCGTACGGCTGTCGACGCCGCTTGTGACCGCCAGCGCTATTCGTGACGGCATATTTGCCTTGATCTGCCCCGTCACGACATTGACGGACGGACGCTGCGTCGCGACGACGAGGTGAATTCCGGCTGCGCGAGCGAGCTGGGCCAGACGGCAGATTGCATCCTCAACATCCTGCGACGCGACCATCATAAGGTCAGCCAGCTCGTCAACGATAATGACGATCCGCGGCATTTTCTTTAAGCTCTCGTCCGTCTCACCGGCCTTCGTAAGTTCCTCGACCTTCTTGTTATAGGACCTGATATCGCGGACGCCCGTGTATTTCGCAAATGTATTGTAGCGCCCGGTCATCTCCTGAACTGCCCAGTTCAGGGCTCCGGCCGCCTTCTTTGCGTCTGTCACGACCGGGATGAGGAGGTGCGGAATTCCGTCGTAGATCTTCAGCTCGACGACCTTCGGGTCGATGAGGAGAAGCCGGACCTCCTCCGGTGTGTACTTGTAGAGAAGGCTCATGATCAGCGTGTTGATGCACACGGACTTTCCGGAGCCCGTCGCGCCCGCAATCAGGAGATGCGGCATCTTCTCGATGTCCGCAATCACCGGCTTTCCCTCGATATTTTTTCCGACAGCAAATGCAAGACGGGCCCGGCTTGTGCGGAACTCCTTCGACTCAAGGAGATCGCGGAGCGCGACCGTCTGCGGTTCGTCGTTTGGAACCTCAATGCCGACAGCGGCTTTCCCGGGGATCGGGGCCTCAATCCGGATCTCCTTGGCCTTAAGTGCGAGCTTGATATCGTCCTGCAGATTCACAATCCGGCTCACCTTGACTCCGGTCCCCGGCGTCAGCTCATATCGAGTGACCGTCGGACCCACACTGTATTCTTCATTCTTGGTCGGGGTGACTTCAACCCCGAATTCTGCCAGTTTCTCTACCAGCAGATTTTCCATCTTCTGAGCATATTCCCGTGTATTTCCGGCCCCTATGCGCTCCCCCGGCGTCAGCAGATCAAATGGCGGAAGCTTTCCGCCCGCCCTGCCCGGACGGGCCTCTGATGCAGTACCTGCCATGTTGCCCTGTTTGCCGGAGACCGGCTTCTCGGCAACCTTCGTTTCCTGCTTTTCGGAGACCGGCTTCTCTGCTGCCTTCGTTCCGGCTTGCGCGGCGCGCCCTGCGGCCTCTGCCTTACGGATTTCATCCTGGCCGGTGGTTTCCGGAGACGCCGGTCCGCTCCCGGATCCGGTCTTTGTTTCGTTCACCGGTTTCTTCGCCAAAGACGCCGCCTTCCGGCCTGCTGTCTGCGCAGCTTCAGCCGGGCCGGCAGCGGCCTTTTCGGCCTTATCCTCCGTCTCCGAGGACGGATCGTCTGACGCATCTCCCAGAATTTCACCCGTCACAGGGTCCATCCGATAGCCGGAAGGCTCGCCTTTTTGACGCAGCGCAGATCCGGCCGTGCTGACGGCCTCCCGGACACGGAGAAATGAAGGTAATCCGAAGCCTCCCTCCGGAAGTGTCTTTTTCTCCTGCGGGAGGACCTTGCCGGTCCGGATATCCGTAATCTCAGCCGGACGGCTCTCTGTCTTTAAGCCGCTCTTTGCGGCGGCCTCGTATTTTCTGTCCTCCGCTGTCACCGGCTTTGCGCCAAAGCGTGGCATATCAAGCTCAGGCCGCCCGTCAGCTCCGGGAATCGATGCGACAGACGCAGACGGCTCCTTCACCTCCGGAGCCTCAGCAAGGCTCTGCGGTACTCTTGTTTTTCTCTCACGCGCAAGCTTCTGCGCTTCTTCCTTCCGGACCTGCTCCTTCAGGCTCTCAAAATCCATTTCGCGGCGGGCTTCCTCGCGGCGGGCTTCCTCACGGCGGACATCCCTGCGGATCCGGCGCTTCTGCGCCGCCATCCGGCTTTTCTGACTGATCACATGAAGGATCGGTCTCTGCGTCAGCATAAGCACACCGATAAAGAGGCCGATGATTGTCAGAACCTTCGCACCAATCACACCGAAGGCTGTGCCAAACAGCATGACAATGAGGCCGCCCAGAAGTCCGCCTCCGGTGTGTCCGGAAAGAGAAGTCTCAAAGTAAGAGGCTGCCGACTGGCCGCGGACAAATCCGTATCCGAACAGCTGCATGGCGGCGCACAGAAACAGAAAGATCAGGATAAGGCCTGTCATTTTCCGTGCAATCAGCCGGTTAAACCGGTTGGCCGCGTAGAAGAAGCTTCCCATAAGAAAGAGAAACGGAAATACGTATTCCATGACTCCAAACAGGCCGAAGCAGACCGAACTCATCCGGTTTCCGACAAATCCGGCCCGACCGATATTGCCGATGAGAAGCACTGCCGTAAGCCCCAGGACCATCAGAAGGATGATGTCAACCCAGACCGGATTCAGCTCAGGCGCCTTTCCCGCAGATGTGGATACGCGTTTCTTCGCGCCTGCGGATGAAGCAGGTCTCTCCGCCGCAGCCCGTGCCCGCGTTCCGGAGGATGTCCGCCTTGCAGAAGCTGCTCTTCCTGTGGAGGTCCGCCCCTTCGCTGATGCGGATTTTCTGCCCGCAGACCGTCTTTTCGCCGATGCGGATTTTCTGCCCGCAGTCTTTTTGACGGCAGTATGGGAAGAGCGGCTGCGCGATTGACCCGCGCGGCCGCTCTTTGATGAAGTTTTCTTTTTCACAGATGCAGACATGCAAAACTCCCGAAATTACATAGCAAAACTGACTGCCACAGCGATGATGCCGAGCAGGAAGCTCAGATACGCGAACGGTCTTGAGCCGGCGCTTCTCGTCAGCTTCAGCATACTGCGGATCACCAGCATACCGGTAAATGCCGCAGCAATGGCCCCGGGGATCGCGGTCATCAGGAAATGTCCGGTAATGGTCCCGGCGCCGATTCCGGCAAACAGCTCGAACACAAATGCACCCAGCACAGCCGGAACCGAAATCAGATAGGAGAAGCGGACGGCGCTCTTCACGCGAAATCCGGCAAGAATCGAGGCGCTGATCGTCACACCGGAGCGTGAAAGCCCCGGAATAACCGAAAAGCCCTGTACAATTCCTGTCCAGAATGCACTTCGAAGCGGAATCTCCTTGACGACCTTTCCCTGCGGGCGGAGCATACTCATCACAAGGAGAATCACACCCGAAAGGATAAAGCCGGCACCTGTGTACAGGCAGGAGCCGCTGACCTTCACCGCCGCCTTCCGGAGAACGAGACCGACAAGTGCTGTCATAAGCGTTGATGAGAGCGTCATCACGACAAGACGCCGGTATGTGGTCGTCACAATCCTTGCGTATCTCGGTTCCTCACCGGAGCGGGACGCACGCATATATAAAGCCGCATTGCTCCGGATGTCCTTCAGCATACGCAGAAGCTCCCGCGCCATTTTCTTCAGATCATTCTGCAGGCAGATACAGAGCGCTGCCAGTGTCCCAAGGTGCAGAAATGCCAGATAGGCGAGTGCCTCATCTCCCGTAAAGCCGGTCATCTGCCGGATAACAACAAGAATGCCGGATGAACTGACCGGTATGAATTCCGTGAGACCCTGCACGACACCCGCCAGGACAGATATCAGTACATCCATACATTCCTCACTTTACGTTTTGTCAGGCTTCCTCTTCATCCCAGTTCGTATATACGTCCTGGACGTCATCGCTCTCATCGAGAAGGTCCAGAATCCGGTTCAGCTGGCCGATCGCCTCCGGATCTGTCAGATGGACATACGTCTGCGGGATCATCGTGACGTCTGCGGATTCCGTGGGGATATTCTTTGCGTCGATCGCCTTCTTGACTGCCTCGAAATCCTCCGGAGCCGTGATGATTTCATAGTGATCGCCGTTGTCCTGGAAATCTTCCGCACCGGCATCGAGGGCCTCCATCATCAGGTCATCGGCATCCATGTCGCACTCTTCCTTATCGATGATAATCTGCCCCTTCTCGTCAAACATATAGGAGACGCAGCCGGGAGTGCCGACATTGCCGTTACCCTTGGAAAATGCAGAGCGGACATCGGCCGCCGTGCGGTTGTTGTTGTCCGTCAGCGCCTTGACAATGATCGCGACACCTGCGGGACCGTAGCCCTCATACGTCAGAGTCTCATAATTAGCTCCATTTGCGTCTCCGGCTGCCTTCTTGATACCGCGCTCGATGGTGTCATTCGGCATATTAGCTGCCTTTGCCTTTGCGACAACCGTTGCCAGCTTGAAGTTATTGTTAATATCCGGGCCGCCCTCCTTGACAGCGACGGCGATTTCACGGCCGATAATCGTGAAGACCTTGCCCTTTGCGGCGTCGTTCTTCTCCTTCTTGTGCTTTATGTTTGCGAATTTTGAATGTCCTGACATGTTCCTTCTCCTTTTTTCTCTGGCAGTCTCTCTGCCCTTACTTTTCTGATCGTGTGGTTCTCAGTTTTTAATATATGGAACAGGAAATGATTTCCTGTTACCGTTTTGTCATCCGGCCCGGGAATGTGCCCGAGTCTTGCGGTCAGATACCCGCTGAGCGTCTCGAAATCCTCGCCGCTGAAATCGCAGCCGAGCACATCGCCGGCCTCCTCGAGCGAGATCATACCGTCCATCACATAGCTTCCGCCGGAGCGGCTTGCCGCCTCGTGCTCATCGTGATCATATTCGTCCAGAATGCTTCCGACGATCTCCTCGAGAATGTCCTCCATCGCAATGAGACCGGAGGTCTGTCCGTACTCATCCACTATGATGACCATCTGGATCTTCTGTGACCGCATGTAATCCAGAATGCTGCCGATCGGCCGGGTCTCCGGATAAATCGTCGCCTCTCTCACAAGATGCGGGACATCCGAGACCGGGACGTCCCGCATTTCCGGATGTTTCAGATAGACGCGCATCGCGTCGCGGAATGTAAGAATTCCGAGAATCGTGTCAATATTGCCGTCATAGACCGGGTAGCGGGAGTTGGACCCGTTCAGGATCTCCGGAACTGCCTCCTTTAAGGGCATGCTTCCATCAATCGCAATGATGTCATTTCTGTGCGTCATGACGTCCCGCGCGTCCGTGTCCCGGAACTCCAGAATGTTGCGGATCATCTCCGCCTCATTTTCACGGATCGTACCGTTTGAGTCCGCCTCATCGACATACGACTTGAATTCGTCCTCTGCTGCCGGCTCCTGCGGCTCTTTTTTCGTTTTGAAAACAAATCTAACATACTTATCCGAAATAATCAACCTGTTCGAGAGTGATGCCCCGCCGCTCATAGCTTCTCGGGACGCGCTTTGAGAGACCGCAGACAAGCTCATAATTGAACCGCCCGCTCTTCTCTCCGACCTCCTCTGCGGATATATGCTCCTCTCCCTGATAGCCGATCAGCACGACCTCGTCGCCGACCGCCGTCTCCGGCAGGGACGTGACATCAACCATGAACTGGTCCATGCAGATCCTGCCGATGATCGGGACCCGCCTGCCGTGGATCAGGACCTCGCCGCGGTTTGAGAGAGAGCGCGGCCAGCCATCGGCATAACCAACCGGAACTGTCGCCACTCTCGTCGGCGCCTTCGTGACATATGTCCCGCCATAGCTGACAGCTCTTCCGGCCGGAAGGGTTTTCACAAAGCTTACATGGCTCACAAGCGATAAGACGGGCCGGAGATCCGTCATCTCAGAGGCGACCTCCTGAGACGGCATCAGCCCGTAATTCGTGATGCCGGAACGGACCATATCGAGGTTTGCGTCCGGGAACCGCATGAGAGCCGCACTGTTTGATACGTGATGGATCGGAATACTGACATGCTTTGTCTCAAGAAGGTCCGTCATCCATCGGAATTTTGCGAGCTGCTCCGTAATCGGACTCGTGTCCTTCTCATCCGCTCGTGCAAAATGCGTAAAGATTCCCTCGATCTTCAGGTTCCCAAGCTCAGAGATCTTCCGGATCGTCTCTGCGTCTTCTTCTGTGCACTGGAATCCGATCCGGCTCATGCCGGTATCGAGTGCGATGTGGCAGAGGGCCGTCTTATTGAGCCCTTTTGCAGTCCGGTTTAATGCTTCTGCCGAAACCGGGTCAAAAATGCAGGCCCGGATATCGTAGTCGATCATATCCTCATACGACTCCTCGAATGCATACCCGAGCAGGATAATCGGCTTCATAATTCCGCCGCAGCGGAGCTGCATGGCCTCCTCCGGAGTTGCGCATGCATATCCCCAGATATACGGCTGCCCCTCGAGCTGCCGTGCGATCTGCAGAGCGCCGTGCCCGTAGCAGTCCGCCTTGACAACGGCACAGATTTTTGTCCCCTCCTTCAGGCGGCCCCGCATAACCTCAAAGTTGTGATCAACCGCGTCCAGATCGATGTGGGCGCATATTCTGCTGTATTTTTTCATTTTCTGACCTCTGTTTCAACTGTCCGGAGACCTCTCACGATATCTCCGGCCGTCATATATTCCGCTCCGTTTCGTTCCCTTGCCGCATCACCGGCAAGGCCGTGAAGGAAGGACGCTGCCGCACCCGCCAGATACGGATCGGTTCCCCGCGCAAGAACAGCTCCGGTGATGCCGGTCAGGACATCGCCGGACCCTGCCGTCGCCATCCCGTCATTTCCGGATAAATTGATGTAGACAGGCCCCTCGGGAACAGCCGTAACCGTCCGTGCGTCCTTAAGGACAAGACAGACACCGTTCTCCCGCGCAAAGGCGGAGGCGCATCCGATCGGGTCGTCCTTGATCTCACGAATACTCATCCCTGTGAGGCGGGCCATCTCGCCGATGTGCGGCGTCAGAATCAGCGGTCCGTCATGACTGCGGAGGCTCTCCGGGTCGCCGTGCAGACAGTTCAGTGCGTCGGCATCAAGCACGATCGGCTTTCCGCGCGTGCCTAGAACATGGAGCACGATGTCCCGCGTCCGCTCTCCTGCCCCCATGCCGGGGCCACAGCAGATGGCGTCCGCCCAGTCAAAATATTCATCGATGGCATCCGCGGCCTCCTCGGCCGTATCGTATGTCGCAAGCATGGCCTCCGGAAGAAGCGTCTGCAGAATCTCTCTGTTTTCGCGGACCGTGAGGATCCGGACCATGCCGCATCCCGCGTGGAGCGCAGCGGATGCGCTGAAGCATGCGGCGCCGGCCATATTGACGGAGCCGGCAATTACGAGCACCTTGCCGAACGTCCCCTTGTTGCCGTCCGCAGGCCTTGCCGGAATAACGCGGGCAAGATCACCTGCCTCAAATGCAAACAGCCCGCTGTCCCTGTCGTCAGGACCCGTGTCATCGACGACACCGATATCGGCTGCCGTGACCGTCCCCGCGTACGTACAGCCCGGATAGAAAAGAAGTCCCGGCTTCAGGAGCTGCATCGTCACTGTGCAGGCCGCCTTCACAGCGCAGCCCATGACATGCCCCCTGTCGGCGGAAATGCCGCTCGGAATATCGACGGCGAGCACCGGCGTTCCGGATTCATTGATGCTGCGGATCACATCCGCATAATGGCCGGTGACCGGCCGGCAAAGGCCGATGCCGAAAATGGCATCCACAATGACGTCGTATGCCCCGGGATCAGGGCTCTCCGGCTCCGGGATATGAAGACGCCTGCAGATTTCCATCTGCCGCGCTGTCTCCTCCGTCATATGGTCCGGGTTCCCGACGAACCAGACCGCCGCATCCGCGCCCTTCAGAGACAGGATTCTGGCGCATGCCAGGCCGTCGCCGCCGTTATTTCCGGACCCGCAGACGCAGAGCACGCGGAGCGGATGTTCTCCGTGCGCGCTCTTCCGCAGGTCTTCATCCGTCCGTCCGGACAAATGAAGGACAGCCTCTGCACACGCAAAGGCCGCCCGCTCCATCAGGACTGCCGACGGGACACCGATTCTCCGGATCGTACGGCTGTCCAGTGATTTCATTTCTTCAGAATTTACAATATGCCGCATAATAGTTATCATTATATATTCCGCCCTTTTGCTTGTCAATTTTTTGACTGTATGTTTAAATGGCCTGTGGAACAGTTGTTACAGTTCACACGCGCCGAGATATCGCCGACCGTTCACCGAGGTCTGCTAGCGTGTGAACTGTAACGAACAGTTAACATGAAGGATCAGGAAAAACCATGATACTGAATATCAGCGATATTACGAAATCATTTGACGGAAAAGAGGTCCTGCGCGGCGTCTCCTTCCATGTCGAGGACCACGAGAAGGCGGCGCTCGTCGGCGTCAACGGCGCGGGCAAGTCCACACTGCTCAAGATCATCATGGGCGAGCTCACCCCGGACTCCGGACAGGCGGTGCTTGCGCGCGATGCAAAAATCGGGTATCTTGCGCAGCACCAGGCACTGACCGGGACCATGACCATTTATGAGCAGCTGCTCAACGTCCGGAAGGACATCCTGGAGACCGCGGAGGCCATGAAGCGCTCCGAGCACCAGATGACCGTCCTTCAGGGAGATGCGCTCGAGGAGGAAATGAAAACCTACGCGAAGCTGACGGAGCGCTTTCAGCGCGCGGACGGGTACGCCTACCGGAGCGAGGTGACCGGCGTCCTGAAGGGCCTCGGATTTTCCGAGGAGGACTTCGGGAAGCACATCGGTGAGCTGTCCGGCGGCCAGAAGACACGCGTCGCACTCGGACGGCTTCTGCTCACGGCGCCGGACATCATTCTGCTCGATGAGCCGACGAACCACCTCGACATGCACTCCATCGAGTGGCTGGAGACCTATCTCATGAATTACAGGGGAGCCGTTCTCATCGTCTCGCATGACCGCTACTTCCTGAACAAGGTCGTCACGAAGGTCGTCGAAATTGAAAATGGCGTCTCCCGCAGCTACAGCGGCAACTACGATGCGTTCTCCGAAAAGAAGGAGCAGCTCCGGAAGGCCCGCTACGCCGCCTGGGTGAACGCCGAGCGTGAGCGGAAGCACCAGGAGGATGTCATCGCAAAGCTGAAGCAGTTCAACCGCGAAAAATCAATCCGGCGCGCAGAGTCCCGGGAGAAACTGCTCGATAAGATGGACATGCCGGACAAGCCCGAGGAGCTCAACACGAAAATGAACCTCCGGCTCGTCCCGAAGACAGAGAGCGGTCACGATGTCCTCACGGTCGAGGGACTTACAAAGGGATTTGACGGCGTCACACTCTTCTCGGACATTTCCTTTGAGATTAAGCGGGGCGAGCATGTCGCCCTGATCGGAAATAACGGGACAGGCAAATCGACCATGCTGAAAATCTTAAACGGCGTGATCCCGGCTGACAGCGGCACGTTCGTGCTCGGAAGCAATGTCACCGTCGGCTATTACGATCAGGAAATGCAGGTCCTTGACAGCTCAAAGTCGATTTTTGACGAGATTTCAGATGACTATCCGGCCATGACCAATACGGAGATCCGGACTGCCCTGGCGGCATTCCTGTTCACGAATGACGATGTATTTAAGCTGATCGGAGATCTCTCCGGCGGCGAGCGGGCCCGTGTCTCCCTGTGCAAGCTCATGCTCTCGAACTGCAATTTTCTGATTCTCGATGAGCCGACAAACCACCTTGATATCGACTCCCGCGAGATTCTGGAGAGCGCGGTCCGCGCCTACGAGGGGACCGTTCTCTATGTCTCCCACGACCGCTACTTCATTAACCGGACGGCGACCCGCATCCTTGACTTGACGCACAGACAGCTCCTCAATTATATCGGAAATTACGACTATTATCTGGAAAAAAAGGACGCCGTGGAAGCGGCCTCTCTCGGAGCTAAGGCCGAAGGCCCCTCTGTCTCCGGTGCTCCGACCGAGGCGAAAAAGGACTGGAAGGCGCAGAAGGAGGAGGAAGCAAGAAAGCGGAAGCGTGAGAATGATCTGAAGAAGACGGAGGCAAGAATCGAGACTCTGGAGACAGAAAGCAGTGAGATCGACGCAAAATTCAGTGACCCGGCAATCGCAACCGATGTCGCAGAGCTGACGAAGCTGTCCGAAAGAAAGGATGAAATCGAAAAAGAGCTCGAGGACCTGTATGCGCGCTGGGAGGAGCTGCAGGAGGACTGAAAGCACCTGTCAACGATTCAACAATAAAAAAAGAGGAATCCGCGGCCTGTACGGATTCCTCTTTTTTTATTTGATCAACGATTCATCGCCGCAAACCGATCAGATATAACCTTGGCGCGACATGAACAATTACAGCGCCTTCTCCAGATTTGCGCGGATCGCCTGAATAAACTCAAGCGAATTGACCTTCTTCGGGTTCGGAAGCGTCGTGATTCTTGTCAGATCGCCGGTCATTGTGCCGGACTCAATCGTATCAAGCGTTGCCTTTTCAAGCTTGTCAGCAAATGCAGAGAGCTCCGGCAGATTGTCGAGCTCGCCGCGCTTGCGGAGTGCGCCTGTCCACGCGAAGATCGTCGCCACGGAGTTCGTAGATGTCTCCTCGCCGCGCAGATATTTGTAGTAATGCTTCTGAACGGTTCCGTGAGCCGCCTCGTACTCATAATAGCCCTTCGGGGACACAAGCACGGATGTCATCATTGCCAGAGATCCGAACGCAGAAGACAGCATATCCGAGAACACATCACCGTCGTAGTTCTTGCACGCCCAGACAATGCCGCCCTCGCACTTCATGATGCGGGCGACCGCATCATCGATCAGCGTATAGAAATAAGTGAGACCCGCCTTCTCGAATTTGTCCTTGAACTCCTCCGCATAGACGCGCTCGAAGATTTCCTTGAAGTCGCGGTCATACGTCTTGGAGATTGTGTCCTTTGTCGCAAACCAGAGGTCCTGCTTTAAGTCCAGTGCATACTGGAAGCAGCTTCTGGCAAAGCTCTCAATCGACGGATCAATGTTGTAGATGCCCTGGATGATTCCGGCGCTCTCAAAATCAAAGATCGTCTTCTCTGTGACCGTGCCGTCCTCTGCCTCGAAGACAAGCTTTGCGGTTCCCTTGCCCGGAACGCGGATTTCTGTGTTCTTGTAGACATCACCGTAGGCGTGACGGGCAATCGTGATCGGCTTCTTCCAGTTGCGGACGCACGGCTCGATTCCCTTGACGACAATCGGGCAGCGGAAGACCGTGCCGTCAAGCATCGCACGAAGCGTGCCGTTCGGGCTCTTCCACATCTTCTTCAGTCCGTACTCCTTGACGCGGGCCGGGTTCGGGGTGATTGTCGCGCACTTGACGCCGACTTTATATTTCATGATTGCATTTGCGGCATCGACCGTGACCTGATCGTCCGTCTCGTCGCGGTATTTGAGACCGAGATCATAGTACTCTGTCTTCAGATCGATAAACGGCGTAAGCAGCTCGTCCTTGATCATCTTCCAGAGAATTCTGGTCATCTCATCGCCGTCCATCTCAACGAGCGGTGTCGTCATTGCAATTTTGCTCATAGCAGCAGTTCTCCTCTCTTATGGTTGGCCTGTCAGATCCGCTCCGCCGCCTGCCTGGTGAAAGAGGCTGCCAGGCGGAACGGATATGCTACTTACCTTATCACGTCAGCCTGTTAAAGTCAAATAAGGAGCGCGCCCCGTATAAGAGACGCGCTCCTTATAGTTTCGCCAATCACTTCTGAGAGCCGAGCACCTGCTTGTTCTGCGCAATATAGGTGACCAGTGAGATCACAGTCAGTGCGCAGGACACATAGATGAGAATCTCCTGCAGATAGTACAGCGGTCCTGATTTGAAATAAATGATGAGCATGATTTCCATGATCATCTGCGAGACCGTCTTGCATTTGCCCCAGTAGTTTGCCTGAATGACAATGCCGTTGTCAGAGGCGACGAGGCGGAAGCCGCTGATGATGAACTCCCGGGCGATGATAATAATGACAACCCAGGTCGGAATTCTGCCGAGATCAACGAGGCAGATCAGTGTGGAGCAGACAAGCAGCTTGTCCGCGAGCGGGTCCATAAACTTTCCGAAATCCGTGATCAGATGGCGTGCCCGCGCGATTTTGCCGTCCAGCATATCGGTCAGGGACGCGGCAACGTAGATGATGAGTGCAGCCCACATCCATCCGCCCTGTGCCCGCCCCGCGAGCATGCAGATGACAAATGGAACAAGCAGCACCATGCGGAGGCATGTCAGCTTGTTCGGCAGGTTCATATTCTTGAGAAATCCCATGGTAAACTCTCCTTCCCTGTGTGTCAGACGTCCTGATATTCTTCTGTTCCCTCGAGATCATACTCCGAGGCACCCGTGATCCGGACATTGACGAAGTCTCCGCTCATCAGGCTGCGCTCCGACTGGAAGAACACGAGACCGTCTACAGACGGGGCGTCCGCATAGGTCCGTCCGACGTAGACGCCGTCCTCAGGAATGCTCCCCTCCGTGAAGACGCGCATGGTCTTGCCAATGAGAGACTGTCCGCGGGCTGCGGAAATCTCCTGCTGCAGCGTCATGATCTCATCGCGGCGCTTCTCCATAATCTCCTCCGGAATCTGCGGCTCCATAGAGGCGGCGGGTGTTCCCTCCTCTCTCGAGTATGTGAATACGCCAAGCCGGTCGAATTTCATGCGGCGCACAAAATCCATGAGGATCTGATGATCCTCGTCAGTTTCTCCCGGAAATCCGGAAATGAGTGTCGTCCGGAGTGCGATGTCCGGAATTTTCTCCCGCAGCAGCCTGATTTTTCCGATCAGCTCTGCCTCCGTTGTCCGGCGGTTCATGCGCCTCAGGACGGCGTCTGATGCGTGCTGGACCGGCATATCAAGGTAGTGGCAAATCTTCGGCTCCTCAGCCATAACGTCAACGAGCTCCGGATAAATGTCCTCCGGATAGCAGTAAAGAATGCGGATCCACTCGATACCCGGAATATCACAGAGCCTCTTTAAGAGGACGTGAAGCATCGGTTTTCCATAGATGTCCGACCCATAGAGCGTCGTCTCCTCGGCAACAAGAATCAGCTCCCTCACGCCCTGCCCCGCAAGGCCGAAGGCCTCTGCCGTGAGCTTCTCCATCGGGTAGCTTCTGTATCTTCCGC
Source organism: Eubacteriales bacterium (assembly GCA_036453145.1). Lineage (GTDB taxonomy): Bacteria > Bacillota > Clostridia > Lachnospirales > Lachnospiraceae > Chordicoccus. Next base: position 47,947 of record JAZHVT010000011.1, read on the forward strand.
GGAATGACGGAATCGCACAGTAAGTGCAGTGCTTGTCGCATCCCTCCGCGATCTTCAGATACGCAAAATGGCCTCCCGTCGTGATGACGCGCTCGTCGGGATCGAGGTCGGGGTCTGTCGAGATGTCGTCCATAACGGCGTCCCGCGTGCCGCCCAGAGCGTCCGTGATCGCCTTCGCGATGCCGTCTATTCCGGTTGTTCCGACGATGCCGTCGATTTCCGGAATCTCGTCCAGAATTTCGTCCTTATAGCGCTGCGCCATGCAGCCGGACACAATGAGGACCTTCAGCTTCGCGGTTTCCTTGAGACGCGCGAGGGAAAAGATCTGATCGATGCTCTCCTTCTTCGCGTCATCAATAAAGCAGCAGGTATTGACGACCGCCGCTTCGGCCTCATTTTCATCGTCAGTGATCTCAAAGCCTGCTCTTGTGAGAACACCCAGCATTTTTTCGGAGTCGACGAGATTCTTGTCGCATCCGAGTGACACCATAAGTAATTTCATCTGGCCGGATCAGCCCTCGTCATCATAGGTCTCATCGCTCGGAAGGATGTGGACCTTGCCCTGATAGATCTCATCGACAGCAATGGAGAGCGGCTTCTCCCCCTCTGTGGTCTTCACAAGCGGAACATCCCCGTCGACGATCTGGCGTGCGCGCTTTGCCGTAGCCATGACAATTGAGTAGCGGCTCGATACGATCGGTGTCGTGTCATCCTCACTTGCCTTGTTAACAACCTCCATCATTTCCTTATAAGACGGACGAATCAGCATAGTTTAGTTCTCCTCCTTTGTTTTGAAAGCCTGTACTTCCTCTGTGATCTTCCGGATCAGGTCCGAATTCCTCTCTGTGCGCATGTGCGCGATTTCCGCGTCGATCATGGCAGCCCGGTCGCGGTCAGGACCGAACCGGCCCTTTTCCTTCAGCTGCGCCTTTTCGTGCTCCGCGCGGATGATCGTGTGCAGGTCCTCGGCGCACCTCTCGGCGCTGTCATTGATCAGCAGGTAATCATAGGCGGATATGGATTTCGCCTCCCGCGCTGCATTGGCCAGCCGTTTCCGGATTTTTTCCGGCGTCTCTGTTCCCCTGCCGATGAGCCGTTCCCTGAGGATCTCCGCAGACGGAGTCGTCAGGAAAATGAGCGGCGTGTCCGGGAACTGCTGCTTGATCTGCATGGCCCCCTGGACCTCGATCTCAAGAATGACATCGATTCCTCTGGCAAGCTTCTCATCGACATACTTCCTCGGTGTCCCATAGGAGCAGTCCGTGTAGCAGGCATATTCATAGAAGCCGTTTTCGCGGATCATGCTCTGGAACTCCTCGTCGGTCACGAAATAATAATTGATGCCGTTTTTCTCTCCCTCTCTCGGTGCTCTGGTCGTGCACGACACAGAGAGCGCATAGTCGGGGTATTTGTCCAGAAGCGCCTTCAGGACCGTTCCCTTGCCTGCACCCGAAAATCCGGACAGAACAACGATGATTCCTTTCTCTGACATGGAACCTCCTTTGCTGTGTGATAAGTGTTATTCGATATTCTGGATCTGCTCGCGAAGCTTCTCAATGACGGTTTTCATGGCGATGCCGATGTCAGCTGTCACGATATCGCCCGCCTTCGAGAGCGTCGTGTTCGCCTCGCGGTTCATTTCCTGTGCGAGGAAATCGAGCTTGCGCCCCACGGCACCGCCGCGCGTCAGATCCTCCGTCATCTGTTTCACATGGGACAGGAGACGCACACATTCCTCGTCCGTGCAGATCTTGTCGGCGTAGACGACACATTCAGCGGCAATTCGTGTCTCATCGATACTTCGGTCCGCCAGAATCTCCCCGAGTGTCGCCTGAAGTCTCTCCCGGTAGGCACTGAGAATCTCAGGCTCATGGCGTTTGACCTCCTCCGCGAGCTTCTCAAGCTCCGCAAGCTTTCCGAGCAGATCCTCCTTCAGTCTCTCGCCCTCACTCATCCGGGCATTGCGGAAGGCACCGGCTGCCTCACGGACGACCGGCTCAAGGCTCCTCCAGAGCTCATCCGCATCCGCACCCTCTTCACTCAGCGTAAAAACCTCCGGGGCGGACGCGACATCGGCAATGCGGATGTTCGGATCAAGACCGAATTTTTCTGCCATCTGTCTCATGTACCGGACATAGGAGGCCGCCATGGCCTCGTTGTAGCGAAGCGAAGACGTGCGTCCTGCATGCTCCTCATCCGTAATAAAGACATCGACCTTGCCGCGTGTCATATATTCCTTCAGGACATCGCGGATCCTCGTCTCAAGACAGCTCATGGACTTTGGCATCCGTATATTGAAGTCGAGATATCGGTTGTTGACGGACTTAATCTCCACCGTCAGCTTTCTCGTCTCATCGGCCGCCTCCGCGCGGCCAAATCCGGTCATGCTGCAGATCATCTGATCAGAAATCTCCTTTGCGCATATAACTCCATAGTGCATCCTATTGTAGCGCAGGGACGCGAATCCGTCAACCGTGGAGGTAAAAAGCTCATCTTATGGTTACTGTTCACACGCCATCCAAAGTCGCATGCGGTCGCGAATATCAGGGCGGTATCGGGCAATGTGTACAGCGGCCGGAAAGCATGGTATAGTGGTACAGATTCATGAAAAATCTGTGAGGTAAAATTATGGCTTTTGATGGCATCACAACGGCAGCAATTGTCCGGGAGCTCTCCGATTCTCTCATGGGCGGCGGAATCAGCCGCATCGTCCAGACAGAGAAGGATGAGCTGCAGCTGCTGATTAAAAATAATAAGAAGCAATATATCCTGTTCATGAGCGCGAATGCGTCGCTTCCGCTTATTTATCTGAGCGATGAGAAGAAGGAGGCACCGATCACTGCCCCGAATTTCTGTATGCTTCTCCGGAAGCACATCCAGGGCGGTCAGATCACGGCGGTCACGCAGCCGGGTCTCGAGCGGGTTGTCATTTTCGACATCACGCACCGGGACGAGCTCGGTGACCTCCGGGAAAAGAAGCTGATTCTCGAGCTCATGGGAAAATACAGCAACATCATTTTCACGGATGAGGAAAATACGATCATCGACAGCATCAAGCGCGTGCCTGCCAGCATGAGCTCGGTCCGCGAGGTGCTGCCCGGCCGGACCTGGTTTATTCCGGCGCAGCACAAGACGGATCCTCTCTCTCTTGAAAATGAAGACAGCTTCCTTGCAAAGCTTGCCGGCGGCTCCTCGCCCGACATCGTGAGGGCGCTGTACGGAACCTTCACGGGGCTCTCACCGGCTGCGGCGGAGGAATTCGTCTTTGAGGCCGGCATTGACCCGCGAAAGACATTCGCAGACCTTACGCCTGATGAAAAATCCCGACTCGCAGCCGTGTTTCTCGGTCATATGGACAGGATCCGGAGCGGCGCGTTCACGCCCAATATTGTTCTGAAGGACGGAGAGCCAGTGGAATTCGGCGTCTTCCCCTACCGGATGTACGGCGATCAGGCTGCCGGCTCTGAGGAGAGGGGATCTGCCGGACCGGCCGGATATTCATTTTCCTATCCGGATTCCGTCTCGCACATGCTTCTTGATTATTACGGGGCAAAGGACCGTGTGACGCGCATGCGGCAGAAATCTGCCGATCTCCGCCACCTGGCATCGACGGCGCTCGACCGCACGAATAAGAAATTCGCAATCCAGCAGAAGCAGCTTGCGTCAACGGCGAAGAAGGATAAGTACCGCATTTACGGGGAAATGCTGAACGCATACGGCTATGAGGCCGAGGAGGGCGCGAAATCTCTCTCCTGCCAGAATTATTATACAGGGGAAAAGCTTACAATCCCGCTTGATCCGACAATGACCGCGCAGCAGAACGCGCAGAAATATTTCGCGCGCTATGGCAAGCTGAAGCGGACGGAGGAGGCACTCACAGGGCAGATCGCGGAGACAGAGGCGGACCGCGAGCAGCTCGAGGCGATTCTCACGTCCATTGACCTCGCGGAATCTGAGGCTGATCTTCACCAGATTCGCCGTGAGCTCTCCGATTATGGGTTCGCACAGAAGAAGTCCGCGACGAAGAAGGGGGCAAAGCGGGAGTCAAAGGCAGCCCCGTACGAATATCTGTCCTCAGACGGCTTCACAATGTATGTCGGCCGGAATAACTATCAGAATGAGGAGCTCGATTTCAAGATTGCAAATGGCGGCGACTGGTGGTTCCACGTAAAGGGCGCAACCGGCTCTCATGTCATTGTTCGCACGATGGGCAAGGAAGTGCCTGACCATACATTTGAGGAGGCGGGTGCTCTTGCTGCCTGGTATTCATCTGAGCGGAAATCGCCGAAGGTGGAGGTCGATTATACGCAGAGAAAGAACCTGCGGAAAAAGAACGGCGGCAAGCCCGGCTTCGTCATTTATCACACGAACTACTCACTGATGGCTGTGCCTGACATTTCAAAGCTGAAGCGGGTACACTGAGCCTTAGATAATCAGCATCTTAAGGCTCGGAATGCTTCGCATTCCTCATTACGGACGGGCAGAGCGGCTTCGCCACTTGTCCGCCCCTCGGAAAACTGAATAATTACAAAGAAGAAGCGGCAGAATTCACACGGAATCCTGCCGCTTCTTCTTTGTATATCTATCTTGACGTACCGTCAGTCGCTAAGCGCGTCTGTCCGGATACTCATTTCCGGATAACGAAGTTGATGATTCTTCCCGGAACATAAATTTCCTTGACGATTGCCGCATCGCCGATCTTATCAGCAACAGCAGCCTTTCCGGCGCTCAGAGCCTCTTCCTTCGAAGCCTTGACGGACAGACGGATGACCGCCTTCGTCTTGCCCATGATCTGAACCGGGATGTCCTTCTCATCGTCCGCGGCAAGCTTTGCGTCTGCCTTCGGCCATTCCTGATGGAACACGGAATCCGTGTGGCCGAGACGCTCCCAGATCTCCTCACTGATGTGCGGTGCGAACGGCGCAAGAAGGCTCACATACGTTCCGATCGTCTCCTTGTCGATGCCGCCCTCCTTCTGGGCAATCTTCTGCATCTGGTTATTGTACTCCATAAACTTGGAGACTGCCGTGTTCAGCGCGAACTGATTGAGACGCATCGTGATGTCCTGAATCAGCTTGTTGCGGAGCTTGATCATCTCCGGAGTCGCCTTGACGTCCGCGTCGATGGAGTCAAGCGCAAGATTCCAGAACTTCTTCAGGAAACGGTTGACACCGTCGATTCCTCTCTCATCCCATGCGGAATCCTGGTCCGGCGGTCCAATGAAGAGCTCATAGAGTCTCAGGGAATCACAGCCGTAATCTCTGACCATATCATCCGGAGAGACGACATTGCCGAGTGACTTCGACATCTTGATGCCCTTCGGTCCGAGGATCATGCCCTGGTTGAACAGTCTCTGGAACGGCTCGTCGAAATCGATGACACCGATATCGTGCAGGAACTTCGTGTAGAATCTCGAGTACAGGAGATGAAGAACCGCATGCTCGACGCCTCCGATATACATATCGACCGGCAGATACTTGTCCGCCTTCTCACGGCTCACAAGCTCCTTGTCGTTGTGAACGTCCACATAGCGCAGGAAATACCAGGAAGATCCGGCCCACTGCGGCATGGTGTTCGTCTCGCGCTTTGCAGGACCGCCGCAGCACGGGCATGTCGTATTGACCCAGCTGTCGATTGCGGCAAGCGGTGACTCACCTGTATCCGTCGGCTGATAGGACTCAACATCCGGAAGAAGAACCGGAAGCTGGTCCTCCGGAACCGGAACGGCGCCGCACTTCGGGCAGTGAACAATCGGGATCGGCTCGCCCCAGTAGCGCTGTCTCGAGAAGACCCAGTCACGAAGCTTATAGTTGACCGTCTTTCGTCCGATTCCCATCTTCTCGATGAGGAACGGAGCTTCCTTCTTGAGCTTTGAGGATTCCATTCCGTTCCAGTCGCCGGAATTGATCATTGTTCCGGAAGCCTCCGTGTAGGCCTCCTTCATATCCTCGATTTCCTTTCCGTCCTTCGCAATGACCTGAATAATCGGAAGGCCGAACTTCTTCGCAAATGCAAAGTCTCTGTCATCGTGGGCCGGCACGCACATGATGGCGCCGGTGCCGTAGTCGGCAAGTACATAATCGGAGAGCCAGATCGGGATCTTCTTCCCGTTCAGCGGATTCACGGCGTATGCACCTGTGAACACACCGGTCTTCTCCTTGTTCTGTACACGCTCGACATTGGACTTATTTGCGGCGTACTTGCAGTAATCATCTACTGCCTGAGCCTGCTCCGGAGTTGTGATCTTCTTCGCGAGCTCATGCTCCGGCGAAAGCACCATAAATGTCGCGCCCCAGAGCGTATCCGGACGGGTCGTGTAGACCGTGATCTTCTCGTCTCTTCCGTCGACCGGGAAATCGACCTCGGCGCCGTACGAGCGTCCGATCCAGTCTGTCTGCATTTTCTTGACCTTCTCCGGCCAGTCGAGCGTATCGAGACCGTCGAGAAGTCTGTCCGCGTACTTTGTGATTCTCAGCATCCACTGACGAAGATTCTTCTTCGTGACCTCCGTGCCGCAGCGTTCACATTTGCCGTCGACAACCTCCTCGTTTGCGAGGACCGCCTTGCAGTGCGGGCACCAGTTCAGAGGCATCTTCTTCTCGTATGCGAGGCCGTGCTTGAACATCTGGACAAAAATCCACTGCGTCCACTTATAGAACGACGGATCTGTCGTATTGAGCTCCATGTCCCAGTCACGGATCGCACCGATCTGCTTGATCTGGCGCTTGATATTCCGGATATTATTCGCCGTGGAAATGGCCGGATGCTGACCTGTCTTGATCGCGTAATTTTCAGCCGGCAGTCCGAACGCGTCCCATCCCATCGGATGAATCACATAGTGATTGCCATCCATCATCTTGTAACGCGCCCATACATCGGAAATGACATAGCCTCTCCAATGGCCGACATGGAGTCCCGCGCCTGACGGATACGGAAACATGTCGAGACAATAATACTTCGGCTTCTTCCCGTCATTTACATTGATCGGGTTTTCCTCCCATTTTTTCGTCCATTTCTGTTCCACCTCGAGGTGGTTATAGGGAACTGCCATATAATGCCTCCTTGCTAAGTCTAAGGCGGCTGCGCGATCCTCCGCGTTTTTTCAGCGGAAAATGCAGACAGACACCATTGTTCTCACGAGTGTTAATTCTATGGGTTCTGCCAATATTTGTCAAGAAATTCGGTGGTCTCAGTGAGCGCCGGGCGCCGCATACAGGTTCAGCGACTCTCTCTTTTATATCTGGCAGGAATCCTGCGCCATATCACATGCTCCGTATCCCGAGAAATGCGGCGCAGAGACCGCGCTTCCCATGAGATGCGCGGTGTGAAAACAGAAGGTCCGGATTGCAGCACGTGCAGATGCCGGGCATCGTAATCTGCTCCCGTGGCACACCTGCATCCTCCATAATCTGTCTGTTTGCCGCCTGGAGATTCAGCATGTACTTTCCATCCGGCTTTCTTCTGCTGAATTTCTCCGGAAACTGTTCTGCGACCTCCTCGCTCACCTCATAGCAGTCCTCACAGATTGAAGGACCAATAGCCGCAAGGAGATCAGCCGGGTCTGTCCCGAATTCTTTATGCATGCGCTCAATCGTCACCTGTCCCATTCTGGCGGCCGTGCCTCTCCATCCAGAGTGAGACAGGCCGATCGCATGATGGACAGGGTCAACAAAATAGAGCGGCACGCAGTCCGCAAACACAGTGACCAGAATACAGCCGGGCTCATTTGTGACGAGGCCGTCAACATCGTCCCAGCCGACCGGCCTGGTGATTCCTCTTCCTCTGTCTTCCTTTGTTACGCGGCGCACATTTGTTGTGTGCGTCTGCTTGGACAGAACCATGTCCTCAACATGAAGTCCCGTGGCTCTTGCAAAGATCCGGTAATTTTCTCTCACGGTTTCAGGGTCATCTCCGCGATTAAAACCGAGATTCATGCTTGCAAGGTATCCCTTGCTGATGCCTCCGAGGCGGGTGCTGAATGCATTGGTAAGCCAGTCCTCCTGATCAAATGCAGGGACTGTCAGGTATGCGACATTGCCGTTTTCATGCAGGACGAAGCCGTTGTGGTTTTTCCATTTAATCTTGATATTCATATTTAAAGATATTCCTTCTTCTGTTTGTTGTCATGATGATACGGGGAAATTATAGCAGGAAATTTGTGTGTGGAGTGGTTTCAGATGGCGGACAGGGAGATTTTATGCTTTTGTTAATTGATTTTGTTGTTTTTATGGATTATATGATTGCGCATAAATTCATGTATTCATTTACTATTTGTGTCTTACCTCTTTTATTCTGTCCCGCTGCCTGAGTCTACAGTCAAGTCCAAATTTGTGTGTAAATTGCTCTTAGGTACCTGCGGTGCCAAGGGATGCCTTGCATCCCTTAGCTAACCACCAGCTCTCTTGAAGGGACTGTCAAGGGTGCGTAAGCACCTCGAA
>JAZHVT010000012.1:0-55586 GCA_036453145.1 Eubacteriales bacterium
TTCGAGGTGCTTACGCACCCTTGACAGTCCCTTCAAGAGAGCTGGTGGTTAGCTAAGGGATGCAAGGCATCCCTTGGCACCGCAGGTACCTAAGAGCAATTTACACACAAATTTGGACTTGACTGAGCCACCACGGCGATCAGTAAGATCACGAGACTATTCATGTTTGGTTACCTTCTTTCCTTATCCTGAATTCCCTGAGCGCAAAAATTAATAAAATTTTTATTATTTTACGTTAGCAATACATTAATCCGGTAACGTACTAAAGTCAAGTGCATGGCTCAATAAGTTGAACAAAATCAAAAACATACGGAACCGCGGTGGTACCAATCCGGCGATATCGGGTACGAATTGAAGGAAGTGGGAAGGCAGGCACCTTGGACAGATACCCTGGACGTGAGGTATTCTTGACGGGTGGAATATATGCATTTTATATGGTATGATTTCGAATATGTGAATCTTATGTAAGGAGAATATGCGTATGGGCTCTCTGCTGATCGCAGTCATCTACCTGATCTTTATCAGCCTTGGTCTGCCGGATTCTCTGCTCGGATCCGGCTGGCCTGAGATGCAGGTTTTCTTCGGCGTACCGTCGTCATTTGCGGGATATGTGTCCATGACCATTTCATTCATGACGATTATTTCGGCACTGTCGAGTCCGCGTCTCATGCGGAAAATGCAGACAAAATGGATTGTGATCATTTCCATTATGCTGACCATTGTCGGGCTTCTTGGCTTTTCTGTCTGCACGGAGTACTGGATGCTGTTTATCATGGCGATTCCCTATGGTCTCGGTGCGGGCGCGATCGATGCGTCGATCAACAATTATGTGGCCATGCACTATTCCGGCTCGGTCATGAATTTCCTGCACTGCTTCTACGGTGTCGGAGCCATGATCAGTCCGTATATCATGGCGGCGGCCCTCCGGAGTGCGCGCTGGAATGAGGGGTATCGCTGGACGGCGTATCTGCAGATCGCGATCCTTGCTGTGTGCATTTTGTCGCTCCCTTTATGGAAACGAAACCAGACGAAGGAAGAGGAGGAGACGCTGAAAAACAGCGCGGGAATCCGGGAGGTCGTGAAAATACCGGGGGCCGTGCAGACACTGATTGCATTTTTTGCGTACTGCAGCGGAGAGGCGACGTGCTTTCTCTGGGTGCCGAGCTTCTTCGCCGGGACGAAGAAGGGAATCAGTGCCGGAACGATCGCATCCTTCGGCTCGCTGATCTTCGGCGGTCTCATGCTCGGAAGGCTGATAGCGGGCTTCATTTCCAATCGGTTCGGCGACAGGAAAATGATCCGCATGGGCATTGTGCTCGAGCTGATGGGAATTCTTGTCGTGATGCTTCCATTTCCGGGATATCTGGTCACGGCAGTCGGCTTCGTGATGATCGGAACCGGCATGGGACCGGTCTATCCGGCGATTCAGCATATGGCGCCGGAGAATTTCGGCAGGAAAAACAGCGCGGCCATGATCGGCCTTCAGATGGCCTCGGCCTATGTCGGCAGTACATTTATGCCGATGGTGTTCGGGCTTCTGCAGCAGGCGCTCGGGATCTGGATCATGCCCTGGTATCTGCTGATCTTCGCGCTGATGAATATCGGGATGCTTGAAGCTTCGTATCGGAAGCTGGCTTTGGAGAATTGAGACAGGAAGGAGAATGAGGCGATGCGGGTTATTGTTGCTGTGGACGACCGGGGAGGCGTTCTGTTTAATCACAGGAGGCAGTCAACGGACCGGATTGTGAGAAGGAAAATCGAGGAGCTGACGGACGGGCATGCTTTGTGGATGACAAAGTATACGGCCAGTCAGTTTATGACGCTTCCGGAGCAGGCAAGGATCAGTGAGCAGCCGCTTCGGGACGCGGGCCCTGAGGATTACTGCTTTGTGGAGGGAGAGCCGCTCCTTCCATACAGGGATGAGATCGAAGAGCTCATCAGAATCCTGTGGAACAGGCGATACCCGGGAGATGTGTTTTTAGACCTTAAGCCGGAGGAGTGCGGCATGGTCCTTCATAGCACGGAGGATTTCGCGGGATATTCGCACGAAAAGATAACAATGGAAATCTGGAGACGAAAAGAAGGTTAAAATGAGTAAGAAAAGAAAATCCGGGCGTCGGGGCCAGGCAAGAGCTGTGAGAATAATCGTTTTTCTTGTGATCCTGCTTATTGCCGGGCTTGCCCTGCATCCGTCAGATAAACGGAAGGCGACGCCGGAGAGCACCACAGAATCTGTTGCAGAATATACAGCTGCGCCGACGGCAGCACCGGCTGATGCGCAGACAGCAGAGCCGACCGCGGCGGCAGCGGATCAAACGCAGGCACAGACGCAGGCAACGGGAACTTCATTTCAGTTGTCTGATGTGCCGGCGTACGCGGGAGCACCGTATGTCGCTGTCAATAATAATGTTCCGTATTTTTCGGACAGCGATCTGACGACGACATCGTTTGAGCAGTACGGCGATCTGGATTCGCTCGGGAGATGTACGGCGGCGTATGCCAGCATCGGGCAGGACCTGATGCCGACGGAGAAGCGCGGCGATATCAGTCAGGTCAAGCCGACGGGCTGGCACAACGTGAAGTACGACGGCATTGACGGAAAATATCTGTACAACCGGTGTCATCTGATCGGTTATCAGCTGACGGCGGAAAATGCAAATGAGAAGAATCTGATCACGGGCACCCGATACATGAACGTCGAGGGCATGGAGCCGTTTGAAAATATGACGGCGGACTACATCAAAGAATCCGGGAACCATGTGCTGTACCGCGTGACACCGATTTTCGAGGAAAATAATCTTGTTGCCTCGGGTGTCCTCATGGAGGGAAAGTCCGTGGAGGACAATGGAGCGGGTGTCCTGTTCTGCGTCTACTGCTACAACGTGCAGCCGGGCATCACGATCGACTACGCGACAGGCGACAGCTCTGAGTCGTCCGACGCGGGGACGGCTGCTCAGGCACAGGCCAATCAGGCGGCAAACACACAGGATCAGACGAATCAGGCGGCACCCACGGCCACGCCGGCCCCGCAGACAGCTGCAGATGCGAATCAGGCGGAGACCACTTATATCGGAAATGCAAATACGCACGTATTCCACCGGCCGGACTGCTCGAGCGTTGCGCGAATGTCGGATAAGAACAAGGTCACGTTCAGCAGCCGCGAGGAGGCCATAAACGCGGGATATGATCCGTGCGAGATCTGCAATCCGTAACCTGACACCTTTAAGACACCTTTAAGGAGAGGGCACCCGATCGGGTGCCCTCTCCTTGGTTTTGTGGATCTCTCGGACATGGAGAACATTGCAAAAAATGCACGATTTTGCTGACGGCTTTTGCTGGCTTCGGTTTCTGTGGGAGTTGTTTCTTGCGCATGGTATACTAGAGTAAATATGGTACCACCGCAGATGTCACTGCGTGAGTACCCATGCGAGAGGAAGCAAGAATGGATCATGAGGCTGGGCAGGACATTCCGGCCGCCACGTATACAAACAGGAATGCGCGGCGCGGATTTGTTCCGGAGGATGAAAAGCAGTTTTCAAAAGATGCTGTCCGTCTTCTGAGGAGAGCGGGCACGGAGGTGCATTTTCTTCTCAACCGCAGATATGATGTGAAGCCTGTGACAAGGTTTGTGGGAAATCACTATCTGTTTTCGGAGCGGCAGCGCCTCGCACTTGCTAGATCGATCGCGCCGGATGATAAGGCCGCCGGGAGGAAGAGCCGGGAAATCAGGCTGGCGGATCTTTCGGAAAATGAAAACCAGCCGCTTCCGGAGATTAACATAGACGGCTTCAACACCATCATTACACTTGAGACAGCTCTGTCGGGCTCTCCTGTTTTTCGGGGCATGGACGGCTGCATCCGGGATCTTGCCGGACTGCGCGGCACGTATCGGATTATCGATGTGACAGAGACGGCGGTCGATCTGCTTCTTTCCGCACTGGAGAGGCTGCAGATCGGCCGCGCGCGTATATTTCTTGATGCGCCGGTCTCTAATTCCGGCAGGCTGAAGACGCTTTGCTACGAGCGGCTTGAAGCTCTCGGATACAGTTTTTCGATGGAAATCCATGTCATCAATGACGTGGATGCGCTTCTGAAGAAGTCCGGTTTTGTTGTGAGCTCTGACTCTGTCATTCTGGACGCCTGCAGGAGCTGGATCAATCTTGTGCCGGAACTGCTGAAGAAATGCGGCGATGTCTGGCTAATCGATCTCGATATATCGAGGGAGGAAAATGCATGAAGAAGATTTCATCATCCGAAGCTCTGCATCTGATCGCCCCGTATGTTCATGCGCAGCTTCTGTCTGCGCCGTATGTGAATTTTGAGGATGTGGGCAAGATCCAGGCAGCACTGTCACCGTATGAAAATGTATCGGTGAGTCTCAAGGACAGGGGAGATGGCTATGCGTATCTGCTGGTGCGGGTCAGTCATTTTCTTACGCATACGGAGAAACTATATGAAATCAGGGACCACGGCCGCCGGAAGAAAATGTATGATAATCTTGCATGGATTGATGCGATTGAGGCGTATGACGCGCTGTTTCATGATTAAAAGGAGAAAGTATGAAAATCAGAACAGCAACGATGGACGATCTTGATAGTATTACGGCTGTGGAGGCTGCGTGCTTTCCTCCTGAGGAGGCGGCTACGCGGGAGGAATTTCGTGACAGACTGGCGCATTATGCCGATTATTTCTGGCTGATGTTTGACGGAGACAGGCTGATTGCATTTGTTGACGGCTTCGTCACGAATGAGCCGGATCTGACGGACGAGATGTATGCGAAGGCTGCCATGCACAATAAAAATGGCGCGTGGCAGATGATATTCGGTGTGAATACACTACCGGAATATCGCAGGCATGGCTATGCAGGTCAGCTGATTGAATGCGCGATCCGCTGCGCCAGAGAGCAGCACAGAAAGGGAGTCGTTCTCACCTGTAAGGACAGGCTGGTGCATTTCTATGCGAAGTTCGGATTTCAGGATGAGGGCGTTTCGGAGAAGTCTGTTCATGGAGGTGTTGTCTGGCACCAGATGAGGATTACATTCTGATCGTGTAATGCGGGGATGTGGCTCCTGCAGATGTCGCTTCTTCGGCGACCTCACCGGGATTGCATTTTTTATAATAAGGCTTGAGATCATGAATAAGCAGGGAGGAAACTGGCATGAATGAAAATAGAAGAAAATTTATCGAAGTCTTAAAAGGCATGGATAATACTGTCTTTAATATGTGCAATAACATCCAGAATGTTCCCGGCATATGCCCGGGGCTTGAGCCCGGTGACCTGACTGAGGCAGTTAAAATGAACCTTCTGCAATACAGTGTGTTTATCATTTGCTCGGACTCTGTCATCTCGGAGGATGAGGTTGACATGCTGAATGCACTTGATCTGATCGATGCGCCCCTCACACAGGCCATGGTCCAGAAATTTGCCGCAGACCAGCATCTGACTGGGGAGGAGTTTGCAAACAAGGTTCCGGAGACATTTAAGATCTTTACGACTGTTGACAATCTGCTGTATGCCCAGCATAAGAAGCTGGATGCGACATGCACGGAGAGCGTTTCGGAATTATATGCGTGCATCGGACTTTTTCTGTCGCTCAGCGATGACAATATCACGGAGTCGGAGATTGCCCGCATGATTATGTTTCACAGGAACCTTGATGAATACGCGCGCAGGAGCATTACGGAGGTGGTCCGTGGAGAGAGAATATATCCGGACACACTGCAGAATGCAATTGATCGATTTAAGAAGGACGGTGCCGGAAACAGCAAGACGTATGATTCGTCAGAAAATGAAAATCCCACATCGGATGAGAATCCTTCTTCTGAAGCGGATGCCTCGGCACAGGACAGCGCAGCAGCTGATGACGAAAAATCACTCGATGAGCTTCTCGCTGAGCTTGACGGTCTCACAGGTCTTGACAACATAAAGAGTGAGGTGCGTTCGCTTATCAATCTTCTTCGCGTCAGAAAAATGCGCGCGGAGCGCGGCATCCATCAGCCGGAGATGTCGAATCATCTCGTTTTCATCGGAAATCCGGGCACAGGAAAGACGACGGTCGCGCGTCTCATCGCGAAGATCTATAAGAAGCTTGGTATCCTGAGCACAGGTGCATTCGTCGAAACAGACCGCTCGGGTCTGGTCGCAGGCTATGTCGGACAGACTGCGATCAAGACGCAGGAGATGATCAAGAAGGCGATGGGCGGTGTGCTCTTTATTGACGAGGCGTACTCACTCGCGCAGGGCGGCGACAATGATTACGGCCGTGAGGCGATCGATACGCTCCTTAAGGCGATGGAGGATAAGCGGAGGGATCTGGTCGTCATTGTTGCGGGATATCCGGAGCCGATGGAGAAGTTCCTGAACGCCAATCCGGGACTCAGGTCCCGTTTCAACAAGTTCCTGTATTTTCAGGATTACACGGCGCCGGAGCTCCGCCATATCTTTGAGGGACTCTGCGAGCAGTCAGGTGTCACGCTTGATGAAGATGCCGGGGACTATGTGCAGTCATTTTTTGAGAAGCGTATTGCCTCCCATCCGCAGAACTTCGCCAATGCGCGTGAGGTCAGAAACTACTTCGAGCAGGCGCTCGGCCGTCAGGCCGACCGGATCGTGGCCGACGGGAAAGTAACAGACGATGAGCTCGCGAGGGTCACGCTGGCGGACGTGGTTTCGCAAGCTATAGTTGGCGACAAATGAAAAGGCTGCATCTATGGAGGAGGCGCTCGGCGATGCGCAGGGCGTTTCAGCTGCAGATCTTGTAACTCACACATCTTCTGAAAATGAAGACACAGAGGGAGAGAAGAAGTGACACTGACGCCATCTATGTTTCTTCTCGTCTGCCCGTTCCTCTTCCTTGCGGGATTCGTCGATTCCATTGCGGGAGGAGGCGGGCTCGTCTCAATGCCGGTCTACCTTCTTGCCGGGCTGCCGCCGCACACGGCAGTCGCGACAAACAAGCTGTCTTCGACATGCGGGACGGCGCTCACGACGGTCCGGTTCGTGAAACATAAACTGATCAATCTGAAGCTTGCCGTTCCGTCCGTTCTTGCGGCCGTTGCGGGCTCCTCACTCGGGGCCCGCATTTCGCTGTCTATGGATGAAAGGCTGCTGCGGAATATTATCATCTGCGTGCTGCCGGTCGCGGCGTTCTTCGTGCTGAACAAGAAGCTGTTCAGCGGCGACGGGAAAAAGGCGGCAACCGTGACGAGACGGACAGTCACCGTCTCGATGATCTCTGCATTTCTCATCGGCGTCTATGACGGCCTCTACGGGCCGGGCACGGGAAGCTTCCTCATTATCGCATTCACGGTGTTTGCGCATCTCACGGTTGAGGCGGCAAATGCGCAGGCGAAGGCGATCAATCTGACGACGAATGTGACGGCGCTCGTCCTGTTCCTTATCAGCGGGAAGGTGCTGGTGCCGCTCGGCCTCGCCGCGGCCGCCTGCAATATGGCGGGCAACTACGTCGGATCGGGGCTTGTCATGAAGAAGGGCGGGAAGGTTGTGCGGCCTTTGCTCCTTGTCGTGCTCGCGATTCTGTTTATCAGGCTCATCATGGAATCCGTGTGAGCCCCTTGCATTGCGCCACCCTCCGGAGCGTGATACGATAAGACTGGAATAATTATCAGAAATTCACGAAAAGAGAGAAAAATGAATAAAAAACTGATTCTGGTTGTGTCCTTCGGGACGAGCTTTCATGAGACGCGGGAAATGACAATCGGCGCGATTGAGGCGGCGGCAGCGGACGCGTTCCCGGACTATGAGGTCAGGCGTGCGTTCACGTCGGGCGTGATTATCCGCGCGCTTGAAAAACAGGGAATCCATATCGACACGGTGCCTGAGGCTCTTGACCGGGCGCTTGCAGACGGATTTACGGACGTCGTCCTGCAGCCGACACATATCATCCGCGGGCTTGAGTACGAGAAAATTCTGCGGGAGGCAGAGCCGTACAGATCGAAGTTTTCTTCATTTTCCATTGGAGATGTGCTGCTGAACGAAGAGAGAGATTTCGAGCTTGTCGCGGAGGCCATCGCGAAGCGGATGAAGCCGTACGACGACGGGAAGACAGCGATCTGTCTCATGGGGCACGGGTCGCCCGCGGAGGCAAACCGTGACTACATGCATCTGCAGCATGTTTTCCGGCAGATGGGACAGAAGAACTATTTTGTGGCGACCGTCGAGGCGGACCCGAACATCCGGAACCTGGTCGCGGATGTCAGTGCGGCCGGCATCTATCAGCATGTCGTGATGCTTCCGCTCATGGTCGTCGCCGGTGATCACGCGACGAATGACATGGCGGGAGAAAAGGCGGAGAGCTGGAAGTCTTCCTTTGAGGCAGCAGGCTTTTCGGCAGAGTGCGTCATGGAGGGTCTCGGACAAATGAAGAACATCCGGAGCCTCTACATGAACCACATCTGCGCGGCGATGAGCGGAACGCTCTACGGCGTCGGCGTCGGCCCGGGAGATCCGGAGGAAATGACGCTGAAGGCTGTGCGTGTCCTCAAGGACTGCGGTGCCATCGCGCTTCCGGAGCCGAAGGAGACCTGCATCGCGTACCAGACGGCGGTTCGTGCTGTCCCGGAGCTTGCGGACAAGCCGGTCATTGAGATGGAAATTCCGATGACGCGCGATGAGGTCCGCCTCGCCGTGGCCTATCAGGAGGGCTTTGCGGGACTTCTTCCGGCTCTGTGCATGGGACAGGACGTCGCATTTCTTACGATCGGCGATGTCGCCGTGTACAGCACATTTGCAAGACTCGGAGAGCTCGCGGAGGAGGCAGGAATCCGTGTGCGCCTCGTGAGCGGTGTGACATCGTTCAGCGCGTGCGCCGCGGCGCTCGGGATCTCACTCACGAAGGGCAGCAGCCGCCTGCATATCCTGCCAGGAAGAAGCGCGTCGGCTTCAAACGAAGCAGATGCTGAGGATACGGAAATCTACATGAAATCAGGCCGCGCGATGCCGGCCTTGAAGAAGGCGCTCATTGCGCGCGAAACAAGCGGAGAAATTAACGTGAAGGCCGTCTCAAACTGCGGCCTTCCGACACAGGTCATCGCGCGGTCCGCGGAAGAGATCCCGGACGACGCCGCATATATGACCTGCGTCATCGTCCGGAAGTCACAATCCTGAATCGATTTCTACTGCTCTGTAAGCGCGAGAGACCGCGTAATACGACTTTGCATTCCTGCCCAAGGCCGTGTTATGCGGTCTTTTTCGTCCCGCGGTATTCCTTCCGCGTGACGAGGAAGTAGAGCAGAATCACAGCAGTTCCGGTCACGGTCCAGGTGATCGGGTAGATGACAACGACCTGACGGAAATCCGTGAAGCGGTTTAACATCGCGGAGATGTAGATGACGCGCAGAATGCAGCTTCCGAACAGCGTGATCAGCGCAGGCGCGAGCGAATGCCCGATGCCGCGGAGCGACGCGCCCGTAATTTCATACGAGGCCGTCATCGGCTCGAGCAGCGCGATAAAGGTCATGCGGATAAATGCGTAGCGGGCGACCTCCGGGTCCGGTGAGAACAGCGCAATCAGCTGGTGGCGCAGGAGGAAGAAGCTCGTCGCAACTATTGCGCAGAAGCCGACGGCGCACAGCATCGCAATCCGCGTTGTTTTGCGGCATCTGTCGAAGCGCTTCGCGGCAAAGTTCTGGCTGATAAATGTCATGGCCGCCTGCGAGAAGCCGTTTACGACAAAATAGCTGATGTACTCGAAATTGAGGCCCGCGGAATTGCCCGCGATGCAGGCCGACCCGAATTTGTTGATCGCGGCCTGAATGACAACGTTTGAGATCGAGAAAATCATGCCCTGCAGGCCGGCGGGACCGCCGATCCACAGAATCTTCTTCAGATATTCCGGGCGGATTCCGAGTTTCCGGATATCGAGGTGCAACATGCCCTTCTCCTTCACGAGCGCACGGAAAATGAGTGTCGCGCTGACACCGTTGCTGATCGTCGTCGCGATCGCGACACCGTCGGCATTCCGGTGGAGCACGATGACGAAGAAAAGATTCAGACAGACATTGAGGAGCCCGGAGCATGTCAGGTAAATGAGAGGCCGTTTCGTATCACCGATTGATCTCAGCACGGCGCTTCCGAAGTCATAGATCATGAGAAATGGCATGCCGAGAAAATAAATCCGAAGGTATGTGACGGCCATGTCCATGACATCCGACGGCGTGTCGAGCAGTGTAAGCACAGGCTTTGCGATCATCTGTCCAAGCGCGAGCATGATAAAGCCGCTCACGAGGGCGACCGTAAAGCTCGTGTGCAGCGCATCATTGACCTTGTCTCTCTTTCCGGAGCCGATAAAACCGGCCAGCATGACATTTGAGCCGATCGAAAGACCGGTGAACAGCGTGACGATCACATTGATGACCGGCGCGTTCGCTCCGACGGCCGCCATGGCCTGACTCGAGGAAAAGTTGCCGACGACCGCCGTGTCCGACGCGTTGAACAGCTGCTGCAGAATACTGGAGAGACAGATCGGAACCGCGATCGCGCAGAGCTTGCGGAAAATGCCCCCGTCCAGCATGTCAATTTCCCGTGCATTTTTTACTTCTGAACAACTCAAAATAAAATCCCCCAAAAAAGCCCGCGCGCTGCGGGCGAGTCTATCTACATTGTATCACGGTTGTCCAGTACCTGATGACGCGCGGAGTCCCGCGAGCTTCCTCTGGAAGTCGCACAGCGACCATGCGACGGCCATGCCGGCGGCGATGCCGAGCGCATAGAGAATTGTCGTCTGGCCATAGGAGCCGGCCTTCGCAAGATCGTTCCGGACAATGGCGTCCATGCAGTAGTAGAGCGTGCTTCCCGGAAAGAGCGGGATCGCCGACGTGATGAAAAACGGCGTCGACGGGGCCTTAAAGACGCGCGCGAGAATCTCGGCGTACAGGTCCGTGACAAAGCCCGCGATCAGTGTCGGCAGAAAGATGCCCCCGAAGGAGGCCACAGCGAGCAGATAGCAGCCCCATCCGAGGAGGCCGCCGAGCATGGCCGGAATAATATATCTGCGCCTCAGGTGGAAGAGAAATGCGTATCCGGCTGAGCCGAACGCGCCCGCGGCGAGCTGAATAATCGTCTTTGTCATCGAAAACCTCCTTCAGTGCGGTCTGTGGAATGTCTGTCAGAACAGCTGCCCGGCCAGCCATATGGCCGCCATGATGCCGAGCGCCATCGCGGCGGCAAGAAGAATTGCCTCGAGGAGCCTAAGCAGGCCGGAGATCGTGTCCCCGAGCAGAACCTCCCGGAACGCATTTGTGAACATGATGCCGGGGACGAGCAGCATGATGTCGCCGATCAGAATCTTGTCCCGGTGCAGTGCCGGAATGAGAAAGGCGATGGCCGAGATCAGGAAGCCGGACAGAAAGGAGGCCGCGCATGTGAAGGAGATCGTGTTGAGACAGATCGGCTGGATATAGGTCTGCATCCAGAAAATGAACACCGCGACGGCCCCGGCCACGGCGGCGTCCGCTGCATTGCCGCCGAAGAAGAGCGCAAATGCAGAGGCAACGAGCACGCTCCCGAAGAGCACCTCCCTCCCGGAGGAGTGGATACCGCTGATGCCGGTGAGACGCCTGCCGAACTCGCGGATGGAGAACGGAGATGCGCAGAATCGGCGGCTCAGAGCGTTCAGCTCCTCGAGCTTTACGAAATCGTTGCTCGTGTCCCTGCGGATCCGGCGCGTCTCGGTCAGAGAGGAGCCGTCGGGCCAGTTGATGGTGATGATCATATTGGACGTGATGACGAAGACGTTCATTTTCTGCGCGCCGAACGCCATGCCGATCCGGCTGATCGTATCCTCGACCCGGCTGATCTCAGCGCCGCTGATCAGAAATTCCTCTCCGAAATCAAGAAGAGCGTGGATGATCTGCTCCCTCTCCTTCATAGGTCTCCTCCTTAAAGAAAAAGCCCCGGCACACGACCGGGGCTCACGAGCTTTTCAGGATTTGTTGTAATTATTCAGCACCCCCACAATGAGGAACGCGAAGCGTTCCGAGTTCGGGGTGCTGAATAGTTACAATTTACTTATCGGATACTTTTTCCTTGACATCATCGACGACGCCGTTGACCTTTTCCTTCACGTCCTCTGTCACATCGACGACCTTGTCTCTGACCTTCTCAGCCTTCTCCTTTACGGTGTCCTTGGCTTCCGCGGCCTTGTCATCCTCGTCCTCATCCTCGAAGTAATCGTCGAAGTCGTCGTCAAAATCGTCTTCGAAGTCCTCCAGGTAATCAGGCGTGAAGAACTTGTAGATGGCATACGCGATCGCCGCGACAGCCGCTACAATACCGATGACTGCAAAAATCCTGAGTAATTTGTTGTCGCTCTTTTTTTCCATGACTGGTCTCCTCTCTCCTGAAAACTGCATTTATTATATCACGGAGGGAAATGCATTTCCACCGGATTGGGCAGATTCACGAAAAAGATCGAGTGACAGCCCGCGGGAATTGTCACTGTTCGATTGTTTTTTGGGGGTTTACAACGGAGGGCGCGGCGCATATAATAAAAAACCGAAGCGGCCGGATGCATATGTCCGGTGACTTCATAAATCGTTGAAGAGAACAGTAAGCTGTGAAAAGACCACAGAGAGGAGCGCCGCGTGTTTTGCGGGTGGAAGCGCTCCGGTCCGGAAGCTGCCGAAGACCATCTCCGAGAGGCCCCAATCCGGCCCGGTGATTCCGTTATCATCATAAGAAAGTGGCCTGCCTTGCAGGCAATTAGGGTGGAACCGCGCAGATCATGCGTCCCTTACATTATAACCTAATGTAAGAGGCGTTTTTTATTTTCCTGAAATGCAGTGCGAAAGTAAAAAATGCCTCCAGGATTCCAAAGGAGGAACTTCTTATTATGGAAAAAGAAGAGTACCTGAAAGTTTACCGTCATTCTATGGCCCATATCCTCGCGAAGGCCGTCATTGAGCTGTTCGGGAAGGAAAATGTGCAGTACGCGATCGGTCCGCAGATCGAAGACGGCTGCTACTATGATTTCACGCTTCCGCGCACACTGACGAAGGACGACTTCAAGACGATTGAGGACAAGATGCGCGAGATCCTGAAGCGCAAGGAGAACTGGACGAGAAAAGAAGTCACAAAGGCTGAGGCGCTTGATATTTTCAAGGACCAGAAGTTCAAGACGGAGCTGATTCAGGATCTTCCGGAAAATGAAACCATCACAGTCTATTACACAGGCGATGACTACGTCGACCTCTGCAGAGGACCTCACGTAGACAACTCCGCGGAGCTTCTCAATGCGGCCTACAAGATCAAGTCTGTCTCCGGTTCTTACTGGAGAGGCGATGAGACGCGCGATCAGCTGCAGAGAATTTACCTCTACGTCTTCCCGTCCAAGCAGGATCTGAAGGATCATCTCGCTCTGGTTAAAGAGGCGATGGAGCGTGACCACAAGAAGCTCGGTCCGGCGCTTGACCTCTTTATGTTCGACGAGACGGCTCCGGGCATGCCGTACTGGCTGCCGCGCGGCTGGAAGCTGTTCAACGCACTGCTCGACTACTGGAGATCTGTCCATGAGGTTCACGGCTACACGGAGATTTCCGCTCCGCTCATTCAGAAGAAGGATCTCTGGGTGACATCCGGCCACTGGGCTCACTATATGGACGGCATGTTCGTTCTCCCGGGCAGGGATGAGGACGGCAATTACTCCATCGACGCGGCAAACACATACGCTGTCAAGCCGATGAACTGCCCGAACGCGATCAAGTACTATATGCGTGAGCAGAGATCCTACAAGGATCTGCCGATGCGCATCAACACAGTCGATGTAATTCACAGAAAAGAGAAGTCCGGCGAGCTGAACGGCCTCTTCAGAGTCCAGATGTTCCGTCAGGATGACTCCCACAACCTGATCACAAATGACCAGATCGAGTCCGAGATTTCCGATATCATGGAGATCGCCGGCGAAATCTACGGGACGTTTGGCCTCACATACAAGGCTGAGCTCTCGACGCGCCCGGATGATTACATGGGCGACATCGAGGTCTGGAACCAGGCAGAGGCCGATCTCAAGAAGATCCTTGACAAGAAGTACGGCCCGGGCAACTATGAGATCAACGAGGGCGACGGCGCGTTCTACGGCCCGAAGATCGACCTGAAGATGAGAGACTGCCTCGGCCGCGAGTGGCAGATGGGCACGATCCAGCTCGACTTCCAGCTGCCGCTGAATTTCGACATGAAGTACGTCGATAAGGACGGCACATTCAAGAGACCGGTTATGGTTCACAGGGCAATCTTCGGCTCCATGGAACGTTTCATCGGTATCCTGATCGAGAACTTCAAGGGCTCCTTCCCGTTCTGGCTCAGCCCGGTTCAGGTCGGCATCGTTCCGATCCGCACGGAGCACAACGAGTACGCGAAGAAGGTCGCTGAACTCCTGAGAAAGAACCATATCCGCTTCGAGGTCGACTACTCCGACAAGAACATGAAGGAGAAGATCAAGAACTGCAAGAAGTATAAGGATCCGTACACACTGGTCCTCGGCGACAAGGAAGCGGAGGATGGAACGGTTTCTATCAACATCAGAGGAAACAAGCAGCTGCACGGCGTGCCGCTCGCAAAGTTCATTGATATGTGCAATCAGATGAACGAGGAGCATTCGCTTGAGCTGATTGATTCGCTCGACTGATCGATTCTGCGTGTGAGAAAAGGAGCGGCGTTTCCGCCGCTTCTTTTCGTATCTGCAAACAAGAAAGGGAACATATATGAACCAGTACTCGAGGACCACGCTTCTCATCGGCCCGAAGGCCATTGAAACGCTTCACAGCGCGCGGGTGCTCATTTTCGGTGTCGGCGGTGTTGGCGGCTATGTCGTTGAGGCCCTGGCCCGCAGCGGCGTCGGCCACATGGATCTTGTCGACGACGATATGGTCTGCCTCACGAACCTGAACCGTCAGCTGCTCGCGCTTCGGAGCACGATCGGGCACAAGAAGGCGGATCTTGCGAAGGAGAGAGTCCACGACATTGATCCGAAGATCGAGGTCAATGTCTTTCACACGTTTCTTCTGCCGGACAATGCGGACGCCTTTGACTTTTCGAAATATGATTATGTCGTCGACGCGGTTGATACGGTGACGGCAAAGATTGAGATCATTATGCGCGCGAAGGCCGCCGGCGTGCCTGTCATTTCCTGCATGGGCTGCGGAAACCGGCTCGATCCGACGCAGATTCATGTCTCGGATATCTACAAGACGACGATGGACCCGCTGGCGAAGGTCATGCGCCATGAGATGCGGAAGAGACGCGTTCGCCATCTCCTGTGCGTGTGGTCATCGGAGAAGCCGATCCGCCCGGATGCGGAGAATGACGATGACAACTGTCGGACGCACTGCGTCTGTCCGCCGGGGCAGACGAGGAGCTGCAGCGTGCGGCGGGACATTCCGGGTTCATCCGCCTTTGTGCCGCCGGCGGCGGGATTTGCGATCGCGAGTGCGGTCGTGAGGGAACTGATCGCGGTTTGACCTAGCCGAACTTTGTTTTCGGCGCCCGGCGCGGAGGGACGGCAACGTGCGGCGGGCAAGGAAGAGGACTTCCTGTGAAAAATCCTTACATGAATGAAAAAGACCTGCTAGAATAGTTCGTTGAACGAGTGGCAGAAGAGCTGTGTAAATCCAGTTTCTCTTCCACTCGTTTTATTTTTGTAATTATTCAGCACCCCTTGAAAAACTAATGAAATTCGGACGGAGAGCTTGCTCGCCGGACGATTTCAGAAGTTTTTCAAGGGGCGGACAAGCAGCGAAGCCGCTCTGTCCGCCCACAACGAGGAACGCGAAGCGTTCCGAGTCTGGGGCGCTGAATAGATACCATGTAAGGAGGAATGCAGTTCATGCCAAGAACAAAAGCACAGGGCCAGATCTTCGGCCTGATCATGTCGTACGCGATGGCGATCGGGATGGAGGTGTATAATATCGCGATCAAGATGGGATACAACCTGAATGTCGGAGGCTTCAGCACGATGACGCTCCGGGTCTTCCCGGCGGCGCTGAAGGAGGCCGCGTACATGGGAATCTTTGTTTTTATCACATCTAATCTCTGGGGAAACCGGATCGGGGCTCATTTCATGGAAAAATACACGAACCCGAAGAAGGACAACCCGTATTTCTGCCGCATCATGCGCCAGGCGGGCACGGTCGCCATCATGTGTCCGACGATGAGTCTCATCGCGTCAATTCTCTTCAATGTTATTCTGGCAGGCCAGCCTGTCTGGGAGCTGCCGGCGATCTGGGTCGGAACGCTGATCAAGAATTTTCCGATGGCACTCTGCTGGAACATGTTTGCGGCGGCACCATTCACGCACTGGCTGTTTGACAGGATCTTCGCGAAGAAGAACGCGAGAGTGGGGACGGCCGCGGAATAAAGTGTTTTTAGCAGGCAGAAAGGGGCTGCCGCACTCATCACGTAGTGCGGCAGCCCCTTCCACATCACCGACATAAAAAAAACGAGCTTCACGCCGCGAATTCATATGTTCGCAGGCGGGGTTTCGAATTGCTCCGTACTCTCCGCAGATCTCAGATAAAGAACCGGACGAGCTTCGTGTGGTAGACGATGAAGATCGCGAGGTCCATGAAGAGGTGAGCGATCAGCGTGCTGATAATCACGCCATTTGACTTCAGCAGAAAATGGACATGGAAGCCATACCAGCAGACGACAGCCGAGTAGGCGACCATGAGCAGCATGAGCGGAATATTCCGTATGAGCCCGTGCAGCATGTTCATGAAGTCCTTCCATGTGAAGTCGAAGTAGATGAACCGACCGATGAACAGTGTGATGAAGTACATGATCAGGGTATTGTAATTCGTGTCATTGTAGATGAAACGGATATACAGCAGGATCAGCACGACATAGAGAGAGCTCGTCAGCCGGACCGCGGCTTTCTGCTCCGGTTTTATGTGCGTGAGCCTTACAAGCAGGACGTCGAACCAGTTCGTCATGAAGACCGAGAGGAACAGGAACACGAGCAGCAGGATGTCCTGATACTTGACCCAGATCGCATAGGTTCCCGGGATCGCGTCTGTGAACTGGCCGTCGATCACATAGTAGAGCGCGAGGAAAAAGAGAATCGACGTGCTCGAGAAGACCATCTCATAGAAACTCTCGATGAGGACATACGGGCGGCGCCTGATCTTCCGGATCTGCTCCTTGTTGTAGGTCTTTGCGGCTTCCATTTCCTTCCGTGCGCTTTGCTGCTCGAGGCGCGCGATGGAAAGAATGATCGCGAGGACAAGTGCAAGTCCGATAAATGAGACCAGCATGAAAGTGCCGGCATTTTGAAAATTAAAATAATGCAGGACGTAATATTGCATAATTCTCCCTCCAAGGCTCTTAATAATATCGTGAATTCCAGTTTGAATCAAGCTCTAAAATAAACAAACCTTTTCTTTGCGGGCCGGATCATGTATGATGGTTTGTAATTATTCGGCACAACGGGCTGCGCGAAGCGTTCAGGGCCGGGCTGAATTTCTATATTTTGGTATTCTATGATGGATCAGAAGGAGAAGAAATGGCAGAGATTAAGACATGTCCCTATGTGAAAAAATGTGGAGCCTGCAAAACGATCGGACAGGATTATGAGAAGACACTGGAAGAGAAGCGTTTGAAGCTCGATGATCTGCTCCGGCCTGTCGTCCGCGTCCCGGAGATTGTCGGCATGGAAGATCCGTATCACTACAGAAACAAGGTCCACTGGGCCTTTCAGGTCGTCTACGACGGCCACAGGCTGCGCCACGAGGCGGGCATATATAAGGAAGGAACGCACAAGGTCGTCCCGATCCGGGAGTGTCTGATCGAAGACGAGGAGGCCGACGCAATCATGCGCGATATCCTTCTTATCGCCAGAAAATACAAGATGAAGATCTACGATGAGGACACAGGAGAGGGACTTCTCCGCCATGTGCTCATCAGGACGGCGCACGCGACGGGCCAGATTATGGTTGTTCTTGTCCTCGCGTCGCCCGTCATGCCGGGCAAGAACAATTTTGTGAAGATCCTTCGCGCGAAGCACCCGAGGATCGAGACGATAGTCATCAATGTCAACAGGGAGAAGACATCGATGATTCTCGGTGAGCGCGAGTCGAACGCGTACGGAAAGGGCTGGATCGAGGATGAGCTGTGCGGAAAGCGGTTCCGCATTTCCTCGAAATCCTTCTATCAGGTGAATTCTGTGCAGACGGAGAAGCTCTACAGACAGGCGATCGAATACGCGCACTTAAACGGCCACGAGACGGTCGTCGACGCGTACTGCGGAATCGGAACGATCGGCATCTGCGCCGCAAAGGGCGCAAGACGCGTCATCGGCATCGAGCAGAATGAGGACGCGGTCCGCGACGCAGAAGAAAATGCAAAGCGGAATGACGTGACGAATATTTCATTTGTCAATGCGGATGCCGGAGAGTATCTGACGGATATGGCGGAGGAGCACGAGAGGACAGATGTCATATTCCTCGATCCGCCGCGTCAGGGAGCGACGGAGGCCTTCCTCGAGGCGGCTGTCCGGACGAGCCCGGGCAGAATTGTGTACATTTCCTGCGGGCCGGAATCACTCCTCCGGGACCTCAAGTGGCTGAAGAGGCATGGGTACAAGGCGAAAGAGGCGAAGGCGTTTGATTTGTTCCCTTTTACAGATCACTCAGAGGTAGTCACTTTGCTTACAAAGGCATGAGCGATACGCTCCATGTTTGTCCGCATTTTCGTATGCAGGAGTGAGTGTTGCAAGTCACTCCTGTCTGCACGGACGAAAAAAAGCCCCCGGATCACTCCGGAGGCTTTTGCTTTACTCCTGCTCACACTCCCGCACGAATGAGGCTATGCTCTCGGCGACGCTGTCTGCGTCGAGACCGAGACGCTTCCTCAGCTCGTCGGGCGTGCCCTGCGGCACATAGCGGTCGTCGACGGCAAAAATACGGATTCTTGCGCAAGGAAGTGCTTCCGCGAGGTACGCGGCGGCGCGCTCACCGAAACCGCCGGTCCGCTCGCCCTCCTCGAGCGTGACGACCGGCCCGTCCTTCGCGCAGGAGAGCAGCGTCTCCTTGTCGAGCGGCTTCACAAAGCGGACATTGACGAGGCGGATATCTATCTGATATTCATTTTTGAGAATCCGGACGACGTCCCTTCCGATTGCGACCATTGTTCCGACAGCAAAGAGCGTCGCAGCTGTACCCTCCTCAAGAATTTCAGAACGCTTTGTCTCAAGAGGCAGCTCCTGATCCGGATAGATGTCCGGGCACGCGCCGCGCCCGTAGCGGACGGCGACAGGGCCGCTGCACTCGTGAATCGCGTAGTGGAGCGCGGCCTCGAGCTCCTCCGCGTTCTTCGGGGCGATCACGGTCATGTTCGGCATTTCGCTTAAGAATGAC
The DNA here is from genome assembly GCA_036453145.1 of Eubacteriales bacterium. GTDB lineage: Bacteria > Bacillota > Clostridia > Lachnospirales > Lachnospiraceae > Chordicoccus. The sequence goes on from JAZHVT010000012.1 coordinate 19,366, forward strand.
GCGTCAAAGAGACCCTGGTGCGTCTGTCCGTCTGCGCCGACGATGCCGGCGCGGTCCACAGCGAAGACGACATGGAGGTTCTGCATACACACGTCCTCGAGAATCTGGTCGTAGGCCCTCTGTAAAAATGAAGAGTAGACCGCAACGACAGGGATGAGGCCGCAGACAGCCTGGCCCGCGGCAAATGTCACCGCATGCTCCTCCGCGATGCCGACGTCAAAGAACCGCTGCGGAAAGCGGATGCCGAACGGCTTCGTCCCGGTCCCGTCCGGCATGGCCGCCGTGATGGCCGTGAGATTCGGACATGCTGCGCCCTCGCGGAGCAGCGCGTCAGAGAAGACGTCGGTCCAGGTGCGGGCGCTGCATGTCGATTTGTTTCGTCCTGTCTCGACGTCAAACGGTCCGATTCCGTGAAAGCGGTCCGGCTCCTGCTCTGCCCAGCAATATCCCTTGCCCTTCGTCGTGACGACGTGGACGAGGACGCAGCGCTTCAGGCGCTTCGCCTCGCGCAGCGTCTGGACAATCTGGTCAGTATTGTGGCCGTCGATCGGGCCGAGATAAGTCACGCCCAGATTTTCAAACATCATTTCCGGAATGAACAGCTGCTTGACGCGGTCCTTCATGTCGCTGATGCTGTTGACGATATTGCCGCCGACCCTCGGAAGGCGGCTCAGCTTCTTCTTGACCTGCTCCTTCAGGTCGTTGTAGGACGTGGCTGTCCGGAGCGAGCTTAAGTAGCAGGCCATGCCGCTTAAGTTCTGCGAGATTGACATCTCATTGTCATTGAGAACGATAATGAAGTTCGTCTTGAATCTTCCGGCGTTGTTGAGCGCCTCGAAGAACATGCCTCCTGTCGCAGCTCCGTCGCCGATGACAGAGATGACAGAGTAGTCCTCCCCGCAGATGTCACGCGCCGTGACCATGCCGAGACCGGCGGACACGCTGTTTGAGCTGTGGCCTGTGTCAAAGCAGTCTGTGAGGCTTTCCTCGCGCTTCGGAAAGCCGGAGAGGCCATCGAGCTTCCGGAGCGTATCAAAATAATCCTTTCTGCCGGTCAGGATTTTGTGGACATAGGACTGGTGTCCGACGTCCCAGATCACCTTGTCCCGATTGAAATCAAATACGAGGTGCAGGGCCATCGTCAGCTCGACGATGCCGAGGTTTGAGGCGAGATGGCCGCCTGTCACACTGATCTTGTCTACCAGAAATTTGCGGATTTCCGCCGCGAGCGCGTCGTAATCATCCGGTGAGATGTTCCGGATGTCACCAGTCTTCTTGATTTTCTCTAACATATTCATACCAGATCTGCCCGGGCGGGCAGAAGCTTTCCCTCATATTAATGTAGTAACTAATCAGCACCCCAGACTCGGAACGCTTTGTGTTCCAAGAGGTGCTGCATCATTACAAAATGCATACAAAGTCCGATGCACGCAGAATCTGCCCCGGAAGAAGGCAAGCGGTCTTTATGCGGCTGTTACAGTACGGTAAGTCTGCATAAAGAAGAGCACACAAGGCCCTGCCGGATGGAATTTCATTTTTCGGACAGTATCAATTACTATACTAACCATAGCGGACACCCGGTCAGGCGCATGATGCGCGGAGCGAGTGCGGCTATGCCATGACGATCTCGTTTTCCGGGCTGACAGAACAGAATATTTCACGGACAATCTGCGGAACCGGGAATACGGGATACAAATATACTGCCTGTATTATAGCAAATCATGGCCGCGAGGAAAAGTGCCCGTGCCCATATAGTAGGGTCTGATGCCTGCCGCTTTTGCGTGGAGAGACACATGAATTTCACAAAAGTATCGTAAAATGAACTCATTATTTTTGAGGAGGATAACAGACATTGAGTAAAAAGGAAACAAAGAAGCTCCCTGAAGCAACTGTTGAAAATCTGAAGGAGGAAATCCGGACGTACCACAGGGAAACTGTTCTCGAGCTGATGAAGAACGGGGCTCTTCGAAACGCGGATCCGTCTGAGAAAATCGAGCTGTACAGAAAGATTACGGCTCTCCGGTCAATCGAGCTTGTCGAGCAGATCGTCGCGGATGAGGCAAGGCTTGAGCCTGAGTATCTGCAGATCGACTTCAGCAACTACAGCAACCGTGAGTTTGTCCAGCAGGTTCTGAAGAAATGCAGAAAATCCCTGGATCTGTCGACAGACAGTGCTGTCAGCCGTTTCTTTGGTCTCGCCTGTGACGCGGATGACACGGATACGATCCGCTTCCTTCTGAAGCAGAAGAAGTACAGCGGCGACATCTCAAGAATCAGCAGGCTTCCTCTTCAGGACTTCGAGTCGGTCATGAGAGTCTGCCAGCGGGAGATCGAGGAGTCGAAGAGCGCGGCAGATCTCTACATCGCTGCCGGCTATTCAGACCACGGTGCGGAGAAGATCATGGCGCTGATCGAGGCCGGCTATAACCTGAACGCGAAGAATGAGCAGAATCAGACGCTGGAGGTGACAGTCACTAAGCGTATCAACGCCAATAAATATCCGAGCAGCAAAGAGGGAAAGCTTGCGAAGGTCAGAGACCAGCAGATTCTGAACCTCCTGAAGCCGAAGGTAGAGAGCGAGAAGGACAAAAAGAAGAAACTGCAGAACCGTCTCATTGTCGGTGTCATTATCGCAGCGGCAGTCGTCGCCGTCATCGCGATCATTGTCTCCGGCAACAAGTCTTCATCGACAAGTTCCACGACGAGTTCGGTTGTCACATCGACGGAATCCTCCGCTTTGAGCGGCACGTCATCAACCATTTCGGCGGCTGACACATCCAGCATGACGCTGAACACGGACACGAGCCTCACAGTCGCAAAGGGCGACACGGTTAATATCGATTACACCGGCTATGTCGACGGAAAGCAGTTTGACGGCGGCACGGCGACGGGCCAGGACCTGACCATCGGATCGGGCACCTTTATCGACGGCTTTGAGGACCAGCTGATCGGCGCGAAGGTCGGCAGCACGGTCACTGTCACGGTCACCTTCCCGGAGGACTACGGCGTAGACAGCCTGAACGGCAAGGAAGCGACATTCAACGTGAAGATTAACGGCATTTATCAGTAAATACGCAGGTGCAAGACAGGGATGGATGACTTGCTGAAACCGATTTCATTATGATAGAATTCCTCTAATGTTCTGAAAAAACTTTAGCAAAATGAAGTGTGGACCGGCCGCCACCGGTCCGGCATGAAGGGAGGCTTTTTCATGAGTCTTTTCGGCGGAGTCATCCAGATTTCAGGAATTACGTTCCTGCTGGTGTGTGTATTCATCATCATGGCGCTCGGATATATGCTCGGGCGCATCAAGATCAAGGGTGTTGACCTTGGAACGGCGGGTGTCTTCATTGTCGCGCTCGTCTTCGGGTGCCTGTTCTATAAGCCGCTTGATTCGGAAATGACAGCTCTCGGCGATGTGACGAAGGACATGCTCAAGGTCATTGAGAACATCGGTCTTGTCCTGTTCGTCACGTCTGTCGGCTTTATCGCGGGACCGAATTTCTTCAGCAACCTGAAGAAGAACTTCAAGTCCTACGTCGCGATCGGTGCGATCATCATCGCGAGCGGCTTTGCAGCGGCTGTCTTATGTATCCTGATCGGCCGCGGGCTCGGGGAGCCGGACTCCAAGCGGCTGACGGCGATGGTCGCGGGGCTGTTCTCGGGTGCGCTGACGTCAACGCCGGCGTTCTCGGCAGCGAAGTCAGCTGTCGATCCGGCCTATGAGGACATCGTGTCGGTCGGCTATGGCATCGCGTATATCTTCGGCGTCATCGGCGTCGTCCTGTTCGTTCAGCTGATTCCGAAGATCAAGCACGCGAATATGGACGAGGAGCTGAAGAAGATCACGGAGGTTGATGCCGGATCAAAGAAGAAGAGAATCCCTGATGAGCAGCTGCTTCACATGGACCCGTTCGGCTGCATGCCGTTTGCGCTCGCGATCGTCATCGGCATCTTTGTTGGTATGATCCGCATCCCGCTTTCCTCAAAGGGGCTTTCCGGGACGTGCTTCTCTCTGACGACAACGGGCGGCTGTCTGATTGCGGCCCTCGTGCTCGGTCATTTCGGGAGAATCGGACAGGTCTCTGTGATGCCGTATTACAGTTCGCTCAAAGTCTTCCGTGAGTTCGGACTCGCCCTGTTCCTGATCGGCGCGGGCGTTGCCGGAGGCGCAAGCTTTGTCGAGAATTTCCAGGTTATCTACTTCGTCTACGGCGTGATCATCACGTGCGTGTCGATGTTCGTCGGCTACCTGTTCGCGACGAAAGTCCTGAAGCTGAGCCTGCTCAACGCACTCTCCTCGATCACGGGCGGTATGACATCGACGCCGGCCCTCGGGACGCTCATTTCCGTTGCCGGATCTGAGGATGTCGCGTCGGCTTATGCGGCGACCTATCCGGTGGCTCTGATCTGCGTCGTGCTCGCGACACAGTTCCTGATTATTCTGTTCTGACGCGCTGCATATTTGTTGGAGAAAATAAAAAGGCCCTCTTTATCGGACAAACATGCCGGTAAGGAGGGCCTTTTACGGTATACATCTCTGTCAAAGCCCGCGAGACTTATACTCTTGATGAGCGATGACGGATATGTGATCAGGATGGACACCAGACTAATCCGCCGGACTTATTCACAGAACCCGGGCCATCAGTCAAATTCCCGCGTGAGGTTCCGGATCCAGTTTCCCTTCCTGTAGTGATGCAGCGCGAAGGGCATCTTCGCGAACTCATCGGTGCACATAAATGTGTAGACGACGAGCGGCGGGAGTTTCAGAACGAAGGCGGAGATAAGCCCGAGCGGGACCGCGTAGCACCACATGCAGAAGATGTCGAGCTTCATGCCGTATTTTGAGTCGCCGCCGCAGCGGAACAGCGAGGAAATGAGGACCGTGTTGATGATCTGGCCGCACTGATAGACCGTGTTGATCAGCAGCATGACGCGGAGATATCTGCGCGCAGTTGCCGATATTTTTACGAAATTCGGGACAATCGGACTGATTGCGAGCAGAACAAGACCGCCGATGATGCCGGCGTACAGCGCGACGCGGAGGACGGATGCGGCGTCTCTCTTTGCCGTCTTCAGCTCCCCGGACCCGATTTCCTTGCCGAGGAGAATCGAGGAGGCCGATGAGATGCCGAAGCCGACGGTTGTGACGAGGTCGCGCGCGACGGTCACAACGGAGTTGGCTGCGACGATATCCGAGCCGAGATGGCCCATGATGATCGAGTTCATGTTAAACGCAAGACCCCACATCGCGTCATTGATAAACGCGGGCAGCGAGTAGACACAGAAATCGCGGACGAGGGCTCGCGGAATGCGGAACGTCGCGGCAAGTCCGCGCGGCATAATTCTCTGGCGCGTGTAATCGACGGCGCAGATCAGGAGCTCAATTCCTCTCGAGATCGATGTCGCAAGAGCCGCGCCTTCAATACCCATAGCCGGAAAGCCGATCAGCCCGAAAATGAGCACTGCGTTCAGCAGGACGTTCAGCGCGAGCGTGACTGCGGAGATCGCGGTTGACAGACTGACGCGCTCACAGCTCTTCATGACAGCAAGATACGGCTGGGATATGCCCGCGAAGAAATAGGAAAGTGCGACAAAGCGGAGATAGCGGCTGCCGGCCTGCGCCAGCTCAGGGACATTTGTCCAGATGCGCATGACATGTACCGGACAGACGAAAGCGAGAATGGTTGCACATGTCGAGAAGACCATGCAGATGACAAGGCCGATTCCGAAGATGCGGGCTATCGTCTTTCCGTCTCCCTTGCCCCAGTACTGGGCCGCCATGATCGTGATCGCGGAGTTGAGTCCGAAATAGATGATGTTGAGCAGAAACTGTACCTGACCGGCGAGTGAGGAGGCCGACAGAGCGGTCTGCGACACGCGTCCGAGCATGACGACATCGGCCATGCTGACGGAGGATACGATGAGGTTCTGGATGACAATCGGCAGGACGAGCACGAAGAGCTCGTGCGTGAATCCAGGGCGGAATGTCTCCTTTCGTGTGCGTGACATTGATATAAGAATCCTTCCCTTTCGATGGTATTTACATTTTTCCGGTAATTTCGTATGATGTAGGCCGTGCACATTATGATAGCATAGGGGAAAGCAGTTAGACATGATTTATCTTGACTATTCGGCAAATACGCCGGTTGATCCGGCTGTTCTGAAGGTATATGCAGATACGGCGCTTCATTTCCCGGGCAATCCGAACTCCGCACATGCGGCGGGACGGGAAGCAGCCGGGGAGATGGCGCGCGTGACGGAACGGATCGCCGCAGAGCTCACATCGGCAAATGAAGGAAGCAAGGCTGTGCTTCCGGAGGAGCTGATTTATACGTCCGGCTCGAGCGAGTCGAACAATCTCGCTGTGAAGGGGTTCGCACACGCGCAGCGGCACAAGGGAAGGCACATTATTTCGACGGCGCTTGAGCACTCGTCCTTAAGCGGTGCGCTCACGGCACTGAAGGACCAGGGCTGGGAGATTGATCTCATTTCCACGGGGCGAGACGGGAAAATTGATCTTGAGGAGCTGCGAAGCCTTCTCAGGAAGGATACGGTCCTCGTCGCCGTCTCTGCCGTAGACAGCGAGCTCGGCACGAGACAGCCTGTCCGCGAGATTGCGGACATCCTGAAGGACTTTCCGGGGACGAGGCTTCATGTGGACGCGACGCAGGCGGTCGGCAAGGCGCCGCTCATTTTCGACGGGGTCGATACGCTTTGCTTTACGCCGCACAAGTTCTATGGCCTGCTCGGCTGCGGAATTCTCTATAAGAGAAAGGGCGTGATTCTTGAGCCGCAGATCAACGGCGGTGTCAGCACGACGATGTACCGGAGCGGCACGCCTGATCTCGCGGGCGCAGCGGCGCTTGAGAAGGCACTTGACCTTGCGCTCACAGGCTATAGGGAGAGGACAGACCGCGTGCGCGCATTGAATGCGCGCCTTCGGGAGGCACTCCGCGCATATCCGGACGTCAGCATCAATTCGCCGGAGGATGCTGTCCCGCACATTCTGAATCTCAGCGTAAAGGGGATTAAGGGAGATGCATTTCAGCAGGCACTCGACAAGAGAGGGGTGTGCATTTCCGTGAAGTCGGCGTGCTCCGTGAAGGGAACGCCGTCGAAGGCCGTGTACGCTGTGTGCCATGACAGACGGCGGGCGATGGAGTCGTGGAGAATATCCTTAAGCCACCTGACAACGAATGAGGAGATCGACGGCTTTCTGCAGGCATTTGACGACTGCATGAGGGATGAGACGCTTACACAGAGAAAGTGAAGCTGGAAAGAGAGCATTATGGCGAGAAGAGAACTGGAACCATACGAGAAGATCGAGAGAAGCATTATTACGAAATACAGGAAAGAGCTGTGGCATCCGTTTATTGACGCGGTCGCGAAGTATCAGCTCGTGAACGAGGGAGACCGGATTGCTGTGTGCATTTCCGGAGGAAAGGATTCCTTCTGCATGGCGAAGCTCATGCAGGAGCTTGAGCGGCACGGAAGGGTGAAGTTTGAGGCCGTGTATCTGGTCATGGACCCGGGATACAACGAGATCAACCGCGCGAAGATTGAGAGCAACGCGGCCCTTCTTCATGTGCCGATTCAGATCTATGAGTCGAATATCTTTGACGTTGCGAACAGCCAGGACCACAGCCCGTGCTATTTATGCGCGAAAATGCGCCGCGGCTGGCTCTACAACAAGGCAAAGGAGCTCGGCTGCAACAAGATCGCGCTCGGGCACCATTTCGACGATGTGATTGAGACGACGGTCATGAGCATGTTCTACAGCTCGCAGATCCGCGCGATGCTGCCGAAGCTGCACAGTGACCATTTCGAGGGAATGGAGCTGATCAGGCCCATGTACAAGGTCCACGAGCAGGATATCATTGCCTGGAGGCGCTACAATGAGCTGGAGTTCATCCAGTGCGCCTGCCGCTTCACGGAAAACTGCTCGATCTGTGACAACGGAGGCGGCGGGTCGAAGAGGCAGGAGATCAAGAATCTGATCCGCCGGATGAAGCGCGATACGCCGGACCTCGATCAGAGCATTTTCAATGCGATCCACTCGGTCTGTCTCGACACGATGCCGGGATGGACATATCACGGCGAGGAGCACAGCTTCCTCGAGGACTACGATTCCTGACAGAATACGCGGAAAATGACGAAGCGGCTCTGCCGGGGCGTATTTCCAGTGATGAAATGACGGCGAATTTTTGAAAACTGCATCAAAAAAGACCGGGCAGCGGAGAGAATGAAGCTCTCTGTTGCCCGGTCTTTTTGCAACGTGATTTATATGACTTGCCACAGGACAGGAGATGAATGTCATTTGCCCTGCATTTTTAGCTCCCTTTCGGCTCAGGAGACGACTGCCGTGCGGCCCTCGCTCTGACCGAATGTGATGTAGTGAATGTAATACCAGTGAAGATCGCGGCCTGCATAGTGTACGCGCAGGTCATAGTTCAGGCGACGGTATGTGTAGACATTGAAATTCGCGGATGCCTGACGACCCTCATACATGCCGTATGTAATGAAGTGCTGGAATGCGCCCTGCGGATCATTTGCGTAGACGGCCTTGAGGTCTGCGTATTTATTGATGTAATAATCGAAATCATAGACTGCAGACATCTGGGAAACTGTGTAGACCGTGCCGTCGCGGCCGACTGCCGTGATTTCTGCCGGCTGAGCGGCCTCCTGCGTGTCTTCGGCTGCTGTGTCAGCAGAAGTGTCTGCGGCTGCCTGCGTGCTGTCTGTCGTATCTGAAGTGGCGACATATCCCTGGAACTCACCCCAGTAATTATTGGCATATGCGGCTCTGCGCGGAATCTCCACGTCATAATTTCCGCACTGCTCAAACTGCTGGCAGAAGATCGAAGCGGCCTGAGATGCGCCGTCCGCTGTGTTCGGGACGCTCTGAAGAGCGGCAAGGACACCGGAATAGCCGCCTGTGAGCTCTGTGCCGAGGAAATGAACCTGGCCCTCAATGCTTGCCGAATCATAGCCGGCCTGTGCGCAGTATGACATGAGCTCTGCCGTCAGAGAGCCGCTCCACTGGCAGAGACCGTAGTAGGAGCTCTGTGCTGTCGGGTCAAGACCGGATTCCTGATACATATTGCCGAGAATACCGCATGCCGCTGCTGTATTCAGCCCCAGCTCTCCGGTGAGATAATTAAAAATGACCTGTTCTGAGGATGCGCTGTCCGCCATGACATTGACTGAGCTGAGAGCCGTCGCTGCCGGAGTAACAGAAGCTGCCGCACATACGGCGGATAACGCAATGATGAACTGTCGTTTCATATATTGTCCTTTCTTGTGTATCTTACGGGTTTGCCAACGCCCTACCTCGTGTACGTGTAAGACTTTAACACTTCTGTAACAACTTGTAAAGGAAAAAACAAAAATTCACAAATAGTTCGCAATTACAGACCGGGAAAATGACGCCAGTGCAGAGAGAATCAGACAGCTTTTCGGAGGATAAAACACGAAAATTACGTGCATTCGGATTTGACATGGACAAACTGCATAAATTAATGCCCTGAAGACCTAGACAAATTAATGAAAAATACAAAATCGCAGAGATCCTGTTAATCGCACATGGGATTCCTGCTCATTGAGTTTATTACAAAATAGTTACAAAATATTACGTTACCTGCAACAACACCCGTAAGAAAGGATAAAAAACCGGGAAGAGAGGACATGCGGCTTTCTCTCTTCCCGATTCATTTGAAGTATCTGTCATATAAAAACCAGATTTGTCTATTGCCCGGAAATCCGGGTATGACTGCAGACAATCAGCTGCAGTAGCGGAAATTCTTGTCCGTGACAAGTCTTGCAAAGCAGAGACCGAGCGGAAGCGCGAGCACGATGAGGAATGCGCGGGTCAGCCAGGTCGCGGCATCCGTGATCGATGTTCCGGTGCCCATATAATAGATTCCTCTGTACATGTACAGTCCCGGGACCATGATGACAATCGACGGAACGGTCAGCGCGATGCGCGGATAGCCGGTCATGTGGCGGATCTTCGACGCGATGACGCCGGCGATGAAGGCGCCGATGAAGGCGGCGACGCCGGCGGTGATGCCCTTGATGCCGAGATCAACCAGTGTGAGCCTTGTTGTATTGGCAATCATGCCGACAAAGCCGGCCGCGGCGGCCATGGCCTTCGGACTGTTGAACATGAGAGAGAATCCGTACACACCGATGAAGCTGAACAGAAGACGGAGCACAAATTTCACATACGGGTTCAGCGAGAGTTCCACGAAATCGCGCGGATGAAAGTTGAGGATCGTCGCGACGACGCAGCCGGTGATGGTTGCGATCGTGATGATCATGAGCGCGTACGTGAGGCGCTCGAGGCCGGACCTCATTTCCACCTTGAAAATATCAAGCCCGCCGGAGATCAGCGGAAATCCGGGAATGATAAAGAGCATGGCGCAGATATAGCCCGCCTCATGCGCATCGGCGATATGGATCACCTGCGAACAGAGCGAGATGGCAAGGACATAGGCGGCGCAGCCGGCCGCGACGCCTGTCGCAACGCAGAAGAAGAGCGAGAGATGCTTTCTGACCATGTAGACTCTGACATAGTTGCCGATCGTAGCTCCGATGAGGGCGAACAGCATTTCCCAGGGGCCGCCGCCGAGCAGAAATGTGAAGGCCATGCAGGCAAAGCCCGATGCGAGACCCTCGTCCATCACGCTGTAGTTGGACGGCTTGTTTTTGATCTGGTCGAGAAGCTCATGGAGATGGTCGATCGAGTATTTGCCTGCATACTCGGGAAACTTCTTGACGAAGAGACTCATCTCCATCAGCTTATCCGTGTTGACACCGGTTGTTCGCAGCGTCAGGGACTCGGAGAAGCTCTCCGCTCCGTCTACGCACGTGTAATTGATGGAGATCAGGCCGATATCCTGCGTACAGGTCAGGCCAAGGGCCTTTGCCACTGTGTTCATTGCATCTCTTGTCCGCCATGCGCCCGATCCGGCGGACAGTTGCAGCAGGCCGACTCGTCCGACAAATGTGGCCCGCTCCGCAAGAGGAGCCTCTGTGGCGGGTACGTCGTCCGTGCTTGTCGTAAGATTGTGCCAGTTGATGGCCATATGGTGCTGCTTGGCCCGTTTTCGCGTTTTGCGATTCGTTTGGATCTGCTCGTCGCTCATTGCAAATGAAAATCCTTCCTGTAAAAAATGAATTTATTCCTATACATTATATAGTGCTTTTTTGAGGATGCAAACCCCTTTCCGGCTGATCATGCTGTTTGCGGATATCAGCACTCAATCAAAAAGAGTGCTGATTTTCTGTTGACTTTTGAGCCCGGGTCGTTTATAGTAGATTTTATTGAGAGTTATACTCTGACTAGAACAAGGAGTGAATATAAAAATGGCAAAAACAGGAAATCTTTCTATTAACAGCGAAAATATGATGCCGATCATCAAGAAATGGCTGTATTCAGACCGTGATATTTTTATCCGCGAGCAGGTCTCAAATGCCTGTGATGCGATCACAAAGCTGAAGAGACTCGAGGGCATCGGCGAGTTCAAGCCGGCGGACGACTATAAATATGAAGTTCACGTTACAGTCAACCCGGATGCGAAGACACTCACGTTCGAGGATGACGGCATCGGCATGACGGAGGACGAGGTCGTCAAATATATCACGCAGATTGCATTTTCCGGCGCGACAGAATTCATCAAGAAGTATAAGGACAAGGCGGCGGGAGACGACATTATCGGTCACTTCGGTCTCGGCTTCTACTCGGCATTCATGGTCGCCGACAAGGTCACGATTGATACAAAGTCTTATCTTCCGGACGCAAAGCCGGTCCACTGGGAGAGCGACGGCAATTCCGAGTACACAATTGACGAGGGAACGAAGGACACGATCGGGACAAAGATTACGCTGTTCCTGAACGATGACTGCCTCGAGTTCTGCAATGAATTCAAGGTCCGCGAGGTCCTGAAGAAGTACTGCGGCTTCATGCCGTACCCGATCTATCTCGAGGATGTCGGCAAGGACGCGAAGAAGCGCGAGGAGGAAGCTGAGAAGCGCCGCGTCGAGGAGCACGAGAAGAAGGTGAAGGAGGCCGCTGAGAAGGGCGAGGAGGCTCCGGCAATGGAAGAGAAGCCGGCTCCGGAACCGATCAACGACACCGAGCCGCTCTGGACGAAGATGCCGAGTGAGTGCAAGGACGAGGACTACAAGGCGTTCTACAGAAAGGTATTTAACGATTACAAGGAGCCGCTGTTCTGGATCCATCTGAAGACCGATTATCCGTTCAATCTTCGCGGTATCATTTATTTCCCGAAGATCAACACGGAGTACGATGCGCTGGAGTCACAGATCAAGCTGTACAACAACCAGGTCTTCATTGCGGACAACATCAAGGAGGTCATTCCGGAATTCCTGATGACACTGAAGGGCGTCATCGACTGCCCGGACCTGCCGCTCAATGTGTCCCGCTCCGCGCTGCAGAATGACGGAACCGTGAAGAAGATCTCGGAGTACATTTCCAGAAAGATGGCGGAGAAGCTCTCCGGCATGTGCAAGACGGACCGCAAGAAGTATGAGGACGTTTGGGACGACATCGCTCCGTTCGTCAAGTATGGCTGCATCCGTGACGAGAAGTTCGAGAAGAAGATGGCGGATTATATGCTCTTCAAGGACCTCGACGGCAAGTATCTGACGCTGAAGGAATACGAGGACAAGAACGGTATCGGCAAGAAGACAGAGGAGAAGCCGGCGAAGGCTGATGCTGAGATCCTTGACGCGAATGGAAAGCCGATCAAGGAAGAGAAGGCAGAGGCTGAGGTCCTCGACGCCAATGGCAATCCGATTAAGAAGGAAGACGACAAGACTTCTGAGAGCAAGAATGATGAGAAGAAGGAAGACGAGAAGAAGGAGCCTGAGAAGTCTGTCATTTACTATGTGACAGATGAGGTCCAGCAGGCCCAGTACATCACAATGTTCCGTCAGAACGGCAAGGACGCGGTCATCCTCAAGGAGAATATCGATCAGCCGTTTATCACCCAGCTTGAGCAGAAGAACGACAATATCCGCTTCGCGAGAATTGACTCCGAGCTTGCTGATGAGTTCAAGGACGGCGGCGAGGTGTCGAAGGAGGATGTCGACTCTCTGACGGCGACATTCCGCAAGCATCTCGGCAGGGACAAGCTCAACGTGAAGGTTGAGAATATGAAGGACAATGACGTCGCCGCGATCGTCACACTCGCTGAGGACCAGCGCCGTATGAAGGATATGATGAAAATGTACGGCATGTCCGGTATGGGTGATGTGGACGAGGGCGAGACGCTCGTTCTTAATGCGAACCACCCGCTTGTCAAATTCGTGCTGGAGCACAAGAAGAGCCAGTCAGTGCCGGTGATCTGCCAGCAGCTCTATGATCTGGCGAGAATCTCCCAGCATCCGCTGACACAGGATGAGATGAACAAGTTCATGAAGCGCTCAAATGAGATTATGCTTCTTCTCACGAAGTGATTCGTGAAACGACAGACTTGCTCCGGTTGTGAGAATCAAAAAAGGATCTTCGAACTGTCAGGTTCGGAGATCCTTTTTTTGATGCGGGGCGATGCGTGCGTATCTGAAAGGCGGCGCAGCTCCTGTCCGCTCCTGGATGCTCTCTCACTCCACGGGCGTCGTCTCGATGCCGGCCTTCTTTAAAAATGCGTCCACATAGTCGTCCCAGATTCTGTCGGCAGTCTTGTCCATCGTAAACGTCCGGTATGATGTCCCTGTCGTGAGGTATAGCTCTGTCCCGCTGTAGCGGAGATTGAGACAGAGGCCGGGGATCTGGTCCTCCGGAAGCGTCAGACCGTTCTGCCGGAGCAGGGCTGCTGCGCTCTCTTCGGATGAGAAGAATACGAAGCGGAAGAAGAGCGGCGTGCGCTTCCCTCTGATCAGATCAAAGCAACGGCTCTTGACGTCCTTCCAGGCGACAAGATCCGCAGGCCCGCGAGTCTTTGCATTTTCCGTCTGGTCAGCTGTGTCTTCGCCGAAAAACCGTCTCTCAAGTCTGCCGTCGATTGTGAATGTGCAGAACGTTGTAATCGCTGCCTCAGCCAGATGAAAATTATCCAGCATGGTCCCGATCAGGAAGCCGGACATGAATTTGCGAACATCGCTGATTTTACGTGCAATCATGGAACCCCTCTTACTTTTTTATGCTGCGTGCCTTTTCAGTGTACATCGAAATGATGTGGCGCACAATCGGGAGTTGTCCGGAGGTTACAGTTCACACGCTAGCAGTCCTTGGTGAACGGTCAGCGATATCAGGAGCAGTGAGGGCGTTATACGGAGGAGTCCGAAGATCACCCCGAGGAGCTGTAAGCGACGAGGGGAAGCTGAGGAGGACGGAGTCTGCCCGATACCGCCCTGATATTCGCGACCGCACGCAATCTCGGCGCGTGTGAACTGTAACCTCCGGAGACTTTATGGAAAGTTTACTTGTTGGCCTGAACGGGCTATGCTATAATTTATGTGGTATTAAGAACTACGTGTAATGGTTTTCCGGAAAAGAGGCTCCTATGAAATACAGAATAGCAATGGACAGCGGTGGAGAACTTCCTGCTGATCTGAGAGGCAATGAGGCATTTGTCATGGTTCCGCTGACACTCGATATCGGTGGAGAGTCGATTGTGGATGACGGTCATGAGAGCCAGCTCCGGATTGTCGGTAAAATTGCGGCCGATCCGCACTGCCCGAAGACAGCCTGCCCGTCTCCTGAGGCATATCTGAATGCATTTTCCGAGGAGGCGGAGCACAACTTTGCGATTACACTCTCGAGTGAGCTGTCAGGCTCCTATCAGAGTGCCATGATTGCGAAGGATATGTTTGAGGACGAGCACCCGGACGCAAAGATCTATGTATTCAACTCGAGGTCCGCGTCGGTCGGAGAATCGCTGATCCTTCTGAAGATTATGGAGCTGGAAGAAGCGGGACTTTCATTTGAAGAGATCGTGGCGGAGGTGGAGACCTATATTTCAGTACGGAATACGCTGTTCGTTCTCGATAATCTGGAGACGCTGAGAAAGAACGGGCGTCTCAGCCGCTTCAAGGCTGCAGCCGCCAGTGTGCTCCGGATCAAGCCGATCTGCTACGGCACACCGGAGGGCGTCATCGGTCAGCTCGACCAGGCGAGAGGTATCAACAAGGCGATTGTCAAGATGGTTCAGTATGTGGTGGAGCGGACGCCGGACCCGGAGAAGCGGGTTCTTGGCATCTCCTATGTGAACTGCAGGGACCGCGCGATGATTGTCCGCGACGAGCTGCTGAAGCGCATGAATGTGAAGGAGGTCTTCGTGACGGAGACGGGCGGTCTGTCGACTGTCTATGCAAATGACGGCGGTATCATTGTTGCGATCTGAGCCCGGCTGATGTATACTTGTCATAATGTCCACTGGACAATCTATGCAGGGAGCGGATTACATGAGTCAGAAGAAAGTTAATGAGTACAAGGAATACAAGAAGAACCGCGGCAAAATCCTGAAGAGGGAGAAGCGCATGCGGAGACTGGAGTACCTGCTGATTGCGGCTGTGTGTGCCGTGTTTGTCGGCTGGTTTGGCTGGTCAATCTACAGCAATGCCAAGTCATCTGCGGACGCGAAGGAAAAGGCAGCGGCAGAGACGGTCACATCGATCGATATGAGCGCGTATGCCGAGTATGTCTCCGGTCTGCAGACAAGCTTCAGCGCATCGTGATAAAAATATCTGCAAATGAATACAGCAGCGTGACTTGCGCAGGAAAGGCGAAAGAGAGCCGGGACAAATGTCCCGGCTCTCTTTTCTGTGAACGTTTCTGCGGCGAGCCCTGCAGACCCGGCCGTGATAGCGGCTGCATCTTTGCGTGGGGCATAAAAAAAGAGCGGGACGAAATCCTGCGATTTCGTCCCGCTCAATGTATATTACATCTTCACAACGTTTGCAGCCTGCGGTCCACGAGCGCCCTGCTGAACATCATATGTAACTTCCTGGCCCTCTTCAAGAGACTTGAAGCCTTCACCCTGGATGGCGGAGAAGTGTACGAATACGTCCTTTCCGTCCTCGCCTGTGATGAAACCATAGCCCTTCTCAGCGTTGAACCACTTGACTTTACCCTTGTTCATTGTGTTACCTCCATTGAAATATAAAAAAATGATAGCGCCGGCAAAAAAAATTCACCGGATATTACAGATTACAGGCCCTCACGCATATAATCTCTAATAACCAGTGAATACATGTGCTTCCTAAACCATACAATGGATTATAGACGGAATCTTCAAATACGTCAACAAAAACATACCATCTGGGAATATTTCTGTTCAAATTAACAAGAATATCACGGAAACGTTTCCAGAAGCTCGGAAAAAGGACTTTATTTGAAAGAAGCTTTCGTGTATGATAGGGACAAGTGAGGTGAACCTATGAGTACAGTTCTGATTAAGAATGGTTATGTCGTGGACCCCGACACGAAATTTGAGGGACGGGCCGACATACTGGTCAGGGACGGCCTGATTGCGAAGGTTGAGGCAGCTATTGACGAAGAGGCAGACCGGGTGCTGGACGCGGAAGGTCTTACCGTTATGCCGGGTCTTGTTGATCTTCATGTCCATCTGAGGGACCCCGGACAGGAGTACAAGGAAGATGTCAGTACCGGAGGTGAGGCAGCTGCCCACGGAGGAGTGACTTCTCTGATGGCGATGCCGAATACACACCCGCCGATGGATTCCGTGAACCGGATCGGATATGTCGTCAATAAGGCAAAGACACAGGCGCCGGTTCATGTCTATCAGGCATCATCCATCACGAAGGGAATGAATGGTGAGGAGCTCGTTGATTTTGAGTCGATCTGCAAATACGGAGTCAAGGCGTTCTCCGAGGATGGAAAGTCCGTGATGAACGCGAATCTTCTCCGCTCCGCCATGAGAGAGGCGAAGAAATATGATGCGCTGATCGCTGAGCACTGCGAGGATATCACAATGGTCTGCGGCGGTGTCATGAATGACGACGAGAATGCGGCAAGGCTCGGATACCCGGGAATCTCGAATTCGACAGAGGATGTCATTGTCGCACGTGACTGCATTCTTGCGAAGGAGACGGGAGTCCGTCTTCATCTCTGCCACTGCAGCACAGCTGATTCTGTCAGCATCATCCGCAGCGCAAAGCGCGACGGCGTGCATGTGACGGCTGAGGTGTGCCCGCATCATTTCACACTGACGTCTGATGATATTCCAGGCGATGATGCGAATTTCAAAATGAATCCGCCTCTCCGTACAAAGCGGGATGTCGAGGCGCTTCGTGCAGGCCTTGCCGATGGAACGATTGACTGCATCAGCACGGACCACGCACCGCACAGCATGGATGAGAAGAGGCGCGGCTTCCGAAGCGCTCCGTTTGGAATCACGGGGCTGGAGACATCAGCGGCCCTCGCTTACACGGAGCTCGTGAAGCCCGGAATTCTGACGCTTATGCAGATGGCTGAGAAGATGAGCCTGAACCCGGCAAGAATCCTGAAGATCAATGCGGGATCGCTGCGTGAGGGCATGCCGGCTGACATTGCGATTTTTGATTTTGAGCATGAATATACCATTGATCCGAAGACATTTGTCTCGAAGGGCAAAAACACCCCGTTTGCGGGGAGAAAGGTCTTCGGCAGGACCATGTACACACTGACGGACGGCAGCGTCGTCTGGGAGGAGCGCAGATGATTGGAAAACTGATAGAAGGAATTAAGCGGACGGGCGCGCCGATTGTTGTCGGGCTTGATCCGCAGATGAAATTTATTCCGCAGAGCGTAAAGACAGCCGCGTACAAGGAGTATGGCGAGACGCTCGAGGGAGCTGCAGAGTCGTTCTTCCTCTTTAACAAGGCGATCGTCGATGCGGTCTGTGACCTTGTTCCGGCTGTGAAGCCGCAGATTGCCATGTATGAGGCGCTCGGTATTCCGGGCCTTCAGGCATTTAAGAAAACGGTTGATTACTGCCATGAGAAGGGACTTCTTGTGATCGGCGATGTGAAGCGCGGCGACATCGGATCGACATCGCTTGCATACGCCAATGCCCATCTCGGAAGCGTCGAGATTGGCGGACAGAGGGTTGAGCCGTTCGGCGAGGATTTCGCAACGGTCAATCCGTATCTCGGCTCGGACGGCGTGAAGCCGTTCGTCGATGTCTGCCGGGAGAACAACAAGGGCATCTTTGTCCTCGTCAAGACATCCAATCCTTCGAGCGGTGAGTTCCAGGACCGTGAGATCGACGGGAAGCCGCTGTATGAACTGGTCGGTGAAAAGGTCCGCGAGTGGGGCGAGAGCGCGATGGACGCGTCCGGTTATTCAGAGGTCGGCGCAGTCGTCGGGGCAACCTACCCGGAAATGGGCGCAAAGCTGAGAAAGGTCATGCCGAAGAGCTATATCCTTGTCCCGGGCTATGGGGCACAGGGAGGCACAGGAAAGGACCTCGTTCCGTTCTTTAACGAGGACGGGCTTGGCGCTATTGTCAACTCCTCCCGCGGCATTATTGCCGCGTGGCAGAAGGAATGCTACGCCTCATTCGGCGAGGATGCTTTCGCGGATGCGTCGAGACAGGCTGTCCTTGATATGAAGAAGGACATCGGGGAGGCATTAGGAAAATGAAGAAAAAAGAGACAGCGAGAGTCGTCTCACAGGAGAGACTCTCTGAAGGAATTTACAGTCTGACACTGTCTGTGTCCTTTGCGGACCAGATTCGTGCCGGTCAGTTCGTGTCTCTCTTCCTGAACGACCGGAGCAGAATGCTGCCCCGGCCGATTTCTGTGTGTGAGACAAATCCGGAAAAGAAAACCATGCGGCTTGTATACCGCGTGACGGGGCCTGAGAAGGGAACAGCGGAGTTTGCAGAGCTTGCACCTGGTGACAGCGTCGATGTGCTGGGACCTCTCGGCAATGGCTTCCCGCTTGATGCGGCCGCAGATAAGCGGGTCCTTCTTGTGGGCGGCGGCATCGGAATTCCGCCGATGCTCATGAGCTGTGAGCAGCTCGAGGCGCTTCCGGAGAGTGAGAGACCGGCGAAAGTGATATTTGCGGTCGGCTACAGAACAAGTGACACATATCTGCTGGATGATCTGAAAAAGCATGCGGACGTGCTTGTATCGACAGATGATGGCACGCTCGGAACGCACGGGACGGTGATTGATGCGATCAGAGAGAGCGGGGTAAAGGCAGATGTCATATTCGCCTGCGGCCCGAAGCCGATGCTTCGTGCCGTCAAGGCATACTGCGAGGAGAAGGGCATCGTCTGCTATGTCTCTATGGAGGAGCGCATGGCCTGCGGCGTCGGCGTGTGCCTCGGCTGTGTCTGCCGCACAACAGACATCAATGATCACTCGAAGGTGAAAAACGCCCGCGTATGCAAGGATGGTCCTGTATTTAATGCAGAGGAGGTCGATCTGTCATGAGCAATCAGAAGAAGACGGCCGGGAATGAGCCGGAAATGGCTGTGACGATTGCCGGTGTGACATTTAAAAACCCGGTCTTTACCAGCAGCGGCTGCTACGGCGCAGGACAGGAATACAGCGAGTTCATTGATCTGTCGAAGCTCGGTGCTGTCACGGCGAAGGGAATCGCGGATGTCCCGTGGGAGGGCAATCCGACACCGCGCGTCTGTGAGATCCCTTCCGGCATGATGAACTGCATCGGACTTCAGAATCCGGGCGTGCAGGTGTTCAAGGAGCGGGACCTTCCGTTTCTTCGCAGTCAGAATACAGGTGTTATCGTCAATGTGGTCGGCCATGAGCCGGATGAGTATCTTCGGGTGGTCGACGCCCTGCAGGATGAGGAGGGGATTGATCTTCTTGAGATCAATATCTCCTGCCCGAATGTAAGGAACGGGGGGCTTTCACTCGGCACAGATCCGAAGCAGGTCGAGGAAATCACGCGGGCGTGCAAGGAGCACGCGAAGCAGCCAGTCATGATGAAGCTGTCACCGAATGTGACGGACATCGCGGAGATCGCAAGGGCCGCGGAGGCGGGCGGCGCGGACGCCGTATCGCTGATCAATTCGCTGACAGGCATGAAGATCGATATTGAGCGGCAGACCTTTGTCCTGGCGAACAGGACGGGAGGCATGTCGGGGCCGGCGATTCATCCGCTGGCGGTCCGCATGGTCTATGAAGTCTCTCACGCTGTCAGCATTCCGGTCGTCGGCATGGGCGGTATCGTGAAGGCAGAGGACGCGATCGAAATGATGCTTGCGGGTGCGAGCGCCGTATCAGTCGGCATGGCAAATTTTGTCAATCCGTATGCGCCGCTTGAAATTCTGGACGGCATGAAGGACTATCTGGTCAGACACGGAATCCGCGACGTCAATGACATTGTCGGCGCGGTTCACTGAGAGAAAGAATCGGTATCCCGAGGGGTGCTGAATCATTACAAATAAGGGGCTTTGGGAGGAAAAGCATGGAACAGTACAAAGAGGAATTTATTCATTTTATGGTTGACTGCGGTGTTCTGCGCTTCGGAGACTTTGTCACGAAGAGCGGACGGAAGACGCCGTTTTTTGTGAATACCGGAAATTATCAGACCGGCTCACAGCTGAGAAGACTCGGTCAGTATTATGCGCGCGCGATTGCCGACACGTTCGGCACGGATTTTGATATTCTGTTCGGCCCGGCCTACAAGGGCATTCCGCTTTCAGTCGCGACCTCAATCGCGCTGGAGGAACAGTACGGCGCGGATGTCCGCTACTGCTCAAACCGCAAGGAGGTCAAGGACCACGGCGACAAGGGCATTCTGCTCGGCTCAAAGATCGGGGATGGTGACCGCGTTGTGATCATTGAGGATGTGACGACGGCCGGAACGTCAATCAAGGAGACGCTCCCGATTATCAAGGCGCAGGGAAATGCGGATGTCCTCGGCCTTGTCGTATCTGTCGACCGCTGCGAGCGCGGGCAGGGCGAGAAGGGTGCTCTTCAGGAGATCGGTGAGACGTATGGACTGAAGACATGTGCGATTGTCACCATGAAGGAAGTTATTGAGTGCCTGTACAACCGTGAGTATAATGGCCGTGTTGTGATCGATGACAGGCTGAAGGCCGCCATCGACGCATACTACGATACTTACGGTGTCCGCGCGTGATGAGCGCAGCCGCAGGGTAAGACGGATCAGACGGGCAGGGCTGGTCTGCTTTATCATCTACATGATCGCCCTGGTCTATTTTCTGTTTTTTGCCGACTGGTTTGGGCATGCGCCGGGTGTGCACGGAGAGTATCACTACAATGTGGTCCCGTTTGCCGAGATCAGGAGGTTCCTTACGGCTGGTAAAAAACTGACGGCCGGATCCGTATTTCTGAATCTCGGCGGGAACATTATCGGGTTTATTCCATTTGGTTTTTTCCTTCCGGTCATTGACAGGCACTTCAGAAGCGTCCCGAAGGTGACGTTCCTTGGGATGCTGCTCAGCACAGCCGTTGAGCTGACACAGCTCGTGACAAAGATTGGGACCTGCGATGTCGATGATGTGATCCTGAATACGCTGGGAGCACTGATCGGCGTTCTGCTGTTCATGTATGCGGATATCATCAGGATCAGAAAAGAGAAAAGGGCGCGGAGACATGCACAAGACAAAGGATAACAAATATACATTTATTGAAAAGAAGGACTCGAAGGGCGGCATACTCTCGGCAAAGCTTGCGGGAGTAAGCTTTGCACTTCTGATTATTGACGCCATTCTCTCATTTGCATTTCAGGGCTCGGCAGGGGCCATTGCAGGCGTGATTGCGCTCGCGGCAATGGCTCTGTCCGTCTACGGCTTTCTGATCGGCATGAAGTCATTCAGTGAAAAGGAGTGCTCACCGAAGTTTTCCGTGATCGGCTCGATCAGCTCGGGAGTTGTCATGGTCGGCTGGCTGACGATATTTCTGACCGGACTGTGAAGCAATAAGAGGAGAGCAGATGCTATGAGTGATAACGAGAGAGAGACTGATGCGGAGCTTCTTGCGGAGCGTGCAGCCGGGGCAAGAAGGCGGACGGAGGAGACGCTCAGTGAGACGTGTGTTCCGGAGCCGTTCAGGGATTTCTTCCGAAAGACGGCGGAATTTATGCTTTCTGTCCGGAAGCCTGAGGAAAATGAGACGCTCTCTGAGCTGAGCGCACTGAATCTTTCTATGTATGCGGATATTCTTCCGGACCACTACGACATGTCCTACGCGAATCCGGAGTATGCCGCAGACAGGCTCGGCGAAGCATATGGTCCGCTTCTTGCGGCTGTATACGCTGAGCTCCGCGGACTGATTCCCGCTGTCTATGAGGATGACACAGAGGGACAGGCGGTTCTTTTTGAGCTCTATCTTGAACTTTATTCGGAATTCGAGGAGGAGCCTCCGAAGGCGGAGACGGTCCGCAGGATTTTCGGTGATTACATCAGGGATTACGCGGAGTCGTATCTCATGGAGAGAATCCGCGCGCAGGTTGATCCGGCGAAGAATTTTGCGGTCCGGATTATCGAGCGGTCTGATCCGGCGGATCTCCGGTATCTGTACAGCTACGGAGAATATGTCTCGAAGGAGACGCTTGAGACGGCCCGCTTCATCGGCAGTCTCCCGGAGGAGGAGATTGCGCGCGCAGCCGGTACATTCACGGAAGGGTACCGGCTTGGCTTTGTTCACGCGCACAAGGACCTCTCAAAGAAGGGAACGGTGCAGCTCGTCTATGAGCTCGGCTTTGAGCGGATCATGAAGAGGGCCGTTGAGAATTTCAGAGGCATGAGCCTTGAGACGACAGCGGAGCGCGCTCCGGTCCGGCTGATTTCGCGCGGTCCGAACCGCCACAACGGATATACGGGGGCCGTGCCGAACCTTCAGTTTGACTACGACCACAGGGAGGATCTCGCACTCGTGCTCGATGAGCGGTTCATTTCCATGAGAAAGCGCCTGCAGCAGGAATGCTTTGAGGCTGTCAGACAGCTGGCCAGGAGGCATGCGGGACCTGCCGTGCAGGAGGCATTCGGACGGGAGCCGTTTGAGCCTGCGGCGCACGCACATGCGATCCGGATGTCAGAGGCGCAGCTGCCTGCATTTATCGATATGAAGACGGAGCTCAGAGCGATCACGCAGCGGTATATTCCGGGAAATGAGAGGAGCTTCACGATCATGGACTTCCCTGTCCCGGACGTCGGGCCGCGCTTTCCTGAGATTTTCGAGGACACGCTCCGGGTCAATACGCTTGATTCCGAAAAGTATGGGGAGATCCAGCAGTATCTGATCGATGCGCTCGACAAGGGAAGCTATGTGAAGGTGACCGGGAGAAATGGCAATGAGACGGACCTTGTGATTGCGCTCCACGAGCTTAGCGATCCGGATACGCAGACGAATTTTGAAAACTGCGTCGCGGATGTCAATATCCCGGTCGGAGAGGTATTCACGTCTCCGCGGCTGCGCGGGACAGGCGGTCTGCTTCATGTCAGGCGCGTCTTCCTCGAGGGGTATGAGTTCCGCGACCTTAAGATCACGCTGAGGGACGGCTATATCGAGTCGGCGGACTGCGGAAATTTTGAGGATCCGGAGGAGAACAGGCGCTATATTGATGAGAACATTCTGTTCCATCACCCGACGCTGACGATCGGGGAATTTGCGATCGGAACGAATACCACGGCCTATGTGATGGCGAGAAAATACGGGATTGAGGCGAAAATGCCGATTCTGATCGCGGAGAAGACGGGACCTCATTTTGCAATGGGCGATACGTGCTACAGCTTTGAGGAGGACAACCGGGTCTTTAATCCGGATGGCAAGGAGATCATTGCGCGCGACAACGAGCACACGCTGGTCCGAAAGACGGATCCGTCGAAGGCGTATTACGGCTGTCACACGGACATTACGATTCCGTACGATGAGCTCGGCGGCATCACAGTCCTGACAGAGGACGGGGAGAAGATCGAGCTGATCCGCGACGGCCGCTTCGTTCTGCCCGGAACGGAGGTGCTCAATACGCCTCTCGATGAGGCTGCGGCGAAGGAATCGTAATTACACGCTTTACTTTGATAAATTCTGAACTTATAATCTATCCGTAATTATTCAGCACTCCGCGAAGTGTTCCGGGTCTGGAGGCTGAATGGAAGGACATGAGCAACTGAAAGGAGACTTACATGGCAACAGTCAGCATTGTAATGGGATCGGATTCAGATATGCCGGTCATGGCAAAGGCAGCGGCGACACTTGATGAGCTGGGCATTTCTTATGAAATGCACATCATTTCCGCTCACAGAGAGCCGGATGAATTCTTTGACTACGCGAAGGGCGCTGAAGGCCGCGGAATCAAGGTGATTATCGCGGGCGCAGGCATGGCGGCTCATCTGCCGGGCATGTGCGCGGCACTGTTCCCGCTTCCGGTCATCGGCATTCCGATGCACACGACATCACTCGGCGGAAGAGATTCCCTGTATTCCATCGTTCAGATGCCGAGCGGCATTCCGGTTGCGACGGTTGCCATCGGCGGTGCGAAGAATGCAGCGATTCTTGCCGCAAAGATTCTCGCTGTGTCGGATCCGGACCTGCTTCAGAGACTGAAGGACTATTCGGAAGCGATGAAGAAGGAAGTTGAGGCTAAGGACACGAGACTGCAGGAGAAGGGTTACCAGCACTACGCAGACTGAGATAGCGCCAGTAAAAAGGAGAATGAGAGGTCAGTATGGATTACAAGAGTTCAGGTGTTGACATTGAGGCCGGCTACAAGTCGGTTGAGCTCATGAAGGAGCATGTAAAGAAGACGATGCGCGAGGAAGTGCTCGGAGGCCTCGGCGGCTTTTCCGGCGCTTTCGCGATGGACAAGTTCAAGAACATGGAGCATCCGACCCTTCTTTCCGGCACAGACGGCGTCGGAACGAAGCTGAAGCTTGCATTTGTCATGAATAAATACGATACGGTCGGCATCGACTGCGTCGCGATGTGTGTCAATGACGTCGCGTGCGCGGGCGGCGAGCCGCTGTTCTTCCTCGACTATATTGCCTGCGGAAAGAACTATCCGGAGCGGATTTCGGACATCGTCAAGGGTGTCGCTGACGGCTGCGTTCAGTCAGAGGCTGCTCTGATCGGCGGAGAGACGGCTGAGATGCCGGGCTTTTATCCGGTCGATGAGTTCGATCTCGCGGGCTTCGCGGTCGGCATTGTCGATAAGAAGGACATTATCACGGGCGAGAACCTGAAGGACGGAGACGTTCTGATCGGCCTCGCATCATCAGGCGTTCATTCCAACGGCTTCTCACTCGTCCGCAAGATTTTCGAGATGACGCCGGAGGCTATGGGCAAGTACGATGAGAAGCTCGGCAGCACAATCGGAGAGGCGCTCCTTAAGCCGACGAAGATTTACGTGAAGGCGCTGAAGTCCATTAAGAATGCAGGCGTTCGTGTCAAGGCGTGCAGCCATATCACGGGCGGCGGCTTCTATGAGAATGTCCCGAGAATGCTGAAGGACGGCACACGCGCTGTCATCGAGAAGAATTCGTATGAAGTCCCGTATCTCTTCCATCTGATGGCGGAGAAGGGCGAGGTCGAGGAGCATGTCATGTACAATACGTACAACATGGGAATCGGCATGGTGCTCGCAGTCGACCCGGCTGACGCAGAGAAGACGATGGAGGCAGTAAAGCGTGCCGGTGAGACTCCTTACAGAATCGGCCGCATTGTAAATGGTGAGAAGGGCGTAGATCTCGTATGAGTGAAGAACATAAGATAATGAAACTTGCTGTCCTGGTATCAGGCGGCGGAACAAATCTTCAGGCGATTATCGATGCGATTGCAAAGAAGCAGATCCATGGCGCGGAGATTGCGGTCGTGATCAGCAACAATGAAAATGCATATGCTCTGAAGCGCGCCGAGGCGGCAGGCATCATGGGCATCTGCCTCAGTCCGAAGAAATATGACAGCAGAGATGCGTTCAACCATGACCTGAAGGACCTTCTGGATTCCTTCCATGTTGATCTCGTTGTTCTCGCAGGCTGCCTCATGCAGATGCCGCCGGAAATCGTCGATGCATATCCGAACCGGATCATCAACATCCATCCGGCGCTGATCCCGTCGTTCTGCGGCAAGGGCTGCTACGGCATCCATGTTCATGAGAAGGCGCTCGCGAGAGGCGTGAAGGTTTCAGGCGCAACGGTCCACTTCGTCAACAGTGATCTGGACGCAGGCCCGATTATCCTGCAGCAGGCCGTTCCGGTTGAGGAGGGCGACACGCCGGAGATCCTGCAGAAGAGAATTATGGAGCAGGCTGAGTGGAAGATCCTTCCGAAGGCGATTGATCTCATCGCGCAGGGCAAGGTCTCTGTCGATGAGAATAATATCGTGCATATCGCAAAATAATTGCTGCATTCACTGCAGCTGGTCCTGGCTTGTATATATGACGAGGAGGAAACAGAAATGGGTATGAAGGTTCTGATTGTCGGAGGAGGCGGCCGTGAGCATGCGATTGCATGGGCGGTCGCAAAGAGCCCGAAGGTCGACAAGATTTACTGCGCCCCGGGAAATGCAGGCATCGCTTCCGTTGCAGAGTGCGTGCCGATCGGTGCGATGGAGTTTGACAAGCTTGTTGATTTCGCGAAGGAGAAGCAGATCGACCTCACGGTTGTCGGCATGGATGATCCGCTCGTCGGAGGAATTGTCGACAAATTCGAGGCGGCCGGACTCCGTGTGTTCGGACCGCGAAAGAACGCGGCGATCCTTGAGGGTTCCAAGGCGTTCTCCAAGGATCTCATGAAGAAATATCATATTCCGACTGCGGAATATACGACGGTGCACTCACCGGCGGAGGCCTATGAGTACATCAAGACATGCAAGTATCCGACTGTTCTCAAGGCTGACGGACTTGCGCTTGGCAAGGGTGTCCTGATCTGCAATACATATGAGGAGGCGAAGGCCGGCGTCAAGGAGCTTATGGAGGACAAGAAGTTCGGCGCGTCAGGCGACAATGTCGTCATCGAGGAGTTTATGACGGGCCGTGAGATCTCGGTTCTCTCATTTGTTGACGGAAAGACGATTAAGCTGATGGCGTCCGCCATGGACCACAAGAGAGCCGGAGACGGCGACACGGGGCTCAATACGGGCGGCATGGGAAACTTCTCGCCGAGCCCGTTCTATACGCCGGAGGTCGACGCGTTTTGCAAGAAATATATTTATCAGCCGACTGTCGACGCGATGGCTGCCGAGGGACGGCCGTTCAAGGGTGTCATTTTCTTCGGTCTTATGCTGACGGATGACGGCCCGAAGGTCCTTGAGTACAATGCGCGCTTCGGAGATCCGGAGGCGCAGGTTGTGCTGCCGAGGCTGGAGACGGATATCGTCGATGTCTTTAATGCGTGCATCGACGGGACGCTGGACAAGATTGATCTGAAGTTCAGCGATCAGGCCTGCCTGTGCGTCGTTCTCGCGTCCAAGGGCTACCCGGTCAGCTACGAGAAGGGCTTCCCGATCAGCGGTCTTGAGACATTCGAGGGCAAGAAGGACGAATTCGTGTTCCACGCGGGGACGAAATTCAACGAGAAGGGCCAGATTGTCACGAATGGCGGCCGCGTTCTCGCTGTCACAGCGCTTGCGCCGACGCTGAAGGAGGCACGGGCCAAGGCCTACGCAGCTACAGAGCGGATTTCATTTGCCAATAAATACATGCGGCACGACATCGGTCACGCGATTGACGAGGTGTGACCGGACCATATTCGCCGTGAAGTGGACGGACCGGGCTTTAAGGTACGCGGAACCCGGTGACATATGACCTGTCGATATGCGCAGTACACATGCTTCTCCCAGAGGCGCGTGTATTGCGCATTTTTGTGCCACATGGCATGAAAACGGGCAGGCCTCCGTTTTGGATATAAATTTTATTTATTAAGAACTCATAAAAGAATTGATTTGCTTATGTGGGAATTCAATGGTATTCTCATAGCATCACAAACCTATAGAAACTATAGGAAAAGGAGAAGGAATGGCGGAACCTATTATTTCCATACGGCATCTCCGGAAAGCGTTCGGCAGCCCGAAGGCTGAGGTCGAGGCGATCCGGGATGTCAGTATTGATATTGAAAAAGGTGAAATTTTCGGTATTATCGGTCTGTCCGGAGCCGGAAAGTCGACGCTCGTCCGCTGTATCAATTATCTCGAGCGTCCGACGGGCGGCCAGGTGATCTTCGACGGACAAGACATGTCGAAGCTGACACCGGCGCAGCTTCGAGTTGCGAGACGGCAGATGGGCATGATCTTTCAGCAGTTTCAGCTGCTTGAGCAGAGAACGGCTTTAAGAAATGTGACATTTCCGCTCGAGATCCAGGGAGTCAAAAAGGAGGAGGCGGAGAAGCGGGCCCGCGAGCTTCTGAAGATTGTCGAGCTTGAGGGCCGGGAGCAAGCCTATCCGGCACAGCTGTCGGGCGGACAGAAGCAGCGAGTCGCCATTGCCCGCGCGCTTGCCGCGAATCCGAAGGTGCTGCTCTGCGACGAGGCGACATCGGCGCTTGATCCGAATACGACCTCATCGATTCTCGAGCTTCTAAAGAAGCTGAATCGCGAGATGGGTATCACGGTCGTCGTGATTACACACGAGATGGATGTCATCTCCCAGATCTGTGACCGGGTTGCGATTATCGATAAGGGTGTCATCGCGGAAGAGGGCAAGGTATCGGACATCTTCATGGCGCCGAAGAGCCGGATCGGAAAGGAGCTGATCCTCGGCGACGCGGTACAGGACGTTCATTTCCGCACGGGAAAGCTCTATCGTCTTTCATTTGACGGCAGACAGTCAGGCGAGCCGGTCATCTCGAATATCGTGCTTCACGCGAAGGCGCCGGTCAATATCATGTTCGCTGAGACGAGAGATGTCGGAGGCACGGCGAGAGGCCAGATGCTGATCGAGCTTCCGGATAACGAGACGCAGAGACGTGATATTCTGCAGTACATTCATTTTATTGGAATTCCGTGTGAGGAGGTGGATGGCAATGACGCTTGACGCAGCGACATGGCAAATGCTCGGAAAGGGCTTTATCGAGACGCTGTACATGGTTTTCGGGTCGACGCTGATCGGCTATCTGATCGGACTTCCGCTCGGCGTGCTGCTGGTTGTGACGAGGAAGGGCGGCATTCATCCGATCTCATGGGTAAACGCAGTGGTCGGTGTGATTACAAATATCTTCCGGTCGATTCCGTTTATTATTCTTCTGATTATGGTCATGCCGGTGACGAGAGCAATCGTCGGAACGACGCTCGGCGCAAAGGCCGTGATCCCGCCGCTTGTCATCGCGTCCGCGCCATATATCGCGCGTGTCGTCGAGGGTGAGCTCTCAGAGGTTGACAACGGCGTCATTGAGGCCGCGAAGTCAATGGGCGCATCGGACTGGCAGATCATCTGGAAGGTCCTGCTCCCGGAGGCGAAGCCGTCGCTGCTTCTCGGAGCGGCACTGGTTCTGACGACGGTCGTCGGGTATTCATGTATGTCCGGCTTCGTCGGAGGCGGCGGTCTCGGCGATATCGCCATCCGGTATGGCTATTACCGCTATGATGTCACGATCATGATGATCACCGTCGTGATATTGATCATTATTGTGCAACTGATCCAGGAGGCCGGAAGCCGGCTCTCGAAGAAATCGGACCGCAGGATCCG
Organism: Eubacteriales bacterium; assembly: GCA_036453145.1. Classification (GTDB taxonomy): domain Bacteria; phylum Bacillota; class Clostridia; order Lachnospirales; family Lachnospiraceae; genus Chordicoccus. Next base: position 48,956 of record JAZHVT010000012.1, read on the forward strand.
ATAAGAACAGCACAGAGTTTACGGATGCGTTCTGCGGGAGCCAGAGCATGGCCAACGGCAGGAGGCAGTCCTTAAACACACGCGGCATCTGCCGCGCGATATACATGAAAGAAAGAGGAGGAGAAGATTATGAGAAAGAATACAATATTTGGAGCGGTGCTCGCGGCGGTTCTGGCTGCAGGTACACTGGCGGGCTGCGGAAGCAGCAGTAATACGGCTTCATCCACGGCGGCATCGGCTGCGAATACAGCAAGCGTTGTCACGACAGCGGAGTCGGCTGCATCGTCCACGGCAGGTGATATCCCGGAGGCGACAGGCAAGGACACGACGATTGTCGTTGGAGCATCGCCGAGCCCGCATGCCGAGATTCTCGAGCAGGCAAAGAAGCTTCTTGAGGCAAAGGGCTGGACACTCGACGTGAAGGAGTATTCCGATTACATTCAGCCGAACGCGGCGCTCGCGTCAGGCGACCTCGACGCCAACTATTTCCAGCATAAGCCGTATCTCGATGAATATAATTCCGAGAACGGAACGGATCTTGTCAGCGCGGCGACGATTCACTATGAGCCGTTCGGCATCTTCCCGGGCAAGACAAAGTCCCTCGACGATCTGAAGGACGGCGCGACAGTCGGTGTTCCGAATGATGCGACAAATGAGGCCCGCGCTCTGAACCTTCTGGCTGCAAACGGCCTGATCAAGCTGAAGGATGGCGCTGACATTAACGCGACGGTCAAGGACATCGAGGACAACCCGAAGAATCTGCAGATCCAGGAGATTGAGGCGGCACAGCTTCCGCGCTCCCTGCAGGACCTCGACATCGCGGTCATCAACGGCAACTACGCGATTGACGCGGGCCTGTCACCGACGAAGGACGCGCTTGCGCTTGAGGATGCTGAGTCTCTCGGTGCGAAGACCTATGGCAACATCATTGCTGTCAGAAAGGGCGACGAAAATACAGAGAAGACAAAGGCACTGGTCGCAGCACTTAAGAGCGATACGGTCCGCAATTACATCAATGAGACATACGACGGAGCAGTCGTTCCGCTGTTCTAAAGGGGCTTCATTTTCCGGAAATATATCTTTCGTATCGAACATGCCTTTGGTATAATGAAGACAGTTTCCGGTGTGCCGGAAATCAGTATCGTTTCATACAGAGAATATGGAGGAAAAGCAAATGAAGAAATATGTATGCGACGTATGTGGCTGGGAATATGATCCTGAGGTCGGCGATCCGGATAACGGAATCGCTCCGGGAACTCCGTTTGAGGACCTTCCGGATGATTTCGTCTGCCCGGTATGCGGCGTAGGCAAGGATCAGTTTTCTCCGGAGGACTGACCGGTCATATCGTGAATTTTTGGTGACACGAAGAGTCCAGGGGTTGCTTGCCTCTGGATTCTTTGTTATAGTATCAATATCACAAAGGTGAGGCGATACTATGTATATACAGATTGATTTTGACAGTGACGAGGCAATTTACCGCCAGCTGTGCAGACAGATTATCATGCAGATCGCGACAAATGAACTGCAGGAGGGCGACAGCCTGCCGTCGGTCCGTGACATGGCGCAGGAGATCGGCATCAATATGCACACGGTCAACAAGGCCTATTCCGTCCTGAAGGAGGATGGCTTCCTTACCGTAGACCGCCGCAGAGGTGCCGTGGTCTACATCGACAAGGAAAAGGCGAGAGCTATGCAGGAGCTCAGAAATGACCTGACGATTGCCCTGGCGAAGGCCAGCTGTAAACATATAACGAGAGAAGATGTGCATGATCTCATTGATGAGATCTGCGAGGAATATGAATGACAGGTAAATTTACAAATGAAGCCAGAAAGGCTATTGACTACGCAGTCAAATCCGCGTCGTACCACAGACAGGGATATGCCGGAACAGAGCATCTTCTGACGGGCCTCCTGAAGGCGACGCAGAGCGCCGCATCAAGTCTGCTGTCGGACGCGGGCGTTGATCCGGACAGACTCTCCCGGATGATCGACGATCTTGTCGCACCGGAGGGAGGAATTGCGCTTGATGAGAAGCCCGGATTTTCTCCGCGGTGCACAGCGGTCCTTCAGGGGGCGCTGGAGCTTGCGGACATGCTCGGAAGCGATGAGGCCGGCACGGAGCATATCCTGCTTGTCATGCTGCGGGACACGGAGTGCGTGGCCACGAGGCTCCTTCACTCCATGAGTGTTGATATCCGGAAGCTGTTCGCGGACACGCTGGCTGCTATGAATACGGATGGAAGCCTGAACGCCGAGGACCTGATGAACGGCAAATTCCTGAAGGACGCGGCCCCGGAGACAGCGACACTCAATAAATACAGCCGTGATCTTACGCAGCTTGCGGCGCAGGGAAAGCTGGACCCCGTGATCGGCAGAGATCGCGAGATTCTCCGCGTCATGGAGATTATCTCGCGGCGCACGAAGAACAATCCGTGCCTGATCGGCGAGCCCGGCGTTGGAAAAACTGCTGTTGTGGAGGGACTTGCTCAGCGGATGGCAGCGGGTGACGTTCCGGATTCCATGCAGGGCAAGAGGCTTGTCATGCTCGACCTGTCCGGTATGGTTGCGGGGACAAAATACCGCGGTGAATTCGAGGAGCGGATCAAGAATGTGATCCGTGAGGTGGCAGAAAATAAAAATATTCTTCTGTTTATCGACGAGCTGCATACGATTATCGGGGCCGGCGGCGCAGAGGGAGCGCTTGATGCGTCTAATATCCTGAAGCCGGCTCTGTCTCGCGGGGAGATCCAGATCATCGGCGCGACGACGATCGATGAGTACAGAAAGCACATTGAGAAGGACACCGCACTTGAGCGGCGTTTTCAGCCGGTCACCGTCGAGGAGCCGACGGAGGAGGAGGCTGTTGAGATTCTGAAGGGACTTCGTCCCTATTACGAGAAGCATCATGGTGTGACGATCACGGACGAGGCGCTCACGGCCGCTGTCCGGCTCTCTGAGCGCTATATCAATGACAGGCGACTGCCGGACAAGGCTATCGATCTGATCGACGAGAGCGCATCGAGAGTCAGGATCGGCGATTATGGCAGAAAGCACGGACAGAAGGACGCGCAGAACCATGCCGGGCGCAGTGATGAAAATGAAAAGCTTGCGATGCTGAAGACTGCCAAGGAGGACGCGGTTCTTCTCGGCAATTTTGATCAGGCGAAGACGCTCCAGGATGAGCAGACGTCGCTTGAACAGATGCTCGAGCGAAGACATGAGCGCCGCAGAAAAAATGTGAGCCATGCGCTTGTTGAGACGGAGGAGACGGTCGCTGAAACGGTCGCGGACTGGACAGGAATTCCGGTCGCAAAGCTCGCGGAGACGGAGTCAAAGCGGCTCATGCACCTTGAGAAAGAGCTCCACAAGCGGGTTATCGGCCAGGAGGAGGCCATCAAGGCAGTTTCCGGTGCAATCCGGCGCGGCCGTGTCGGACTCAAGGATCCGAACCGGCCGACCGGAAGCTTTCTGTTCCTGGGACCGACCGGTGTCGGAAAGACCGAGCTGTCCAAGGCAGTGGCAGAGACTGTGTTCGGCTCCGAGCAGAACATGATCCGGGTCGATATGTCGGAGTATATGGAGAAGTACAGTGTGTCGAAGCTGATCGGTTCGCCGCCGGGATATGTCGGCTACGAGGAGGGCGGACAGCTTTCCGAGCAGGTCCGCCGTCACCCGTACAGCGTTATTCTGTTCGATGAGATTGAAAAGGCACATCCGGATGTCTTTAATATTCTGCTTCAGGTCCTTGACGAGGGCCATATCACAGATGCGCACGGCCACAGGGTGGACTTCAAGAATACATGCATTATCATGACGTCCAATGCGGGAGCCAAATCGATTATGGAGCCGAAGCATCTCGGCTTCGGTGCGGGCGACAATGAGCAGAAGGACTATGAGTCGATGAAGAGCAGCGTGATGGAAGAGGTGAAGCGCATTTTCAAGCCGGAATTCCTGAACCGCATCGATGAGATTATCGTGTTCCATCCGTTAAAGCAGGAGGAAGTCGGGGAAATCGCTGCGCTGATGTTCGGAACGCTGAAGAAGCGCGCAAAGGACCAGATGAATATCACGCTGAAGCTCACGCCGGCCGCCAGAAAATATATTGCGGAGAAGGGATTCTCACCGAAATTCGGTGCCCGTCCGCTGAAGCGCGTCATCCAGAATGAGATCGAGAATCCGCTGTCGGAGATGATTCTCCGCGGGGAGGTCCATGAAGGAGGACACGTGACGGTTTCTGTAAAGGATGGAAATATTTCACTTACCTCTGCCAGCGAGAACGCGAAAGAAAAATAATATTCGCCAAATGAGCGGCGTTTATAGTACAATACAGTCATCAGCTAATCAGTTGGTGCGCGCTTCATTTTCTGATTATCAGAGCAGCGTACCGCACTATAAGGAGGAAAATACATCATGTCAGTAGTGAAGGAACTGATCCGCACAGAGTCAGACGGTACTATCAGCTTCGGCAATTACGAGCTTGGCCAGAAGACAAAGAAATCGGATTTCGAGCACGAGGGGGATCTCTACAAGGTCAAGACCTTCAACGAGATTACCCGCCTCGAGAAGAATGAGATGTTCGTGTACGAATCGGAACCGGGAACAGCCGTCAGTCATCTGAAGGAGAAGGCAAACGGAATCGAATTTACGGTTGAGGGCCCGGAGGACGCCATGATCACGGTTGAAGGCGAGCCGGAGACAGACTATGTGATCTTTATTGACAATGTCCGCCGTGATGTCCAGAAGACAAATCTGGGCGGAAAGGTGTCCTTCAGCGTTGAGCTGGCAGGAAAAGGCGGCGTAAAGGTCAGAGTCGAGAAGGAGGCCTGATTAAGGGCCCATGGAGGGACATGACCCGTCGGTCTTATGTCCGGTCGGGAGAAAAGAATGGCAAAATCTTCAACGAAAAGTGTGTTTTTCTGTCAGAACTGCGGATATGAATCCTCAAAATGGATGGGGCAGTGCCCGTCCTGCCACGAATGGAATACATTTGTCGAGGAGAAGGTAACGGATCGCAAGGCGGCGGGATCCGCGAGAAGAAATACGTCCGGAAACCGGCCCGTGAAGCTCAATGAGGTGTCGCTGGAGTCCGCGTCGCGAACGACGACCGGCATAAAGGAGCTGGACCGGGTTCTCGGAGGAGGCATAGTCCAGGGATCGCTGATGCTGATCGGAGGTGATCCCGGCATCGGAAAATCAACACTGCTTCTGCAGGTATGCAGAAACCTTGCGGCAGCGGGGAAAACAGTTCTCTATGTCTCCGGCGAGGAGTCTGTTCAGCAGATCCGCATGCGGGCGGAGAGAATCGGAGAGATTTCAGATTCTATGCTTCTTCTTGCGGAGACGGACCTCGGGTCGATCCGGGAAGTTATCGAGGAGATCAGACCGGATATCTGCGTGATTGATTCGATCCAGACGATGTTCAGCGGCGATGTCGCGTCCGCACCCGGGTCTGTGTCTCAGGTCAGAGAGGCGACGGGCATTCTGCTTATGATCGCGAAATCTCTGAATATCTCGATTTTTATCGTCGGTCATGTGACGAAGGACGGAGCCGTCGCAGGTCCCCGAGTTCTTGAGCATATGGTGGACACCGTTCTTTATTTTGAAGGGGACAGAAGTGCCTCTTACCGCATTCTGAGAGCAGCAAAGAACCGTTTCGGGTCGACAAATGAGATTGGCGTCTTCGAAATGAGGGACACGGGACTTGCGGAGGTGCCGAATCCGTCAGAATATATGCTGAGCGGGAAGCCCGAGGGAGCATCGGGCTCTGTTGTCTCGTGCTCGCTCGAGGGCACAAGACCGCTCCTCATCGAGGTGCAGGCACTTGTCTGCAGGACGAATTTTGGCCTGCCCAGACGCACTGCGGCGGGAACCGATTATAACCGTGTGAATTTGCTTATGGCTGTCCTCGAGAGGCGGTGCGGACTTGGGCTCGGGAACTGTGATGCCTACATCAATATAGCAGGCGGTATCCGGATGAATGAGCCGGCTGTTGATCTCGCGATCGTTCTGGCCATTGCATCGAGCTACAAGGATGTCACGATCGGTGACAAGGTCATTGCATTTGGCGAGGTCGGGCTGTCCGGCGAAGTCAGAGCTGTCAGCCGGGCGGAGCTTCGGGTCCGTGAGGCGGGAAAGCTCGGATTTGATACGGCCATCGTTCCGAAGGCCAACATGCGTCAGCTGAAGCAGGCCGAGGGTATCAAACTGGTGCCGGTTGCAAGCGTTAAAGAAGCAATTCAGTATGTACTGAAAGCATAAATGTCACTATTAGCCTCACAGGAGAGAAGCGGAAGCTTCGCTCTTTGTGAGGCTTTTGACACTCACAGAGGAAGATACCGCGGCAGCGGTTTGCTCTCTGTGACTGCAGGCGATTCCGGATAACGCTCTCACCACTCCTGATATCACAGATCGCTTACCGAGGTCTGACAGCGTGTGAATTGCAATGATTTTTCGAAGAAAATGAAATTTTATGTTGACGCGGCCAGAAAAAGCTGATATTATATCATTCGTTCGCCAAACGGAGCACCTGACCGTGACATCCGGGCGGACAGGAAGAGAATGAACATTCAGAACTCTTCCGAAAATAAAATCAAAAAGCTGTTGACAGAAACGGTACGAAGTGATAAAATA